>NZ_SNUP01000029.1:0-519 GCF_012027515.1 Thermococcus sp. ES12
GGAAACAAAACATTTAATCACAGGGAGAAGGGTTTGGGTACCTTTAGCTCCACCGGGTAACAAGATGGGTTATGTAGCGGGAAGCAACATAGCTGGCGTTGATATAACATTCCCCGGAGTTTTAGGCACAGCAATAACAAAGTTCATGGATTTAGAGATTGGAAAGACTGGGCTTACAGAGCAGGAGGCGTTAAAAGAGGGTTATGATGTAAAAACCGCCTTCATAGAAGCAAGAACGAAGCCCCACTATTATCCAGGAGGAAAGAAAATATGGCTTAAGGCAATAGCAGACAAAGAGAGCGGAAAGCTTTTAGGACTTCAAGCAGTTGGTGCGGAAATCCTTCCAAGGATAGATGCATTTGCAATTGCTTTGCAAGCAGGATTTGCTACCAAGGACTTGTTCTTTGCTGATTTGGCCTATGCACCACCATTTGCCCCGGTGTGGGATCCATTGGTGGTCTTGGCAAGGGTTTTGAAGTTCTGAGCTCTTTTTTACTCATTTATTGAAAAAGATTTATG
>NZ_SNUP01000030.1:0-517 GCF_012027515.1 Thermococcus sp. ES12
TAAAGCCAAACAAAAAAGCTATTGAACTATCAATTGGACAAAGAAGAAGACTCCAAATAGCCAGGGAATTAGTACATAAACCAACGTTATTGTTTCTTGATGAGCCTACAGTTGGCTTAGATGTTGAATCGAGGTATAAGGTCATCGAAGTTATAAGGAATATGAAAATCCCCGTATTCTTTACAACTCACAATATGTGGGAAGCAGAAAGACTATGCGACAGAATCGCAATTATAAATAAGGGACGAATATTAACAATTGACTCTCCAAAGTCTCTAATTAGGAAAACCAACTCAGCCAACTTAGAAGAGGCATATCTTAAGGTGATTAAAAATGAGACGCCTGATATATCGGAATCTAAGAACGACCTATGACCTGAGGCCTCACCTGTTTTTTAGCTTACTCCTTCCAACGCTCATTTACATTTTCATAATTTCATTGGCATACAACAAAATTGTAAAACCTATACCGATGTATGACAGATATTTAAGCTATTCCGCCTTTTTTGTACCTGCTG
>NZ_SNUP01000031.1:0-516 GCF_012027515.1 Thermococcus sp. ES12
CGAACTTAAGGAGGTTTACGTTAATCTAGAGCCTACTGTGCACATGAAGTTTGTTGGAAGGCATGTTGGTTATGGAGTCATAGAGATTGAACCAGAACCAAGGGCTATCGGAATCTTGGCAAAAGTGGCCTCTAAGATTGCTGATAGGGGTATAAATACTATACAAGTAGTTGCGGAAGACCCAGAACTTTATCCAGAGGCTACACTCACAATAATAACAGAGAAGCCAATTCCTGGCGAACTGATAAACGAACTATCAAAGCTTGAAGGAGTTAAAAGGATTTCAATTTATTGAGCTTTTTTATTCTTCTTGAATTATTTGAGGAAGGTTCCATTCTATATTTGCCAATTTGAATGTGCTGGCGTTTTTAGCTTTTTGCATCTGTTAAATGTTGTGGATCTTAATTTGCTCTTACTCTTGGGAACGTGTTTTTTATATATAACCAATAGTTATTAACCATTTGTTCTCTTGGGAAGGTTTATAAATGTATATGTCCCAATAAACGTTAGAAACAT
>NZ_SNUP01000032.1:0-509 GCF_012027515.1 Thermococcus sp. ES12
TTATACCTCCATGTTGCAAGTCTTGGTCCAAAAATGCCTAAAAGAATGAACATTACAACCAAGAAAACTCCTATTAAAGCGGGTGGTGATCTGTTAAGAGCATAAAGCATTAACCTCCATTCTTCCATTTTTGATTTGTTTTTCTTTTTCCAGTCTTTTTTGAACATGTTTATGAACGAACCAAGGCCATAAACTAGTTTATCAGCAATTTTGTCAAATATGTTCTTTTTATATTCCTCCTGCATTTTTCTCACCTCTTAATACCTAACTCTTGGGTCTATTACTGCATAGAGGATGTCTACAACTAAATTAGCGGTGACGTATATCAACGCATAAATGAAAGTTATTGCAACAATGACAGGGAAATCTAAGTTCTGGATCGATTGTATTGCATAGCTTCCCATACCAGGAAGAGCGAAAACAGTTTCTGTTATTGGTGTTCCCCCAAGTAGGCCTCCAAACTGCAGACCTAGAACTGTGACTATAGGAACTAAAGCGTTTTTCAGGGC
>NZ_SNUP01000033.1:0-507 GCF_012027515.1 Thermococcus sp. ES12
TGTGGCTTCATTCCTCCTAGTCTTTGGCGAGAACACTCCCCAAATAGCTACTCAAGCCCTTGAACAGCTATATGGGAGAATAGGGATGCTTGTTGGAAGTTTAATTCCGATCTTTGCTATCTTGACAAGTTACATAGGGCTTGGTTCGGCCCAACTGGACAACATGGAAGAGTACCTAAAGATGAATAGGAAATCTGCTTGGATCATAACAGTTTTCCCACCGTTGATACTTTATATGGTAGGAATTAGGGACTTCGTTGAGGTTTTGGGGGCTGCAGGCAGTACAGGAGATCTTATGGCTTTTATAATAATGCCAATTGTGCTCTATATAACTTATAAGCTTAAGCCTGAGTTCCTTAGGGATAGAGAAGCGGAGGTTAGTTAAGGGCAAACTCTTTATTTTTTCTTCATTATTTTTATTTGGTGATGTAATGATTCGCTTACCCTTTAGAGATGGTTTTTATGAAGTTAGGCCAAGCAAGATAATCTGTCTTGGAAGAAATTATA
>NZ_SNUP01000034.1:0-505 GCF_012027515.1 Thermococcus sp. ES12
TATTAACATCCAAGAAAGTTGATCAAAGATTGCGTCTTTTACTTCCCCATTCCTGAACTTTACTATAAAGCCAAGGGTGTACCCTACAAACAAGTGAATAAGTCCTATAGCCAGTGCTAGACCTAAAACTGTTAATGCACCTCTTAATGGATCTAATAATGCTGGGACATTTATTCCAGCTCTTTGAGGAGCGTCTCCAAAGTAGCTACCAAAGAGAGCCCCCATTACAATTGTGAAGAACGCACTCCAGATTAAGACATTTGAAAACTTGTAGGTCCCATCATTTAGTTTTTTATGTCCCTTAACCAGCAACGCTGCCACGGTAGCTATGATCAGTCCATAAAGGAAGTCCGTAAGCATAAAACCAAAGAAAAATGAATAAGTAAATGCCAGTATTGGAGTTGGGTCTAATTCATTATACTTTGGAACCCCGAACATTTCTGTTAACAGTTCAAAGGGTTCTATAAACCTTGGGTTCTTGAGCTTAATTGGTATCTCATCAAGA
>NZ_SNUP01000035.1:0-503 GCF_012027515.1 Thermococcus sp. ES12
CAGAGGATGAACAAAAGATTAAGGAACTTGCAAAGAGAAAAGACGTTGTGGATGTTATAGTTGATTCTATTGCACCTGCAATATATGGAATGAAAAAAGAAAAGTTGGGTATAGCGCTTGCTTTATTTGGTGGAACAACGAGACAGCTTCCTGATGGGACAAGATTGAGAGGAGAAAGCCATGTTTTGCTCGTGGGAGATCCTGGAGTGGCTAAGTGTGTCGATTATCATACCCAAGTTGTTCTTGGAGATGGAAAGATAAAGAAGATTGGGGAGATTGTAGAAGAAGCAATAAAGAACGCCGAAGAAAAAGGAAAGTTGGGCAGGGTTAATGATGGTGTCTATGCCTCAATAAACTTGGAACTTTATGCACTCAATTCTAAGACGCTCAAAGTGGAGAAAGTTAAAGCAGATGTGGCATGGAAAAGGAATGCTCCTGAAAGGATGTTTAAAATCAAAACAGCAACTGGGAGAGAGATAAAGGTTACTCCAACTCATCCATTT
>NZ_SNUP01000036.1:0-501 GCF_012027515.1 Thermococcus sp. ES12
GTAATGAGGGAAGCATTAGTAAAAGTTCCTTCCAGCTTAGGTACTTCCTTAAAATTATATACCTTCCTTTCTCCAAATGATAAATCTTCTTTGGGGGAACTTTAAGCTCATAATCATGATATACTATTGAAGTTGGCACATACAAAATCTTAAATCCCTTGGCATGAGCCCTCCAAGAAAATTCTGCATCTTCCATGTATGTTAAAAAGTCTTCATCAAAACCACCAAACTCTAAATAGTCCTTCCTTCTCATAGCAAAGCAAGCTCCAGATAAACCGCTCAAGTATTCAAATTCATTAAACTTTTCAGGACTTTCATTTAGACCTCTGGTAAAGGTTAACCCAGTAAAGTGATCTATATTCCCACAAGTGTTTATTTTAGAGCCATCGTAAGTCAAAATCTTTGGAGTGGTGATCAATTTTTCTTCCTTTTCTAAAGGCTTTAAAAGCTCTTCAAGCCAGTTTTTCTCAACTTTTGTGTCAGGGTTCAAGATAACAACAT
>NZ_SNUP01000037.1:0-500 GCF_012027515.1 Thermococcus sp. ES12
GCAGGAAATAGTCCTTCCCATTTTAGAGGATATCGGGCCACGGGCCATTGTGGTCTCAGCGGGCTTTGATGCCTTTAAAGGGGATGGCTTAGCTACAATGGAGCTGAGTGAGAGATTTTATCACTTTGCTGGGGCTTCGCTTTCAAGGTTCAGTTTGGCCGTTATTCTTGAAGGAGGATACGGTGTGGGCTTAAGAAAAGGTCTTCCTTCTTTTATTGAGGGTTATCTCGAAGGAAAGCCTGAACTTGGAAAGATTTCTCCAAGATATGAAACAATTAAAGTCGTTGAAGAGGTTAGAAGTCTAGTTTGATTGTTCTGAGAGAGTACAAATAAAATACAAATATAAAGAGAGAGCCTAAAGCTCTAATATCTCTTTTGCAGCTTTTATTCCAAGGTCAAAGGCCTTCATGTTCATGTCCACGGCTTTAGGTGGAACGCTGATCTTTATGACTTCTCTAACATGTTCTGCATCAAGTGGGAACTCAGGTATCTGAGTTAAA
>NZ_SNUP01000038.1:0-496 GCF_012027515.1 Thermococcus sp. ES12
TGATCATCCGAGGACAAAAGCGTTGCCCTATAGGAAATACTTGTTTCCAAACTTTGGGGAGAATCCTCTTAAAGTTATAATAAATTTACCGAAGATAATAAAAATTATAGCAAAAGAGAAGCCGGATGTGATGGTTAGTAATGGAGCTGAAATAGCAATTCCATTTTTCTATTTAGGAAAAATTTTAGGAATAAAAACTATCTTTATAGAGTGTTATACTAGGGTTGATGAGCCAACTATAACTGGCAAACTTGTTTATCCTATTTCAGATTATTTCTTTGTTTTATGGCCTGAAATGCTTCAGCAGTATGGGAAAAAAGCTAAGTATGTTGGCGGGTTGTTTAAAAGAATTAAAAAGAAAGCTAATTTAAAAGAAAAGAGGAACCAAATTTTCGTAATAACTGGAACTCATTACCTAGGCTTTGAAAGACTAGTGAAGATTATGGATACGTTTGCCAAAAAAATTAATAATTACAAAACAATAATTCAACTTGGA
>NZ_SNUP01000003.1:0-277841 GCF_012027515.1 Thermococcus sp. ES12
CTACTCATCCTCGAAGCAATGAAAATGGAGAATGAAATCCCAGCACCAAAGGATGGAGTAGTCAAGAAAATCCTCGTCAAAGAAGGCGACACCGTCGACACCGGACAAGCACTAATAGAACTCGGGTAAAACTGCCTTTTTAGGCCCTCTTTTTTCCAACTTCCAGCACAAAAACTCTTCTCGCCGAAGCGCAACGAGGTTTTAAACGTTCAGTTTAAAAACGAAAAAATTTCAGCCTTTTGCCGAAAAGCATTTATATGGACACAAACCTACATTAGGCCGAAAACCCGCATGGGGGTGCAACCATGAACTCCGCTGTAATAATCCTGATAGCAGCGGCGATATACGTTGGGCTATATATGACATACGGTAGAAGCCTTCAGAGCAAGGTCGTCAGGGCCGACCCCAACAGGCCAACCCCGGCACACAAGCTCTACGACGGCGTTGACTACGTTCCAGCACACCCACTCGTTCTCTACGGCCACCACTTCGCTTCAATAGCAGGTGCGGGGCCAATAGTCGGCCCAGCCGTGGCAATGGCATGGGGATGGCTGCCCGGACTCCTGTGGGTCTGGTTCGGCAACGTCTTCATCGGTGCCGTCCACGACTATCTCGCACTGATGTCATCGGTTCGCTACGATGGTAAGTCCGTCCAGTGGATTGCAGGAAAGCTCATGAGCAAGAGAACGAGCATGGCCTTCGAGCTGTACGTCTGGTTCGCGCTGGTGCTCGTCATAGCGGCCTTTGCGGCAGTCATCAGCGGAATATTCGTCGGCACTCCTGAGGCTGCAACGGCCTCGCTGCTCTTCCTCGGTGTCGCCGTGATACTCGGATGGCTGCTCTACAAGGTGCAGATAGACTTCAAGCTGGGAACGATAATCGGCCTGGTGCTCCTCATTATCGCCGTGTGGCTCGGATTCCAGTTCCCGATAGTGGCCAGCAAGCAGACCTGGTACATAGTCCTCGGACTCTACATCATCGTTGCCTCGTCCCTGCCGGTCTGGATTCTGCTACAGCCGAGGGACTACCTCAACGCCTACATCCTCTGGTTCGGCCTTATCCTCGGTGGCCTGGCCTTCATCGTGGTCGGCGTTAAGGGAATCGGAACCTTCACAGCCCCGGCTTTCACCACCTGGAGCGCCAACGTCGTCGGCGGGCAGCCATCACCGTTCTGGCCGACCATACCACTGGTCATCGCGTGCGGAGCACTGAGCGGGTTCCACTCCATCGTCGGCTCAGGAACGACCAGCAAGCAGCTTGACAACGAGCTTCACGGCCTCATGGTCGGCTACGGAGGTATGTTCACCGAGGGCTTCCTCTCAACCATCGTCATCGCCTCGATAGCCATATACGGCCTCCAGGTCTTCCAGAGCATGAACATCCCCGTTGACTACAACAACTGGGGACAGCAGTACGCCATTCAGGTCGTTAAGCACGGAATAAAGGTCGGAATCTTCGCCAAGAGCTACGCCTACGGTCTGCAGGATGCCTTCGGAATACCCTTCAAGACCGGCGCCGTCTTCGCCAGCCTCTGGGTCTCGGCATTCGCGCTGACGACCCTCGACACCGCAACGAGGCTCGGTCGCTTTGCCTGGCAGGAGATTATGGAGATGGTTCACGGGCCGGAGATACTCAAGAACAAGTGGATAGCTTCAATAATCCTCGTCGCCTTTGGTATCTACATGGCCTGGGGCGGAAGCTGGCTCATCATCTGGCCGGCCTTCAGCGGTATGAACCAGATGCTCGCGAGCATCGCAATGATGACGGCATCGCTGTGGGTGGCGAAGGTTCAGAGACCCGCGGGCGCCTGGAAGTGGGCGGTCGTCATTCCAGCGCTGTTCCTGTGGATCACAGTTACAGCGGCCCTCGTCTGGTTCCTCGTCGTCATCAGGCCAGGGTTCTGGGTCAGCCTCATCACCGTCGTCGGCCTGCTCCTCAACCTGCTCCTGGTCTTTGACTGGTACGGAGCCTGGAAGAGACCGGCAGAGGAGTACGCGGCCGCTTGAACCCTTTCCTTCTTTCTTTCGCTTTTGGAGGTGGAAGCATTGGAACCGGTAAAGCATTTTCTCAGGGGATTCATGGAATCGTTCAGGCATCAATCCACGGAGTACATTGAGTTCGAGCTGAGGGAGCTGGAAAACGTCTTCGCCCTCGTCCTGATGGGGGCCTTCGTCGGAATACCCTCTCCACCAACGACGCTCGTCATAAGGCTGATGCCCCACATGGTCCGGGAGATTAAGGTGATGAACCAGCGTGCGGTTGACCTGGACGATGTCTTCGCCGAGGTAGCGGGGATGTTTGACATAGACTGAGGTGAGAACAATGAGGGAGTTCCTCATTCCGAAGAAAGGCTTCAGGACAGTGTTCGTTATAGGCAAGGGCGGGGTCGGAAAGACCACCACGAGCGCCGCCCTGGCAGTGGCGCTATCAAAAAAAGGCTACAGGACGCTTATAGTGTCACTCGACCCTGCCCACAACCTGGGCGACGTCTTCATGGTCAAGCTCAAGGACAAGCCAAAGAAGCTCGCCGATAACCTATACGCCAGCGAGCTGGATATGGAGAAGCTCATTAAGGACTACCTCAAGCACCTTGAGAAGAACCTCAAGCACATGTACCGTTACCTCACCGTCATAAACCTGGAGAAATACTTCGAGGTGCTCAGCTTCTCACCGGGCATAGAGGAGTACGCGACGCTGGAGGCGATAAGGGAAATACTGGCCGAAGGGGATGAATGGGACGTCATAGTCTTTGACACACCTCCCACCGGGTTAACGCTCCGCGTTCTCGCGCTGCCGAGGATTTCCCTCATCTGGGCCGACAAGCTCATCGAGATAAGGCGCAAAATACTCGAGAGAAGGCGTGCCATAGCGAAGATACAGGGCGACCAGAAGTTCGTCGTTGACGGCGAGGAGTTCACTCTGCCCAAGGACGAGGAAGAAGATGCAGTCATGAAGGAACTCAAGGCCTATCGGGAGGAAGTTGAGTTCGTCGAGAAGGTTCTAACCGACCCCGACAAGACGAGCGTCATAGCGGTGATGAATCCCGAGATGCTTCCCCTCTACGAGACGGAGAGGGCCCACGAGAGCCTGAGGAAGTTCAAGGTGCCCTTCAACCTGATAGTCGTCAACAAGGTCATAACGCTGAGGGAGGAGATTCCAGCGCTGAAAGTCAAGCTCGAAGCCCAAGAAAAGGTTCTGGAGGAGATAGGAAAGAAGTTCAAGGGCGTTGAGGTCATAAAGATACCCATGTTCGCCGAGGAACCGAGGGGCATGGAATGGCTCGAAAGGCTTGGAGGTTTAATCCTTGAGGGCTGAGGAGATACTGGAGCTGCTCCGGGAGGTGAAGAACCCCTTCACGGAGATGGACATAGTCAGCGAGGGCCTCGTCACCAAGGTAATCGTGGAAGAGGACGTCACAACGATATACGTGGCCTTCGCGAGGAGCACCCCTCAGACCCCCTTTTCCATGGCCGTCAACTGGCCCCTTCAGGCTAGGATCATCGAGGACATGGTAAAGGTTTTAGGGGACAAGCTGGGGTACTTTGAGATAGTTGATGACATGACTTTGCAGCGGTACTACCCGATTGAGGTGGTCTAATCATGGAGATAACGTCCGGATTTATCCTTGCGGTAATGGTTCTCGCGGCCATCTCGTCGATCCAGTTCTTCAAGGGCAGACAGCTCAACCTCCGGATAATGCAGCACTACCTCCGCTCGATAGAAGACGTAGTCAAGCCCGAGGACAAGGAGTACGTGTGGCTCGGCGGCTACATCGGCTTCCGCGCCTACTACAAGGTGAACAGGGACAACATCAAGAAGTTCGAGTACACCCTCACCCTCCTGCCCAGGCAGAGCATCCTCTACTTCCCGATAGCCCTCCTAACGAGCAGACACGACAAGCTCTTCATTGTCGTGAGACCATTCAACGACATAAAGCACGAGGCCCATCTGATACAGAAGGGATACTACCGCATGAAACCCAAGATAGAGAACGAGGAGTTCCTGAAGAAGGAGATAATTGAAATCGCCGGCAAGAAGTACGAGGCCCTCTACGAGAAGAAGCGCGACGTGGAGAACCTGAAGGCCCTCATCGAGGGCATGTCCAAACCCCAGAACGTCAAGCACGTCTCCCTTACACCGAGCACCAACGTCCTCTACATCCAGATGAAGCCCGAGCCGGACACGATAAGCGAGGACGTCGCGCGGATAATCCGCTTCGTCAACGAGAGGCTCAAGGAGAGCCCGTTCTCCTCATGAGCCTTTTTGCATTTAGAGAAAACGTTAAATCTTTCTTTTACTCATTTTCCAGGGCGGTGGGTGGTATGGATGTCTACAAAGCCAGGTTCGGTGAGCCGAAACTCGGCTGGGTGATTCTGGTTCACGGCCTCGGCGAGCACAGCGGAAGGTACGACAGGCTTATTTCAATGCTCAACGAGGCAGGCTTCGCCGTTTACACCTTCGACTGGCCCGGCCATGGAAAGAGCCCGGGCAAGAGGGGGCACACCAGCGTCGAGGAGGCCATGGAGATAATCGACTCTATAATCGGCGAGATAGGCGAAAAGCCCTTCCTTTTCGGCCACAGCCTCGGTGGCTTGACAGTTATAAGGTACGCGGAGACGAGGCCAGATAAAATACGTGGAGTAATCGCTTCCTCGCCGGCCCTCGCCAGGAGCCCAAAGACTCCCTCATTCATGGTGGCCCTCGCGAAGTTCCTCGGGAAGGTTGCGCCCGGGATAACTCTCTCCAACGGGCTCGACCCCAACCTTCTCTCCAGGAACCCCGAGGCGGTAAAGCGCTATATCAGTGATCCCCTCGTTCACGACAGGATTTCCGCAAAGCTCGGAAGGAGCATCTTCGAGAACATGGAGCTGGCGCACAGAGAGGCCGGAAAAATCAGGGTTCCTGTACTCCTCCTCGTCGGAACGGGCGACGTGATAACACCTCCCGAAGGGGCGAGGCGGCTTTTCGAGGGACTTGTCGTAGAGGACAAAGCGCTGAGGGAATTTAACGGCGCCTATCACGAGATATTTGAGGACCCGGAGTGGGCGGACGAGTTCCACAGGACGATAGTTGAGTGGTTCGTAGCACACGCAGGGGAAGAAAAGGAAATCAGAGGGTATCTCTCCTATCAATCACGTGCTCAAGCTCAGGGCCTGTCTTGATTATGCCAATGGGAACGCCGACCCTTTCTTCTATCTCTTCTATGAACTCCTTCGCCTTCCTTGGCAGCTTGTCATAGTCGGTAACGCCGAAGGCTTCTTTGTCGTACTTGTCGAGCATTGTAAGAGCGAGCATCGTCGCGCCGTTGAGCCTCGCGGAGTAGCGGGCGAACTCGAAGTCGAACCAGCCCACCCTTCTTCTCCTCCCGGTGACCGTGCCGTATTCGACGAGACCCATCCTCTCGGCCTCTTCCTGGTCCATCTCCGTTGGGAAAGGCCCCGCACCGACCCTCGTCGGGAAGCTCTTGAAGACCACTACAACATCGTCCACCCTGGTCGGCCCGATTCCCACGTCGCTCGCTATGGCGGAAGCGGTCGTGTCCTTCGAGGTGACGTAGGGGTAGGTGCCATAGTAGAGGCTCAGCCCAAAGCCCTGGGTTCCCTCAACCAGAACAAGTTTGCCGTCATCCAAGGCATCGTTTACCTCGGCGGCGACATCCGTCAGGTACGGCTCAAGCTCCTTTACGTCCTTTGCGAGCCTTGCTTTTCTCATCACCCTATCCGCGTTGGCCGGCCCACAGCCGCTTCCCGTGGTGCCTATCTTGTCGTGGAGGTGGCTGTTTCTCCTGTCAAGTTTCTTGTGCTCGTCTTCGATTATGGCGCATCGGTAGTCGATGCCAACTCTTTCAGCGACTTTGAAGTCCTTGAGGTGCTCAAGTTCGTGGAAGAAAACCTCCGGATCGACCAGAACTCCCGCCCCAACGAGAAGCCTGGCCTTCCTCTGAATGAACGCGGTGGGAAGCTGCCTGACAGCGTACTTCTTCCCGTTTATAAAAACGCTGTGGCCGGCGTTCGTCCCGACACCGCCGCGCGCTATGACCTCAGGCTCATCCTTCAGGGCAAGGTACGCGATGACGGACCCCTTGCCCTCGTCCCCCCACTGACCACCAACAACGACGTAGCTCGGCATGGCTCCTTACCCAGGTTTAAGTCAATAGGGGGCTTATAACGGTTTCGAATTTGGCATAAACATGTCAAAAGATTGGGCAGCAGGCCGGTAAAAGGTTAAAACCCGTGGCAAACACTACCTACGGGGGTAGCGATGAGGAACAAGCTGATAGTCGTCACCGGAGGAGCGGGTTTCATAGGTTCCCACATCGCCTGGGAGCTCAGCAGGGAGAACGAAGTCATAGTCATTGACAACCTTTACACCGGGAGGAGGGAGAACGTTCCACCTGCCGTTAAGTTCGTGCAGGCGGACATAAGGGACTACAGCGCGATAGCCGAGCTGATAAGCCACGCAGATTACGTCTTCCACGAGGCGGCCCAGGTGAGCGTCATTGAGAGTGTCCGAGATCCCATTTTCACCGAGGAAGTCAACGTCATCGGTACGCTCAACATTTTAAAGGCCCTTTTAGAAGGCCATGGAAAGCTGATTTTTGCCTCCTCCGCCGCAATCTACGGAGACAACCCAAACCTGCCGCTGAAGGAATCCGAGAGGCCGAGGCCGCTTTCGCCCTACGGCGTGACCAAAGCAACCGCAGAGGAATACCTGCGGGTCTTCAACGAGCTTTACGGAGTTCCGACGGTCGCGCTCCGCTACTTCAATGTCTTCGGTCCGAGACAGAGCGCCAACCAGTACGCGGGTGTCATAAGCATATTCATTAACCGGGCCCTGAAAAACGAGCCGCTCGTTATCTTCGGAGACGGCAAGCAGACGAGGGACTTCATCTACGTGAAGGACGTCGTTAAGGCAAACATACTGGCCGCCGAGAGCAGGAAGAGCAACGGGAAGGTTTTCAACGTTGCAACCGGCAGACAGACGACCATCCTTGAGCTAGCGATGAAGATAATCGAGATAACCGGCGCCACAAGCTCAATAATCTTCGACAAGCCGAGACCGGGCGATATAAGGCACAGCCTGGCCGACATCAGCGAAATCAGGCGCCTCGGCTTCGAGCCGGAGTGGGGTCTGGAGAATGGGCTAAAGAAGACTGTGGAGTGGTACTCCCTAGTGAAAAATTTATGATTCATTCTCTGTTTTGGCCTCAATGAGCTTTCTCTCTATCTCCTGGGTAATCTCATCAATGATCTTCTTGAGATAGGGGGATCTAATAACCACTTGCCGGAGGTTCTTCAGGTCGGGACATCTTCTGGGGGACCTCTCTTCCAAGTCCGGAATACGAAGCGTTTCATATTCCTCCAATGAAATAGCCCCGTCGTCAGACAGAAGAAGCGGGACTATAGCAGCAATCCCCCCTCCCATAAGGGAGTCCGGGACGAATACCAGTTGGTAACACCTGACCACCACGTATATCTGATACCATCCAAGGTCACGGTAAAGAACTAGATAGTCCCTGTACTCCCCAGTGGGAATCCCATTTCCGAGCTTCTGCAGGGTAAGGGAGATACTGCCCGAGGAGGCAGTTGTGTATTCAGGAGGCTGGACAGTAACACGGAATTCACCAGTTAAAACGTGAGTGTAGTCAATGGAGGGGTCGATCTGAACGATAGTATAATAACCCGCAGGCAATGATGAGTTAAGGGTACGTATTCCCGAGGATTCCAAAGTCGAGTCAATGTAAACTGTGGCAGAAACGTTTGTTCCGGAGTATAGGTCATTCGTGAAGTTGCCGGGATAAACCTCTGTAATTCCAGAAAGGTAGTACGGACCATACCAGTCTCCAAAAGCGTAGAAGTATAAAGCGTAGGGGGCACATATTGTTCCTGTCGAAACGGGACTGAAGAGCTCGCCCGAGCCACTTCCCAAATCCTGAACCGCAACGGTAATACCAGGAACCGCTAACCCAAAGGTTGCAAGGAGCAGGACCGCTGAAACCAATAGAACGATGGCTTGGTGACGCCTCACCTTCATCCCATTGGCTTATGTTCATAAGTAAATTTAAACGTATCTCCCGAAAAATGTATAAAAGTCCCCCAAATTTATGGCAAGAATTCCCGGGGGTCATTGTAATCCTGAAAGGCCAAGACCGATTCGTTCACTTTTTCACACTGAAACCCATGGCCTGCCTCTGCTGAAGCTCCTGCGCCTTCTGGGCAAGCTCACCCAGCTGCCCCTCAAGCTTCCTAAGCGCCTCCTGGGTCTTCGCTATCGCCTCGTCGTACTCCTTTATGCGCTCTTCAAGATATCTCACCGCGTCGTCGAGGTTCTTTTCGATGGCATAGCCTGCCCCAACGCTGACTATCGCGTTCTCCTTGTCGTCTATGTGGGCCTTCAGGAAGGAGCCCGCGCCAATCGGCACTAGGATCTCCGGCTTTTCCTCCTCGACCTTCTTGAGTTCCTCCAGCGTCTCCTTAACCGCCTGGAACTCGTTCCTCCCGAGGGTGAGCAGTTCAAGGTTCTGGGCCAGGAGCTGTGCCTGTGCCTGAAGGAGCTGGTACTCGTAAGCGAGCCTTTCAAGCTGCTCGTTCATCTCGGCCATTTCACACCACCGGAGGGACTACTCCTGGGGGCTTTTAAGGTTTGGGTCTCAATTACCCAAGAAACGAAAAAGTTATTTAATCTAGTATCAAAGAAAAAGCGGTGATGGAATGAACCTGGGGAGGATCCTTCTCGCCGCGATGATCATAGTGGCGGTAATAGGAACCGCTTACTCCATAAGTGAATATCTAAGCGAGAATGGAGACTGCAAATTGGTGGTATCAGAGCCACCCAAGACCAACTACCATGTCAGCTACCAGATCTGCCCGTACGTGCAAAACGGCACCATAAAGGGCTACGCCGAAAAGGTTTACAGCCCGAGGAGCCTCGGCAACGTTCTCGTTAAAGCGTTCAACAACTCCCTCGACCCCAACTATCCCCTCGCCATCGTGAGATATCTGGCTGAACAGGGGAAGCTCAGGGCGTACTCGGAGTACTTTTACTTGGAGTTCGACGAGAACGGCAGTCGCGAGTCCAGCGTCCGCTCTGAGTGGGTTCCAACGGAAAGCCCCGACGACCGCTTCATCGTCTACCCTCCCAGGGACCTGTTCCTTGACAACGATACCTTCGACTTCCTCGGAGGGTGGGTTTACTCCGAGATGGACGGCAAGGGTGTTCTCGTGGTCTACTACCTCGCCAACCCCGAGACCGTTAAGGGTATCGATGACGTCACCGTAATCTACCCGCCCTCCTGGAGCATTGAAAGCTCCACATCTACCCTCCTCTGGCAGTGCTGGCCAGAAAGCGGAACGATAATGACCTGCAACGAAACCGACGAGAACTCCAAGCGCCTATCCTTCCCCAAAGCATACGGTGGCCTGGACTCCACGGGCTTCAACGCCACCTGGCCGTACGGCGCTTTTGCGCTGGCCTTCACCACGACCTACGGGGGAGAAGATAGGCCGCCGCTGTGCGTCAGGTTCGAGCTGGAGACAATATGGGGGAAAAGGGAAGCCCCGATGAACTGCGAGGTCAGCGGAGTATCTCTTCCCTGACCCTCTCCGCTATCTCCCTCATCGCATCAGCCGCCTTTGAGTCGGGGAAGGCCTCGACGAAGGGCTTGAGCATGCTCATGCTCCTCGGAATGGCCCTGTCGTAGGGTATCTCGCCGAGTATCGGAATTCCCTCGCTCTCCGCCCACTCCCTCAGGGCGGTGAAGCCGGGGTTGAGGTCGGCCTTGTTGATGATGAGATAAGCCGGCTGCCTGAAGTGCTGAACGACCCTGTAGGCCCTCTGGACGTCGCTGAGTGAAGCAGGGGTCGGCTCGGCAACGAGTATCGTTAAATCGGCCCCGCCGATGCTCGCTATGACCTGACAGCCTATTCCAGCGGCGCTGTCCACTATCATGTGCCCCAGGCCAAGCTCGCCCATGAGCTTTTTCGCCCACTCCTTCTCCTCGGTGACGAGCTTTCCACTGTTGGGCCTGCCGACGTCAAGCTGGGCCGAGATCAACGGGAAGCCGTAGCGGGTGGTTGTCTTCCTCACCACGCCGGAGCGGACCTCCTCCAGCGTTATCGTCCCTGGAACCGGGCAGACCAGGCCGCAGACGTTGCAGCCCTCGCAGGTCAGCTCGCTCACCACGTAGTCGCCGTCGATGACCTTGATGCAGTCGTAGGGGCAGCGCTCCTGGCAGATGCCGCACCTTATGCAGCTCTCGGTGTTTATCCTCGCCACCTTTGCGCCTATCAGCTCCCTCTCCTCCTCCCAGCGCTCGACGCCGAGGAGCAGGTCGAGGTTCGGCGCGTCCGCATCGGCATCAACGGCAACGAAACGGTACTCGTCCTTCAGCAGGTAGAGGAGCGAAGCGGTGACGGTGCTCTTTCCAACGCCGCCCTTGCCGCTCGCTATGACCAGCTGCATCACTCACCACCTCCGAGGAACTCGACGACCCTGGAAGCGATCTCCCTGAAAATCCCGGCCTCGGGATAGTCACTCAGGACTATCGGCTTCCCCTCAACGTAGCTCCTTATGATGTTCTCGCTGTAGGGGATCTCGGCTATCACTTCCGCCCCGTACCTCTCCGCTATCTCGCGCACCCTGCCAACGTCGCCGAGGTCGGAGCGGTTCACTACGACCATCGCGGGAATGTCCATCAGCTTCGCCAGCCTGAGTATCAGCTCGCCGTCGTGGATCCCGAGGGGCGTCGGCTCCGTGACGGCTATGATGAGTCTTGAGTCCTCAAGGGCCTTCGACACCGTGTTGCTCGTTCCGGCCGCGGTGTCCACCAGGAGAAGCTCCTTCCCGAGGGCCTGGGCGCGCTTCTTCGCCCTCGAAACTATCGGCATCGCCCTCTCCTCCCCTTCGAGGAGCCTTCCCGTAACGAGCGGGAAGCCGTAGGGCGTCTCGGTAAGGTAGGTGTGCCCCATTAGCTTCTTACCCGGCAGAATCGCTCCGGGAACCGGGCAGACTATCTCACAGGCGGCGCAGCCGGAGCAGAGGTTCGGCATCAGGAAGGGCGTCCCATCGCGCATGGTTATTATCGCGTGCTCCTCGCAGACCTCCGCGCACTTCCTGCACCGGGTGCACTTCGAATAGTCAAACCTGGGCATGAAGAGCTCCACCGGCTCCTCGTTGGCCAGCTCCACGCCCAGGAGAAGGTGGTCGTTGGGAGCCTCAACGTCGAGATCGGCCAGGGCCAGATCGTAGTGCTCTCCAAGTGCTATCGCGAGGTTTATCGCGACCGTTGACTTTCCGGTTCCTCCCTTCCCACCACTCACCGCTATCTGCAAGCTCTCACCTCCAGAATTAGGCCAGCCTAAAAGCTTTTAAGCTTTGTGCATACGCTCAAAACGGTGATGCTCATGAGGCGCCTGAAGGTTGCCTTTGGAATGGAGAACGACGAGAAGCTCATAGATGCACACTACGGCGACTCCGAGTTCTTCGCGATCTACGAGGTCTGCGAGGACGGAAGCGTTAAGTTACTTGAGAAGAGGCACAACAGGGCCAAGGACTTCGAGGAGGAGGACGAGGGCCACGGCGACCCGAGGAAGTTCAAGGCAGTTGTTAGCCAGCTCCTGGACGTCGATGTCCTGGCCGCCTTCAGAATGGGGCCGAACTTTTTGAGGATCCGCGACAAGACCAACAAGGTGGCCTTCTTCACGAGGACGAGGGATTTAAAGGTGGCCCTTCAGCGCGTTGTTGAAAACTTCGACGAACTCTGGGAGCAGGTTCAGGCGAAGAAGGCCGAGAAACCGCCGATAGAGGAGTGAGCGATGAGGTTTTGGGGATAGTCCCCAAGATTTTTCTCTTCACCTTCCCCTACGCGGCCGCTGCACTCGTTCTAAACGGGAAGTCGAGATCAACTTTTCATGCCCACGACTCGGGGCCACAATGCTTCCCTTTGGGCTCGTGCTCTGGCTCCTCTGCTACCTCCAAGTCGTATGGGGCTTCCTTATCCTCCCGGGCTTCTCGCTCCTCATCGACGGCTTCATGCTTGCCCTGCCCCTGCTCTACTGGCTCGCGGTGGTGAGGTTTATAGGCGATGAGGAGAAAGCCCTGGAGGAGAGGTTCGGAGATGAGTGGAGACAATACTCGGAGAGAACGCCCAGGTTCCTACCGAGGCTTTGAACTTCTCCCGGTTCACCTCTACGTCCTGGCCCACCTGAAGAGGGCGGGCGTTGACTACGCGAAGATGATGGCCAAAGTTAGCGGCCTCCCCCTGGAGCTAATCAACGACGCCATCAGCGACCTCCTCGAAATCGGCCTGATAGAGCGCGATCCCGGAAGCGCGATAAAGCGGAGTAAGGCGCGCTTCAAGAAGGCCTTCGAGATTCACAAGCACCACACCTACTACCGCCTCTCCCGCGAGGGAGAACTGCTGGTTCGTTCTGTTGATGGGAGCTGGCTGAAGGAATACTTCAACTCCCTCCTTCCCGACGGCTGGAGGGTCGTTAAAGCTCTCGCGGAGTCCAAGAACATACAGGAGGCCAACCGAAGGGTTGGGATAGACGACGAAACCGCCGAGGAGCTGAAGGTTCTTCATTTCCTCACGGGAAAGGGGGAGGAAGACCGAGTTCTTCAAGAGACTGTGGGAGTTCTTGGGCGTTTAAAGCTCGATCACGCTCCCAGTCCTAACTCCCACAAACTTGTCCGGGTACTTTTTTCTCACGTACGCTTTCGCCTCCTCTCCGGAGCAGTGGGCCGGGGCTATGAACTCGGCCATTCTTGCCAATCTATCGAGAGCTGTCTGGGTAGGGTAGTGAAAGCCGCCGATTACCAGGTGGGCCTTCCCATGGCCCGAAACATCGAGCACCGCTCTGGTGAGCCTGTCAACGCCGGGATGGGAACAGCCAACGATAACGACGAAACCGGAGGAGGTCTCCACTCCAACTGCCTGTTCAAATCCACCCAAAGGCCCGGAAGTCCAGACGCCGTCAGCGATCCTTCCAGCGTCCAGGACCTCCACGGCCCTGAATCCCCACCGCAACGCAAGGACCCAGTTTCCGGGTGGAGCGTAGAGGGGAATCCCGGGGTTCAGCTTGCCCACGAGGGAAAGGCCCCCGTAGTGGTCGTAGTGCCAGTGGCTGAGGACGACAAAGTCAATGCCTTTCAGAGAAACTCCCAGTGATTTAGAGTTGTGTGAGAGAACCTCGGGCCACGTGTCGGCATCAAAAATAAATCGGTCCTTTCCCTCAACCAGAACGCTCCAGCCCCAGTCGTTGAGGAGCCCCTTCGAGGGCACGTTGTCGTTCAGGATGAGGAGCCGCATACTACCCCCTTCCTTTGGCGGGACGCTAAAAAAAACTACCGCTGGAAGGGTTTTAAAGTCCCTCCCCTCAATCATTACAGGGGGTCGCATGAAGGGGGTCACGTATCGCTTCATCGGAATCATCCACAGCCCGTTCAGAGAGCCGAAGGGCGTTCCCATACAGCCCTCCGCGGCAAGGGGCGTTAGAGGAACCGTCGAGGTCTTTCCAGAGTACGTTCCGGGACTCAAGGGCATAGAGGGTTTCTCCCACATCATCCTGCTCTACCACTTCCACCTTGCGAAGCCGGGAAAGCTCTTGGTTAAACCCTACATGGACGAGGAAGAGCACGGCGTCTTCGCCACGAGGGCACCGAGCAGACCGAACCCGATAGGCATCTCCATTGTCAGACTCATCCGTGTCGAGGGGAACGTGCTCCATGTTGAAGATATCGACATCGTCGATGGCACGCCCCTGCTCGACATAAAACCCTATGTTCCCGAGTTTGACATAAGGGAGGTCGAAAGGATCGGATGGCTGGAGCAAAACGTTCACAAGCTTCCAGAGGCCAGGGATGACGGCAGATTCGTTGGAAAATAAAAAGAGGGAGTTAATCATTCCATGGCGGCCATTATTCTGTCGACGTCCTCCGGGGGCTTGGTGAGGAGGCTGACTATTACCGTCGCCAGCAGGGCAAAGAGGAACGCTGGAACGAGCTCATAGATGCCGGTGCTTGCCTTGAGGTAGAGCTTCCAGATAATGGTGGTCAGTGTTCCAACGACCATTCCCGCTATGACGCCCCACTTGGTCGTCCGCTTCCAGTAGAGTGAGAGGAGCAGGGTCGGACCTATTGAGGCTCCAAGGCCGCCCCAGGCGAAGAGCACAAACCAGAATATTATGTCCTTCGCAAAGTACGCCAGAATCGCTGCGAGGAGGCCTATGACGAAGACTGTTACCCTGCTTATCTTGAGGGCAACTTCCTCGGCGAGGGGTTCGCCCTTCCTAACAACCTCTTGGTAGAAGTCCTTGACGATGGTGGAGGAGACGACGAGAAGCTGGGAATCGGCCGTTGAGAGTATGGCAGCAAAGATTCCACCCATAAGGATTCCGTAGAGAACCGGGCCGAAGAACTGGGCACTGAGCAGCGGGTAAATCATCTCAGCGCTCTCGTTGGGGAGCATGCTAACTTCAGGATAGAGGGCCCTTCCTGCAAGACCTATGAAGACGGCACCCCATGCCATGACGACGTTCCAGAAGGTTCCGATTACTGTGGACTGCCTCAGTCTGTCCGGGTCATCGATTGACATGTAACGGACGAGTATGTGGGGCTGACCCGGTGAACCGAGACCGATTCCCAGGAAGCCAATGACAACACCTGCACCAAATGCCCACGGGTCAACGAGCTTTGGATCGAGGGCCTTGAGGGTGTCGAGAACCATATCAAGGCCGCCAACATGGGCGACTGCAACGACAGGCAGGACGGTGAGACCAACGATCATTATAACTGCCCTAATGACGTCGTTGTAGGCAACCGCCACGAATCCTCCAAGCACCATGTAGATGACTATCATGAAAACCGATATCAGCAGACCCCAGAAGAGGCTGATTCCCAGAGAAGCGCTGAGAGTTTTAGCGCCTGCATTGAACTGCGCACCGACGTACGAGGTGAGGAAGATGACTATGATTACTGAAACCACCAGCCTAACGAGCTTGGCGGTGTCCCTAAAGCGGGCCTCGAAGTAGTCGGGAACCGTAATCGCGTTGAACTTCTCTGAGAAACGCCTCAGGCGCATTCCCATGTAGACGAACTGGAGCATCTCGACGGTGATGTATCCGGCTGCTGCCCAAACGGCAGCTGTACCCATCTTGTAGGCCATTCCACTGAGGCCTAACACGAGCCAGCTTGACCTGCCGGAAGAAACCGCCGAGAGGGCAACCGTTATCTTGTCCATCGCCCTGCCGCCTACGAAGAAGTCCTCCTCCGTTTTGGTCCTTTTCATCGCATAGAATCCCACGAATATTGGCAGCAGTAGGGTGAATAGAAACGCTGCCATAGCAGCTGGTTCCTTGAGAAGCTCGTATGCATTGCTCATGCCTTCACCCCCTTCACAGGGGCGGATATGTAGTACACGGCCACTGAAGCCAGTACTATCAGCACCGGCAGAACCAGCAGCACGAACTTTGCCCAACCGTCCATTTTTGCACCCCCATCTAAAGGTCACGAACCCACCCAAACTTGCAAATAATATCAAATCTTGCAAATAATATCAAATGAAATACATGTAATGTTTTAGATGGCACTATATAAACATTATGGTCCAACAACGACCATTAATGTCAATTCAATCGAGAAAAAAAGACGCAATTTTAGAGTTGTTTATGACAAACTAACGACGCAGGTATTAGATTAGCCTTATCTAAGGTTTTAGCGAGTCCTAAATATGCTAAAAAAGCGAACGAAACCAGCAAAAATACTACCGGGAAATAAACGAGTATGAGCGGATATCGTCAGTTCCAGTTTTGATATCAGATTTCAAGCTGTAGGAACAAATTCAATTAGGTCCACCGAAAACTTTAAATGTTGTGCATATGCACAAAATAATAGAAAGAAAATGAGGTGGTCGATATGAGGATCGCGATACCCACCAATGGTGGAGGGCTTGAAGACACCGTTGCCCCGGTCTTTGCCAGGGCACCAGCTTTCCTCATAGTGGACGTTGACGAAAACGGCAACGTCACCAACAGCAAGGTAATCCAGAACGGTGCCGCGATGACCGGGGGCGGAGCCGGACCGATGGCGGTTCAGACCCTGATCAACGAGGGCGTTGAAGCGATAATAGCACCGCAGGTCGGCCCGAACGCGCTCGGCGCGATACAGGCTGCAGGCATAAGGCTGTACCAGGTCGCCCCGGGGACCCCTGTTGAGGAGGCCATAAAGGCTGTCACCAGCGGAAGCGTTGGTCAGTTCACAACCCCAGTGCCGCCCGCTCCAGCAACTGCAACAGCTCCCGCACCGGTCTACGGGCCGTATCCAGCGGCGCCGGCTTACCCGGCCTACCCCACCTACGGCTACGGCCCAGGCTGGGGCAGAGGCTGGGCCCGCGGATGGGGACGTGGAAGAGGCTTCGGACGCGGGTGGGGGAGAGGCGGCAGAGGCTGGGGAGCAAGGCTTGGCTACTGTCCATGGACTGGCCAGCCCAGCAGAAGAACCCTTCGCTGGCTTTACGGCTGGTGGTGACTTCTTTCTTTTTACTCAGCATGAACTGTTGATAATGCACGGAGGAACATGCGATGCCACGCGGAATGGGAAGGGGCTACGGCAGATTTGGAGGCGGCACCCGATACGGGTTCTCTCCATTTGGCGGGGCCTACGGTCTAATCGACCTGCTCTTCCTCATCGGAATTCTGTACTTTCTGGTCAAGCTCTTCATAGTTGCCGCCCCGTACGCTCTCGGCCTCGTGGCCCTTTTAATCCTGCGGTCGCTCCTGAGACCCCGCTTCTGGGGTTGGGGAGGACCATTTTGAGCTTATGCAAACTTTTTTAAGTTCGGTTCTCCTAATTCTTCGTGGAGGTGATGTGCAATGAGGATTATAGTTTCAAGCATAAAAGGCGGTCTCGACGACAGAGTTAACCAGGCCTTCGGAAGAACCCCCACTTTCACGGTAGTCGATGTGGAGAACGGGCAGATCGTTAACGTTCAAGTGGTCCAGAACCTCGGCTACAGCCAGCCGAGGGGAGCTGGAGTTACGGCAGCGCAATTCTGCATTGATCAGGGGGCGGATGTCGTCATAGCGGGTCAGTTCGGGCCCAACTCCTCGGGAGTACTCCAAGCTGCTGGCATAAGGATGGTATCTGCGCCGGCCACGATGACCGTCAGGGAGGCAGTTGAGGCTTTTCTGAGGGGCGAGCTCACCCAGGCAGTCTTTGGCCCCGAAGGAGGAGGAGCTGGACCGGGAGCAGGATATGGAAGGGGAAGAGGCAGAGGTATGGGACGTGGCATGGGACGCGGAAGAGGCATGGGTAGAGGCGGTGGCAACTGGTGAGCTTTTTCATTCTTTCGTCTTCTACACGCTTTCAACATCTGAGCCTCCAGAGGGCAAATTCTGACTCCCACAGACCAAAATCCTAAAATACTCCAATATGAAGAAAAAACTATGGTGGAGTCCATGCGCGGTCCTTTTCCCGACCAGGTTACCCTTAAGAGGTCAGATGCCCTCGCTCGTGAAAAGGGGAGAGAGTAATAGTTGGTGAACCATGCGCCCGGTAAGTGCCCTTGTGGGATACCCTGAGGACGGACGGATGAGGCATAGGTACTTCTTCTGGTTTCTCCTAGCTTTGCTCTCCGTCTTCTTCGCCGAGGTCACCGTAGCCTCGTACCTCTACCCGTACTTCACACTTTGGGGGATAATATCCCTTCTCCCGCTCTACGGCCTCCACACACTGGTTCTCGCTGGAATTGTTTACCGCTTTGGAAAGCCCAGGTTCGAAACCCTATACTTGGCAGGAATCCTCTTCGGCCTCTATGAGGCATACATAACCAAAGTTGTGTGGAACCCGGAGTGGGGCTCCTTCCTCAAGATCGGCGGCGTCGGAATCTTCGAGGTCCTCGTCGTGGTGCTCTTCTGGCATCCCTTCATGTCATTCATGATTCCCGTCGGCATCGCAGAGCTCCTGACTTCCAGAAGGAGGCTGCTCCCCGGTGCCGTGCTCAAACATCCCTATCTCACGGCAGTGATCCTCGGCATCATTGAAGCCTCAAACGCTCCTTCGCCGCTCCATTCGTTCCTCTCCACCATTTCCTCCTCGGCATTTCTGCTCCTCCTGATCTACCTGTGGCTGAAACGTTTTGAAGGTGGACGCTATGACATGAAGGAGCTCCTCCCCTCATCACGGGAGCTTAAGCCTCTGTTTCTCGCCCTCCTGGCATACTACATCATCTTCGGCTCCCTGTTGAGGCGGGAAGCCCTTCCTGGATTTGCCGCCCAGGTTCCAATATGGCTGCTCTACGCGGTCACGCTTCTGCTGCTTTACCGCGCCCTCAAAAAGTCGCGAAATGAAGGAGATATTGCCTCCCTGAAATGCCAGCCCGGGCTTAAGCGACTGACAACACTGGCCGGAATCTTCACCTCCTTCGCGGTTATATTCACATCAATCAAAACTTTCGTACTGCCAGGGCTCGGCGTTGCCATCATCCTGGTTCTCTGGGCCTTTGCGAGCCTCGTTGCAGTCATGAGCCTCGTGAAGAGCACAAGATGGACACTCGCCTCATAACGAGGCCAGGAGGTTTTTATACGATGGCGCCGAGAAAGGTAACGGCCACCACGGAGGGCGGGAGCCATGAGAAAGAGCCAGCTCTGGGCAGGCATCACTTCACCCATCATAGCCCTATCGGGGATAGCGGCGGCTATCATCATAAACCGCTCCTGGTGGAGTCTCACGGACAACGCAATAAGCGACCTGGGAAAGGTCGGCCTGCCCCACAGCTGGGTGATGAACGTTCCGCTCTTAATATCCGCAATCCTCGCGATTTACTATGTGATGGGTCTTTTCAAGGAGGTTAAAAATCCCATCTCCAAGCTTGGAGTCGGCGTTTTCATGCTCGGCCTATTCTTCCTCGCGGGGATAGCCGTCTTTCCGGAGGGGACCGGACCGCACTATGAGGTCAGCTGGGGCTTCTTCGCCGCGGGAAGTTTGGGATTTTTGATGGCAGGGGCGGGTATGTGGTTCGAAGGAGACCGGCGCTTTGGGATTTTCACGGTATTACTCTTCGCGATCGAGGTGCTCCTTGCCCGATGGGCGTTCGGTGCCTTCAGCGGCGTTGCCATTGCTGAGTTCATCGGGATTTTTGCGATACTGACCTGGCACTACATGCTGATGTGGATGAAGTTTTTCAAGGATAAATAAGGACAAAAAATCAAAGTTCCACCGCGTCCCATAGGCTCAGGCCGTTTTCCTGGGGCTTTCTCTCAAGAAGCTCACCCAGAAGCTCCTGCATGAACACCTCGGCCACGAAAACCTCAGCCTCAATGAGATGCCCTCCGTACAACATACCGTCGGAGTCTCCTAGGGCAACGTGGATATGGGCGAAAGGCTCGCCGTCCTTTACGCTTACGTTTCCTGCGAGGGACACCAGTTCGTATGTGCCGGTCAGCTCGATGACCTTGTACTCTCCAGCGTCCTCGTCAAAGTAACCGATTTTCGGGTTCTTCAAACTTCCAATGGCACTGACAGTCCCGATCAGAACGTTGTTTTTTCTCGCGAACTCGTTTATGAACCCCAGAAGCTCCTCCCCTTCGGGGACCCTGAACAGAAAATTCCTGCCCCTCGAAAACCTCACGGCACTCACCTCAAAACTAATAAGCCTCGCCCGATTTAACGGTTTTGGGTGAGAAACATGGACACAAAAAGAGCAATAATGCGTATCTTCCCAGAAATTCCGGAATTTAAAGAGGTTGACTTCTCCCAGTACTCGACTCCCTACGGGGCCCTGCTGATGGCCTTCCTCGATAGTGGAAAAACCGGTCTGAGAGAGTTTGAGGAGTTTGTTGAGAAAAACGGCGGGACGAAGGCAGACGTTGGAAGGTTTCTGATCTCAATATTCCAGTACCTCCTCATCAGATACCGTCGCTATGGAGACGAAAGCGTAGAGGTACCCGCGTTCAAGATTTTCCTGACCCTTAAGGGCTGGCTCAATGAAAACAACTTCAAGAACGACTACAGAAGGCTCCTTCACTCGTTCGTGGGATATCTCGTGGACATAGCAGGCAAGATCGCGGAAAGGTCCGACTGCGAATTGAGCGCAGCATACATGAAAACCGCCTACCTGCTAACGATTGAAGCGGAGGAAACCTTTGGAGGGGAGTATTTCAGCGAACTTAAGAAGAAGGCCAGAGAAATGCTTGAGGAGGTTTACAGAAAATGCGGAATCAACGGAACGCTTTCCGAAAAAAGGGAGAAGGGCTGCTAAGCCTTTCCCTCCTCAATCTGCTTCTTGAAGTGGGCGTACATGGCGTCGTATAGGTAGAACTCCTTCTCAAGGGTCTCGTAGTCGTCCCTGCATATCATCCGGTAACCCCTCGCGAGGATGTCCAGAGCCACTGAAAGGGGTTGAGGGTTCTCCACGTGCGTGTCGGCTTCCCGAACAATTTCGGCAATCTTCAGAACAGCCGGATCGGTTATGTTGTACTTCTCAATGAAAGCGTCGAAGGAGCATTTTCCGTCGTGGTGACCGAGCTTGACGCCCTTAAAGTCAAAGGGTATCCCCTCGGTTATCGTCGAAGGATCTGTATCCCGGGGCACAAAAATAAACTCCGCCTCAGGGTCGATAAAGCGCTTTATAAGCCAGGGACACGCCACACGGTCAACGTGGACGTGTTCACGGGTAACCCACTTCATAAAATCGCCTCAAAGGGGAATCAACGTCTTTCTATTTACGGGTTTCGAAAATTAATTGGGGGCAGAAAGTCACCGCTCCAGGGTTACCTCCGCATAGCTCCTGGGGTCTTCCCAGATTCTAACCTTTATGCGCCTCACGTTGTCCCCTGCCTTCTCCGCTATTCTTTCGGCGAACCACTCCGCTATGTACTCAGCGGTAACGTTCGGCCTGTCGAGTACAACAGCCTCGTTCTTGGGCAGTTCCAGCCGCTTACCATTTTTCTCGATAACAAGCGTTTCATCACGTCTCTCAACGACCCAGTCTCCGCTCACAAGGATGCGATGGTCGAGGAGCTTGATGAGGTTGCTCAGGTGGTTGAAGTCGAATATCATTCCGTTCTCGTTGAGTTCGCCCCATATTTCGACGTCGACATTGTACGTGTGCCCGTGTATCCGGAGGCATTTGCTCTCGTAGGGAAGAACCAAGAAGTGCGAGCTGTCGAAGTCCTTGTGCCAGCCAATCTTTCTCTCAACCATGCGGAACGCCATTTCTCTCACCAGGCTACGTTTGGGGAGCACAGGTTATAACAGTTACTGGGTCGGAAGGGAGAAAGTCTATAAAGCAAACCGCCGTACCGGTTTTGATAGCCATGCCGATGGGAATGGGACCAGGATGGGGCCGAGGCAGGGGTAGAAGAAGGAAGATGCGCATGATTGGGTTTATTCCCCAAGTTAGGCATTTCTATCCTGCCCTACCCCAGGTAGGACAGCCAAAACCGCCGATTTTCATGACGTATGAGGAATTTGAGGCCCTTCGGTTGGTGGACTATGAGGGGCTAACCCAGGAAGAGGCGGGGAAAAAGATGGGTGTCTCAAGGGGGACAGTCTGGAGGGCTTTGAGCTCGGCCAGAAAGAAGGTTGCACAAATGCTGGTTGAAGGAAGGGAACTGATAATCCTACCTCAGGGAAACGAGATCCCAAAAAATGCTGGCGAAGAAGAGCTGTAAGGGTTAAATTTTTGAAAAAATCTGTTATTTGTTGATTATTGGGTCATTTGACTTGTTTCTTGGTCGTTTTATTTTTTAGGTAAGACTAATTCTCGTTGGGAGGTTCTCTCAAAATTTTCAGTTAGATTTTACGTGATAAAAAAGATATATTCTTAAAATATTTTAAAATGCGACTTAAACTTATTGAAATTTTAAAATTTTGATTTAATGTACAAGTTCAATATATACACTAAAAATTATTGCTTAATCAATACGATTTAAAAGCGTAAAAATTTCAAAAAATTTACCATTGTGCAGAAGAATTATTGGCCAAAAGTACACATTAAGACGTGTTAGCCAGATGCCACAAGCTGGACACTATCTACCCAAGAACCTGGAATAATGGTCAAAAGATCGGGTTATCTTAACACCAATATCCGATTACAATTAAAGATGGTGCAGTTTGAGATAAGCGTGTTCAGCCCATAAAGGGTAGAAAAGGAAGGCGTAGTAGGGGTAGCCTCTTGATAGAGGTACCTCACTCAGAGCGCAGAGATGGCACATTCGGCACCCAAGCATCCGCTCACGTGGGGAACGCCCTGATGTGGAGCGGCTCAACCAGAAAACTGCAACGCCCTGCGCGCCATTATCTTACCTGTTTTAATATACAGTTATGTGCATAAGTTTTGGATATAAGGTACATTATATCCAAAATTCGTGGACACTTATGAACATTTAAACTCCCACCAGAGGCAATCCAAATGATCCTGATGTCCCCTGCCATGACATTTAGAGGAGGAACTAGGTATGCTGTAGCGACAACGTGATTTTAAATGTTCCACTTGGGCACACGGGGCGCCGTGAGAGTCAGCTCCCCACACCCTCACAGGGCCTAACAGGACTCTGCACCACCGTCCTCAAGTCAATGTCTCCAATGCAACTACCTGAGAGATCTGCAGCCTGATCAGTTTACACTACCTTCAATTGTAACCAATTTTTGGTTCCTAAAAGCCCGATCTCACAGAAAACTTTTGGGAGTCTGGGATACTTTGAACAACGAACTTCACGCAGGTTATTCTCAGGGGTTGTGAGGGGAACAAAGGCATGTAGCCAGAAATGACGGGTGTCCTCACCACGTACTCATGCACAGTGATGGACATTTTGTTGGAAATTACTTTATATCGTGGTGACAAATAATCAAAATTCAACATTATTATTAGTAGTTTTTAAACCCGTTATATTAAGCAAATTTAATAGTACAAAACAACATTAAATTTAACTTTTGGATTTTGGACGTATATAATACTATCTATTAAAGTAAACTCTCACCCAAAAATCTGAGGATCAATTTGCACCACAAGGCGGGGAGTATGAAAAAAGAATACGGGCCCCAGGTAAGGAAAAAGAGGGCTCAAAGGCCTTCTTTTTTCTCTTTCTCCTCTATCCATGCGATTACGTTGTCGACTATCCGTGGAGCCATTCCCACATAGTTCTCCGGCTTCAGGCTTTCGAAATCATTCTCACTTAGGAACTTTTTAACGTCTTCGTTCTCCCCGGCCACCTCTATCAGGTCCCTATTCTCTTCAAACGCTTTCATGGCAAGCCCTCTAACGAGTTCATGGGCTTCCTGCCTCCCCATGCCCCTCTCAGTCAGCTTCAACATCAGCGGCTCAGCCATGATAAGGTTGTTGGTCATGTACAGGTTCCTCCTGATGTTCTCCGGGAAGAACTCCAGGCCGGCAAGGACTTTCTTCATGCTCTTCAGCATCTCATCGAGCAGGACAAAGCTCTCTGGAAGGATAACACGCTCAACGGAGGAGTTGGTGAGATCCCTCTCATGCCAGAGGGGATTGTTGAGCAGGGCAGGGAAGACGTTTGAGTAGAGAATCCTTGCGAGCCCGCTCACTTTCTCACTCCTTATTGGGTTCCTCTTGTGGGGCATGGTCGAAGAGCCGACCTGCTTTTTCCCAAAGGGCTCGCTGATCTCAAGTATCTCCGTCCTCTGGAGGTTCCTGATTTCGAGAGCCATCTTGTCGAGTGTCGAGGCAATGAGAGCCAGAACCATCATAAGTTCAGCGTAGACGTCGCGCTGGATTATCTGGTTGCTTATTCTGGCCGGCTTTAGGCCGAGGTCTTCCATAACGAGGCGCTGTATCTCAAGGCCCTTCTCCCCGAAGCTGGCCATAGTTCCAACGGCACCGCTCATCTGGCCGACTAAAACCCTTTCCTTCAGCTCCTCTAGCCTGTCTATGTGCCTCTGTATCTCATCGAGCCATATGGCAAACTTCATGCCGTAGGTGGTTGGAACCGCGTGCTGGCCGTGCGTCCTGCCGATGCAGACGGTATACTTGTGCTCCCGGGCGAGACGTTTGAGTATGGAGCGAAGCTCCTTCAAGTCCTTCTCCACTATCTCAAGACTCTCCTTTATGAGGAGCGCGTTGGCAGTGTCAATTATATCGTTGGAAGTGGCACCCAGGTGGACGTACTTCCCGTGTTCACCGCAGACCTCGCTTAGAGCCTTGACGACGGCCATTATGTCGTGGTGTATCTCCGCTTCTATTTCTTTGACGCGCCCGAGCTTAACCCACGCTGTGTTTGCCCTCTCGGAGATGACCCGTGCACTTTCTTCCGGAATATTGCCCACCTTCGCGTGGGCCCTCGCGAGTGCTGCCTCGACATCGAGAAGCTTTTGAAGCTTGTTCTCCTCGTCCCAGATGCGCCTCATTTCCTCGCTCCCATAACGGTAATCGATCGGGTGAACGGCCATATTATCACCAGGTCTATGGCAATTTTTGAACCTTAAAATCTTTCGCTTTGACACAAACTTGCAGGAGCATGCATGAACATTCAATTAATCCGTTAAAGCCACAGGATTGTCCAATAAAGCCGCGGAAATACCGAAAAGTATTTAACCAAAATCTCACGACAGGTTAACGACAAAATTCCGGAGGTGCCAAAGATGGCAGAGGAGCATGTCGTCTACATCGGAAAGAAGCCGGTTATGAACTACGTCCTCGCCGTGATAACCCAGTTCAACGAGGGCGCTAAGGAGGTCAGCGTCAAGGCTCGCGGTAGGGCCATCAGCAGGGCCGTCGACGTCGCCGAGATCGTCAGGAACAGGTTCCTCCCAGAGGTCAGGGTCAAAGAGATCAAGATCGGTACCGAGGAGCTCCCGACTGCCGACGGCAGGACCGCCAACACCTCGACCATCGAGATCATCCTCGAGAAGCCGTGAATTTAGCTTCCTTTCCTTTTACTCTCACGCCCTTCTGATGACTTCAAGCAGGCTTGAAGCTGTGAAAAGCTTTAATACGTCCGTGCCCTATTCTTCCCAGGTGGCGCCGCTTGGACTATGAAACGATAGACATCCACGACGAGAGGGCGAAGGAGCTTGCTCAGATCCTGATGAATGAAAAAGCGATAGCCATCCTCCACTTGGTGGAAGACCGGGCGCTCTCTATAAGCGAGATATCGCGTGAACTGAACCTTCCGATTTCCACCGTCTCATACCACATAGACAAGATGCTAAAAGTTGGTCTCATCGAGGTGGCTGGAAAGAAGTACGGGAAGAGACTTCAGGAGGTCAAGCTTTATCGAGCTTCCAACAGGCCCATCCTCCTGCTTCCAAGGAAAAGCGTCGCCAAGGTGAAGAAGAAGGCCGTGCTGGGCTTTGAGAGACTCCACGTCATAAGCCTGGCCATAGCAGGATTGATCTCGGCGGGAGTTTACGCGGTCTCAAACCGTATGCTGACGCCAATGGTGGAAACCGGGACCAACGTATCCTATGAGCTGGACAACGTAACGGTGATGTCAACGCCGGAAAAGGCCCTTGTGCCGATGGCCACCAACACGAGTACCGGCGCGGTGTTTCAGACAACGACTTCGGCAACCCCCTCCGCCGCTCCAACCGCGTGGAATTCGGCTACCCCTGCAATTCTTGCCGTTGTGGCCTTCGTCTTAACGTTTCTCCTCGTTTCGTATCTCCTGAGACGCCGCACTTGAAGAAAGCTTTTTAAGTTTCTCTCCCAACCCCCGGTTGGCGAGGTGATAAAATGGCACCTAGGATAGCCGTGGGACAAGTGGTTAAGAGAAAGGCAGTCATCGTCAAGCCGGACGACACCGTCCACAGGGTCGCCAGGATTCTCTCAAAGAACAAGGTGGGAAGCGCGGTTGTTGTTAAAGACGACGAAATCGTTGGAATAATAACCGACCGCGACATACTCGATAAGGTCGTTGCGAAGGGGAGAGACCCCAAGACCGTCAAGGTCGAGGAGGTTATGACGAAGAACCCGATAACCATCGAGGACGACTACGAGGTTCAGGACGCGATTGACAAGATGATGGACAAGGGTATAAGAAGACTCCTCGTTACCAGGCTCGGAAGGCCGATAGGCTTCGTCACCGCCGCGGACCTTCTCGCTGCGCTCAACACGTACTCCGGTGGAAGCGAGGAGGAGACCAGCGAAGAAACGGAGGTCTACGGCATCTGCGAACTCTGCGGCCAGTACGGTCCCCTCTACAAGGTCTACATCGAGGGCGGCGAGAAGTGGATCTGTGAGAGCTGCAAGGACAGCCTCAACCTCTGACTCCCTTCAGTTCTTTCATAACTTCATCGAGCACCTCAGCGAAGGCCCTGTTCCTGTTCTCGACACTCAGCGTGTAGAGCTTTCCAAGGGGGCGGAATTTATCGGCCATCTTCCTGTGGACGACCGCCAACAGCGGTTTCTCGGACTTCAGAACCTCGCCGATGACCCTAACAAACTCGTCGCTCTTGTACTCCATCGGGCCGATCTCGTCTATGACTATCAGGTCCGCCTCAACAAGGGCGCGCCTTATCGCCGAAACGCCGACCCGCTCAAGCTCGTCAACGTGGACGACGTACTTCCCGAAGGGAACGCCCGGGAGGTGCGAGGTCCCTCTAACGCTGGCCAGGGTTCCCTCCTCTCCGGTGTCGAGGGCAGTAATCCTGAAGCCCACACGCCTTCCACCCCTCCGCACCTCTCTTGTGATCATTCCACCGACGAGGTAGCCCCAGCGGTCGGCTTCCCTCGCGACCCTTTCCACCAGCGTCGTCTTTCCGACTCCCGCCGGGCCGGTAACGAATATCCTCAGCATCATTTCAACCACCGAAGGAGATTTAAGCTCCTCCCTTAAACCCTTTGGGGTGGTGGCTGTGGAGATGAGGTATAAGGCCGAGGAACTCACGAGGCTCCCCAGGAGTGTGCGCTATGAGCGCGGGAAGGTCATCATGATAGACCAGACCCTTCTGCCAAGGGAGTTTCGCATGATTGAGCTGAGAACCGTCGATGAAGTTGCCGATGCAATAATCACCATGAAGGTCCGCGGCGCTCCTGCCATAGGTGCGGCAGCAGCCTTCGGCCTGGCCCTCTACGCCGACACTTCAAAAGCCAAAACCAAGGATGAGTTCATGGATGGATTTTACCGGGCGTACAACAGGCTTAAGAACACCCGGCCAACCGCTGTGAACCTCTTCTGGGCGCTCAACAGGGTGAAGAAGCTCGTCGAGGAGCACCTTGAAGACCCACTCGACGAGATTAAGCGCATGATTGTCGCCGAGGCGCAGAGGATAGCGGACGAGGACGTCGAGGCCAACCTCAGGATGGGCCACTACGGTGCCGAGGCCCTTCCCGAGGGCAACGTCCTGACCCACTGCAACGCTGGCAGCTTGGCAACGGTCCAGCTCGGAACGGTTGGAGCCGTCCTGAGGGTAATGCACAGGGACGGAACGCTGAAGCTCCTCTGGGTGGACGAGACGAGGCCCGTCCTCCAGGGCGCGAGGCTTTCCGCGTGGGAGTACCACTACGATGGCATACCGCTTAAGCTCATAGCCGACAACATGGCCGGCTTTGTCATGCAGCAGGGGAAGGTCGATGCTATCATCATCGGCGCCGACAGGATAGTGGCCAACGGCGACTTCGCCAACAAGATAGGAACCTACACCCTCGCGGTTCTCGCCAAGGAGCATGGGATACCTTTCTTCACTGTGGCACCCCTCTCGACCATAGACATGAGCATGAAGAGCGGAAAGGAGATACCCATCGAAGAGCGGAAGAAGGAGGAGGTTTTAACCTGCGGTGGCTGTAAGATAGCCCCGGATGTTGACGTTTACAACCCAGCATTTGACGTGACGCCGCACAAGTACCTCACGGGGATAATTACAGACCGCGGCGTCGTCTATCCACCCTTCGAGAGGAACCTGCGCAGGCTCTTCAGGAGGGAATGACCCCTCTTCCCTTCCGTTTCTTCAACTACCTCTTCAACGAAAACACCCCGAATTTCACCGAGATTCTCCTCAAATGATGGCAGTAGGAGGCCAAGAACCTCCAGGGGCTCAAGGCAGTTGCAGTCAACCGAATAGCGGAACTCTTCGTCGGGAAAATCAACCCTAACCTCAATGCCGTCTTTATCTTTGTGAACCTCAAAGGGCACCGTGGCCTTCTCTCCAACGATCTTACCTTTCACGAGCATCGATAGTTGAATCTAGATTCATAATTAAAGCGTTTCTCCAACCACGAGGTTCCAAACCAGGAGTTAAGCCGGCCGAGAATGTTAAAAGCCTTCGGGCATAGGTTTCCTTGGTGGTGCTCATGTTCTGGCTGAAAACCAAAATCATCGAGGGTGAGGGAAGCCTGCGAAGGCTCTCAAAGGAGGCCAGAGGGTACGAGCGCGTTCTCATACTCTCTTCACGCTCGATGAAGAGGCACGGCTTCCTGAAGGAGGCCGAGGACTACGTAAGAGAGGCCGGGGCGGAGGTCTTTTCGATAGCTGGACTTCCGGCGGAACCTAGCGTCGAGGTCATAGAGGAGTTCCTTCCGAAGGTGAGGGATTTCGAGCCCGATCTGCTGATAGCCCTCGGCGGCGGAAGCGTCATTGACACGACCAAAGCCCTGAAGGTCTTCTACGACGCTCCCGAGCTGAACTTTGAGGAGATAGCCTTCATAGACCGCTTTTCAAAGCCCAAGCCCGTTCCCAAGCTCAGAACACCGCTGATAGCGATTCCCTCGACGAGTGGAGCTGGAAGCGAGGTCTCCGGGGCGAGCGTCCTGAAGAAGGGCGACGCTAAGTACAACATCGTGACCCCGGAGATAGCGCCCGACGTTGCCATACTTGACCCGCGACTGCCGAGGACTATGCCGGCAGAGGTGGCACGCAATTCCGGCCTTGACGTCCTCGTTCATGGAATAGAAGCCTACACGACAAAGGTGGCGAATCCATTCAGCGACGCCATGGCGATTAAGGCGATAAAGACCGTCTATAAGTGGCTGCCGCTCTCGGTGAAGGGCGATGACGAGGCAAGGGCGAGGGTTCACTACGCAGCAACGATGGCAGGTATAGCGTTTCTCAACGCACGCCTCGGTCTTTGTCATGCCATGAGCCACAAGGCGGCGTGGATTGGCCCGCATGGACTCCTCAACGCGATATTCCTGCCCTACGTGATGGAGTTCAACATGGAGCGCAGTGATTATGCAAGGAAACGCTACGCGGAGATAGCGAGGGAGCTTGGCTTCTCGACGGCCAGAGACCTCGTGGAGATAGTACGGGAGCTTAACGGGATGCTCGGTGTCCCGGAGCTGGGTGAACTGGTGGACGATGAAACTTTCGTGAGCAGGGTCGAGGAGATGGCCGAGAAGGCCTACCGCGACGGGCTCGTTGTCTTCAACCCCGTCGAGCCAAAGCCGGAGGAGATACGGGAGCTCTACCTGAGGGCCTACAGGGGAGAATAAAAGGGAAAAAGAATCAGCCAACGGTTATCTCCTTTTCTCCACCGTTTTCAACCTCGTGTATCTTCCCGCCCTTCATGACCTCGACGATGGCAAGGCTCAGAAGGGCGAGGAAGAGGTAGACGAGCGCCGAAGTGCCGAAAAGCACCTCGTAGGCCTTCTCCGTCGGTATCTTTATCGGCACCGGCACCTCGGGAATGTGCACGAGTATGTAGTAGGTGCTCATGACGGTTCCCGCTATGGCCGGCCCCCAGGTGGAGCCGAAGTTTCTGAACAGACTGTTCGCTCCGGTCGCCACTCCCATGACCCTCGGCGGGACAGAGAACACCAGCACGTTGATGAAGGAGACGTTCATCAGAGTTATTCCGGCCCCAACGACCGTTATGAGGGCCACGAACTGGGTGAGGGATAGCTGCGTGGCGTACTGGGAGAGCAACGCCAGACCGGCGCTTGCCGTCAGGGCACCGGTTACCGCGAGGGGCTTTGCACCTATCCTGGGCATCAGTTTGCCGGCGAGCGGCGCTATGACCAGCATAACGCCGGCCATGGGAGTCATGAGCAGGCCGCTTTCGAGTATAGTCTTGCCGAAGCCGTAGGGCGGCTTCATCTGAAAGATGTAGGTGTTTGCCTGGCTCATCATCGAGATGCCAAAGGCCGCGAACATTATGCCGAGGTTCACTATCGCGGGGTTCCGGGAGGATATTATGTCGAGCGGAATCAACGGATTGTCCGCCCGCTTCTCCCAGAGGTAGAGGAGGACGACCCCAACAATGGACACCCCAAAGAGCGCAAGCGTCTGCCCCGCCTGCCAGCCAACGTTCGGGGCGCGCGTAACGGCAACCAGGGCGGGAACAACAGCCCAGACCAGGAAGAGTGCACCAGGCCAGTCGAGCTTTCCGGGGTTCACGTAGCGGCTCTCGCGGAGGATTCTCCACGCAAGGATGAACATGATGACAGCAAACGGTGCCGCCGAGTGGTACGTCCAGCGCCAGCCGAAGTTCTGGGTTACGTACGCGCCAAGGGGAAGAGCGATGACCATACCGACGCCGAACATCGCGCTTATCATTCCCTGAACCTGGGGCACCATCTCGGGCGGGAACTCCTCGCGGACGAGGCTGAAGGCGAGCGGGAATATTGCCATCCCGAGGCCCTGAATCCCGCGCGAGACGAGGAGCCACTCGAAGCTCGGCGCGAAGCCGTTGAGTATAACCCCCAGCGTGTAGAAGCCCAGAGCGACGAGGAACATCTTCTTCTTGCCGTACATATCCCCGAGCTTGCCGAGGATTGCCGCGCTCACAGTCCCGACGAGGAGGTATATCGTCAGCACCCAGCTGACGTCGTTGGGGTTTATTCCGAACTCCTTCTGTATCGTCGGCAGTGCGGGGGTCAGCATCGCCTCCGTGTACATGACGAGAAGCGGCAGGATAACGACCACCAGCATCGCCCGCTTTGCATAGGCCATATCGTAGGTCTCGGTATTCCTCGTGACCTCCACTTTCTATCACCGATGTATCGGACGATATATCGTTTATAAATCTAATGGTGGTTGGGCTTATAAACCACGTACCCCATTTTTCACCATGCACCCCCTCCTCAGAAAGGCCATTAGGGAGCGCTTCGGAAGGCTCAACAGGCTCCAGCAGGACGCGTTCAGGGAGGTTAGCTCCGGAAAGGGCGTCCTGATAATAGCCCCCACCGGCTCGGGGAAGACCGAGGCAGCTGTTCTGCCCGTCTTCAATGAAATCCTTGAAGGGGGACTTAAGCCGATTTCTGCGCTCTACATCGCACCGCTCAAGGCCCTCAACAGGGATCTGCTTGAGAGGCTGGAATGGTGGGGAAAGAAGCTGGGAATAACCGTCGAGGTGAGGCACAGCGACACTTCAGCCTACCGGAAGGCAAAGCAGACGAAGAACCCGCCTCAGATGCTCATAATCACCCCTGAGACGCTGGGGGTTATCCTGACGGTCAAATCCCTCAGGAAGCACCTCGAGAACGTGAAGTTCGTCATCGTCGATGAGATAGCGGAGCTGGTGGACAACAAAAGGGGAGCACAGCTCCTCCTGAACCTTGAAAGACTTGCCGAAATTGCCGACTTCAGGAGAATAGGCATGACCGCAACGGTAGGCAACGAGGAGGAAGTCAAGGAGTGGCTGAAGGCGGACGTCATAGTCAAGCCGAACTGGAGGAAGAACTACCGCTTCCACGTTCTCTACCCGAGGCCAGATGGGAGGGACCTCGACCTCGCCCGGGAGCTGAGCGTCTCGCCCGAGATAGCGGCGAGGCTGAGGGCCCTGTGGGGAGTCGTCGAGGAGCACGGGAAAGCTTTGATATTCACCAACACGCGGCAGTTCGCAGAGATTCTGGCGCACCGCCTCAAGGCCTGGGGGAAGCCCGTTGAGGTTCACCACGGCTCGCTTTCGAGGGAAGCCAGAATTAAGGCCGAAAAGGCCCTCAAGGAGGGCAGAATTAAAGCGCTGATCTGCACGTCCTCTATGGAGCTGGGCATAGACATAGGTGACGTTGACATTGTAATCCAGTACATGAGCCCGCGCCAAGTGAACCGGCTCGTCCAGCGCGTCGGTCGGGCCAAACACCGGATAGGTGAAGTCAGCGAGGGCTACATCATAACCTCCAACGTTGAGGACTACCTCCAGAGCCTCGTCATAGCGAAGCACGCCCTTGAGGGCAGATTTGAGGCGGTCGAGCCGATGGGCGGGCTGGACGTTCTGGCCCACTTCGTCGTCGGCCTGCTCATCGAGTACAAACGCCTCCCTCGCGAGAGGCCCTACGAGATAGCGAAGCGGGCCTACGTTTACAGGGATTTGAGCTGGAGCGACTACCTCGACGTCCTGGGAGTTCTAGAGGACGCGAGACTCATGGGCTACGACGAGGAGAAAAACCTTCTCTATCTCCGCCGCGGCGCGTTCCAGTACTACTACGAGAACCTCTCAACGATTCCTGACGAAGTCTCGTGGAGGGTTTTCGACGCGGGGAGCGGGCACGTCATTGGAAGGCTCGATGAGAGCTTCGTGATGGACCTGGAGGAGGGCATGGAGTTTGTCATGAACGGCCGGAGCTGGATCGTGCTCAAGATCGACGACGAGGCGAGGCTTTTGAAGGTCCGCGAGAGCAAGAGCCTGGAGAGCGCGATACCGAGCTGGGAGGGCGAGATGATCCCCGTTCCATTCAGCGTTGCCCTCGACGTCGGCAGGCTGAAGAGGGAGCTGGCCTTTGACTTCAAGAAGGCGAAGGGGCTCCTTGAGGAGGTGGAGTTCAGCGAAAAGGAGCTGAGAAGGGCGTTTGACGAGATCAGGGGCGAGCCCTTCTCCACCGACCGCGACATCGTCGTCGAGAGCACGCCGGAAGCGCTGGTAATCCACGCGGACTTTGGAAACAGGGCAAACGAGGCCCTCGGGCGGCTCGTCCACTCGCTCCTCATCCTGCGCTACGGCAGGGTCTTCTCCGTGAGGAGCCAGGGGCATGCGGTGGTCTTCAAGACGCCCTTCCAGCTGAACCCTGAGGAGGTGAAGCGCTACCTCTACCAAGAGCCAGAAAGCCTTGAGTTCATAGTCTCCCGCGCTCTGAGAGATTCCCATGCATACAGATGGAGAATGCTGAACGTGGCGAAGCGCTTTGGCGCTTTGAGGAGGGACGCGAAGATAAGGAGGATCGAGAGGCTCTTCGAGGGAACGGTGATTGAGCGAGAGACCTTGAACGAGCTCTACCACGACAAGGTTGACGTGAAGAAGGGCGAGCTCGTCCTTGAGATGCTCAAGAGGGGCACGATGAGGGTGAAAACGGTTCTCAGGAAGGAGCCTTCAACGCTTGCCCGGCTGAACATGACCGTCGGCGGCGAGTTCCTGCTGAGCGGGACGCTGGAGAGGGACGAGCTGATAGAGCTGTTCAGGAAGAGACTGCTAGACCACGAGGTCGTTTTAGTTTGCACCAACTGCGGGTGGCACTCGAGGACGAGGGTAGCGAGGCTTCAAAACATAAAGCTAAGACAGTGCCCGCGCTGCGGCTCGAAGATGCTCGCGGTTGCGCATCCGATAGACGCGGAGGAGTTTCTGCCGGTTCTTGAGAAGGTTCGCCATGGGAAGCCGCTGGAGAGGGGGGAGGAGAGAACCTACAGGAAGCTGCTGAAAGCTGCGGACCTCGTGGATTCCTACGGCTTCGAGGCGATTTTAGCTTTGGCAAGCTACGGAACCGGGCCGGACACTGCGGCGAGGCTTCTGGCGCAGTACCGGGGCGAGGCACTCCTCGTCGCACTCATGGAGCGTGAGAGGCAGTTCATAAGGACGAGGCGCTTCTGGGTGGATAGGAAGGAGAAGGAAGAAGGTGGTGAAGAGGACTCATGAGGGCCGCGCCAATGCTCGGGCGCCGCCGGGTAGTTAACCTCCCAGCTTCTTGATGCCCTTGACGTCTTTTTGATTTCATGACTACGCGTCGGAAATATGAAGTTTCATGGGCTGGCTTCTCAATGCCAAAGTAGCGGTTCCATGCAAGAAAGGGTCCCACTTTCCGGGGTTTTTGGTACCCTTAACCCCCCACCAGTTACTGGTGGGGGCCCTTCCTTAAAAGGGGAAAAGAGAAAGTTCACCCGCTCTTTCCATAAATCTCGTTCAGTGCCTTCAGGAACTCGCTGGCGGTAACCACGTCCCTCACGTCGATGTGCTCGTTCTTGGTGTGGGAGATGTCGAGGTTGCCGGGGCCGAAGACTATGGTTCTGGTTCCGTTGTACATGAAGTTTATGGCATCGGTCCAGCTCCTCATCCCGCCGAACTCGTCTATGTCGGTAACATCCATCGCCTTCCTGGCGAGCTGGACTATCTCCTCGTCCGGCTCCAGCCGGTAGCCGTCCCATATCTCGGTGTACTCGTACTTCAGCGTGTACTCGTCGAATATCGGGTCGAGCAGGTCGAGTATGTCCTCTACCTCCTGTTCGGGCAGAAGCCTCGCCTCAAGCCTTCCCCTGCAGAGGGCGGGGATTAGGTAGACCGGGTTCTCGCAGACCAGCTCCTGGATTCCGATGTGCGGGTCGAAGAACTCGCCCCTGGCCTTGAAGGGCTCGAGCCTCTTCATCTCCTCCAGCATCTTGTAGGTCTCCTCTATCGCGTTTACCCCGCTCTCGGGGCAGGCACCGTGGGCCTCTTTACCGTCCACCTCGAAGTAGGCCTCGATGTTGCCTGCGTGGGCTATGTGGACCTCCAGGTCGGTCGGCTCAAGCACTACCGCCATCTTTGGTTTATACCTCTCCATGAAGAGCGCACTCCCGCGGCCGCCCAGCTCCTCGTCGCTGACGAAAACGATACCGACGTTGAGTTCCTTCCCTTCCCTGCGGAGGTTCTCCAGCATCAGGAGTATTGCCGCCGCCCCGCCCTTTATGTCGCTCGAACCAGTTCCATAGATTATGTTGCCCCTCACGAAGGGCTCGGCGCGGATGGGTATTGTGTCCACGTGCACCTCGTAGAAGAGGTCAGCGTCGGGGTTTACAACCAAGTCTATTATCTCGCCGTCGCTCTCTATCCTCACGTCGTAGTCGAGCCTGTGCAGGAACTCCATGATGTGGAGCATTATCCTGTCCTCCTGGCCGGAGGGAGAAGGTATCTTCAAAAGCTGGAGGAGTATCTCCTTCGCTCTCTCGGTCTTCATTTGGGTCACCTAACTTTCAATTGGCTGCGGTGCTTATAAAGGCTCCCCGGGTTTGATGCATTTCCTCAAACCCAGCCGATATGTATGATGAGGACGGAATATTAACGGGGATGCCCGATGGTTAGTGGTGGGTCCATCGCCGACCGTTCCGCTGTGAGGACGATAACCGGAGAGCTCGTCGAGTTCATAGCCAGGGAAACCGGTCTTGACAGGAGGACCATTCTAATGGTCTTGAAGGCGGAGGAAGACTTTCTCATGCTTCAGATATCCAAGAGCTTAGGGGGTGGCCGGCCATGAGAAGGCTCGGCCTTGTTGTCCTGATGATTCTTCTCGGCTCCCTACTGCCCCCCAACCTCGTGCTCCATGAGGGAGTCTTCGCCCAGGCGGGGCCTCCAGATATAGCCGTTTCGAATCCAAGGTATACCGTGGAGAACGGGAAAATAATCGTTTCCGTCCCCATCGAGAATGAAGGGGGGCCGAGCAGTTCATTCAACCTCACGTTCTCGTTCGTTGGTCCCATCAGTCCTCCGGAGCCAGGAGAGGTTCCCTTCACATGGCTCAACACGAGCAGGATGCTTGAGAATTCGCGTGAGGTCTCGTCGGGGGAAGTCGTTAACGGCAGCGTTGTGCTAAGGGACGACGATGGCTACATAATATACGAACTCCCCTTTGAGCTGAACTTCTTCGGCATTCCCGTGAAAAAACTCTCGGTCAGCACCAACGGCTACGTGGAGCTGATGGCGGAATACGAGGACACCATCTCCGAGGGGGATTACGAGGTATGGGATTTCCTCTCCGAAAGCAGGAGGGACTTCGTGGCGGGTCTCGATGAGGACCTCGAAACCGAGGACGGCTATCTGCTCGTGGCCAGAATAGAAAACGGTGTCGTGATTGAGTGGTTCGGCTCAACATGGGACGAGTACGACTCGGAGAACTACCCCATCAACTTTCAGCTGCTCATACTTTCCAACGGGACGCTCGTATGGAGCTACGGCCGTCTCAGGGCCCCTCTAAGCTACGGCAAGGCGGGATACTTCTCAAGGGTCTCGCTCGAATCCAGGGAGATTGAGCCTGAGGAAGGAAAAAGCTACTCCGTGAACCTCCCCCAAGTAACCCCGACGGTTCTGAAAGTTCAGATTCCACCCATGGGGGAGAACGAAACCCGTAGCGTCTCGGTCACTTCGCCGGTGGACGAGGGATACGTGCGCATTTTCGCTGACTTGGAAGGGACACTAAACGACGTCGACCGCTCGAACAACTTTGCTGAGCTGTGGCTCTGGCCCGGCAACTACTGGATAGAAAACGTCAGCATCGGCAATGTAACCCCCGGTGAATTCGTCGAGGTAAATTTCACGGTGAAGACAACTTCAAGGCATCCGGAGCCTGTGACGGTGAGGCTCCTAAAGAACGGGGAAGTGGAGCTGGAACACCACATCTGGAATCCCCAGGCGGAGGGTCTGGCAGGGGGCCTCCACTGGCTTGCCCAGGGCGGGAGCTACAACCTGAGCCTTGAGATAGATGTTATGGGAGATACAAACCTGAGCGACAACAGGGCCCACCTTGGAGAGTACTCCTTCCCGTTGCCGAACTTCAGGATAGCCAATTACTCCGTCAAGGTGCCCCACTGCTCCGGCTCCCCGGCGATGATAAGGGTCAACGTGACCAACGATGGGTCGCTGAACTGGAGCAACGTGGAGGTGATGGGGGCACTCATGTACAGCGACGGGACCATGTCACCATCCTGGGCCTTCATACCCTTCCTGCCTGCGGGAAAAACGGCCGAGGTTCTGCTGGAGCCCGTGGTGGCACCAGGGAACATAACCGGGGTTCGTATAGAGGTTGACCCTTACGACCGGGTCGATGAGTCCAGTGAGGATGACAACTCCGTGAGTGTCGAGCTTTCCGTGAGCATTGAAATGCCTGACTTCACCGTGGTTGGGGTGGAGATTCCCTCAAACGTAACGACCGGGAAATCTTACCAGGTAAACGTTACCCTGGACAACCTGGGAGGCTGCTACGCCGGGATTGTTGGGGTTAGGCTCTACGAGAACGGCCGCGATGAAGACTGGGAATACGTGGAGATAAACGGAACCACTGAAATCGGTCTGAGGTGGTCACCTTCGGCGATAGGATGGGTCAACCTCACCGTCGCGGTCGATCCATACAACGTGATAGCCGAGCTTAGGGAGGACAACAACGAGCTAACTGAGAGGGTCCTTGTGAGGGGGCCCGATATAACGATAACGAACGTTGAACTGGTGAGCTTTGACGGGATAGCAGGAAGCCCGGCCGTCTTCAACGTGATGCTCAAGAACCTCGGTGAGAGCTTCACCAGCGGGTTCTACGTCAAGGCTTACGGGGGCCTCGGTACGAGCACAATATACGTTCCTGGAGGGCTTTCGAAGGGCGAAGAAAAGACCGTGGAGATGGAAATCTACGCCAACGCCGGGAACGTTACCCTCTATTTCAAGGCCGATTCCTCCAACAGGATAACGGAGACTAACGAGTCAAACAACGGCTTTTCATACGAACTGGACGTCCCCCTGCCAAACTTTAAGGTTGAAGCCGTGTCCCTCCCCGAAAACACCGTCGGCTACGTCCCGGTAAACGTCACGGTGAGGAACATCGGGGCACCCTACAACGGCACGCGCTTTCCGCTAACGCTCAAGGTTTCCATTGGGGGGCGTTCAAGATACTACTACATCAGGAATCTTTTCGGAAGCAACGAAACGATAACTAAGCTAGGAACGATAATTATACAGGCTCCAGGAGGGCTTGTGAACGCAAGTGTCTATTCAAACGTCAATGAAACATCCAAATCCGACAACTGGCTGGCCGTGAACGTCTCAACCGGCTATCCCGACCTGGTGGTGGAGATACACCCGCCGGAGGTTTCAGCCGGGAGCTACGTGCGGGTCAACTACACCGTGAGGAACACCGGGAACGCGACCCTCTCCCTTAAAGGAACCTCCCTGCCCGTGAAATACGGAATTGAATACGAGGACGGGAGGAGGATAACCGGAGGGACATGGATAAGCAACCTCGTTCTGGCGCCCAACGGGACGGCCGAGATAAGACCCTACCTCAAGTTCAACGGGGGCAGAAACATCCTCTTCGGCGTCATAGACGAGGCGAACCGGTGGGTGGAGAGCAACGAGGACAACAACAATGCCACCCTCCTGCTGGAGCTGGATAAGCCGGATTTCGCGATAGCCAACTATTCGATTCCGGATGAGGTTCTCAACGGCAGTGCGTACCTTTACCACCAGTATGAAATCGAGGTCAACGTCACAAACCTCGGGGGAGAATTTAAGGGACATCTGATAATTGCCCTGCTTGTCGATGGCAGGGTGGATGAATTCACCGGATTCTACAACCTCGGAAAGAACGAGACCAAGGAGGTAACCCTCTACTACAGGCCCGAACCCGGGAAACACAACCTAACGATAGCACTCGACTACAGTAACGAGTGGATAGAGGGGAGGAAAGACAACAACAATGCCACCGTCACGACCGCTGAGTTCGGGATGCCCGACGTGACTCCGGTTGGCGTGACATGGGAGCCCTACAACTTCACCTCGGGCGAGAGGGTAACCTTCAAGGTTTACCTGAAGAACCTCGGCCAGGCCTTTGAGAAATCATTCACAACCCGGGTTGAGATATGGAACGGGAGCACCAGGCTGACGTACGGTACCGCCTATCCTTATCCCTACGGCTACACCTTCCGGGAAAACGAGACGCGGGAGTTCAGGTGGGTCTGGTACGGCGCAGAGCCTGGGAACCTGACCCTCAGGGTGGTGGCGGATTACTACAACTACCTGCCGGAGGCCAACGAGACCAACAACAACCTCACCGTTGACCTGGGAAGCGTCGGAACCCCGGACTTCGAGCTGAGCAACCTGAGCGTTGGGAAGCCGGCCTTTGGAAGGTGGGTGGATGTTAACGTCACACTCAGAAATCTCGGGGAGGGCATATACAGACCTTTCAACGTGCTCTTCAACCTGAGCGGGAGGATTTACTATGAAACCGTCTACGGCATCGGTGCAAACGAGACGAGGATTCTCAGCAGGCGCTGGTACGTTGATAGAACCGGAGAACTGAAGGTATCCGTGGGAGTTGACCCAAGGAACGAAATAGCCGAAACGAACGAAACGAACAACTGGGTCTCTGGAATCTACAACGTAGAGCCTCCAGAGCTTTCCATAGTCTCATACAGGTGGGAGAGGCGTGAACTGGCAAGCGGATACTTGGCATTCACGGTGAACGTGACGAACTCCGGTGGGGACACCTACAGGGGCTTCTATCTTGCCATGTACGTTGATGGCTCACTGAAAGCCCGTGTCTGGGTTCCGGAGCTTCTCTCGGGTGAGACCTCGGAGAAAGCCCTGAGATGGCGCCTTGATACAGGGGGAATGCACGAAGTCTGGCTGGTGGTTGACGACGGCAACTTGATTCCAGAAACTGACGAGGACAACAACATCGTGAAGACCAACGTCACCATTGAGCTCCCAGACATTGAGGTCGAAGGGCTGTCGGTTCCCGAGATGCACGCCAATGCACTCTTCACGGTCAACGTTACCCTGCGGAACTCCGGCATCCAGGACATCGAAAGGCCCTTCTTCGTGGCGGTGTACCAGGACGATAAATACCTCGGGGGAGCATGGGTTGATTCTCTTCCTGCGGGGGATTCAAAGAGGGTTGGAATAGCAGTCAGGCCCTACCCGGGTGATTCCATCATAACGGCCGTGGCGGATCAGCACAACACCGTTGTCGAGGCCAGCGAGGACAACAACGAACTCTCGGTGGCCGTTCACGTCAGCGCCCCGGACCTGAGGGTTATCTCCTTCTTCCCCGGAAACCCAAGGTACTCCGGAGAGACTGCAAACGCGACGGTTCTCATAAGGAACGAGGGAGACCACGAGACGGGAGCGTTCCAGGTGGTAATCCGCGAAAACGGGAGAAACCTCGGAAGCGTGTACGTTGAAAGCCTTATGCCGGGGGAGGAGCTAAACGCCACGGTACCTTGGAAGGCAGAACCGGGGAGATACAACGTTACCGCGGTCGCTGATCCGTACAACGTCATACGGGAATGGGACGAGGGCAACAATGCCCTGAGCGTTCCGGTCGTCGTTCCGGCGCCGGATTTGAGCGTCTTAAGCTTCAGCTACTCCGGCGGGAGGATAGCGGGGGAGAGCATGAGCTTCACCGTAACGGTTGCAAACAGGGGGAACACCACCCTGTTGCCGTTCTACGTGGTCGTCTATGCCAACCCCACCGTTATTGGCGTCAAAAGGCTCAACGGGCTCCCATCGGAGGGAGTGAGGACCATTTACTTCGAGAATTCCTGGAAAGCCCGCTACGGGAGCTACGTTCTCAGAGCTGTGGTTGACCCCTACAACAGGATAACCGAGTTGAGGGAGGACAACAACGAGGCCAACGTTTCGGTCTTCATAGACGATGAGACTCCCCCGTCAGTGGTTACCCCCTACCCAGCCAACGGAAGCTTCACCAACGAGGCACTCATCGGTGTCCTTCTGAGCGATGAAGGCTCTGGAGTTGACCTTGAAAGAAGCCGGTTGAGTATTTACCGCGAGGGCGTTCCAGTTGAGGGCTCAAGCGAGGCCTCGTGGGGATGGTTGGTCTTCAGGAACTCAACACCCCTTCTAGACGGGAACTACACGGTAATTCTCACCGCCGCGGACAGGGCCGGCAACTCGATGGAGTACTCGTGGAACTTCGTCCTTGACAGGAAGGCACCGGTGATTTCCAGCAACATCACCAACGGCACCCTCTACAACGGGAGCGTGGTGCCGGCGATCAACGTCTCCGACGAGAACCTGCTGGATTACAGGGTAACCGTTAACGGGAGAGAGTTCCATGGTGGGGAAATAAAAGCCGACGGGAGTTATCTCCTTGAGGTCTTTGCGGTGGACAGGGCAGGTAACAAGGCGAGATATTCAGCCTGGTTCATGGTCAACGGCGTTCCCCATCCGCCGTCGGGCCTTACGCTGAGGATGGAAGGAAAGTACGTGGAGCTGAGCTGGCTCCCAAGCGGGGATTCGGACATCGCCGGGCACTACGTTTACGTGGACGGGAAGAGGCTCAACGAGGAACCGGTGGAGGTTACGGCCTTCAGGGACGTCCTCAGGGGAAGCCTCAACTACAGCGTAACGGCGGTTGATTTCATGGGCTTCGAGAGCGAACCGGTTCAGGCGTTCCCCGTGAGGCTTGGAATAGAGACCGAGAGGATGGTCGTGGGGTATCCAACTGAGGTCAGGGTGAATATCGAGAACCTGGATGGACCAGCCAACGGAACGCTGAGGCTTGAGCTGGTGGACGTCTTTGGAAACATCATCGAGGGTATCATCAGAAACGTTGGTCTCATCCCTGGGAACGGCACCGAGAACTTTGAGGTCGTAGTTCCACAGGGCCTCGGCTCGCTTAGGGCTTCCCTGACCATCAACGGGTCCGCAACTTTGGCCGTCCTTCCGGTGATTCCTGAAGAGGCCGAGGCCCCAGTAATCCTCCCCCAAAAGCTTGAAACTGGCCTTCCCGGGCTCGTGGAGGTCAGGTTGAAGAACCACGGTTCCAGACCGCTCGACACCTCCAAGGCCACTCTGAGGCTGGGAAACATTACAGGCGAAGCCATTGGAGCTCTCCCAGCCATTCCTCCAGGTGAGGAGGCAATTCTCCGCTACCGTGTCGTTCCGCGGGGGAGAGGGCTTCAAAATCTGACCTTCCGTCTGGGATACCTGTCAGCAGCGATGGAGGTTGAGATCAGAGACCCGGTAACGAGTCCGGTTATGGTGTCCACGGAGAACTTCGTACGTGGGGCCAGGGCAAAGGTTTACGTCACCTTCAGGAACACCGGCACGGCACCGCTGAGGGTTTTGGATGTTGAAGTGCTCGGGATGAGGCGGAGTGTCGGGCTTCTCCTCCCACCAAACCTCTCGGTGGAGCTCCCCTTCGAGTACACGGTGCCCCAGAACGCCTCGCGGGTTCTCATAAACGCCACCGTCTTTACCGATGTGGGAACGTTCGGAAGGAGCATCGTGGCAGAAACCACGGAGCCAACCTACAACGCCAACGTCACGGTTAAGCCGGTCTTCAAGGTCGGAGAGGATGTTCTCATCGAGGGCTTTGCCTACAATTCAAGCGGCCCCCTTGCCAACGTTCCGGTCAAGGTCAGCGTCCTCCGCGGCGACTTCGTGAGGGAATACTATGTGGTCACCGATGGAACGGGACGCTTCAACCTCACGTTCCGGCCGTTGGGAGGAGAATACGGGCACTTCATCGTGAGTGCGACCCATCCGGCTGTCGTTGCCCCGGAGAGGGACGGGGAGTTTGACATAGTCGGCCTAACCCTGGTTCCCGATGTATATGACCTCACGGTTACCCGGGAGTTCAGCGGGGAAATTGAGGTGGAGATAATCAACCACTGGCTCGACTCGAACGTCTCGGTTGATGTCAGCGCCCCGGAGGCCTACAACGTTACCGTTCCACGGAGGATAGAGCTGAAAAGCGGTCGCAACCGCCTGAAGATCGGTCTTTCCAGCCAGAGCGCGGTTAACGGAACCATGGTGATAACCTTCAGAGCCGTCCAGCTGGGGATTGAGGTGGAGAAGAACCTCACCGTGAGGGTTAACGTCCTTCCACCCACTCCGAGGATAGAACTCGAACCCCTCAGCCTCGATGTGGGGCTTTTGACCAACGAGAGTGTGAGCAGGACGATAACGGTAAAGAACACGGGGTTCGAAGAGCTCAGGAACGTCAGCGTCGTCTCGTCCATAGAATGGGTAAAGATTGTTTCGGCATTCACCGGGCTTGAAGCCGGAAAATCAGGGGTCATAGGCCTTTACATAGCTCCCCCTGAGAACCTAACCGGGACGTTCGAGGGAAGCATAAGGATATCTTCCTCAAATTACAGGGACGTTTATGTTCCGATCAGGATAACTGTGACTCCAAACGCCAGGGGCTCCCTCAGGGTCGTCGTCATGGATCCCAATGCCACAAAGCTGGAAAAAGCCGAGGTTACACTCTACAACGGATACGCCCATTTTGAGGGGAAGACGGACGAAAACGGAACGGTGCTCTTCACCGACGTTCCAATCGGAGAATACACGCTCATAGTGGGTGAGGAGAGCCACTACACCTCAAGCAGGAAGGTTATCATAGAGGCAGGGCTGGAGAGGAACCTAACCGTGGTGCTCATGCCCTCGGTGCTGGAGGTTGAATGGGAGGTCGTGCCTGTAACCATAGAGGACGTCTACATCATAAAGCACGAGATTGGCTACACCACCTACGTCCCCGCCCCGGAGATAAAAACATACGGCGGAGATCTTGAGGTTTACATAGACTATGAAAAGCTGGCGGAGCTGGGGATGGTAGAGTTCCGGGGGCAACTGATCATCAGGAACACCCACCGCTACGTATCGGTCTTCAACATCACCTTCGAGAGCGGTGGAAGCCACTACATAGATGTAGAGTTTATGGTGGACAGGATAGACGAGCTGAAGCCTGGAGAAACCGTGACAGTGCCCTACGTGGTGAGGGTTTACTACCAGCGCTCGCCGCCCATAAACCCGTGCCTCCACGAGACCAAGGTCTTTACCCTCAAAGCGGGCGTTGTTTGCGTTGAGGAAGCTGGAAAGATAACCTTAAGGGCGCAGAAAGTGCACAGGTTGATAGTCAAGCCAACCTGCGACGGTTGCTGGAAGAGCCTGCTAAACATAGGTGCGCACATACTCTTTGAGAAGCTGAGCGACAAGCTGGGAGACCTGCTTGAGAACAACGAGATAGCCAAAGACTCCGGGGACAAGGCGCTTGAAGCTTTGAAGGAGCTATATGAGGCATACTACCAGATGAGCATGAACCCCACCGATGAGAACATAAAGAACTACGAGAAAACCCTCCAGAAGTTCAAAGGAACTCTTCTGGAGATTGGAAAGACCGCCCTGGCAAAGTACGGTGAGAAGTACCTTGAGAACTATCTCTCCACCAAGGGGATTGAGTTCGACTTGATACTCGACGAGAAGGGCCAGGTCGTCGGGTTTGTGATGCCCTCAGACGTCGCTCCGATGTACCCTGAGGTCATGAGCACCGTCAACGTGCAGAACGGAAACGTTCAAGTGAGCTGGGAGGAAGCGGAGAAACTTGCGGACAAGCTAACCGGCGGGCTCATATCGGAACTCAAGGAGAAGGCCGAGAACCTGTGGATAGTCGAGATGATCAACCTGATAGTGAAGCTCGTCGATGATTACACGCCGATGATAGCCGAGGCCGGAATGAACTGCGCCATCTGCCTGCTTCGCAACAACTGCAGTCCGCCGAACGTCGGGGAGATGAAGCCAATCCAGCTCATACGCACGGCCTACTTCACCGGATACGACGGAGGCGGAGCCGGGGGCGTTTCAAGAGGCGGTGTCCTAGGGGAGACCAGCGTTGGAAGGTTCACGTGCGAGGGTCTTCCGAGACCAGAGAATTCCACGTCGCAGACATCACAACCAACGGCCCAGTCATGTCCGGCTTGTGGTATTGAAACCAAGCTCTCCGACACGGGAGAGAGGAAAATCTGCGTTAATCTCCCGCTGAGGGACCTTCCATCCCAGCCCCTCCAGGAGGACGGGGATGGGGAAGCGCAGAACACGCTTCACATGTGCGTTGATCTGGTCATAACCATAGAACAGAGACTTACCTTCGAGAGACAGGCATTCAGAGCCTCACTGAGGTTCACCAACACCAACGCCAACTACAGTCTGGAGGACGTCAACGTTAGCCTGGTCTTCCTCGACGATAACGCCAACGATGCAGGCGAGAGGTTCTTCGTGAGGCTCGACGAGAGGAGCGGTTTGAACAACGGAGTGCTGAAACCAAAGGGAGAGGCAAGCTTCAGGTGGCTCATAGTGCCCAAGGTGGGGGCGGCGAGAGAGTTCAGAACGAGATACTACGTCATGGCCAATGTTACCGCCAGGCTCGGCGACTCCAGACTTGTCTTCGAGACATGGCCGGCCGTGATAGAGGTTAAGCCGGTTCCCCAGCTGGAGCTCGACTACATGATTCCAAGAAAGGTCTACGGCGATGACCCGTACACCCCGGAGATAGAGCAGCCGGTGCCTTTCATCTTCGGGTTAAGGGTGAAAAACGTTGGGTATGGAGAGGCCAAGAATCTGAGGATAGCATCGGCCCAGCCCAGGATAGAACGTTCCAACTATCCGGGAGTGTACATAGACTTCAAGCTACTCGGAACCATCGTCAATGGAAATGTGGCCCCCAACAGCCTAACGGTGAACTTTGGAGACCTAAAGCCCGGAGAAAGCTCAACGGCGGCATGGATAATGAGCGCGGAGGTAACGGGAGATTTCGTCTACTACAATGCCACCTTCCAGCACAGCGACGAGCTGGGTGGAAACGAAACGTCCCTGATAAGGGCCCTGAGAACACACTTCCTCTTCAGGGCTTTCAACGACACCGCCAACGACGATGGGATGATGGACTTCCTGGTGGACGATGATGGGGACGCCGTTCCAGAGAGGATAATCGACTCCAACGGGGAGGACTATCCCGTCCTGAAGGTCAACTTCACGGAGGAGTATGGAAGGGGCTTCAGAAAGGTAATTCCTCTGGTAAAGTCCCCAGGCTGGATTTACATGGCGATACCAGTCAGCGGGTTCACGAGGGCAACGAGGAGCGATGGAAAAGAACCAGTGGCCCAGTGGATTGACAACGGAACCCTCCACCTGCTGGACCTTGGAACAGCGGAATTCTACGTTCTGAAGGCCAATCGCCCGCCGGTTCCGGTGATGAGTCTCAGCGAACCCGTCATCGTCAACAGAACGGTGACCCTCGACGCATCGTTGAGCTACGACCCGGATGGCAGAATCGTTAGGTACCTCTGGCGGATTGGCGACGATACCTTAGAAGGCCCGGTGGTGAGCTATACTTTCAGAGAAGCTGGAAACTACACGATCATTCTGACCGTCTGGGACGGAGAAAACTCCAGCTCCTCCATGACAAGAAACGTCAGGGTATACCTGGGCCCGAGGTTCGTCGTTGAAGTGGGAACTATTCCGGAGTGGGGAATAGTGCCCTTCAACGTCACCGTTAACGTCAGCGTTGCCAACGCTGGGGATGCCCCAGGCACCTACAACCTCAGCATCTCCATCGACGGTCAGCCGGAGGTGTTTGAGGAGGTAACACTTCAGGCAGGGGGAATGAGAAATCTAACGTTCCAGGTCGAGATAACTAGCGCGGGTGAGCACGTAATCTCCGTTGATGGAAAGAACTCAACGGTGTTGGCCTACTGGAACGTGAGCCTGAGTAAAAACGAGACCCTTGAGTACAGCAGGGACTTTGGATTCTACGATTCCCTAACCTGGGAACCCTTCGTGAGGGACTTCGATAACTGGACCACACAAGTGCTGGAAAACGTCTCCCTCCCGGAGCTGACGCTCGAAAGGATACTCGACGAAAAGGTCTCCAACTGGGCACTCGCGAACCGCTCCGAGAACCTTAATCCTCGGGAAAGGGAGGGCGATATTAGAGCCATCTACTCCAGAAACGCCACCATCAGAGGAATATCCGGATGGAACTACACGACCGTAAGGGTAACTCAGAGGGTAGTGGTCTTCGCGAACGCAAGCCACAGGCTCGATGAGGAGCCACCGACGATACGGGTAACCCCTGAAAGCGGCGTCTATGAGAGAATACCGGTTCTCAACGTTACAGTCATTGACGAAACCAACGTCACGGTCTGGGTTGAGACGGACAGGGGCAGGGAAAACCTGACACTCCTGTTAAAGGACGGCAACGTGTCGGTCTGGAGCGGTATGCCACCCCTTGGGCCGGGGAACAACACGGTTATTGTCTATGCGGAGGATTACTTCGGAAATCAGGCCAATGAAACGCTCTGGATTTACCTCAACCCCAAAGCACCCATAGTTACGATAGAGAGCCCGGAGGAGAGGGTTTACAACTCCAGACAGGTCTGGATAAACTACACCGTAATCGATGACGACCTCGTTGGGGTGAAAGCCTACCTTGACGGGAGGCTCGTCTCGACCAACTCCTCGTGGAGCGCCGAGCTGGTGCTCGACTACGGAACCCACAACCTCACCGTCGAGGCGTGGGACGTCAGCAACAACGTCACGGAGACGGTCACCTTCAGAATAAACGAGCCCCCTACAGTGAACTTCACGTGGAGCGCCAAGTATCTAGAGGTGAGCTTCCAGGCCAATTCAAGTGATCCTGACGGCATAATCGAGTATCTCTGGGACTTTGGAGATGGCTCAACTGGTCGGGGAGCAAACGTTACCCATGTCTATGCCAACGGAGGAGTTTACAACGTCACGTTAATTGTCTGGGACGCCTACAACCTCAGCTCAAGCAGTACTAAAACGATAGAGGTCTTCGCCAATGTGAGCCTGCGTAGAAACGAGACCCTTGAGTACACAAGGGACTTCGGATTCTACAACTCAACATCGTGGGAGTCCTTTAAGAGGGACTTCGAGGAATGGGTCAACAGGACCCTTCGCGGGATTGAAGTTCCAGAGACCGGGCTCGACGAGGTGTGGAGCGTAAAAGCTGGCAACTGGAGCCTCGTCAACCACACCGAGAACCTCCTGCCCGGCTCCGGCAACGGCTGGATAAACGCCACCTATCGCCGCTTGACTATCGTGAAGGGCCTGATTGACCACAACGAGACGACCATGCTCGTAATTCAGAGGGCTGTCCTCTTCGGCAGTGCAACCAACGTGAGGGACGTGGAGCCTCCGTTCGTGAAAATAGTCTATCCCGAGAACAGAACCTACGACCACAACGTTACCGAGCTGATTGTGTTCGTCAACGACTCCACGGCAGTGGCGTCGGTGGTGGCGGAGCTCGACGGGGAAGCGGTTGCCCTAACCCAGGCCAAAGGCTCATGGCGGGCAGAGATAACGGCAGGAGACGGGAGGCACCGGCTCGTGGTTATCGCAAGGGACATATGGAACAACACCGCCGTTGAATGGGTAAACTTCACCGTCAACACCACAGTTAGGATTACCGAAATCAACGGGACGGAGATAGTCACAATTCCTGGCGAACTTGAAAGCGCGGCCATCGTTCAGAACGGACTGCTGAGGATAACACTCGGACTGGGAGGAGAGACCGTCTCCCTGGGATTCTCCCTCAGGAAGCGGGTGCTCATAGACGAACGTCTCTGGGAAACGCCCTGGCTCGCGGTAAGAAGCGGAATGACCAGGGGGGAGATTTCAGTCCGGGAGGAGACCATCAGAAGAGCGGGCAGGCTTTATGAGAGAAGAACGTTCAGGGTGGAGGCAACGGGGCAGGGCTACGCTGTACTGATGCTTCCGCTGAACGGGATGGATGTCGTGAGGGTTACCATCGAGAAAAACGGGACAACTTATGAACTCGGCACCGCCGACGAGGGCAAACCCGGCCACTACGGAATCCTCGGGGGATACCTCTACGTTGTCATACACTCCGACCCCATCATCGAGGTGGAGCTCGAAAGAGTAGTGGTACAGAGAGCCTCCACCGATTCATGGCTACTCCTAGGCTTTGCATGGCAGAGATGGTACCTGAAACTCAGGGAAGAGTTCACCGAGCTTAGGGAAAAGACGTGTAATGAAACCTTCTTAGAGGAGGCCGATGAGCTCCATACCCGGGCGGAGGAGTATTACCTCAGAGGAATAAGTCACTATCCAAACAACCCAATATGGTACGCCATATACATGAGAAAGGCATATCTGCTTGAAAAACAGGCGGTCGAAATCGTGAGGCGCTGCACCTGATTCCCGGAAGGGATTTATACTTCTTTTTTTACAAAACCCAGCGAGGGGTGCGTGTGGATACACTTGCCCTGCTCAAGGCCCTCTCCAACGAAACGAATCTCCAGATACTCTCCCTCCTGAGGTCGGGGTCATTCCATCCGAGGGAGCTGGCAAGGCTCCTCCAGAGGAGCGAGAGCGACGTGTCGAGAAGACTGAAAAAACTGGAGAAGCTGGGACTTGTGGAGGGAAGGTGGATCAGACTGGGGGGCAGAAACGTTAGAATCTACTCCCTCAGGGTGAACGAGGTAAAGGTCAACTTCCTGCCGGGAGAAGTTCGGGTGGGGATTGAGGAGGCCGAATCCTACAGGCTTCCCATAACATTTGAAGACGTGCCAAAAACGGGCTTTTTCGTGGGGAGACACGATGAGGTTGAGATTCTCAGAAGGGCAAGGGGTAGGGTGGTGGTTGTTCACGGAATTGCGGGAATCGGAAAGACCAGCCTCCTTGCAAGGGCTTTTCCTGAAGCGTTCTGGTACTCAATGAACGGCTCGGAGAGCTTCGAATACTTCGCCTGGCAGCTCAGCCTCTACCTAAACTCCCTGGGATATCGGGCCCTCATGGAGTATCTTCGAGGCGGTGGAAAAGAGGAAAAGGAGCTGTTTGAGCTGATTCTCGAAGGAATTGACGAGACAGAAAGTGTTGTCGTAATAGACGACCTCCACAAGTGCCGGGACGAGACACTCATGAGAATGCTCTCCTATCTGGCAGGAAGGCTGAAGAAGGGCACCATCGCGGTTGCATCGAGAGTCAAACCTCCCCTCGGCATCGAGGGGATAGTCTACATAAACCTGGGCGGCCTAAAGCCCGAGGAGGCCTACGAACTGGCAAAAAAGATTAAAAAAGGAATCCCCGTGGACGAATTTGCCGAGATCTACCGCATAACCAGAGGGCATCCTCTGGCGCTTATCCTTCTGCTCGAAAGTCCGGGGGAAAGCTCGGAAGAGGCCAGGGAGAACCTCTTCGAGTTTCTTTTCACGGAGATTTACCGCTCTCTGACCGAAGAGGAAAAGAGGATGCTCCTGATGCTTTCCATCTTCGAAGGACCCCTGGAATATGAGGCCATTAAAGCCCTTTACGGTGGAAGGAACACATTTTCCGTTCTCCACTCCCTGCTGAGAAAGGGGCTGGTGGAGAGGCGGGGCAGGCAGTACTTCATCCACGACATGCTGAAGGGATTTCTCCGGGAGAAGGAAACTCCCGAAAGCAGAACCTACTATCTGGAGTATGCGGAGTATCTCCTCCGAAAAAACACGCCCAGAGACTTCCTGAAGGCCTTCGAATACATCCTCAGGGCCGGGACCACCGGGAGGATAAGGGAACTGGTGGAGCTTCGAATCCGGAGGTTCAAACACCTGCCGGGGGACTTTCCGAAGACATACAGGAGGATACTATCCCAGGCAGGGGATAACCCCTACGCCCGAGGAGAGCTGGGCATAATCTACTTCAACACGGGATTCTTCCAGAAGGCCAGGGATACCCTCCTGGAGGTGGAGGACAAAATCGAGGGCCTCTTCAAGGCCGAGGTCGTGAGCACCTTGGCAGACGTCTTCCTCATGCTTGAGAACCTGGAGATGGCGGGAAGGTACCTGCAGAAGACGAGAGAGCTGGCCGAAAACCTTCAGGAACCAGAGGTGTGGCTCTGGTATTACATGGAGAAAACGAAGTACGAGTACTACCGCCGAAACCTTGAAGAAGCTTTGAAGAGTGCGTTTAAGGAGCTAGAGGTGTCACGGGAGCACTGGAGAAGCCCGGAAGACGAGGGGCTGGTGCTCCTTCACATAGGGGACATATACCTCGACCTGGAGCAACCTGAGGAGGGAATAAAATACTACGAGGAGGGCCTGAGGGTAGCAAAAGCCTACGGGCTGACCTTTATCGAACACGTTACGTACATGGAGCTATCTAAGACTCACTACATACTTGGAAACTACTGGAAGGCCGTTTCCTATGGAAACCGGGCCGTGGAGTACTTCCTGAGAATCAAGAACTACCGCAGGGCGGTGGATGCTCTGGCCTACAGATGCGTATCATGGATAGGGCTCGGTGAGGCAGATATGGCAGAGGAAGATGCCAGAGAGCTCATTAGAATTGCCCACAGCACTGGCTATCCCCTTGCTTGGGCGGGCTACATCTTCATGGGAGCGGCAAAGTTTTTGAAGGGAGAGGACGGGTCCGGTTACGTGGAGGAGGGGAGAAAACACCTCCAGGATTATCCCTGGCTTTTTGAGGCCGTCATTCAAGAACTCGGAAGGGTTTTTGAGTTCCCTAAGGAGCTAAACTTAAGTAGAGAATGATGCGAAATTGTTCTGGGGCGATGAAGAGTTTAACCCCTCCTGACGGGTCGCCCGTATGAGGAGGCGGTCCCCCCTCGAGCCCCTTCTGGAGGTGAAAGCGTGAGGATAAGCTCAATCGAGGAGTTCCCCCGCGAGATAGTGCCGGTTGAGATTCCTCCCCACATCGTTATGCTCCGGGGAATCGGCTGGGACTCCAACGTTTACCTCGTGAGGGATGGGGATGAGGCCCTCATCATAGACACTGGCACCGGCGTTAACTGGCACGTCTACGCTGAAATCTGGGAGAGAGAAGGCTATCTAAGGGAGGTGAAGAGGGCGATAATCTTTAACACCCACGAGCACTTCGACCACGTGGGCGGAAACTCTACCCTGGCGGACTGGCTGAAGGGGAAGGGCATTGAGGTTCTCTTCGCCGCCCACGAGGTTACTGCAAAAACGCTGGAGAAGGGAGACGACTACGTGATTCTGGCCTATTCCTACGGTAGAAAGTTTGAGCCGCAGAGGGTTGACCTTCACATGGGGGATGGAGAAAGGCTCAAAGTGGGTTCCCTGGAGCTTGAGCTGGTTCACACCCCAGGTCACACCGCGGGAAGTGCGTGCCTTTATCTGGACGACGGGGAGACGAGGGTTATGTTCACCGGCGACACGGTCTTCAAGGGAACCGTGGGCAGGGTGGATCTACCGACCGGAAACGGCTGGAAACTTCAGGAGAGCCTCGAAAAGCTCCTCGAATACGAGGTTGACTTTGGACTTCCCGGACACGGGTGGGTCATCAAGGACTGGCGGGGGAATATCAACTCGATACTGGGGTGGCTCTGATGCGAAAGGGGACTGTGAAGGAGGTTCTGGCCAAGATAAAGTACGACCCGAGGGAGGACGAAGGGGACTACTACATCGTAATCGAACATCGCGGGGCCTACGGGGATATAAAGAAGATTCCCGTGGGAATGATAGAACTGGGGCACGGTTACTTCTTCGTCGGCGATGCCCAGATACCCTACCACCGTATTCTGAAGGTGGTCAGAAAGGATGGAAGGGTAGTGTGGGAAACCAGAAAGCTCTGATCAGGAGACCTCCTTGAGTTCCGAGGTAAGTAGGGCCCATTCGCGGGGGCTGAAGGCCTCTTTGACTGCCGTGGCCAGGATGTAGCCATCGTACAAGAGTGCACAGTCCTTCAGGTAAAGCACAACGTCCATCATGCTCTTGAACCCGAGCTCAAGCGCGAGATAGCTGAGATTCTGGAGGAAAACTGCGCCCTTACCTCTGCCCTCTGAGGTCTTGCCCAAGAATCTGCAGAACATCTTCTTGAGCATAGGTATCTTATCGGGGCGTATGGAACCGTCAACTTCGGTCCTGGTTATCCACACCACGCTAACCTTGCTGCCGTCCAGCATTTCAAGGAACTTCTCGGGCTTCTCTCTTATGACCGCCGACAGCTCAACACCGCTCTCCAGGAGGTCTATTAGGAAGTACTTCGCCTTCAGCTCGTCAGTGAAGAGGTATCCCCCAGGCTCAAGTTTCTCGGGGGTTATCTCCTTCTCCTCAAGGGAGAGCATGAGTTCGTACATCTTTCTTATCGAGTTATAATGGTCCTCCTCCATCGCGGCCAGATTGAGTGCGAATGCCTTCGTATCCTCGTCCCTTGCAACCTTGGCCAGAAGCTCGTAGGTTTTCTTGGCAAACAGCTCGCTTTCCATGCAGTACTTGAGGGCAGATAGGTAGTCCTCAACGCTCTCAAACTCCGGGTAAAAAGGGGCAACCTCCACAGGGGGAGCCTCAACCTTCACGGGTTCCTCATCAGGATAGAGCTTTTTGAAGAGCCTGTACAGCCAGTCACGGTGTCCCTTACTGTCTTCACTCATTTTGATGAACAGAGCTTTGATACTGGCCCTCTTGGCCTTTTCAGCCAGTTTGGCGTAGTATTTTGCCTCCTCTTCCTCATTGAAGATGGCATAGCTCAAAAGCTCCTTTGGAGACTTATCCCTAAGCGCCTCCACTATCCCGTCCATGCTGATGGCAGAACCCTCCTTGTTTTCCATGTGCTTTAACCTCCGATAAATAGTCATCCAAACAACGGAAAAGCTTTTCTATAATCCCATGAAGCGAAAAAACATGCTTGACGCACACGCTCATTTCGAGTTCTACAAAAAGGACGCGCCACAGGTGATAGAAGAGTGTCGGAAGGAGCTCAGGGCAGTCGTGGATTCCATCACAGAGTACCGCAAAGCCCACGTCTGGAAGAGCTGGGAGCTGTTAAAGCCCCACTTCGGCTTCGTCTTTCCAACGCTCGGCTACCACCCAAACGAGGCCAGAAGGGGCAACTGGGAGAAGGTGGAAAAGGTCGAGAACTTCATCCTCGAACACAAGGATGAGATAGTGGCGGTGGGAGAGATAGGCCTCGACTACCACTATGCTGAAAACGAAAGGCAGAGAGAGAACCAGAGGGCAATCTTCAGGCACTTTCTCGAACTGGCGGTTGAACTTGAATTGCCCGTGGTGATACACGCGAGGGAGGCGGAAAGAGAGGCCTTCGAGCTCGTTCAGAAAGTTGGGGCCAGGGCGTACTTCCACTCCTTCGCAGGGAGCATTGAACTGGCAAGGGAGATAGCCGAGAACGGACACCCCATCGGTATAAACACTGGAATAGTTTTCATCCCAGAGGTGAAGGCCGTTGCGAAGGCCATCGAGGTCGATCACCTCCTCGTCGAGACTGACAGCCCCTACATGAGCCCCGTAAGGGGGCGGAGGAACATCCCATGCAACGTCCGCGTTGCCATCGAGGAGGTGGCAAAGCTTAAGGGCATGGAGTTTGAGGAAGTCGAAAGGATAACCGAAGGAAACACCGTGAGGTTCTTCAGTTTGAAGCTGTAGGGGGTGCCGGTGTGAACGTCCCTGAGATTGAAGAATTGAAGGAACTGTGTGGAGAACTCGGGGAGACGGGCCTTGTCGGAAGGATAGATTCGTTCGTGGCTCTCAACGAGGGGCTCGAAAGCAAGAAGGGGAAGGAGTTCATAGAGGTCTCGCTCCTGGGCTTCGCCGAGGGCATCCTTGTGAGCCTGATGAGAAAGTATCCAGATGACGAAAGGGTGAGAAGCCTCCTTGAAAAGGTCAGGCAGAGAAGAGAGGAGCTCGATGTCCTCTTCAGGAAACCGAGAGCTCCTATCTTGGATGAAACGTAACTGCGTCAAAATACACATTATTGGCCATTGCTGGGGAAAAGACGCCTATTGTAGCTTTTTTAACATTTTGGAGATTCACCAAAAGCTTATTATACTTTGGGAGCGTAGTTAGGCCTATGATACGATAATGTAAGGAGAGCCTCGGACTGCAGGCTCAAATAAGATTTTAGGATTTTCACCCCCGCTCGCAGCCCCCGGCTCTTCTTCGCGGGAGGGAAAAGACATGAGAAAACTCACGGTCTTTTTGATATATCTCCTCTTAGCGTCTTACCTAAACGTGGGCTTCGTCGGCGTTTCCCACGTTGTCCAGGCCCAGGGGACGTACGTTTTTCAGGACGACTTCAACGACAACAGCCTCGATCCGGCGAGATGGAGCACGGAGGTGGTGGGCGATGGGAACAGCGTCACCGAGACAAGCGGCGAGATTCAGGTCGTAACCTACGGCCACGGGGGCTGGGACTCGGGACACGCTCTCCTGAAAAGCAGGGAAATCGACGTGGATAACTGGAGCTCGGTAACCTTCGAGGCGGACTGGAAGTTCACCGACCCCAACACCGCCGAGATGCTCGTCCACGTCGTGGACCTTGACACAGGGAAATACGTGGGAGTGCATTACATAAGCTGGAACGGGCCGAAGGTATCCTACCGGTACGACGGCACCTCCCAGGATGAACCGCGTGAGATTCCAACGAACTACGTTCCGTTCAAAATCGTAATTTACAGGGACCGCTTCGAGTTCTGGGAAAGCGGGATTCTTGTGAAAACAATCTCCACAACCAGCATGAGCGGGACGACGAGGTTCCAGTTCGTGCTTGGCGGCTGGGAGAGTTCTCCCCTTTACTCCCACATGTACTTTGACAACGCCGCGGTTGAGTACGAGCCGGCCCTTCCGGAGGACGAGCCCCTTGAGGTGACCATCGTTTCCCCGGAGGAAAGGGAGTACGACACGTCCGTGATAGACCTGAACGTCACCGCCAACAAGCCGGTTGATGAGTGGCGCTACTCGCTCAACGGGGGAGAGAACGTGACGTTCACCCCGAACACCACCATAACGGCGCCGAACGGGGAGAACCGCCTCGTGGTATACGCCCTGGCCGGCGACGAGAGAGGAATGGCTCAGGTGAACTTCTACGTGAACGCGGAGGAGGAAGACACGACCCCGCCGGGAACGGTTAGGAATCTTACCCACGAGGTTGGGGCCGACTACATCCACTGGACGTGGGACAACCCGGAGGATGAGGACTTTGAGACTGCCCTCGTTTACATCGACGGGGAGTTTCAGGGCGAGACCGACGAGGGTGAGTGGTGGCTCGACGAGCTGTCACCGGGGGAGACCCATACGATTGGAATCCTCACGAGGGATTATTCCGGGAACGTGAACACCACCTGGGTGAACGACACGGCAACGACGCTCACACCGGCCGAAACCGTCTACGTAAACGAGAGCGGCTGGTGGTACGAGGGAGGCGAGCTAAACCCCAGCGAGACCCCGCTCCAGGACGGCATAGACGGGGCCGTCAAGGGTGGGACGGTGATAGTCCTCGCCGGGACGTACCCGGAGAGCGTCGAGGTGGACAAGCCCCTGACGGTGGAAACGGGCGAAAATGCCCGCATAACCGGCGACGGCTCCGAATGGGAGAACGGGAAAAAGCCGGTCTTCTACGTGAGCTCGGACAACGTCACGCTGAGGGGGTTTGAGATAGACTCGTCGGTTTCCAACATCGGGGTCTGGCTCGATGACGTGGGGAACTGCACGGTCGAGAACAACAATATCATCATAAGGGAGGCCGGAGAGAGCGAGCGCTACGGAATCTACCTCAGCTACGGTGGAAATCACGTGGTCAGGAACAACGAGGTGAGCGTCTCGGGCTTCCAGGGGGTCGGAATCTACGTCTACGAGACGGACGGCGAAAGCGACGTTTACGGGAACACCGTTGTAACCGAGGGCGACAGCGCCGATGGGATAGAGGTGTTCTACTCCTCGGCATGGGTTTACGACAACACGATCTCGATAAGCGGCGTGGGAGAAACCCCCGGCTACGCGCTCTACCTGTATCTGGCGGAAGATTCCTCGATAGACAACAACGGGCTGACGACCAACCTGTCGGAGGAGAACGCGTGGGCGATACTCGTTATCGGGGAGTTCAAAGGCTCGCTGAGCGGAAACAGGATAAACGGAGTACAGACCGAGATAGTCTGCCCTGAAAACTGTCTCCTGAGGGGTGTTTCGCCGGAGAACAGACCCGCTCCCCCGGAGGGCTACGGGGACGTTGGAGAGTACCTGGAGATAGACGCCGATTCCTGGCTCCATCTGGGCCTTTACTACGACGATTCATCGCTGGGAGGCCTCAGAGAGGACACCCTGCAGATATGGCGCTTCAACGAGGGCTGGACGCTCGATGGGACGAGCGGAGGGAGCCTGGACACATCGAAGAACCTTGTCGAAGCGAACCTGACACAGTTCAGCATCTTTGCCCCGCTGGCCCAGGAGGAGAACGACGTTACGCCTCCGGTTCTGACCTTCGTTGAGCCGACTCCAGAGAATGGTGCCCTCATCGGGTACTCCCACGTGGTCATCAACGTCACCTCGAACGAGAACCTGAGCGGGGCCATAATCGAGTTCGATGGAGCAAACCACACCATGCTCGGCTCCGGAAGGAGCTGGTACTACGAGGCCGACGTTTTGGACGGGATTCACACTTTCAAAGCCTACGGAACTGACTTAGCTGGCAACAACGGAACGAGCGAGGGACGGAGCTTCGAGGTTGACACGAAGGCACCCGAATACTCGGATGTCGGGCAGGACAAAGCTGGAATCCCGCCCGGAGGGGAGCTTCACGTTCACGCCTTCTGGAGCGACCCGCATCTCAGCTACGCGAGGCTCGTCACGAACGCAACCGAGGGAGGGGCATGGGACTGGATAGACGATACCTTCTTCGAGGGGAGCGAGGGATGGAGCAACTTCACGATTTCAACCGAGGGGCTTGATCCGGGTCTCTACTGCTGGTTCATAGAAGCATCGGACTCCCTGGAGCACTGGAACTCGACCCCAACCGAGTGCTTCCGGCTTTATGAGCCGCCGGAGATAGTTTCCCACTCCCCCGAAAGCCCTGTCGAGAGCTACGTCGGCGATACCGTGACTTTCAGCATAACCGCGAGTCAGATTGTGAACGTCACCTGGTACCTCGACGGGAACCCCGTAAAGACGGAACAGAACGTCGAAACGTCCACCTACACCAACTCCGACGCTGGAGAGGGGGAGCACGGGGTAAGGGCGGCGGTAGAGAACGCCAACGGCTCGGCGAGCCAGTTCTGGGCGTGGTACGTCTATCCGAGGCCGGGCCTCACGGTGAGCTTCGTCGGGCCAACGCCGGAAAACGGGGCAAGGCTCAACGTGAGAACAGTGGTTATAAACGTCACCTCGTCGCTCGACCTTGAAAGCGCAACCCTCGAATGGAACGGCGTCAACGAGAGCATGAGCGGCTCCGGAAGGAGCTGGTGGGCAACCAAGGAAGACCTCGCCGATGGAACCTACACCTTCCGCGTTTACGGCTCGGCCGACGGAGTTAGCAACGCCACCGAGGAGAGAACGATAGAGATAGATGCAACGGCCCCGGGGTTCATCGAATACGGCCAGAGTTCGGACGAGGTTCTTGAAGGGGAGAGCATTGAGGTATTCGCGAGGTGGAGCGATGCCCATCTCGACGGGGCCGTTCTGGTGACGAACGCGACCTTCGTTGACGGAGCCTTCGTCTGGAGCGAGGTTCCCCTCGAAATCGCCGGCGGCTGGAGCAACTGGAGCATAAACACCGACGGGAACTTCGCGGGGAAGGTCTTCTGCTGGTACATCAGGGCGAACGACACCTTCGGGAACGAGAACGAGACACCGGAGCTGTGCTTCCGCGTCGGGGAAAGGCTGAGGATAATCTCATTCTCCCCAGAAAGCAGCGAGGTGGAGCTTCCCCACAACGGGACAGCGGTCTTCTCGGTGGAACTCAACCAGATTGCAAACGTCACGTGGTTCGTCAACGGGACGGAGGTTTTTGAAGAGGTAGGAAACGAATCCACGTACACGAACTCGACCCTGATTCCGGGCCTCTGGAACGTGAGCGTCATCGCCGGGAACGGGAACGGTCTCGCGAGGCACTGGTGGCTCATGCACGTGAATCCGCCGGAGAACGAGCCTCCCGAAATTCAGTTCGTCCCACCAACACCGGAAAACGGCTCCCTGCTCGGCTCAGGGTGGCTTTCCTTTGCGATAAACTCCAGCGAGAACCTCAGCTCGGCCGTTCTTGAGCTGGACGGCCTCAACCACACCATGAGCGGTTCCGGGAAGAGCTGGGAGTTCGGCCCGGTTCTGGTCGATGATGGGCCCCATACGTTCAGGGCCTACGGAACGGACGAGGGAGGGGCAACCGGGGCAAGTGAACCGAGAACCGTTGTCACGGACTCAACCGACCCGGAGGTGGTGGACGAGCTCGTTAACCTGACGGTCGTTAGTGGGACGGAAGACCAGGTTTGGGTGGTGGCCGAGAGGCTCTCAAAGGCAGGGGTCTGGATCACCGCAAGGGACCCCCATCCGGGCTGGTACACGGTGGACTTCAACCCAGACGCGAACACGCCCCAGGCCGGCTGGTACAGGCTCGGAGCGGGAGAGTGGGAGAGCGAGGTTCCGTTCTTTATACCCTTCAACACCAGCGAGGAGGGCTACGTCATCTACTTCATCTCCGTTGCGGATGCCCTCAACCACCTCGGCTACGACAGGTACTTCTTCCTCACGGTCAGGGACACGACCCCGCCGAAGAAGATAGCATACCTCCAGATATATCCCTTCGTCGGTGGCGCCGAGATAGCGTGGCAAAACCCGTCCGACGAGGACTTCAACCACACCGAGCTCTGGATAAACGAAACGCTGGTGGGGAACTTCACGGGGGAGCCGGGCTCGATAGGGGGCTATACGGCCTTCCTAACCACGGGAGAGACCTACAACATCTCCGTCGTTCCGGTTGACAGGTACGGCAACAGGGGCGAGGCAACGTGGAAGAGCGTGAAGATACCATATCCGAGCCTGAACGTCCGGTACGTGCCCCCAACCCCAGCGGACGGTGCCGAGCTTCCCTCCGACACGGATAGGATAACCGTCAAGGTCTCATCTGAGGACGAGATAAGTGCGTGCAGGATAGTCTGGGACGGAGCGAGCTACAGCGTGCCAGTAGAATATCACTGGGTCAGCCAAGTGGACGAGAGGGGCAACATCCACTCCAAGCTCGTCTACACGTGCGAAAAAACATTTAGCGGACACCTCAACGGAGGGCACAGCTTCTACGCCGTTGTCTCAGATGGCTACGGACATTTCAAGGCCCTTCAGACGAGGCACGTTGAGGTTCTCTGGCCCTGCTTTGAAGACTGCGCCCTGGAGCTGAGGTCTCCAGAGGGCAACGTGATGAGCCTGTTCATCCCGATCAACTTCACGATGACCGGCAACTCCCTCCCGGCGAACTACTCACTAACGATCGAGAACCTGCGTTACACGGAGGAGTTCTCACCGAACGTCAGCTACACGTGGGAGGGTGAAAGGCTGAGCCTTACCGGAAGCTTCGTCCTCGACATGCGGCCATTCATGAAAGATATGGAAAAACTCGGTGGAGAGCCGGTTATACTGAAGGTAACCGCGAAGGGGCCGTGCGGAAACGAGGTGAGTGCGGAAACGGGCTTTACGGTCTGTAAGGGCAACGAGAGGCCGGAGCTGAAGGTGGAGCTCCCCGACTCGGTGAGGCCCGGTGAAGCCGTCGTGCCGGTCATCGAAGCCAAGGACCCGAACGGAAACCTCGAGGGGATATACATCTCGATAAACGGAAACAGCTACATGGAATACTCCCCCGGCATGGATGTCTCGGAGTATCTCCAGCCCTACGCCAACAACATCGTAAAGGTAAAGGCGGTTGACCTCTGCGGGGAAGCCGTGATCCAGGTCTTCAAGGTCAAGGTCGAGGGACCGCCATTGACGGGTGACTGGGTCGTTGATAACGTCCAGACCTGCAACGGGAGGGACTACACCGTCAACGGAAGCCTCCTGATAACCGGAAGCGGCTCCCTTGAGCTGAGAAACTGCAGGGTTCATCTCCTCGGCAGTGAAGTGGAGGTCAACGGAACGCTGAGGGCTCTTCAGGGCTCGCTCATCTACGGCACCTCCCTGGGTCTCTACGGTGAAGGCGGAACCGTTGAGGTGAGCGAGTCTGGCATGAAGGGCTTTGACGGTGGTAACTTCACGGGCACCGCGAGCTTCCTGCACTCTTCGCTCACCGGGGAGCTTGTCTTCAACCTCTCGACCGTCGAGCTTGATGGGAGCGAGGTCGTGGGAGAAATAACCGCCAGCGGGAGCCTGAGCGTGAGGGGGAGCAGCTTCCACGACGGGAAGGGACTCACCTACCTCAGACCCCTCTGGAACTCATCAGGAAGCCTCATCATCGCCAACAGCACCTTCAGGAACAACGATTTTGGAATAAAGTTCGTCGGAGTTGCCTCGGACTGGTACTGGAAGATGGAAAACCTGCTCGTGGAGAACAACCGCGAATGCGGGCTTTACCTTGAGGCCCCCAGATACGGCTACGCCATAGAGGAACTGAAGAACGTGACCGTTAGGAACAACGGAAAGGGCGTCTGCGCGAAGAAGATCCGTTTGGGCTTCCGTGATTCCCTGATAGAGTCCAACGGAGAGAGGAACTTCGAGCTTGAGCTGGGAAGCAACTGGATTTATCTCTACGACACCAACGTCACGGGCAGCGACTACGCCTTCCACGCCATCAACGCCGGGGGGATAGAACTTCACGACGTTAACGTCACCGGCGACGTGTCCCCGTATCTAACTTACCTGATGGTTTACGTGGACAAAGGAAAGGAATCAACCTTCGAGGGCGGAAAGGGGGGCCGCTTCTTCGCGTTCGTTGATGGAAAGCTGAGGCTGAGAAGCTACACCATCGAGGGAGGAAAGATCCAGGTCAAGCCCGATGGGACGCTCCGCGTCGAAGACGTGGACGGCATACCCGCAACGAGCGACCTCGACAGGGACGCGAGTGTCCTCAGAAACATGACGGTTGAGGGACTGCGGAACGGCTCGGCCCAGTCCCACATGGTAATAATGAACTCCCGGCTTGAGGATTCGACCTTCGGAACCCTGTCGACCGACGTTCTGCTGAGGGGATGCAGAATAGACGGCGGGAGCGTTTCCTTCAGCACCCCGATGTTCTGGAGCGAAGAGGACACAGAAGTCGGAGGCACGGTCATAGGCGAGAACGCCGAGTGGTTCTACTCCACCAGCGAGCCCGGGGAGAACTGGATGTACGTGCCGGAAAGCACAGGGATGAGCTCTGGAACGGCTCCGTTCTCGGCCGATATGTACCGCTCTCACTTCACGTCGGGAACTGAGGTGGGAGAATTCACCGACCTGTACCTGAAGAAGGTGGTGAGCTTTGAGAAACTGCCGGTCCTGGCCTGGCTGGACTACTACGCGATAAGCGGCGTCGAGATATACGTGAACGGAAGGAAGGTGGTTGACGAGCTCGACCATGAGGCCCAGCTCTCCTTCGTCCAGGGCTGGGGCGGAGGAAGCATAAGCGCCCATCCGCTCATGGGGCTCGTTGACATCGCCGGCTATCTGAGAACGGGGGATAACGTCATAGCCGTTCACGTCAGGAGCCCGAACCGTTATCCATACCTCCAGCTCGGGGCCTTCAGGGGAACCCTTTACACCGTGGGCGGAGCGGCCGGTCTGAGGGACAGCGTCGTTAATGCTCCAGTCCATGGAAGCTCCGCGAGGCTCATCCTGGCGGGGGACGAGATAAACGGCAACGTGACGTCGGAGTATTACTCCAGAGTCAGGATAATTGGCTCAACGGTTCACGGGAGCGTTGAGGCCTCCGGGTACCTGAAGATGGAGCGGAGCGAGATAACGGGAGATGGAACGTGTTACGGGGTGTGGTCGGACGGCAGGTTTGACATCATCATCAACGGGAGCACCGTGAGTGGTTTCGAGTACGGAGTTCACCTCCTCCCCCTGGGTTCAAAGGGGAGCGTTGAGATAGTCTCGAGCACGATAACCGGAAACGAGGTGGGGCTGTGGATACGCCAGGCCAGGGCGGATATACGGAGCAACTACGTCATGCACAACGGCAGGGGCATGGACCTCTCCGAGGTCAACGGAACGGTTTACAACAGTTTGCTCTTCGACAACGGGGAGGGAATCGTCCTCGGAACCTGGAAGGGGACGAACCTTCTCCTGGACCACGACACGGTAACCGGGGGGAGCGTTGGAATCTCCGTAACCGGCGGGAACGGCGGAAGGGTGAGCCTGACCAACAGCATCGTCCAGAACAACGGACTCGGGCTCCTCGTGGACGGGAACGCGATTCTCGCGCTGGAGAACAATTCGCTGGTGAACGGGAAGGGGATACACCTGACCAAGAAAGCGGGCTCGCTCTCCATCAACAACACCGACTGGGGAGGCCACGAGCCGAAATTCGTGAAAAACTACACGGGCGGGACGATGTACACGGCCAGCGGGGAAGAGGAGGAGAACTACGACATCCTGAGCGAAACCGGTAACATCTCACCGGGAAGCACCGTCGGCACGGGCCCCGGTTGGGGCTCCAGCCTGCTCGGCGTCTCGCTCAACCTGTACCCGATGGAGAACGACACCGTCAGGGGCGTTGTGAGCCTCGCCGGAAGGGCAACATCCCGGAGCCCCATTACCAAGGTGAACTACACCCTGATCTACAACGGCACCGAGGAGATACTCGGCGAGAGCACACCCAATTCAGGGGAGTACTACGACTACATAACGCTGGACACCCTCGGAAGGAACCTCACCGGTACCGGCTACCTGAAGTTCACGGCAAAGAACGCGGAGGGAACGAGCATCAGCGCCGTCAGGAAGGTGCGCTTCGGGAACGCCGACATAAGGATAGAGGGCTTTTCGATCAGCCATCCCACGGCAGTTTACGTCTACCGCCGCGACCCGGACTACTACGGAACCTCCATCCCCTACGACGAGCGCTTTGCAAACGTGAGCGTTCTCCTGAAGAACATCGGAGGGCTAACGGGCGTTGCGAAGATCGAGCTCGTCCTGCCGGAGTACATCGAGAGGCACACTGGAAGGGTGAACCTGCTGGTTGCCGTCCCCGGAAACACCACCGGGTATTTCAACGCCCTCATCCCGATAACGGTCTTCGACCCCATAACGCTCACCTGGGACCCCCTGCCCGACGAGCTGCCGGGCGACGGGAAGATACCGCTCAAGATAAGGCTCTACGACACCGATGGAATACTGAGGGACGAGAGGAACGCCACGATAGAGTTCGACCTCGGACCGGTCTTCAAGATAAACGAGTACGATGCCTACGTGTACACAAGGCAGTGGTGCCAGGGGAGCGGGGAATGCCACGTCAAGAACTACGGCCTGAACAGCTACACCTACGACGGGGATGGGGACGAGAACCTCGAAGCGGCCGAGAGCCACCACTTCGACATCACCTTCCAGAACATCGGGGACAGGCCGGCGTATCTGCGGTCGTTCAGCGTGAGGGACTACATTCCGGAACGCGATCCAAACCTGCACAACAAGCTTCTCAAGAGGAACTCCGTTACACTCCTCGGCGGGGGAGATGCCACCTTCATGGCCGATGTCTGGTCGAAGAACCTGACGAGGCTCGTGAAGCCTGGGGAGAAGAGGTGGGTCCACGGTGCGTGGATGCCCTGGTGGCTCGATGCTCCACCGAGGTTCATACCGCCCGTGAACTTCTCCGGCGAGTACCTCAGCTCCATGAACGTGATCTACAACGAGACCGTAAACGGCCAGCCCAGGCAGGGTTACTACGTGACGATACCTGTAAACTACGTGAAAACGCCAGTCGAGGCCCTCGACAAGAGCTTCATACCCTTCACCGAAAACGTCGGTCCGGTTCAGGTTGACGTCATAGGCGTGAACGGAAACAAGACATACCTCAAGCTCACGAACACCAACGACAACGTCTACTACAGCTATTACGCGGAGGGAGACTACGACATGAACCCCGAGGGCTACGTATGGTACCACGTTATTCCACCCGGCTTCGAGTTCAAGGCGATAGCAGACCACAGTAAAGAGCCGGGAACCGTTATACCCCACTACCGCGTCACGGTTGGAGTCGAGTACTCCCTCCTCTTCAACGAGATAGACCTGATAGCGATAGGCGTGGAGGGCGGCCTGGGCGTTTATGACATCGACGTTCCCGCGAGAACCATAGCGATGGCCATAGCCAAGAGCATGCTCAAAATAACCAACATCGTCGAGAACATAGACTTCCCGGACGAGGACAAGAACTTCACCTGGATGGCCCAGAACTCACCGGAGACCAACGACCTTATAGCGGCGGACGACGCAACGTACGCGGCCATACTCGACCTGAACACGATGGCGAGGCTGGAGCAGAACTACGGGATGGACAGGCAGTTCTACGAGGAGGTTGCCAACTTCGGGGACATCCCCCTGCCCAGGGAACTTGAGGTGGTGAAGAAGTACGGGAAGGCAATACTCGGTGACGAGGACCTGCAGATTCTGTTCCTTGAGACCGTGCTGGAGATAATAGACAACGACGATCTGAACGAGATTTACAAGGAGGCTCAGGACGCCGCGAACCCGAAGTCGCCGGAGGAGGAGATGGCGGAGGACTTCAGCGAGACCTCAAAGAAGATCGCCAAGGAAAAGGCGCAGGAGCTGGTGGTGAAGGAGATCAAGAAGAAGAAGTCGTTCCAGTCCCTCTCCCCGGAGAAGCAGAAAAAGGCCCTAAAGGACGCCAAGGGCTCGATAGCTGCAGCGGTTGATACATTCATCACGCTGGGCGAGTGGGCGTTCTACAACATCTACGCCACCCTAACACAGCCGCTCCCGGTGAGCATACAGGTTCTCGACCCGCCGGCGAACTACACCGTTGAGGCCCAGAGACTCGATACGGCGATACTCCTCGGGGGAGAGGGAGGAAGCCTCGACGGCTGGGGCAACGTGAGCCTCAACTTCGGCGAGACGGACATTTACAGGGCGGAGTACATAGTTCCCACACCGCTCACCAGGGTCGGATCGCTCTTCAACGGGACGCTGGAGGAAATGAGCGTCGAGATAACCGGGAGCAGGAAGGGCGAGATGCGGGGGAGCCTCAGGATGGAGATAAAACCCGATCCGAGAAACGCCTCCATGGTGTTCGCCCTCTTCAGGAACGGTGCCTTCACCGAGGCGTTTTTGGGCTCGTACTTTACCAGCATTGATTCCTTCGACGTCAGAATCAGGAACGATACGATAATCCTGAGTGCCGAGGGAAGGCTCGTTGCACTCCCGGAGGACGAGGAGATCCACGTGACCATGAGCGTTGGAAGGCTCTTCACCAACGCGACGATAGAGAGAAGGGGACACTACAGGGGCACCGTCGAGCTGAAGCCGGCCTTCGGAATCGAGCCTTCCAACGTGGAAACGTCCATCGGCGGGGACGTGGAAACATCCCGGGGAGATGCCAACGGAAGCGTTGTCATTGCGGTGCCGGAGAACGGGACGGTGGAGCCGCCGGAGATAAATGTTGCTCCCCAAAGGCTCTACATCGGCGGAACCGTGGGAATAGAGACGTCCAAGCCATGCCCCCTAGCCTGGAGGCTCGGAAGCCTGAGCGGAGAGGGAGCCTTCGTACCCACCGAGAAACTTGAACCCGGAAACCACACGCTCACCGTCATCTGCACCTACGGAAACCTGAGCGTGGAGAAGGCCTTCACGATCGAGCTCCTGAAGAGGCCCGAAGTCCGGAACGAGGCCGATGGCAACCTAGTCTCCGCTGACTCTGGTGACTGGGTGGCGGTCTCCACGAAGACCGACCTTTACAGGCTCTACTTCCTCCCAAGGGTGAAGGTGAGCGGAGTGGTGGCGGTTTACCAGAGGGCCGGGGAGGTCGAGGCTCAGGAAGGATACGACTATATCACCTACGCGGTCTTCAACGTTACCCACCCCGAGAACTGGAGCATAGCAAATGCAACGCTCCGCTTCAGGGTTTCGAAGGAGTGGATGGTAAGGCACAACGTGAGCAGGACCTCGCTGCTGCTCCTGCACTACGAGAACGGCTGGAAGGAGTACAAACCGACGTTCGAGTACGAGGATCTGAGATACGCGTACTACAAGGTCAGCGTGCCGTCGCTTTCACTCTTCGCAGTGGCGGAGAAGGTGAAGGTTGAGAACGAAACCTCTGGAGAGACGGAAACACCAACCCACACGGAAAGCCCGACCGAAACGACCCCTGCAAGAGCTCCGGAAGGGGGTAACACGACCTATTACGTTCTTGCGGCGCTGGTTATTCTGGCGCTTATAGCCTACGCATACAGGAGGCGGTGAAGGTGGGAAAAAGCCTGTTCCTTTTCCTATTTCTTTCGTGCCTTCTGGCCTTTTCGGGATTGACCGCGGGAACTCCTTCAGAGAAAGTGGCCTTCTACGATGACTTCAGTTCGGGAAGCATAGAGGGGAAATGGAGCCTGGATACAGCCGGAAAGGGCAACGGATTCAGCGAAGAGGACGGTGCGGCGGTTTTCGAAACCTACGGCCTCAGGCTCAGGGACTACCACAAGGAGCACGTCTTCCTCAGAAGCAAGGTGATAACGATTGATGACTGGGACTCCATAAAGTTCTTCGGTGTGTGGAAGTTCACAGACCCGGGAACTGCTGAGATGTGGTTCAGAATCTACGATGTCGATTCGGGAAAGTACCTGGGAATGCGCTACATAAGCTGGCCTTCAGACAAGATAGCCTACGATTTGCCCGGTGGGACTCTCAGCGAAGCCAGGCAGATTCCCAGGGAGTACAAATCATTCAAAGTCGTCCTCTACAAAGACCACGTCGAGTTTTGGGAATCGGGGGAGCTGATCAAAAACGCCTCAACGAGGGAGTTTGAAAACGCCACCCATTTCCAGCTTCTCATAGGTGGATGGGACGACAGCCCCGTGAAGTCCCATATCTACTTCAGACAGGCGGGGGTCTCCTACGAGTTCAGTCCCACGGAAACGGAAACCGAGACCAGTTCCCCAACCGAGAGTTCAAGTCCAGAAAAGACATCCTCCCCCACCAGCTCAGGAAAAACCTGCGGGCCCGGAATAATGGTCATCCTGGTGATCCTCGTCGCAATTAGAAGACGCTAACATTTTCAATCTTTTGAGTAGAAGTCCGGGAAAAGCTCGACCTCCTGGACGTAGCTCCTACGGAGCCTTAAAGCGGTGTAAGCTCTCTCAAGCTCCCTGCCGAGGTAGAAGGCGTGCCTCGGGCTTATCTCAAAGCGCTCAAGGATCGTGTCGATTATCGCGTTTGGCTCGTCTCCGACTACCGTCAGAACTGCTTTGGTTCCCCTGTGGGCGTTCACCCATATCCTTCCGTTTTCGACCCAGATGCGGAAGTAGACCGGCTCAAGCTCCACCGGCCTTTCCCTCGCTTCGATGATTTCCTCTGCCGGCTCGAAGCTCCACTCCGGGCTTCTCTTTTCCTTTAAAATCAGCAGGTCGAAGCCTAAATCCTTCGGCATCTCAAAGAGGTTCATGTCTATTGCCCTTCTAAGCTCTCTTACCGAACCTTTGGCTTTGGCGCTCGTCTCCGTTGTGAGAAGCAGGTTTATTGAAAGCTCCTTCGCGATTCCAGCGAGCAAAGCGTTCATCCCGACGCTGTCGGCGTCGTAGAGTTCGACGACGTTTCCAACTCCCGCCAGAAGAACATCGTCCGGATTCCTCTCGCGGTAGAGCTGGAATGCCGTTACAGAGCGCGCCAGGTGGGGAACGTGCTCGAGTATTAAATCCGGGATCACCACCTTGTAACCGAGGTCAAGGGCCTTTTCCTTCAGTCCCTCAAGGAACTCGACCCTCTCAGCTGGCTTGGCCGGGAAGAAACCCTTCCTCTGGTTGGTCGGGATTAAAACGACGGGCTTTTCGGTTACGAGCTCCTCAAGGTTGCCGGCATCAACGCTCAGGAAGAAGTCGGCGTAGCTTAGGGCCTTCTCGATTTCAGCCGTGTTGAGCGAGTCAAAACTTACCGGGACGTCGAAGCCCTTCTCTTTAAGCCCCTCGCGTATTTCAGGGATCAGCTCGATGAAGTCGAGGTTCGTCTCGCCCGCTATCATCCCGATGTCGATTATATCGGCTCCCTCGTGGAGATAGTGGAGGGCCTTCTCAATCGTCCCCTCAACTCCGAGCCTCGGGGCATCGACGACCTCGCCGAGTATCCTCGCCGGAAAGTCCCTTCCGACTGGAAGGTTCCCTATGCGGACGTTCCAGGGCTTTTTGAGGGCCTTCTCGATGTAGCGCCTGTTCCTCGTTTTGTTCCTTATGTCCTCAACCCTCCTGAGGGCATCGAAGGAGAAGAGCTTGTCCGCGGGAACCTCTTTGCTCAGTTTGAAGCCGTTTTCAACCGCCTTCAGCGTCTGGGGAATGTCCATCGCGTTCCTGGGCCCCTTGAATGCAGGGATTCCGAGCTCATCCTCTACGCCCTGGGCAGAGCCGCGGACGAGTCCGGGGATTAAGATTAGGTCGTAGTCCTCACTCTTTATACCGGCCTTTTTTAGATAGCCCGCTATCATCTTGGGCGTTAGGAAAGCCGCAACGCTCACCGGTGTGACAAAGACGTCACAGCCCTGGCCATACTTCCTCACGAGGGGCTCCGCCAGCCTTCCCGTGACGAGGAGGATTCTTCCGGGGCACTTCATGTGCCTGGATTGGCCCCGAAAGTATTTAGGCTTTTGGAGGGAACATCCCCAGGGTGGTGGCGGTGATACGCGTCGGAACCTGCGGCTTCTGCGAGAGCCATTCCCGCTATTACCGGGACTTCGATGCGATAGAGATCCAGCAGACCTTCTACCGGATTCTGAGGGAGAAGACGCTCGAACGGTGGAGGAAGGAAGCCCCGGAGGAGTTTACCTTTGCCATCAAGGCCTTTCAGGGCGTAACTCATCCACCGAACAGTCCGACATGGCGGAGGAGCAACGTGAGGCCGGGTAAGGAGGTAGGCCTCCTGAGGCCAACGAGCGACGTTTTTCACTTCTGGCGTCTAACCCTGCGGGAGGCTGAGATTTTGGGGGCAAGGTTCATCCTTATCCAGCTGCCGAGGAGTTTCAAAGAGAGTGAGGAGAGCTTTGCCAACGCGGAGAGGTTCTTTGAGACCGCTGAGAGGGGTGACTTCGAGATAGCCGTTGAGCTGCGCGGCTGGAGCGAGAGGGGGATAAAGCACTTCGTGAGGGACTTCGATGTTATAGACGTAACCGACCCGCTGGTGAGGGTTCCGCTCCACAGGGGAGAGACCAGCTACTACCGCCTCCACGGACGCTATGAGGACGGGAGGATAATCTACCGCTATTCCTACAGCGATGAAGAGCTGGGAAAAATAAGGGAAAGGGTTCTCGACTGGAACCGCGCGGAGAGCTTCGTTTTCTTCAACAACTCGGACATGTGCAGGGACGCAAAGAGGTTGAAGGCAACCCTGAACGACCGATAGGGCTTTATATTCACGGGGTTTAGAACTCATGGGGATGACGTTATGGGCGAGATCGTGATTAAGATACCCCCTGGTGTGGACGCTGAGCGACTCAGGGAGCTCTTAAAAAGCGATGCCGAGCTTCTCATCAGGGCAATGAGCAAAAAAATCCGCCCGGGAATACTGGGGAAGGCCAGCGTCGAGGAGCTGGAGGGCTACGCTGAGGAGGTAGGGCGGTGATTTACGTCGATTCAAACGTGATTTACAACTATCTCTTCGAGACTCCCCTGACTAAACGCGCGTCCATCCTTCTGGAGGAACATAAAGGTGAACTTGTGACTTCTTTTTCCACGGTTGAAGAGGCCGTTTATGTTGTTCTCAGGAAGTTGCTCTCCGAGAGGGGGATACGAAACAGATACGATGCCAAGAGGCACCTAAAGACGTCCGAAGGCAAGAAACTAATCGAGAATGCCTTTGCCTTCGTTCTTGGTGTGGTCTTTCAATATGAGATTCAACTGGTCGAAGACGCTTCAAGTCCCGGCATCGTGGAGACCTACGCCGTTAAATACGGTCTGATGCCCAGGGATGCACAGATAGTGGCAACCTGCGTTCTAAATAGAATAGGGAAGATAGCGACGTTCGACACCGACTTCGACGATGTTCCCGAGCTCTCCGTTCTCAGATAGGCTCAGGCACGGATCCAGCTCATCATGGGTCAGACGAGGGTGTCGTCATCATCGCCGAGGGTTACTCGAACCCCGGCTTCCTGACGTTTAGAACTTCTCTATTGACCAGCGTCGGCGGGACTTCACCGTTCTTGAAGGCTATGAGGTTCCTCGCAACCAGCTCCGCCATTCCCTCCCGGGCTCCAAAGGTCGCACTGCCTATGTGGGGAGCCAGAACCACGTTGTCCAAGCTGAACAGCTCCTCGTTGTAGTACGGCTCCTCCTCGTAGACGTCCAGACCAGCCCCGGCAATCCAGCCCTCTTTGAGGGCCTTAACGAGCGCGCTGGTATCAACGACCTTACCGCGCGCGATGTTTACCAGTATCGCGGTGCTTTTCATTAGCTTGAGCTCCCGCTCACCTATCATGTGGTAGGTCTCCCTCGTGAGAGGAACGGCCAGAACCACGAAGTCGCTCTCGCGCAGGAGCTCGTTGAGGGGCCTGAATTCCGCGTTAAGCTCCTTTTCAGCCTCCGGCTTCCTGCTCCTTGAGTTGTAGAGTATCCTCATGCCGAAGCCCCTGGCTCTTCTCGCCACCGCCTGGCCGATTCTCCCGAAGCCGATTATCCCTATGGTCTTGCCGTAGACGTCGTAACCCAAAAACCAGCGCGGGTGCCATGCGACGCCCTTCCTCTTCCACTCGCCAGAGCGGGTGAATTTGTCCGCCTCTATGAGCCTCCTTGCGGCGGCGAGCAGAAGCGTCCAGGCGAAGTCAGCGGTGGCGTCGGTGAGGACGTCGGGAGTGTTGGTGACGTATATTCCCCTTCTGGTGGCCTCCTCGACGTCTATGTTGTCGTAGCCCACCGCATAGTTCGCCACAATCCTCAGCCTCGGCGCCGCATCGAAGACCTCGGCGTCAATCCGCTCGCTGAGCATTGTAACGAGGGCGTCCATATTTTTAACCTTCTGAAGCAGGACTTCCCTCGGAATCTCGTGCTCGTCCTCCCAGACCTCGACCTCGAAGTGCTCCCTCAGCATCTCGATGCCGTTCTCGGGAATGGCGCGCGTGATGAGAACCCTCGGTTTCATGTTCCCACCCCCCCATCAAGGGTATGCGAGGGATATAAAAACCCTGACGGTGAGTTCAGGGCATGAACGTTGAAGGGAAGATAGGGAAGCTCAGCGACGACGGCCTCGGCCTTCTGCACGCCGAGAACAAAACCGTTTACGTTCCCTTCGCCTACCCCGGCGACAGCGTTCGGATTAAATCAACGAAAAGGCGGTTTGGAAGGTTAATCGCCCGGGACTTTGAGCTTTTAGAACCCTCCCCGCTCAGGGCAACCCCTAAATGCGGGCACTTCGGTAAATGCGGCGGCTGCCTCTGGCAGGGAATGAAGTATAAGGAACAGCTGAAACTCAAAGCGGAGCTCTTCGAGCGGATAACCGGGATAAGCGCCGAGACCAGGGGCTCGCCGAGGATATGGGGCTTCAGGAACGTGAGCAACTTCATAGTTACAACCGCTGGAATCGGCCTCAAGGAGTACGGAAACCCGCTCGGCGTCGTTGGGCTTTCAGAGTGCCCGGTCTTCTCGAAGAGGACGCGCGAGTATCTTCGCGCCCTGAGGGGTTTTCTGGCCGAGACTGGCCTGAGGCCCTGGGACTTGAAGAGGAAAGCCGGCGACGTCCACTACCTTCAGATCAGGGAGGGCAAGTTCACGGGCGAGGTCATGGTGAACCTCATCGCCCACGTCAGGCCTTCGGAGGAAGTTCTGGAGGCCTTCGTGGACTACTTCTCCTTCGCCGATTCCATCTACTGGAGCGTCAAGGCCGATGAAAGGGACGACCCGAGGGGCGAGCCGCTTCACGTCTCCGGGGAGGAGCTGATACGCGAGCGCATCGGGAACGTTACATACCTCATCCACCCCAACAGCTTCTTCCAGACCAACAGTTACGCCTTAGAATTGCTCCTCAGGGCGGTTGAGGGCTTCGCCGACGGTGAAAAGGTCCTCGACCTGTACTCCGGCGTTGGGACGTTTGGCATTTACTTGGCGAAGAGGGGTTTTTCGGTTGAGGGAATCGAGGCGAACCCCTTCGCGGTGGAGATGGCCAATAGGAACGCCGAGCTGAACGGCGTTGATGCGGTCTTCAAAGTTGGAAAATCTGAGGAAACACCAATCGGCGATTATGACACGGTCATAGTCGACCCGCCGAGGAGGGGACTGAAGGAAGCGGGTGAGCTCTTGGTGAAGAGCGGCGTTGAGAGAATCGTCTACGTCTCCTGCAATCCAGGGGCGTTTAAACTCGACTACGAGAACCACCTGGGGAAGGCCTACCGCGTTGAAGGGGCGATCTTGGTGGACATGTTTCCGCACACGCCGCACGTTGAGGCCGTGGTGGAGCTCGTGAGGGAAGGGTAACTATCCAGCGGACATTGCTCCCGCAACTTTTAAATAGTTGAAACGCGAGTATTATACTCATGAGTAGACAAAAGTTCATAGACAGGGAACGCGAACTGGAGTTCCTTGAGAGGGCATACTCCAGCGATAGGGCCGAGTTCCTTGTGATCTATGGCAGGAGGAGAATCGGCAAGACCGAACTGCTGCTGCACTTCGCAAGGGATAAGCCACACGTCTACTTCCTGGCAACGGAGAGGCCTTACCGTGACAACCTGAGGGAGCTCCAGAGACTCCTGTCGGAATTCCTCGGGGACAGGCTCTTCGGGAAGGTGACCTTTGAGGACGTAGACGAGCTCCTCATGGCGTTCACCGAAAGGATTGGGGACGAGAAGGTAATCTTGATAATCGACGAGTTTCCCCTGTTAATCGAGCACCATCGCCCGGTCCTCTCGCTCCTTCAGAAGGCTTGGGACCTGAAGCTGTCTGAGACAAGGATAATGCTTATCCTCTGCGGTTCAAGCGTTTCGGCGATGGAAAGCGAGGTTTTGGCCTACAAAAGCCCCCTTTACGGAAGGAGAACCGGGCAGTGGCGCTTAACCGAGATTCCCTTCTTCCACATCGGGGAGTTTCTGCCCGGCTACACCGTTGAGAACCTTGTGAAAGTGTACGGCATCACCGGGGGAATTCCGGCCTACCTGCTCCAGTTCGACCCGAAAAAGGACTTCGACGAGAACGTGGTTGAAAACGTACTCTCGAAGGGCGCCTTTCTCTACGAGGAGGCGGAGTTTCTGCTCCGCGAGGAGCTCCGCGAACCGGCCAACTACTTCGCGATACTCCAGGCCATAGCGAGCGGAAGGAGCAGGTTCGGGGAGATAGTGAACTCCACCGGACTCGACAAGAGCCTCGTGTCGAAGTACCTAGCCGTTCTCCAGAGGCTCGGAATTGTGGAGAGGGAGGTCCCCGTTACCGCGACGCTTAAGGAAGCAAGCAAGAGAGGACTGTACTCGATAGCCGACAACTACTTCGCCTTCTGGTTCCGCTACGTGCTGCCGAACAAGGGCTATCTTGAGGCAGGACTGGCGGAGGAAGTCTGGGAGCGCTCAAAGAGCGACTTTAACGCCTACATGGGTTCCGTCTTCGAGAAACTCATCAGGAATCCGGAAGTTTTCTTAAGGCTCACGGGGTTCCGCTTCACGAAGCTCGGCCGCTGGTGGAGAAAAGGCGAGGAGATTGATTTGCTGGCCCTGAACGAGATGGAGAAGAGGGCTTTGCTCATTGAAGTCAAGTGGAAGGAGCTGAGCGAGAGGGAGGCTAGGGGGATTTTGAAGGATTTGGAGAGAAAGGCAGGACTTGTTGGCTTGGAGGACTGGGAGAAGAGCTATGGACTGATGGCCAAGAGTTTAGAGGGAAAAAAAGAGCTGAGAGCTGAAGGCTGGCTCGTCTGGGACTTGGAGGATTTCAAGGAGAAAGGATAGAAATCCGAGAACTCAAACCGCCTTCCAGAACGGGTCCCCCTGGGCCTTTACCTTCGCCGTCATTTTCAGCGCCTTTATGTCCGTCTCGTCCAGCTCGTTCTTGAGCTGCTTGGCAAGGATTATGACGTCGTTCTTGCTCAGATCGACGTAGAGGGTCTCTCCCGGGTGTATGTGCCTGCCGACTATCGCTCCCTCAATCGCTATCGCCACCGCGTCGCCCTTCTTGGCCTCCTGGACGAAGTCGTTCTTGTTCTTGATTGACTTGATGACGCCGACCTTCTGGCCGTTCTGCTTGATGAGCGTCACTCCGGGCCTTATCCTGCCCTCAATCACCTCGATGCCGACTATGGCCGGGTGACTGCGCCTGAATACGTAGCGCTCGTCCGGATAGAGCCTTATGACGCCCGGGAATGTCACCTTACTGAGGAGCTCGCGCTTCTTCTTCTCCTCCTCTGCCTTGACCCAGGCCTCGTAGTCTTCGATGAGCTTGTAGATGATGTTGCCTGTAAATATCGGCACCCCCTTGGCCTTGGCAACCTCTGCAGCGTCCTCGTTCACCTTGACGTTGAAGCCGAGGACGACGCCGTATTTGGGCTCTTCATCCTTGACGCTCAAAGCTTCCATCACGTCGGTCTTGCTGACGTTCCCAACGTCGGCCTTCCTTATCGGTATGTTCTTCTCCTGGAGCTCCTTGCTGAGGGCTTCAAGAGAGCCAAGGGTATCAGCCTTGACTATAACGCCGACCTTACCGGTGCTTATGACGACGCTCTGGATCTGGCTCAGTATCTCCTCCCTTGCCCTATCGACTTCCTCCTCGGAGCGGGCCGCTATGACCGGAGAGCCGGCGAGGGCCTCCTCAAGGCCCGGGGCGGCTATCTTGACACCCGCCGCGGCGGTGACCTCTTCAACCTGGTCGAAGCGGAAGCGCGGGTCCCTAATCTCGTCCAGCGGTTTCGGCTTTAGCAGGGCGCGTATCTTGGTGACTATCGCCTTGTCCTTGCCACCAACGACTATGGTATCATCCTTCCTGAGCGTCCCATCGTAGATTATGACGTCTATGGTGGTTCCGAGGCCGAGCTCCTCGCGGACTTCGAGGATCGTGCCGCGCGCCGGCCCCTCGACCTCAATCTTGAGCTTCTCCTCCAGGTACTTCTGGCTAAGACCCGCGATAAGGACGAGAAGCTCGGGAACACCTATGCCGTACTTGGCTGAAATCGGGACTATCGCCAGTTCGCGCGTGAAGTCCTGGACGCGGTCGAAGCGGTTGGCCTGGAAGCCCATCTCGTAGAACTTACCTATCAGTTCCCAGAGCTTTGTCTCAAGCTCCTGAACGGCGCGCTGGTCCTGCTTCTTGATGTTCACCAGGAACGGCTCGTCCTCCTCGACCTTCCAGCCCTTTATCCTGTCGATTTTGTTCGCCGCCACTATGAAGGGCGTCCTGTTCTTCCTGAGGATTTCGATGCTCTCTATCGTCTGCGGCTGGAAGCCCTCGTTGATGTCAACGACAAGAACCGCAAGATCTGCGAGGCTTCCACCCCTCGCCCTAAGGCTTGTGAAGGCCTCGTGACCGGGAGTATCGATGAAGAGCAGACCTGGGAGCTTTATCTCGCCCTTCCAGAGCTTGATGAGCGGACCGGCAAGCTGCTTGACCGTCTCGATGGGAACCTCGGTCGCACCTATGTGCTGGGTTATTCCGCCGGCTTCTTTTCCAGCGACGTTGGTTCTCCTGATCCTGTCAAGGAGAGTGGTCTTTCCGTGGTCAACGTGACCGAGAACAGCTATGATCGGCTGCCTAATCCTCTTCATCTTCCTCACCTCTAAGCCTAACTCCGGCGTGGGCTTTTAAAGGTTCGTCCGGCCGGAAGGATTAAAAGTCCCGGTGGTAATTCCAGAGGGGTGGTGAGATGCCGGCAGACCTAGCCGTTGCACTGATTTCAACGGTTATTGGCTTTGGGATTCCACTTCTAATCTGGAGAAAGAACCGCTACCGTGCTTCGGTCTACGGTATGTTTCTCTCCCTCACCATAGCATACGTTTGGATGGTTTACTTCGCAACCCTCAACCCACTTCGCGGCGACTTGGTGGCCGGATACACAGGCTACGGCCGTGAAATCGGCCTGACACTCCTCTTTGCGGTATACCTCGACTACCTTATCGCATACCTGCTCGTGAGAAGTGCCGGCCTGACGCTTCAGGGGGCCGCCTCGTGGGAGAACAACGTGGGGAAGATTATCCTTCTGTTCTCGCTGATATCGGTTGGCTTTTATCCCAAGCTTCTCGGCGTTTACGCGGTTCTCTACCTGGTAATCGGAGCCTGGATCCTCAAAAACCGCGGGGAGATTATTAAAAACATGACGAACGCTGAAAAGCTCGATCTTGGCTGGGTGCGGGGCTTCTTGAGGAAGTACGGCATAGAGGTGGAGGAGGTATACGGTGTAAGAAACTGCTTCACGGCTTTGCTGACGGGAAGGCGACTCTTCATCGGCGAGAAGCTCCTGGAGTTTGAGCCCGACGAGGCAAAGGTGATGGTGCTTGAGGCGGCCTACGTCGAGAGCAGGGGGATAGCGGTACGGCAGCTCATCCTCGGCCTGATAGTGTTCCTCATATCGGGGATGATAGTTACGGATATAGGTGACTGGAACCTCAAGCTTGCCGGGGCGGGCTTTCTGACGCTCCTGTCATGGGGAGTTGACCTTGCTTACATAATCCAGATACGCACGGCAACTGATAAGTTCGTGGCAAACGAGCTCGGAAAGGAAACGCTCCAGAGGACGCTGGAAAAGGTGAAGGAGCTGGCGAAGAAGAACAGGGAGCGGGACGGTTCAGGCCCTCATCCAACGCGGGGAAGAGAATGAAAAAGGCCTAACGCTCAAGGCAGTTCATGCTGTCGAGGTACTCCTTCTTTCCCTTTGCATGGGTGTGGTAGAACCAGTCGGCGGCCTTGCAGTACTCAAAGATCTCTTCAGGCTTGAAGTACAGGTTTATCTCCCTCTCGGCACTCTCGGGGCTGTCGGAGGCGTGGATGATGTTGTATATCGAGTCGCCGATGTCGAGGCCGTAGTCACCCCTTATGCTTCCGGGCTCGGCGTCTTTCGGGTCTGTGGCGCCGGCCATCTTCCTGACGACGCTTATGGCATACCTGCCCTCGACCACCATGACGACGCTGGGAGCCTTGGTGATGTAGTCGATGAGGGGCTCGAAGAACGGCTTGCCCCTGTGCTCCTCGTAGTGCCTCTCGGCCAGCTCGCGGTCAATCCATATCATCTTCATACCGACTATTTTAAGGCCCCTTTTCTCAAAGCGGGAGATTATTTCGCCCATCAATCCGCGGACAACGGCATCGGGCTTCAGAATAACGAGCGTCCTCTCTATCTGCTTGTCGGCCATTGGCAACACCGAAGTTAGTTGGCCGGGTGGTTAATAGGTTTTTTGGAAATGTATCGACACGTAAGAAACGTCGAAGTCAGAAACAGGAAGGGAAAGAAAGAAATCACTTCCTCCTCTTGGCCCTCTGAAGCCTTGCCTCCTGGAAGGCCTTGGTCCACTTGAGCTTTCTCGGGTTTCTGCCCATGAAGTAGTACTTCTCGCACTTGCTGGAGCAGAAGAACAGGACTCTGCCGTCGTTCCTGACGTACATCTTGCCCGTTCCCGGCTCGAACTCCTTTCCGCAGTAGGAGCAGACGTTCCACCTTGCCATCGTGATTACCTCCTGGTCCTAATCTCCCTGGCTTCACGCTCGGTCTCCCTGAGGATGACTATGTCGCCGACGCGAACCGGGCCCTTGATGTTTCTCCTGATGACGCGGCCCTTGTCGCGGCCTTCCAGCACTCTAACCTTGACCTGAGTAACGCCACCGGTGACGCCGGTTCTGGCGACAATTTCAATAACCTCAGCCGGGTATCCTTCGTCGCTCATTTCTCACACCCCTTAACCTAAAAATCCCTCGCACGGATGAACTTAAACCTTTCCTTACGGTGAAGGAAGGAAAAGGAGCTCACTTCATGAGCTCCCTAACCTTCATAGCGATGTCCTCAACGAGCTCACGGCCCTTACCGGGCTCGATGATGGCAACGCTGGCTGCCGGAACCTCAATTCCAGCAGCGGCACCGAGCTCCTTCTTGCTCGGGACGTAGATGTACGGAATCTCCTTCTCCTCGCACAGCGGCGGGAGGTGGGCAACGATCTCCTCAGGGTCAACATCCTCAGCGATGACAACGAGCTTGGCCTGGCCCCTCTCAACGGCCTTGGTGGTCTCGTTGGTACCCTTCCTTATCCTTCCGGTGTCGCGAGCGAGCTCCACAGCCTCAAGGGCCTTCTCGGCAAGCTCTGCCGGAACCTCAAACTTGACGTAGCTTGGCTTCGCCATCTTTCATCCCTCCGAAACCTCATCGTTCATCGAGTTTTGCGTGCTGAGTTCATGGGGAGGATTTAAAAGGGTTTCGATACGGCAAACTCAAAAGGTTTAATAACCTGAAATGAGAATGTAAGTCCATGTCGGAGATCATTCTCAGGGTGAATCTTCCCAATGGAGAATCCAACTCCGTAAAGAAACGGCTGCTCTCGCTCATCGAGGTTGACGTCAGGAAAGCAAGAATTGAGAAGGAAGTTGCCGAACTCCTCAAAACAATCCGGCCCGGATTCGGTGGAAAAGCCTCATCAAAAGAGCTCGATGAATACGCTGATGAGGTGTATGGGGTTTGATTTACGTTGATGCCAACATCCTCTACAACTATATCTTCGAGACGGAACTAACTGAGTACTCCCTCAAAGTGCTGTCCCTTAATGAGCCCAAGATAACATCCGACACTGTTGTTAACGAGGCTATTTTTGCTTTTGAGAAAGCTAGCAAAGGAAAACTACGGGATTACATCTCCCCGAAAACTAAAACTCACCCTTAACAAAGGGTCGATTCCCTCAGAACTTATTGGAAAGGCCTATAGCTACGTTAAGGCCACCCTCATCGCCAATGAAGTGATACTGGTCCCAGAGCAGGTTCTTTGGGAAGATATTATCGCTCTGGCTGAAAAATACAGACTGCTGCCCAGCGACGCAAGGATACTGGCCACCGCGCTGGCCCATGAAGCCGACAAGCTGGCAACCCTTGACAGAGACTTCCATCATGTTGACGTGGTGACACTGGTTCCGGGGGATTATTGGATAGAAGATTAAAGCTCAGCAGCGGCCAAGCTCCTCATCCCCAATAGGGTCAGAGAAAGGAAAAAGTCCTCATCACTCAGCTTCCACCGGATTCTTTTCCGTAGCCCCGGTATATCTCAAGGCTCCTCCTTGCCCTCGCGCGGGGAATGCTGTGCCCCATCAGCGCAACTATTCTGTCGGCCTTTGCCTTGCCGTGGTGGAGCATCTTGGTTTCCGTCTTTATCTTCTCAACCCGGAAGGTGTAGCGGCCGACCTCAAGAACCTCGCCGACGACGAATTCCTCGTTTCTCGGGACCTTAACCTTGAAGGCCTGAGTCACTCCCTTTGGGAGATATATCGAGACCTTGATGACCTTTGGATAGGTCAGGCTCTCGCCCCAGAGCGTTTTTATCTCGCCTATCTCGGCCTTGTTAACGCGTTTGTCCCCCTCAAGCTCTATGCCCGTGATCCTGACCTCGTCGTCATCCGTCTCGACGATGTCGCCGACCCTTATCTCCTCGCCCTCCGGCAATTCAACCTCGCCCTTGAAGCTCCTCTCGTGCTTGCTGACAATGAGCGGAACCTTCACGAGCTTGGGGAGCGTTATGATCCAGACGTTGCCGCACTCGTTGCAGCGGAGGGTGAGCTCCCTTCCCCTCTCCTTGATGACCTCGACGTCATCGCTACCGCACTCTGGACAGATGAAGTACTCCTCCATGTCTCTCACCAGAGGGAAGAAGAGGGAAGGCGTTTATAAAGGTGTTCTTTCGAGGCGAATCCGTTGGAGCATCGAGAATTGGCCAACTAAACTTTACCAAATCTTGGAGATTCTGGAGAAGTGGACTTTACCACTTTTGCCTCACTCCCTCAGGAAGACCCTGTACGTTCTCCCTTCCTTGGTTCTCGTTATGAGACCTTTCTCCTCCATCTCACGGAGGATCATGCTGACTTTCGCCTTCGAAACTCCAAGCTTCTCGGCGAGCTCGCTCTGGAGGACGGGGCCTTCCCTCAGCATGGCGAGTATCTTCTCCTCGTCGCTCCGCAGATGGGTGAGCTCCTCCTCGCGCTTCCTCTCGCGGTAGAGGATGTAGCCGTAAACGGAGCCACCTCCTAAGAGAAAGCCGATTATAAAAAGGCCAACGTAGAGCCACGGCGAAGGTGGCTTTGGAACGGTTATCTCCCCTGAAAAACCAACTATGAAGTAGAACTCGTCCCCAGGACGGACGTTGCTGCGCTTCCATTCAAGGAGAAGCCTATCGGTTGAGCTCTCGACCCTGTCGGGCGATGGGATTATCGGCGAGAGTATGGCGTACCCCCTTGGGACGAGTAGCTGCATGTGGAAGACGCCAACGGGCTGGCTGAACTTGATGTAGTACGTGAACTGCTCGTTCCCACCGTTCTCGCTTATCATGCCCCTTGTGATAAAGGTGAGCTCTATCCTGGCGCTCTGCCCAGGGTTTAGGGTGGGAAATGTCAGGTAGATGGCGTTGGTTCCACCCAAGATTTCCCTCACGGTCACGTTTATCTTCTCGACTCTGTTCCCAAGGTCAAGCACGGCGCTCGCGTTCTCAACGGGATAAGCGGTGTAGATGACATATCCGCTGAGGTTCGTGTTGGACGTCAGGTCTATCTCGATGGTTTCGCGGATGTTGTTCTGGTCCACTACCTCAAAATAGACTGCATAGGCGTTTATCTCGTAGTCGTACTCCTCCGCACCGACCAACGGGAGGAATATGAGAGACAGAATAAGGAATAACCCGATTAAAGCTGACTTCCTTCCTCGGGGTTTTTGATCTTCAGCAGCGGGCATACGTCCATACACTCCCTGCAGTGGGTGCAGAGCTCGGGGTTCACGACTATCTTCCTGCTCCTCTCATCTATGCTCAGCGCTCCCTCCGGACACTTGCCGACGCAGACACCGCAGCCGACGCATTCGTAGGCGCGCTTGACGAGATAATAAGCCTGTACCGCCTCGTTGGGGTCATCGGTGTAGGCGCCGTCTGGTCTAAATGTAACATCACCCGCCCTTATGTAGTTTTCGCCTTCCTTGACTTCTCCGAGGATCGGGGCGACTTCTCCAATCCGTTTCAGGTTAACTACTGTGTTAAAGCGGGTTACGAAACCGGTTTCGGTTTTCTCCACCGTGTACCTCACCGGCTCCCACGAGCGCTCCTCTGGAATATCAACGCCGAGCTCCCTCGCTATGGCCTTCTCTCCCTTGCTCAGCTTCTTCCACCGCCAGAAGCCGTAGGTTATCCACTCGTCGGGCATTCCAAAGCGTTTCCCCCAGCGTTTGAGTTCGCCCTCCCACTTGGCCCACAGCTCGGGCTTCTCCTCCTTCAGGGTGTAGATTTCCGCCAGGGAGGCGCTCGGGCAGAGGAAGCAGCCTATCCTGTCGAAGCCCCTCTCATACAGCGGGTTGTAGGGGAGCTCTCTGCTGAGGATGTAGAGCCACACCTCAAGCGCGCGCCAGTGGAATATCGGCGATGCCCCCGTCTCGTTCGGCACCCAGGGATTCTTCCACACCCTCGGCTGCTTGAACCTCTTTATGCTCTCGTACTTCCTCTGGCCGACGAACATGAGGACGCCTTTCGGGTAGTTCTCCTTGATGGAGAGGGTTATGGGGCCGAGCTTGGTGACCTTGCAGCACCAGCGGTAGTCCCTCCCCGGCGGGGAAAAGACGTGGATGGCGCGCCAGAAGGCGTCGCCGGCATCGGCAACGACAAACTTAATCCCCTTCGGCTCAAGCTCCTTCCTCAGCTTCTCGACGTATTCGAGCGTTTCCGGGAACTCTATGCCCGTGTTGTTGAAGAAGACGGTGAAGCCCTCGTCGCCGAACTCCTCCAGCGCCAGACCGAGAACAGCTAAGCTGTCCTTCCCGCCCGAGAAGGCCACCGCTATCGGGAGGTCGGAGTAGCGGGTGGAGACCTTCCTCATGAAGCGCCTCGCTTCCATCACCTTCCTCTCAAGCTCGATGGAGTTGGCCCTCAGCACGTCCTCCATCGTGGCCTTCCTTCCCTCGCGGTAGTTGATGCTCCTCTGCCTCCTCACCTTGACGCCGGTTCCACGCTCCCTGCTGGCTAAGGCTTCGTAGTCCTTCTTCGCTATGCCCGTTGCGATGACCTCGCCGGCCTGGGAGACCAGTATTACGTCGTCGTTCCGCTTTATGCTTTGCTCAGCCTCGATTATACCAACGGGCAGGAGGTTGGAGCCGTTCAGTATCGGCTCTATGGCACCTTCATCGATGACTATCCACTTTTTCATCGCCTTCCCGAAGCGCTTCCAGAGGGCAGTCGCCCCCTCGACCTTCAGGCCGGGTTTCCAGCGGAGCTCCAGCGGGTCGAAGCGTATCCAGCCGAAGACGTAGCCATCGAGGATTATCTCGTAGGAGTCATCTTCCCCGGGCGTCTTGTTGAGGAGGATGACCTTGCCATCGAAAAGCTCGCCCACGTCGACGCCGTAGTGCTCTCGAAATATCGAGCGGATCAGCTCGATGTCCCTCTCGAAGGCGAAGCGCAGGTCGCCAGGAGGGGTTATATTCAGCCTGAAAACGCTCTCCTTCCCGTGGAGAGCGCAGCTGTCACCGATGAGCGGGACGTTGCACTTCTCGCACCAGTTTATGTAAGCCTTGCCGAGGTAGACCGGCCTTCCCATCTCTCTCACCTGGGGCAAGAAGGGAGCAGGGGTTTATAAAGGCGATTGGTGGGTGAGAATTGGGTCACTTATTGAACCCGGTTCACAGAACCTCCTCCCACAGCTCCTCCGGGGTCTTTCCGAGCTTCATGAATATTCCGTTTTTATAGACTGGCTCTCCGTTAACCATGACCAGCTCGACATCACTTCCCCTCGCGGAGTAAACCAGGTGCGAATAAACGTCCTCCCCGGGCAGGAACTGGGGCTTCCGCGCGTTCACGAGTACAAGGTCAGCGAGATAACCCGGCCTTATCAAGCCTGCCCTCAGCTTGAGCGCCCTCGCCCCTCCCAGGGTTGCCCAGCGGAAGACCTCCCTCGCGGGGGCCACGTCAGTTCTCCTCCGCCAGACCTTGTTGAGAACCGCCGCGAAGCGCATCTCGGTGAAGAGGTCCATCAATCCGACTGGATTCGGCGAGTCGTTGCCGAGGGCTATGTTTGCCCCGCCCTCCACCAGCTCGATTATCGGCGCGATCCTCCCCTCAAGCTTCGCCATGCTCAGCGAACAGTGGACGAGTGTGGCACCGCTCTTTGAGTAAAGCCGGACTTCATCGTCACCCAGATATATGCCGTGAACGCCGATGAGGTTCTCACCCAGGGCCCCGGCCTTCCCGAGATACTCCACGGGGGACAGGCCGTAGCGCCGCTTCACCTCCAGAACCTCACCCCTGCTCTGAGACAGGTGAACGTGAACCAGAGCGTTCTTCTCTCCAGCAAACTCGGCTATCTCCTTCATCAGCTCAAGGGAAACTGTGTTGGTGGCATGGGGCGCGAGAACCGGCCTCACAAGCTCTTCCTCCCCCTCCCAGCGCTTGAAGAACCGGAAGCCTTCCCCGGGCTCGGCTATCGGAAAGTCCACCGAGTCCATTACCGTCTGACCGACAAACGCCCTAATTCCGAGCTCCAGTGCTGCATTAGCTATCTCGTCCGCGAAGAAGTAGTGGTCGTTTACCGTCGTTGAGCCGTTCGAAAGCGCCTCGGCCATGCCGATGAGGGCCCACCTGTGGATTTCCTCGCGCGTCCATTCGAGCTCGGCCGGCCAGATGACGTCGCCCAGCCACTTCTCCATCGGCAGGTCCTCGCCGAGGCCGCGGAACTTCGCCATCGCCACGTGGGTGTGAGCGTTGACCAATCCGGGGAGTATCAAGTAACCCCTGCCCCCGTAAACTTCATCAACGTCGTACTGACCCATGCTCCCTGCGGGAACGACGTCTCTGATCACGGACCCATCTATTATGACCGCTGTGCTCTCCCTGACACCCTGCCAGTCAACGACGGTTCCAACCAGGGCTTTCATACGCTCACCGATTGAAGTTGGTCGAGGTTTCAGTTAAACCTTTGGGTTACCCCCTCTCCTCCATCTTTGCCGCTATCCACGCGAGGAGCAGGATGAAGACGATACCTCCCACGAAAGACCCTCCGATGTAGATGAGCCTATCCTTCAGCGACATACCTTCCTCGGAAAGGGTGGTCGTCACGTTGCTCTCGTTGCACGGAACCGGAACCTTAATGACTTCGGTAACCACTTTTGGCTCACACGTTGAATTGGTGCTCTCGTTGGAAATTCCGAGTGATGAGTTTCCTGGGGTGATGCTGGCCTCACCGACAACTCTGATTGTCGTGGAGTTGTAGAACACCTCGCCATGGCTTTCAACACCCGCACTTATCTCGTATTCTCCGGGAACCAGCGGAATGACCGTCAGGGAATACGTTCTGCTCCCGTTCGGAGGAAGTACGTCAGTCCTTGTCAGCCATTTTCCATAGGCGGTGAAGTTCTCGGCTATAGAAGCGAAGCCCTTCGGGAGGGCAACGGTGAGGGTGAAGGGAAGTCCCACGTTTCCGGTATTGATCACGGTCACGTTTAGGGGTATCTCTCCTCCAACGCTGCCGTTCAATGCCGAGACCTTAACAAGGTAGCCAATCTTGGCCGGAGCAACGTCAACGACCCTGTTCTCGGAGCTGAAGCTCACCTGTTCAACCCCATAACAGGAGAGGGCGTAGGGGGCGTGTCCCGTTACGACCACGTTGCCCAGTGAGAGATTGCCCGCCTTCTCGGGGAGGATTTTCAAAGGAATCTCGACGCTCTTGCCCTTTGGAATCTCCTCAAAATAGGCCGGATAGTCGCCGAGAGCTTTGAATCCATCGGACAGGTTGAGGCTCACCTCGACGTACTTGAGATCGCTCGGCCCCTCGTTGGTTATGGTTATCCTCGCGTCGAATGGAACGAACTGAGTGGCATTTCCGGGAGCAAGGAAGGACACGTTGAGGAGCGCAACATCACTTACCCTGGGAACCTTCTCCTCATCTATGAAGGCAACCACGTGAATCTCCATCGCTCCATCGCGCTTTCTGGAGGCGGTTGAACCTATGAGAAGGCCACCGTAGTACATTCCTGAGGAGAAGTTGCCAATCGTTATGAATCCCGATCTTATGACCCTGCCGCACGGATTCATTATGGAGACGTAGGCGCTGTCGTCGAATATTTTGTCGACCTTAATCAGGTACGGGCCGAGTTTCTCGGTCTTGCCCTCGCGGAGCCATCCATCGAAGGAAGGAAGAACCTTTACGCGGAGATACGCGCCTTTCAACCGTATCGTGGCCTTCAGGTATTCCGAACCCACAAGCTCACCGGTGGAAATCAGCAGTCCGTCCGCATCTATCGTCTCCCCTGGTTCTGCCAGGTACTGCTTGCCATTCACACGGATGTCCACTATCTCCGTCAGCTGCCCGTTCTCCGAGGATACAGTATAATTGTAAAACACGACACTCCATTCTCCGATAGACACGTTTTTGCTCCTCCTCAGATAGCCGTCGAACAGAATCGGCATCGAAGTCAGTGATATCCTCATGTTTTCGTACGAGACCTCCTTCCCAGCTGCGCAGTAGATTTCCTTAGAAGTCTCTCCGTCTGACACAACCAATGTGCCGCCCTTCTCACTCACAGACTTCAGAGAAACCTCATAACCTCCAACAAAAAGCTTCTCTCCTTCGAGAAGGTAGGGGAACGTGTAAGAGAGGTTCAGATACGATACCCCCGAAGAGTAGAGTGCATCATTGAAGGAAAATGAATAGCCGTCCCACAGAATGCTCCCCCCAATCGGAACCACCCTCATGCCCAAGCCAGCAGGATAGACTAGAACCGAGCCGTCGCTCAGGGAGATGTCCTTGATGAGGATGTCGCCGTCATATACTCCCACCCTGGCCGGGAACTGGAGCCACCCGGTTATCGAGGAGCTGGCCGCAACTCCGGGCAGTAACATGAACGCCAGGAACAAAACGAGTAACTTCTTCACGGTATCACCCCCAGGGAGCCTACAACCACCCCCGTCAGCGAGGAAAACGTCATCATCTTGCCCATCACGACGGTTCCCAGGTACTGGCCAATGGCGGCCAGCCACACGAGAACCACAAAATAGTAGACAGTAATCCCCATGTGCCCGCCATCGGCAAACTTTATCGAGAGGGCAGAGAGGAGGCAGTGGATGATCAGGATAACCATGAGGATGTAATCCGTCATCTCCAAGCCGCTCTTTGACGGAACGAAGATTATGTTCTGAAGGAAGTCTCCCTGAATGGTCAGGTTTGAGAAGAGCTTGTTCATGTAAACGGAAACCTGAAACGCGGCCGCAACTGAGAAGGCAAACGCTCCCGTTATGCCGTAGATAACGCCCCTAAAACTCGCCACAGTTTGAGCGCGTTTTCTCCTGAGCCTCACCAGGCGCTCGAAGTTCCTCGATATGACCATCCCAACGTAGTCAGGCTCTGCACCGAGGTTTATGCTCTTGTTGAATATCTCGGAGAAGATACCTATTAGCCAGCTACCGGTGTCTATGGTGAAGTAGCGCCAGGATTTGCTGTTGTCTATCCTCATCGAGACCCTACGGTAGAGGTTCCTTATGTCCTGAGTTAGGACTCCAAAGTCATGGGCACTGAGGTACTTGAGCACGAGGGGAAGGGCGGCACCGCTTGCGGCAAGGGAAGAGCTGAGGCTCCTCATGAATGCCGGAAAGTTCTCATCCTTCACAAGGATGGCCTTCTCCTCCTTCTCAAGCACCTTGCCCAGGTACATGAGCGGGGTGAGCACTATCGCAACCTGAACGAGGAGTGGAAGGTCGAACCTTGGTCTCACCACCAGCACAACCAGAACCGCCGCTGCCATGATGCCCGCGACGGATATAAGCGCGGCCTTGATGAACTTGGCCTTCCTCTCGGAGGTCATGGCGTAGTCGGCCCATATCCTGTCCTCCGGCATTCTGTACTTTATGACGAGCATTATTCCAATCTCGGTAGCAAGAACGAGCACGAACATAAAGGCACTAAGGCTGACAATGTCCTGACCGGTGAGTATCGGACCTATGATTATGAACGTCACCATGAAGACGACCGAGATTATAAGTGAGGAGTACACCTCCTTGAAGACATCCAAGTCGTAGAGGGTTCCCTCGTAGAAGGTCTCGTAGTCGTCCATAACCGTCTTCTGCTCCTGGAGGAGGTAGTCCCTGAGCTCTACACCGCTATCGAGGGAATAGGCGAGCCTATCGAGGAAATCCGCGAAAACCTTGCTGGGCGTTCTCTTGGCAAGGAACCTCAGGGCCTCCGGCATGCCCCTGTGGAGCTTTGCTATAAGGTAGTACACCTTTTTCATGTCGCTCGCTATCGGTTCCAGAATCTTCTCGGTGGCCAGGTTCCAGATGAGCTCGCTCCTGCTCACGTCGCTCGTAGATAGCACCGCGAAGTACGTTGCAAAGAAGGGAATCTTGGAGTTTATCTGAACCCTCTTGTTGCTGATTCTGGCATAGGGGTACCCAACGGCGTAGATGAGTGGAAGGAGCGGAATTGCATAGAGGACAAAGGTTATCACGCTGGAAAGGGATACAAACCTCTTGAGAACTGACACGGCAACGAAGAGGGCCATGGAACCCACTATACTGGGCAGCAGAACTTTCCTGAAGTACTCGTGCATGGTAATGCCCGACTGTGCCAGCACTCCCGCCTTCTCCCCGGCCATTTTCCCACCTCACAGCCTGAAGCTCAGCCCCTCTATTCCCTTTTCGTAGAACGCCTTAATCTCCCGGTGAACCGCGTAATAGTCCGTTATGCCAAGCTCCGCCATCCTTTTGATTATCCTCGCACGGAGGAAGAGCTCGTTGTATATCTCCTTCGGATCCTCGTAGCCGGCAACTTCCGCGATTTTCCTCTCGAGAATGTACGAGTTGTTCATTCCACGGAAGATGTGTCTGTCAGTTACTGCGTCCCACTCGAAAACGTTCCTCGTGGCAACCCCGCCGAGTTCCTCGTAGTAGCCCTCTATCTCGACGACGCTGAGAACCCTCCTCAGGAACCTGCCACGGACGTAGACCGCCTGCTGGAAGAGGGCTATGTTCAGGTTGTCTATGAACGTGACTGGGATGTTTATCGGTGAGCCTGTGAAACGCTGTATCATCTTTCTAACGTCGCCAGCGTGAAACGTCGCCATGACCGGGTGTCCGGTCTGCATGGCCTGGAAGGCTATTGCACCCTCGGCTCCACGAATCTCACCGACTATGATGTAGTTAGGCCTCGAACGAAGAGCCGCCTTCAGGAGGTCAAAGAGCGTAACCCTGCTCTCCTCCGGCCCGCGCTCCCTGGTGGTGAGCCTCTGCCAGTTCTTGTGTGGAACGACGACCTCAGGAGTATCCTCAGCGGTGTAGATTTTAGCGTCTGGTTTGATGAAGGGGATGATTGAATTGAGCGTTGTGGTCTTTCCGCTTGCCGTCTCACCGCAGACGAAGATGCTCATGCCGTACTCAAGGGCCAGCCAGAGGTAGGCGGCAACCTCAGCGGAGAAGGTGTTCCATTTGACGAGCTGGACGACGCTGAGCGGGGTCGCCGAGAACTTACGTATGGTTGCGCTCGGACCCTGAATGCTGACGTCGGGAGAGTAGATTATGTTGATACGCGAACCGTCCGGAAGGGTTCCATCGACGATCGGGTTTTTGTCGCTGACTGGCCTGCCCATCCTCTCGCTGAGGTTCTTGAAGTAATCCGCCAGACGGAGGTTATCGCCGAAGGTTATGTTGGTCTCCATGGCATCGAATATCTTGTGGATGAGGGAGACGTAGTTGGCGCCAATTATGTGGATGTCCTCGATGTAGGGGTCGCGCATAAGGGGTTCAAGGGGTCCTATGCCGACTATGTCCCTCTTGAGAAGGTAGCGAAACTTGGCCACCTCCTCAGCCGTGAAGGAAACCCGTCTGCGGTTGAACAGACCCCCTCCAATCTTTCCCAGCGCCTCGTCCATTAGGTCGTCCAGAAAGCGCTCAAACTCCTCGCTCTCCTCCGGAATCTTCTTTTCTGGTGCGAGTTCGAGTATCTTGTCCTTCAGGAGTTCGTACTTCTGTTCCTCCTCCGGGCTGGTTATCCTGGGCTCGATGACTATATATCTCTTCTCCGTGTTTATGTCACCGTAGATGTGGATGAATATGGGATCCCCCACCGGATAGAGTATGTTCGGGTACTTGATGTCCTTCATGTCCCTGCTGAGCTGGGCGTAGAACTCCGGAAACTTACCGGTCTTCTTGACGAATCCCTCCACATATCTTCGAAGGTGTGGGTTTCGGGCCATTGCAACCTCAATGTTGTCGCTGACGTCCTTCTTGACCGGCATATCACACCACCGCGGCTATCTCGACTATGAACCCGACCCTCGGTTCTACCCTGAACGGGATTATCTTCTGGAAGATGCCCATGGCATTGTTGTACTTGACGATGGTTGCCGAGTTCTTCAGGTCACCGCCGAACGTCTTCACGCTCAGCCGTATGAGCAGGCTGGACGCCTCCTCCAGTATCTTAAGGAACTCAGGCTCTATATCAGCAGGGTTCACGGTCATTATCGTGACCTTTCCCAGGGAGCTCAGCCTCTTCAGATGGAGGGAAAAGGCCCTTATTTCCTCTCTATCAAGCTCAGAGGGCAGGAGAGCGGAGAGTGAATCGATTATCATTACGTCCGTCTTCCACAGTCTCGGCTCCCCAACGAATCTCGACAGGAACTTCCGCCTGTCAGAAACGCCAACCAACAGAGGATAGAGCGAGACGAACATGAGACGCCTCTTTATCAAATCCTGGATTATGCTGTATCCCAGTGAGTCCATCTGATTTATGAACTCGGGGGTGGTGTACTGGCTGGAAACATAGGTGGCGGTGTAATCGTTTCTCAGGAACCCGTAGAGGAGTCTCTGGGAGAATATGGACTTACCTGTACCCCTGTCTCCTTCGATCAGTACTATACTCCCCGCTGGAATGCCGCCTCCAAGACGCCTGTGAAGCTCGTCGTTAGGTATCTGAATCCTAAGGAGGCTCCCCATGGTCATCACCCCACCTCAAACACGAGTGATTTCCTCTTTCCAGTCTCGATGACGACCGTGATTTTGTGATACCCGGATGATGAGATGAAGGCAGTCGGGACGTATATTTTACCGACTTCGTACGGAGCAAGCACGCCCGATGGATCGAAGGTAAGGTTTGCGGGCGGGATTATCGAGCCGTCTATCATGACAACAACGGAATTGGGGTCAAAAGAGAAGGAGTCCTTACCGGTGTTGCGGATGTAGAAGACGTACGAAGAGCCAGAAACGGGAATGTTCTCCGGATCGTTAATTATTTCAAAATTAGTGCGCAGACTCTCGGCCACATCTTGGCCTTTCGTGATAATGCCTCCTGAAATATCCTGGGTAACCACGTACAGACCTCCGGCTACCATACCCGCTACCAGTAGTGAGACGATGAACAGTACAAGCTCCGACACCACTGAACTCGCCATTATTACCCCTCCACAGGGCAGTACCAGGCACTGCTAATCACCTGCGGCGATCCGTTGGTCGCATTACCGACCCACTTCCATTTTATCTTCAGCCCACAGCCAATCTCGGTGCTTATCACGAGGGAATTGACCAGGGTCTGATCTTTCTGGAGGTTTTGAACCGTCAGCTCCATCCACTCCCCGGGCAGGAGATATTCCCTGCCGGAGGTCAGGACTTTCGACGCGGTCAGGTCTCCGTTGTATATGTACGTCCACTTCGCCGGGGATAGCGTGCTCCCCTCATTTGTTATATTGAACGTGATGTCGTAAACCGTAACGTTTGCCTGGGTTGAGTAGTTATACCCCGTGAGCTCAAGCTCCGATGTCTTCACCCTGAGGGCCATCTGATTGTAGTCTTCCGTTGCCTGATGCACCATCGAGTATGCGTTCTCACTCGAAACGTATAGCATGCCGAAGGAAACCAGCGTTGCTATCAGCAGCACAGCGAAGGCCGCTGGTACACTGACCCCCATGCGAATCCCCTAAACACCGTACACGTCTTCCAGCACCCTGCCAATCACCCGCATTTCCCTTTCTATGGCATCCAGCAGTTCCCTGGTTATCCTGACTCCCCTGAGACGCTCTATGAAGAGCAGCGAAACGAGGTGGTCCTGTATCGTGAGCTTCTCATCCGGCCTCCAGTCCGGCTCTCTGTGGTGGGGTCTTATGCCCTCAGCGTACCTGAGCAGAGTATTCAGCACCTCCTCGGAAATCCACCCGATCTGGTAGTAGAACTCAAGGACATCTTCAAGGTTCTGCATGCCAACCCTGTCTATGAGGAAGCCCAGCCACTTCAGTGCCATCATCGTCGAGACCATGTCGTTGGGGATGTGTTCAAGCCTTGCCTTGGTACGTGGAGGGCTGATCAGGACGTCCCTAATTTCAGAGGGGATTTCAAATCCCCTGGAAAGCTCAAACTCCTTCTCCATGGACTCTACCTCCGTCGGGTTTTGGGAGGGGGGCTCCTGAGACGGTGCTTCCTCCACCCGGGTTTCACTGGTGAGGGGCCCCTCACCGAAACCGCCGCCGCTTCCGGCACCCATGACTTCACCGTACTCCACGACCTGGGCCCCTCCCACTGGTCGATTCTGAGGCTCACCCCACGGCGATTGATTAGCCTGAGCGGCCTGCGAGAGGTTCATGAGGTGATTGCGTATCTCCTCCAAGTACCTTCCAATTTCATCCACGCGGCTGTCGAGGCGGGAGAGCTTCTCGATCTGCCCCGCGTAGGTGCGGAGTACCTTGTCAACTATCCTATCAACCTGCTCAGGGGTCAGTATGTCACGCTTCTTCATGAGGCGATCCTTAAGGTCATCAATCAGGAAGTTCGGAACCTTGCCCCTGAGGCGCTTGAGCCTCTCCTCAATTTCGGTTTCGGTAATCATACCCCTCCCTCCGAGATGGCTTCATATATCAGGTCATCGAGGTCCATGCCATCGATCACAAGGAGCCTCAGATCGGATTTTATTTGAGCTATTTCGGCTTTCAAACTCTCAATCTCCTCACTCAGCTCCTGAATCTCGCTGAGTAACGGATTAGCGGAATCAACATCCTTAAATGGGTTAATCTGCTGGGAGACTATCTCATAGAGGACCATAACGTCCTTTATCACCTTATCAAGACGGTCTATTTCCTCGCGGAGTTCGTTTATCTGGGTCTTGAGGGTGTCGATACTCACCTTTATGCGAGGGATGTCGTTCTCAATCTCGTTTATCCTCGTCATGACCTGAGTGATAAGCTCCTCTTCCTCCTTTTTCCGCTGGGCAGTCTCTTCCGCGGTTTCCTGGGCTTCCTGCTCCAGCTCATCGAGCTTTATTATCTCCCTGTTGTCCTCTGTCTTCTCCTCACCCTCCTTCTTTTTCTTGAACTTGTTCTTCAGGTACGAAAACGACATTCCAATCACCCGCGAGGGAAGTTATGGGATATGAAAAAGGAAAGATGGTAAGGGCCTCACTTGAGTTCTATGATGGTGTCGGTTCCGTAGCTGGGTGGAGTAACAACCTTAGCGTAGCCAGGAGCACCAAACTCTGGCCTGACCTCAACGGTGATCTCAGTCCTGGTGCCAATCTCACTGCCAAAGACAGCATCAGCATCGACTGCTAGTATGACTATGTCGCCAGCGTTGATGGTTGGGGAGTCACCGGAAAGTGAGCCGTCTTCATCTTGGACGATGATTATGCCAAAGTGTGTTGAGTCACTATCGATTCCGGTGGAGTTCCACGGTAGCGTTGCAGTGTTGAATATGTTGCCACCCATATCTGTTATGCTCTCAATGGCTCCTACCTTATATTTAAGGACAGCAAGCTTGGAGCCGTCGCTGAGGTAAAGTTTGGTCTGGTTTAGGTCAATCTCCTCGCTTCCCGCGTTTGGTGAAATGTATATCGCAAGCATGTTTATGCCGCTGGTCCCGACATGCCCAACTATGCTGTCAACCTTCAAACCGCTGGCGACTTCTTTGGTGGTCTGCCTGCCCGTGGCCTCAGCCCTCTGCTGGAGGTAGCCGCTGGTGTTGATGAGAACTGCAGCAGCCACTGCAGCCACTAGAACCATGGCTATGAACACTATCAGGGTACCGATACCAACGGCACCCCTCTTCTTCCCAAAGAGTGGTTTCATGTCAACCACCTCACTTGAGTTCTATGATGGTGTCGGTTCCGTAGCTGGGTGGAGTAACAACCTTAGCGTAGCCAGGAGCACCAAACTCTGGCTTAAGCTCAATAACAATCTCTGTTCTGGGATCGATTCCTCCGAAGACGGCACTTGTGTTTACTGCAAGGATCACTATATCACCGGCGTTGAGAGTCGGATTGGTGGATGTTAGAGAACCATCCGCGTCCTGGATCACGATGATTCCGAAGCTCTTGTCAGTTGGGAATGTTGCTGAGAAAACATCCCCTCCAAAGCTCGCATCATCGGTAAACGCACTGGAGTTGTATCCCAGAATATAAGAGCTAGAACCGTCGCTGAGGTAGAGCTTAGCCTGGCTGAGGTCGAGTCCCTCACTTCCCGCGTTTGGTGAAACGTAGATTGCCATAAGATCAATCTTGTTGCTACTGACATGACCAATTACTGAGTCTATCTTGACTCCGCTGGCGACTTCTTTGGTGGTCTGCCTGCCCGTGGCCTCAGCCCTCTGCTGGAGGTAGCCGCTGGTGTTGATGAGAACTGCAGCAGCCACTGCAGCCACTAGAACCATGGCTATGAACACTATCAGGGTACCGATACCAACGGCACCCCTCTTCTTCTTCAGCAACCTCATTTCCTGGCACCTCCCTTAGGGATTTTGCAATATATCCTATGTTGCTTTGAATATAAATCGATTTTTTGTTGGTAGTTATGTAGAAACTGGTGTACCTACATATGTAGGTTGATACTACTACAAAAAATAAACACAGAGTTGGTGATCCAACGACAAAATGGCGGATAAGTGGAGAAGATCACATCAAGCGTGTGACCAGCAGGGTGGATTTACCTATGGGTTCAACCCTCACATCGTATGGACTCTCTTCAACAGCGGCAATTATATCCTCCGAGCTCGGGAAGCGGGTGAATTCTTTGGTCAGGCTCTCAAAGAACTCCAGGGCAGCGATACGCGGATAGTTATCCCTAAAGGGCTCGATTATAACAATCTTCCCTCCAGGTTTTAGAGTCTCGATGGCCCTTCTAACGGCCGCTCCGGGATTCTCCAGATACTCCAAGACAAAGCTCATAACCACGGCATCGTACGTGTTCTTAATCACGAGTCTTCTGATGTCCATCTCCCTCAGAACCACCCAATCCATGCGGGCATTCCTGACACGAGTCTTGGCTATGCTCAGCAAGCCTGGAGAAAAGTCAACGCCGACGTATTTCCCGTTAGGACCAACGGCCTCCCCAAGTTCCACGGGGGAAACGGAGCCGCAACCGAGGTCAAGAACATTCATGCCGTCCTCAAGGCCCAGTAGGTTTGATGCAAGCTGCCGGTAGGTCCGGTTGAGCTCCATCAGTAGTCGCATGTCCCAGAAGTCTGCGCCCTTATCAAAGTCCATGAGTATCTTCGGGTGCTCCGCGGAGATGAAGGCGTAATCAGCCATCTTGTAAAGTTCCTCCACTATCTGAACCCAGTCGGAGAGAAGCTTTCCTGCGTCCTCCGTGTTTAAACTGAACTCGTAGGAGAACCCGGGCATCTTTAAAACGCCATCGGATTCCTCAACAAAGCCAAGGGCGAGGTAAGTGTCTATAAGTTTCCCGAGATAGGCCTTGTTGGAAACGGGAATCATAGTCAGCAACTCTTCACGGGGCACTCCACCCGCGAGCCTGCGGAAAATTCCATACTTTAGCCCAAGCCTGAGGAGATGTCCAAGGGACAAATCCACTATCGCCTCAAGATTCCTGTCGAGTATCTCCGCGAGGGATTTCATGGCAGTCACCTCATGTGTACCTCGAGTAGTAGGAGTGGTAGGACTTCAGGAGTTTAACGACCTGCTTTCCGTACTCCGTGAGCCTGTAGTACTTGAAACCCTTCTCGGTAACGACCTCCACCAGGCCAAGGCTCACAAGGGAACTGTGACCATTGTACCTGTTTCCAAGACCAATAAGAGCGCCTTTCACATTTGAGGGGTCTGATTTGACCACCCGCGCAATTTCAGAGAGGTAGGTGGGGGTGGGATATATTTCATCGAGATAAAAGAGTATCCTCTTCCTAAGTTCACTGCGGTTGATAGAGCGAATTACAAAGGGATCAATGAACATTTGAACATCCCCCCACCACTACCCCGCAACAATTAAAGACTCTCCAATTCCCACCAAAATATGTTGAGCACAATACTATATAAATGTTACCATTTGTGAACTAATAGCCCTTTTCAACTTGTCAAAATGTAATTATTATCCCGATAGATATTCCATTGTTGAAGGTTTATCCAGCTTGGATAAAATCTATCCAAGAATTGGATTACCCACAACACCTTCGAGAGCGCCCAACACGGTATGTTGTCACATTTTAGGTAAAGCTCCACCTCGTGATGATGAAATGACAACCAAGGGGACAAAGAATTTAAATTCTGGTTTTCAAACCTACACCCATGCCGCTGATGATAGTCGTCGAGCACAGAATCGGGGCTTTCCCCCTTTGGATAAATTGATGCTCTTCTGGTAGTTCAATCGCTACCGTTATAAAGCCCCTTTCAAAGCCTCTGGAGGTGGTAAGGATGATTGATAAGGTTTACTGCGCCGATGTTCGGCCCGATATGGAAGGCAAACGCGTTAAACTCGCCGGATGGGTTTACAGGAAGAGAGAGGTCGGAAAGAAGGTGTTCATAGTCCTCCGCGACTCAAGCGGAATAATCCAAACGATATTCAAGAAGGAGCTTAGTGAGGAAGCCTACGCCGAGGCAAAAAAAGTTGGGATAGAGTCCAGCGTGATAATCGAGGGTGTGGTTAAGGCCGACCCACGCGCGCCCACAGGGGTAGAGGTTCAGGCCGATAGGATAGAGATCATCCAGAACGTGGATTTCTTTCCGATAACGAAGGACGCGAGCGACGAGTTCCTGCTGGATGTCAGACACCTGCACCTGCACTCACCGAAGGTTGCCAGCGTAATGAAGGTCAAGGCGACGATGATGCAGGCCGCTCGCGAGTGGCTCCTCCAGGACGGCTGGTACGAGGTTTTCCCGCCGATACTCGTCACCGGTGCCGTCGAGGGCGGCGCGACCCTCTTCAAGCTCAAGTACTTCGACAAGACCGCCTACCTCAGCCAGTCGGCCCAGCTCTACCTTGAGGCTGCCATCTTCGGCCTCGAAAAGGTCTGGTCGCTAACTCCGAGCTTCAGGGCCGAGAAGAGCAGGACGAGGAGACACCTCACAGAGTTCTGGCACCTGGAGCTTGAAGCCGCCTGGATGGACCTCTGGGACATCATGAAGGTGGAGGAGGAGCTGGTCAGCTACATGGTGCAGAGGACGCTTGAGCTCAGGAGGGGCGACATCGAGACCTTCAGGAAGGACTTCACCACGCTCAAGAACACGGCCCCGCCCTTCCCGCGGATAAGCTACGATGAAGCAATCGACATACTCCAGAGCAAGGGAGTTCAGATAGAGTGGGGCGAGGACATGGGCGCCGACGAGGAGAGGATTTTAACGCAGGAGTTCGAGAGCCCCTTCTTCGTCTACGGCTATCCGAAGCACATCAAGGCCTTCTACATGAAGGAAGACCCGGAGGACCCGAGAAAGGTTCTTGCCGCTGACATGCTCGCGCCGGAAGGCTACGGCGAGGTCATCGGCGGCTCACAGCGTGAGGACGACTACGACAAGCTCGTGCAGAGGATTCTCGACGAGGGAATGGATCCGAAGGACTACGAGTGGTACCTCGACCTGAGGAAGTACGGCTCTGTTCCGCACAGCGGCTTCGGCCTCGGCCTGGAGAGGCTCGTCGCCTGGGTTCTGAAGCTCGACCATGTCCGCTGGGCCACGCTCTTCCCGAGGACGCCGAGCAGGCTGTATCCGTAGCAACCTTTGCAAGGCAAAGGTTGACCAAAGTTCGTGATTCATTCTCAATTTTTTGTTACAAGGTTTTGCGTTTGAGTTGGAATTCATGAGAGGACGTTAATGACGAGCTTAATGGGCCATCAACACGGCGACCTACAACATGAAAATGCTCCACGAGAACGCGGCTACAGAGACCGGCGTTATTTTTCCTCAAAGCTTTCTGCTTCTTCTACTGACAGAACTAACTCGGTGCTGATGCTCCTCGTGCTTCGGAGGCTGAAGGCGGCGGAAAAGCACTCGTTCCAGCCCGACGTCAAGGAGAACATCTGTGAGGCCATAATCATCCTCAAGCGCATCATCGAGGAGAAAGAGGGCATGTTTCTAGATGTGTTGAGGCAAAAAGATTGGAGAAAAACTCTGCATAATCAATGATCTGCCTTGAAGCGTTTTCTTCTCACTTTCCAAGTTGTAATATCAAGGACACAATGGAAGCTATGGCGGCTAGGATTGCACTAATCGAACCAACGATTACTATTAAATTGTGGTTAGTAGTGCAACTCTTCTTTTTACTAACCCCTTTCACATCAAGAACCTCAAGAATAACTTGCCCTTCTTCAAATTGAAGCGTTGCAGTTTTTCCAAGCTTACTACTGAGACGGCCACTTATGTGGTTTTCCCATTTCGGATTTCCATTAGTCTTTACTACCTTGACAAGGTTAAGATTCGCACGTATCTTATACTGAGCCTGTTCTGGAAGCTCAAAATAGAATTTGAACTCTTTGACTTCCTGAGGGTTAAGTTTAAACGGTTTAGAAAATTGAATGTTTAATGTTGTGTGTCCTTTTCGTCCAGGATAATATTTGATCATCTCATCCCACACTTCAATTACCAGGTAATTATCATCTTCAGATGGATACCTCTCCTTGGTCAAGTTTTTGACTTGGACTGTGATCGGAACATTCTCTCCTACGATACAAACTATTGGCATTTTAAGATGTGACGAAATATTTGGGAGTAATGTCAAGCTATCACCTCACAGCAACATGTTCACCTTTTCTAAAAATTACCAACGATAATATCCCCTCTGCTCCTGAAAAACTAGGTATACCTTCAAAATCAGAATTACCAAGAGCAGGATATAACTAACCACATATATTTTGATTGATACTCCTATAATTTTGCCAATCCAAGCCATTAACAATAGTCCAACTGCCCTTCCGAGAATATAACCTATAGAAGCTTCTAATGCTTCTTGAGCAACTACAAATATCATTAAAACATCTGCTAGTGACATTATAGCAAGGAACATGAACCAATATTCAATTACAAAGTCTCCACCAGGTAGCGTACTGAGAGCAGATATAATCATGCCCATAGTCGATAGAAATAACGCCATCCTAATGCCTTCAACACCCTCATTCACACTTTTACCAAATGCCTCAAATAGATCTTCTATTGCCCGGAATAGCTCCTCCATCGCCACCGCCCCACCGAGAGTTTCTTACAAGCTTATTACTTCAAACCATAAGAACATTTCGCCGCAACGCGCTGGAAAATAGCCAAATTCTAAATTCTCCTAGAGGAAATTTGCAAACCTTTATGGCATTATTGATCTACCTAATAAACCACTCTTTGATTTTGTTCTTTATCTTCTCATGATTATTCTTGGATTCCGTGTTTTCTTTGGAATTATTGTGAGTATGTGTCAATAACGATATGATAAGTTTCAGTATTATAATGCTCAGGCAAAGATACATTGTGGACAGTAGGCTAGAGTATACCCACAAAACTCTAACCTCTATAGAATTTGATTTCATCGAAAGTACAGATAGCCCTGCCGAAATACCACTAAATAATATAGTATAAAGATACATATCGTAGATCTTACCATACCACTGGCTGCTTCTCACGAGCTCGATTTTTTCATTTTCTTCATTTATTCCATGGATAACTGCTATTAAAATTGAAACAGCAGCCATTGAAAACCCCAAAATTGAAACAAAAATGCCAGCTAATGTCCCGAAGAAAGTATCACTTAATTCAGATAAGACAGAGAGGCTGTTTGTTTTTTCCAAGATGCCAACGATAATAGCAGCTAGTAACAAGTTATAAAACAAGATATGTTTTTGGTACCATTCTATGATTCTCATAATTTCCCCTGCCGCTATTATTTAGACTTAAATTTAAGCTTTTTGTCATATCCTGGCATTCTACGTATTCTTTTGCTTTTTAAGCACAGTACTATACAATTCGATTATCTTACCATACATATCTGCAGTACTGACAATCCTGCGGCCAGAATTATCGCCAGATGAGACTACTTCAACCCCAACTCTAGACTTGACAACTGGATTGAGCAAATCAACTTCTTGACCTAGCTCAGTTTTTACTTTTAATTCTGTTATATTAGGGAGTTCATCGTTCTTTATTTTTCTCAATATCTGCTTTAAAGGCTTATATATACCATTGGAGCCCATTGAGGTTCCTCGTTCTGCTTTAATCATTATGACAATCTTTCCCATATTTTTGTCTTCTAATGTTGCTGTCCCAATAAGGCCAGTGAACGGTCCATTATCACTTTTTATTAATTCCTTTAATCCTGGTGTCAAGTCTACACCAAAGGTAACCCACTTAAACCCAACCTCACTTTGGATTAAATCAGTAAGAACGTTCTCGTTGGGAATAGCGACATATTTCACATCTGAGAGTCTCATCTGGTTGTTACATTTATTATTCCCGAGTTCAAATAAATATTCACATAGCTTAGAAATCCTAGGGCCGTGCGGATTATATTCTATTCCAATTGTTCTTTCGGTCCCATCATCAAAAAGAACAAAATGAGTTATCTCTCCTTGTCCCAATACTTCAGAAGGGAGTTCTGGAAACTTAACAGATCCATCGTTGTACACCCATTGGGATATATCATCCTTCCTAGCAAGAATTAGCCTGCCTTTTATAGGGTATTTAAGGACATCCTGCCCGTTCTCTTTTTCAAAAGTGCCATCAATTAGCATAAACATATACTTGTCAGGAGACTTAGAGATTTGGACAAAACGATTTGAGTCTGCTGTGAAATCTGTTGAGAGCTCAGTTATACATTTAAATAGCTGCACAATCTCCTTAGAGTTTAACAGGGAATCTTCTGACGGATTCTGCCCGTTATCATCTCTTTGCGGTATTTCCCTACTTATCTGTAGTTTATAGAACAAGATTGTTCTGTGTAACACATTATTGCTCATTATCTATCACCACCCAAAATGTGGTGTTATCCTTTAAATAATTTCCGTACGTAATCTTTACGCTTGATTTTAGTGGCAAGATTTTACTTTTCTCACGCGATTTATAATCCAAACGTCTCCAAAGTATCCCGCGGCACATGACGTCGCTGTCATTTAACAGCAAGCTATACCCTTTTACTGACATTTCAGTGAGAAAAATTTGCAAACCTTATTTAGACAATGTCATATTTATTCCGTACTAATACGGCAACAGTTCCGGGAAGGGGAGGCCTCGGAGATGAATAACCACCACAACTCAGACGCTAAAATCATCGAGCCGCTGGCGAAGATGAAATAAAGAAAAAGCTCATCGTATCACTACTTTCCTAATCAATGTCTTTAATGATAATCTCCCTAGTGTTCCCCTTCCGCCGTAGATCTCCATGGAGTACCACAACTTCCGCGCTAAGGTTCTTGAGCTTTTGAATGTGTCGTTCTAAGTCAACATCAGCTCCGTCAAGGATACTGCAATAACTCCATCGAAATGCTTCACATAACCCAGAACCTGTCTATAAACTTTGGAGTCCATTTTGTTTTTAACGCCAATAGGACGTCGTATTTGAATGGCTCTGTGAGAACCAACCGGAGCAAAGGAAATCCAGCTAGAATCAGCCTTTTGATAAGGTACACTCTAAAAGAAGACACTTTGAAAAGCAATCACGAACCTTGATCAAACTTTTGCTTGGCAACAAGCTTCTGGAAAAAGCTTGACCAAAAGATTTCCTTTTCCCTTCAAAAAGGCTGATATGATAGCGTGCATTCTCAAAAACTGTCATTGAGGAGAGTGTTTAACTTCAAGGATAGTCCCTTTAAGTGGTTTCAGCTTTGTTTTCTGGCGTCCGAAGGACGCCTTGTGGAGAGTGGAACACTGTAAAACCAACAATTGAAGAGTAAACCCACTCAGGAACCGAGAACTCTTAGAATTGCACGCACTCTTCCGCCAGCGCTTGCGCAAGCAAGGGCTGTTATGGCGGGCCCGGCGGGATTCGAACCCGCGACCTCCGGCTTAGAAGGCCGGCGCCCTATCCTGCTAGGCTACGGGCCCTCGCTCCTAAGGTGCCGGAGCGCTCTTATAAAAGTTGCGGTGGGGAGAAAAGGGAGAAAGCTCACCGCCTCCTCCTGAGGAGGAGCGGCACGATGGCAAGGCCAACTATGAGTGCCGGTCCACAGATACCGCCGTTCTCCCCTTCCGGCGAGGTTGAGGTCGTCCCGGTTATCTCCTCCGGGCTCTTGCCCTCGACCATAAGCTGGGTCCACTGCCTGAGCCAGAGGTCGTAGTTCTTCTCGATATCCTTCGGGTCGACGGTGACGGGCTTCTCCACCTTCACCGCGTACTTGAAGACCTCCGGGAGCTTGACGTTCCTGTTGACGGGGTACATCCACTGGTTGAGCGGGAGCTTCTCCTGGGCCTCCTCGCTGATGAGGAACTCGATGAACTTCTTGGCCAGCTCGGGGTGCTTGGCGCCCTTGACTATCCCGGCACCCTCTATCTGGAGGTAGTTGCCCTCCCTGAAGGCGACGGCGCCGACGTTGGTGTTGTTGTCGTAGTAAACGGTCGCGGCCGGTGAGGTGGCGTAGCTGAGGACGAGCGGGTACTCGCCCTTCGTGAAGGCGTTCCAGGCCGCGCTCCAGCCCTCGACTATCTGGACGTCGTTTTCTTTGAGCCTCTCCCAGTAGTCCAGCCAGTCATCGCCATAGACCGCTATCGTCCACAGCAGGAAGGCCATTCCCGGCGAACTGGTGCGCGGGTCCTCGATTATCAGCTTGCCCTTCCACTCTGGCTTGGTGAGGTCTTCAAGGCTCTCAGGAGGCTTCTGGACCATGTCCTTGCGGTAGTTGATGGCTATGTAGCCGTAGTCGTAGGGGGTGAGGTGGAAGGTCGGGTCGAACTTCTCAATAATCCAGTCTGGAATAACGTCGGCGTTTGCCGGCCTGTATGGCTCAAGGATTCCGGCGTCGATGGCCTTGGCGAGGTAGCTGTTGTCTATGCCGACCACCACGTCCGCCTGCGGGTTGTCCTTTTCCAGAATCAGCCTGTTGAGAACCTCTCCAGCATCGCCAATTAGGACGAGGTTCACCTTGACCCCGTACTTCTGCTCGAAGATTGGAATTATCTCCTTCATCCACCACTCTATGCTGTCGTAGGAGTAAACCGTCAGCATCTCCTCGGCCTTAACTGGCCTCGCGGCGCCGATGGCCCCGAGGAGCAGCAGGGTGAGCAAGAGGGTGGCGAGCCTCCTCATTCTTTCACCTCCATGAATCGGTTTTGGGTTTTCATAATGGGGTAATACCACCAATTAAAAAGCTTTGTGTCCCAGAATTGTGGCCTCGGAAGTCAGAGAAAAGAAAAGGTCAGCCCTGAGGAAGGTGGACGCCGCCGGAGAGGTAGACGTAGATGAAGTAGGAGTAAATCGCCAGCAGCACTCCGCCGGTGAGCCTGTCTATCCTGCCGGTGAGGCGGAGGACGGCGGTGAGTATGCCCATGACGAGGAGCGTGAGCGGGAGCGTGAAGGTGTATATCGTTGCGTCAACCTTTATGGGGTTTATCAAAGCCGCTATCCCGATGACCATGAGCACGTCGAGGATGTTTGCGCCTATTATGTTGCCCACGCTGATGTTCGGGAGCCGTTTGATGGTGGCCATAAGGGAGTTGGTGAATTCCGGCAGGGAGGTGCCTATTGAGACCATGGTGAGCCCTATGACGATCTCCGGGACACCGTAGGCCCTGGCGATTGTGACTGCACTGTCAACAACGAGCTTGGCACCGGTAACGACGAGCAGGCCGCTCCCGAACATTATAATGGCATCCCTCTTCGGGTTTCCGCGCCCTCCTTCTGGAATCTCCTCCAAAGTCATGTGCTTCCGGTAAAGGTAGTAGAGAAAGCCGAAGTAGATGAATATCAGACTCGCGCCGTCGAGCCGGCTTATCGTACCGTCGTACATGAGAATGCCGGCGTAGGTCGTGACCCCTATCATAAAAAGGGCGTTCTTCCAGGCGGTTTTTTCCACCTTTAACGGCCGGAGCAGGGCGGAAACACCGAGGATGAGAGCAATGTTGGCGAGAGCGCTTCCAATCGCGTTGCCCAGCGCTATGTCAGGGTTCCCCTGGTAGGAGGAGATGGCCGAGACTGTTACCTCCGGAAGGGTGGTGGCTATGCTCGCCAGGACGAGTGCTATGATGAACTCGCTGACGCCAAAGCCCTTGGCAACCCGTGAGGCGGCCTCAACAAAATAGTCGCTCCCCTTGATGAGCAGGACGAGACCGAGGGCAAAGAGGATGATTTCAACTATCACTTTCTCCCACCAGAAGAGGGCTGGATCGAAAGCTTAAAAGTTTATTTGACCTCGTGGGCCTCGCCACCCTTACCCTCCATCTTGATGACGTAGTCGGCCGCGTTCTGGAGTGCAACCGAAAAGCCCGGCTCGACACCTATGACTATCGTTTCCTTCCCCCTGCGCTTCGCCTCGTTGACTATCGGGAGGAAGTCCGCGTCCCTGGTGGCCAGGGCTATCACATCAACGTCGGAGTTGTAGATTAGCTCCATGGCCTCGATGGCTATCCTCACGTCTGTGTCCCCGGCGACTATTATAGGCTCAAGACCCTGGTTCACGACTGCCTCTATGAGTCCCTGGGGAGCGTACTGGTTGAGAACCACCTTCGCCACCCTGAGCTTTCCGATCCGCTCAAGGGCGTCTATTATGTCCTCGAGCTTTATTCCGAACTCCTTCCTGAGGATGTTGGGACCGTCTATGATGAGGCCTATGCTCCTCTTCTTTTTGGGCTTCGGCGCCTCCTCGCTGACTTCCCTAACCTCCTTCTCCCCGCGCCTCAGAACCCTGAAAAAGCGCTCCTTCATTTCTCCTCACCGCCCTCGAGGATTATGGTGTAGTCGGCGGCATGCTTCAGCGCCGCCGAGAAACCGGGCTCGATTCCGATGACGATGGTTTCCTTGCCGCGCTCCTTGGCCTTTAGGATCACCGGAAGGAACTCCGCGTTTCTGGTGGCCAGGGCTATCACATCGATGTTGGGATTGTATATCTCCCTCATGGCCTCGACGGCGAGCTTCACACCTGTCTCGCCCGAGACGACGATCGCCTCAAAGCCCTGGTTCGACACCGCCTCTATGAGTCCCTGGGGAGCGTACTGGTTGAGAATCACCTTCGCCACCCTGAGGTCGCCCAGTCCCTCCAGGGCCTCTACTATGTCCTCAAGCTTTACCCCGAACTCCTTCCTGAGGATGTTGGGACCGTCTATGAGAAGTGCTATCCTCTTACCCCTGCTTATCTTCCGCCTCATCGTTCCTATGCTCCTCATGCCATCCTTCGTTATCGAAATTATCTTCTCCCAGTTGCCACCCGGCATAGGAGTCACCGTTGGAATGGATACACCAATGATACATCGAGGGAACTACGCGTCAATCCTATAAAAAGTTAGTTTAGGGTCAGGAAATGACCCTCTTGTAATAGTACCAGAGTCCCCTTATGATGTCGCGCACCTCTATCATGGTGAAGGTTTCGGTTCTATCAATGAGCCTCGCAGTCTCCTCCCAGCTGTGGGCCTGCAGAACCCGGTAGATGAGGAGCTTAATCTGCCTCTCATCGAGGTAGGGCTTCATCCAGCCGTCGAGGAAGTAGAGCTTGACTACCGGCTTCACCGCATCAACCACCGTGTCGTAGGTCAGAACCTTGCCCGTGAAGGCATCCAACCTCTTCCTCTGCACCTCCGTGAGGTGAACCGGGTAATCCACCGCCTCACCGAAGGGTGTCTCGAAGAGCCAGCGCGCTATCTCAGGTTCAAGCTCCCTGTGGGTGTCGCCGAGCCACTCCGTGAGCCTTATCCTGAACTCGTCGTTGGCCTGGCGAATGAGCTTCTTGGCCTTCTCACTTATCGGCTTGAGGACTATGGCCGTAAACTCGCCGCTGACGGGGTTTCTGGCGGGACTGAGGTGCACCACCGCGAAGCCGTTCCTGACCCAGAAGCGGACCAGTTCCTCACTCGCACCAAACCCAGAGCCAATCCAGTCGAGGCCCTTCTCCCTGGCCTCCTTCTCAAGGAGTTCAAGCGCCTTGCTGCCCAGCCCCATGTCCATGGCATCGGGGTGGGTGGCTATCCTCACTATGCGGTAGCCCTTCAGCTTCGCGAACTCCTTCGCCATGTGGTGCTTGACCATCATGTCTGGGATTATGTTGCCCCTCGGCTTGTAGCCCTTGGCCATCTTTTCGATTACCTTCTTCGGGATGTTGCCCTCCTCTGCTATCTGGATGGCCGTCACTATCTTGCCGTTCTTCAGGCGGAGCACGCGCGCCCTGTGATGGGGAGCATCGGCAAGCAAAGCCACGTCGCTCGGCCTGTTGCGGTAGTGGGCGAGAATGTAGATGCCCACGAAGTTCCTGAGGTCGGGCCTGTCGTTCTCGAACCAGTCATCGAGGTCGGGCTCCTCGAAGTAGACCTCCTTGTTCCTTATCAGTTCGTAGTCCTCATCCGTGAGCTCAACCGGCTCCGCGTCGAGCAGGAGGACGTCGAATAGCCACTTTTCGATGGGGTCGTTCTCAGCGTAGCGTATCGGCTCCTCCATGTGGAGCTCCTTAAAGGAGCGCTTCTCCCTGGCTTTCTTCAGGAACTTGACGGAGAATCCCCTGCCAGCTCCTTCGTAGCCGTGTACTGTGGAGGAGTAAACGACACGGGATTTGCTTAGATACTTGTGGAGTATCGGCACGTGGATTCCAGCGGCCTCGTCGAGGATGTACAGGTCGGCGGTCTTGCGGTAGCCCTCGGCGGGGGGGTAATACCTGAGCCCAATCTTCCTCGCGTAGAGCTCCTTTATCAGGCCCTTCTCCTCGACTACGTGGGGCCTGAAGCCGAGCCTTTCAAGGGCCCTCTTGGCAAAGCGGAAGAGGGCCTGGACGTTCTCCGGCTCGGGGGCCGTGACGACCACCCTTGTACGCTTGCCGAGGGCCAGGGCAAAGCCTATCGCGGCAATGCCTACGGAGACGCTCTTTCCACGCCCCCTGTCCGCGGTGAGGACGAGCATCCCCTCATCCTCAACCAGCCCTTCGAATGCCTTAAGAACCTCAACCTGCCCCTCGGTGAGGGCCATCTCGTAGAGCTCGCGGGGGAAGAGGGTCTCCTCAGGAATCTCGACACCCTTCCGGGCTTTAATCTTCGCCTGGGTCTTGCTCCTTTTCGGCTTCTTCTTCGCTTTCCCGTTCTCGGTGATGATGTAGATTCCGTCGTGCTCGGCGAACTTCCTTATAAGGCGTCTGTTGAAGCGCTTCTTCACGTCGTCTATCGTGTACGGTGGAGTTACGAGGCTCTTGTGGAAGCCCGTCCACATCTTCTTCCACTTCTCAAATGGGTGGGCGAGGATGAATATCAAACCGCCGCCACGGACGGTCTCGATAATCCTGCCAAGGTCGTTGGGGGAGTAGTCGTAGCTCATGTCGAGTATAAGGAGGTCGTACGTCCTCCCGAGGATATCGCGGGTGTGCTTGAAGGTGACGGCCTTAACCCTGGCGCTTGAGCCGGCAAGGACGTCGAAGTGCTTCCTGAACGCTTCGTAGCGTTTCCGCCCGAAGGTCTCCTCGCCTAGGGCATCGGTGGCGTAGAGAACCTCGATTTCCTTCTCGCTCTCGTCCCTCAGCCGCTTCTCGCGGAGGTCGTCGAGAATCTCCCCCAGAGTTCTGGCAGAGGCCCCTGCGAGAATGCCTGCCAGCTCGGCCTTTCTCAGGGTGTCCCCCTCTATGACTATCATTCTCCTGTGAAACTTCTCCAGAGCCTGCGCTAAAGCCGTCTCGGTGAGCTTGAGAACGGAGTCCTTAACCTTCTCGCCCTTTGCGTACTCTCTCACTTCCTTATCAAAGCGGACCTTCACGGTCACGGCCGCCACCTCCCGGATAAAGGGGAGACGGGGGATTTAAAAAGGTTCGGAGGCTTTGCTTGTTTCTCGATAATCATCGAAACGCTAAGCTTTTATACGAAAAAGGCCGAGTTAGTTCGGTGGTTTCTATGGTGAAAGGTCTGGGTGAGAAAGACTTAGGAAAATTCAAGCTCGTCGGAAACATCGACGCATTCAAAAGGAGGCTCGTCTTCCAGGTCACCGAAATAAGCGTGGAGAAGGACGACTACTTCTCAAGGCTTTACCTCTACGACGGGAGGAAAGTTAAACCATTCACCTCTGGAAAGAAGGACGCGAACCCGCGCTTCTCCCCGGACGGAAAGCTGATAGCCTTCACCTCAAAGCGCGATAGGGAAAGCAGGGAGGCCGAGCTCTACGTTATCCCCACGGACGGCGGGGAGGCGAGGCTTTTAGTAAGGTTCAAGTACGGAATCAAAAACCTCCGCTTCACCGAGGACGGGAAGGGAATAGCGGTCGTCACGCCGATAGACATTGAGAAGAGACCAAAGGACGACGTCCACGTCATCAGGGAAATTCCCTTCTGGTTCAACGGCGTCGGCTGGATCTACGGGAAGAGGAGCGTCGTTTACTTGGTGGACATCGAGACCGGCAGGAAGAGACGGCTGACGCCGAAAAACCTTGACGTCTTGCAGATACGCTTCCACAGTGGCAGGCTCTACTTTGTGGCTCAGGAGGACCGCGAGAGGAAGCCGATGGTGAGCGACCTCTACGTCCTCGAGGGGAGGAAGGCAAGGAGACTAACCCCCGGGGAGTGGAGCGTGAGTGACTTCATTCCCCTCAACGATGGAACCTTCATCCTCAAGGCCAATACCCGCGAGCGCGGTATTCCCACGAACACCCACATCTACCACTACAACCCCGAGACGGGAGAGCTAAGGAAGCTCACCGCTAAGCTCGACCGCTCAGCCTACAACTCCCTGAACTGCGATGTTCGAGGGCCTCAGAGGGCGGAGCTGGCTTTTAAAGACGGCTGGGTTTATTACGTGGCAACGGACGGCCCGAGGGCGAACCTCTTCAGGGTGAACCTTGGGGGGGAGATAGAGCGCGTCATCGGTGGTGACAGGAGCGTCGAGAGCTTCGCCATCGGTGACTACATAGCCTTCACCGCCCAGGACGCGGTTACACCACTGGAACTTTACATTCTCCGCGACGGGAAGGAGAAAAAGCTCACGGACTTCAACGGCTGGATAAGAGAGTATACCCTCTCGAAGCCCGAGCACTTCAAGGTTAAAGCCAGCGATGGCGTTGAGATAGACGCATGGATAATGAGGCCCGTTGATTTTGAGCCCGGAAAGAAGTATCCGGCCGTTCTGGAGATTCACGGCGGGCCTAAAACCGCCTACGGCTACTCCTTCATGCACGAGTTCCACGTTTTTACTGCCAAAGGCTTCGTGGTAATCTTCTCCAACCCGCGCGGCAGCGACGGCTACGGTGAGGACTTTGCCGACATCAGGGGGCACTACGGCGAGCGCGATTATAAGGACCTGATGGACGTTGTGGACGAGGCCTTAAAGCGCTTCGGCTTCATCGATCTAGAGAGAATCGGCGTCACCGGCGGCTCCTACGGCGGCTTTATGACCAACTGGATAGTTGGACACACGAAGCGCTTTAAGGCCGCTGTAACCCAGCGCTCCATCTCCAACTGGGTGAGCTTCTTCGGCACGACTGACATCGGCTACTTCTTCGCGCCGGATCAGATAGGAGGCGACCCCTGGAGCAACAGGGAGGGCTACTGGGGGAAGAGCCCGCTGAAGTACGCGCCGAACGTCGAAACGCCCCTCCTCATAATCCACAGCATGGAGGACTACCGCTGCTGGCTGCCGGAGGCTCTGCAGTTCTACACGGCCTTGAAGTACCTCGGCAAGACCGTTGAGCTTGCCCTCTTCCCGGGCGAGAACCACGATCTCAGCAGGGGCGGAAAGCCGAAGCACCGCGTTAGGCGTCTGGAGCTGATTGCCGGGTGGATGGAGAGGTGGCTCAAGGAGTGAGCCTTTCCATTTTTTCGCAACACTTAAATACGTGAACCCACATATTCCAGTGCGGTGATGCTATGCCGAACATAACCCTCTCTATCCCCCCCGACCTCTACAGGCGAATGAAGAAACACCCCGAAATAAAGTGGAGTGAGGTAGCGAGAAAGGCCATAGCGGAGTATTTGGCCAAAATCGAGGCCGAGGAGCTGGGTTCGGAGGAGATACTGTACCTTCTCGGCGAGGACTTCAGGAGGGAGCTTGAGAGCACCCCCCTTGAGAAATACGAGAAGGCACTCGGGAAAACGAGGGATGCGGAATGGAAGAGGCTCTCTACGACACCAACGTCCTGATTGAAGCGGCAAAATCCGGAAAAAAGCTGAACGGATACACAACCGTTCTAAACGTCGTGGAGTTCCCGAGGGCTCTTGAGCTTGGACTGACGGTGATAACGCCGAGCCTCGAAGACTACCTGCTGGCGATTAAAATATCGCAGGCGATGGTGAGGAGGGGGACGCCTGTCCCGGCGGTTGACGCGATAGTTGCCGCCGTGGCGATGAACAGGGGGCTGAGGCTCGTCACGGAGGATAAGCACTTCGAGTGGATAAGGAAGGAGTTCGAGGGGCTAAGGCTCAGCTCGGAGAAAAAAGAAGGGCATCAAAGCGTGTAGTCCAGAACCCTCTTGGCCTCCTCGATGTGCTCGGGGTAGACGTTCTTTATCTCCGGGTGCAGGGCCTTGATGACCCTCCCGACGAGCACGAAGAGGGTTCCCGCTATTATTGGGAGCTCGTTTACGACTTCCTCCTCAAGGGGAATGTCGCCGGGTATCTTCCTGAGGACGTACTTCCTGATGGGCTCGATCTGAACCTTCTCGTCCTCGATGACCGCTCTAAAGAGGTTGAGGCTGTTCCTGAAGCCCTTTGTGATGGGTATGTGCCTGAGCTTTATCGTGCTTGAGCGTTCGGCCTTGGCATTTTCGTAGGCCACCTCGAAGAGGTCAGCGAGCTTTTTCTCGACTATCTCCATCATCTCCTCGGCGCGGGGCTTAATAACGGCCAGCTCACAGGTTCTTTCGAGTATCTTCTGGAGCTGGGGATACGGAATCACCATCTCCGCCACTGCCATCACCTCCGTTTTCTTCGCGAGAATTTTAGTAACTTTTAGTATATAAAACTTTCGCCGGAGAAAGGCAACCGCAAGAACAGATTTTTCCGAAAATGGAAAATCCATACAAAAGACGAAAGAATCCATTTTCACCCCAAAAAGCCCCTAATCCCGGCCGCCTCCACTATCAGTTCACCGCTCAGCTCTCCGGCCAGGATTCTTGATGTTATCTCCAGGTGCCTTTCGTCCCTCTCGTAGTTCCTGGCCATCTCCGCGAGGGGCCTGAGGAACGGGAACCTCTCGGCAACCTTCGGGTTGAAGTAGCGGAAGGCGAACTCGATGTCCCTGTAAAGACCGAGGTAGTGCTCGCCGAGGAACTCAAGCTCCCCCTCACCCAGCGCGCTCAGCCCGAGGAGCTCCGGTGGAATTCCCAGGGAGTAGAGCGAGGCCGTGAACTTGATCGCCCTCGGCAGCGCTGAGCCGTTGACCTCGCGGGAGTAGCCGAAGAGGCCTATGTGCAGTTTCCTCCTTCTCCTCGATGGAACGAACTTCGCCACCTCACGGATCAGGGGTGCCAGGGCCCTCAGCTCGGTGGAGTACCTGAGCTCGTACTTACCGAGGATTTCAAAGACCTCCCCCGGAACGGGCTGGGCTTCCTTTCTCCTGGATTCCCTGATTCTCTCAACGGCCCTTATGACCTCCTTGGGAGGCCTGTCGTACTTGAAGGAGCTCTGTACCGTGAAGGTCTGAACGCTTGGATACTCCCTGAGAACCGCCTCGACGTTCTCCGGCGTGAGGTGTCCCCTGAACGGAGCGCCACCGACGCCGATTATCGGATAGATTGGCAACCCCATTTCCTCCTCAAGCTCCTGCAGCTCAAAGAGCGCCAGCTTGTCGTAGAGCACCGCGCTGATTAGGCCGTAGTTCATGGCCGGGTCGCTCCTGGCGAGGAAAACGCGCTGGTATTCAACCTCCTTCCCGCTCAGATACCGCCGGACGATGCCCGCCGCGTGGAGTATTGCCTCCCGGCTCTCGAAGAGCGGGATTATCGCTATCTCCGAGGGGTAAAACTCCCCTATCCACTCGTGGAGCTTGATGTCGTGAACCCTTTTGTACTGCTTTCCCGCTATGTAGTGTCTGTAAAGCTCGTAAACCCTGTTCAGTTCCTCGGCCGAGGTCGTCATCGGGAGGATAACCTCGAAAATGGGCGGAAGCTCTTCACCGTAGAACAATCTCGCGTAGTCTGCCGAGCGAGGTATCGCTTCCAACGTTTCCAGGAGAAGCTTCGCCTCCGCCCTCTCGACACTGGGGTTGGGGACTCGCGGCGTCAGCCTGAGCTCCTTCCCGAGCTTTCTGTGCTTGAAGAAATATCCATAGCGCTCGAATAGCTTCTTGACGACGAACTCGTCCACTTCCTTGCCCTCGAAGTCCCACATCTGCTCCTCTATGCCGAGGACGCTGAAGGCGTAGAAGGCCTCGACCACCTCGTCCTCGCCGCCCATCGTCGGACTGCCGGCAAAAAAGGGGATAAATACGTTGTCAGGATGCTGAGTACTCATCGTTCTTGGTATCATTCATCCCACCAAAATGGCAAAGAACTGGCATTACTTAAGATTTTTGGAGACGAAATTGTCTGAATGACAGAAAGCCGGAAAAAGGTTTTTAAGCGTCCGGTCGTAGTCCGGCCCATGAAGGCATACATCCTGGCGTTTCCGGAGAAGCGATGGGAGAACTACACCCTGCCAGTTGCCGGTGAGCCGGTTGTTGGGCTGACGGAGCGGAGGCTCAGGCTCAGCAAGAGGATAGACGAGGTCATCACTGTGGTCAGGAGGGACAGGCTCAGGACATATTCCCTTCACGTCTCGAATCCCCTTCCTGTTTCCGCGAGGAGCAGGATGGAGGCTCTTCTGAAGGCCCTCCCGAAAGCGCCGTTTTTTCTCGTCGAAGGCAACATGCCGCTGATAATGCCCTTCCTCGTGAACTACATGACGGGCCTCTTCTACGAGAACGAGCCGGAGGCCCTGATACCCGTCTGGCGGGATGGAACGGCGGAGGTTACACATGCGGTTTACGAGCCTGACGCCCTTTCCGATGCCATTGAGGCGGCCATGGCCGAGGGTTACCGGAGCCTGGGCAGGGTAGTGGAGTTCCTCGACTACGAACCGCTGCCAATTGAGGAACTGGCGAAGAGGAACCCGAAGGTCACGCTGAGCTTCTTCAGGGTGAGGAACTCCTTCGACGTCAGGTTCGCGGAGGAGACGCTGGAAAAGATGAGAGGCCAAATTTGATTGGAAATCCTTCAAAATTGTGTAAGAAGACTTAAATAGTGCAAAGCCTACAATAAACTAAGGGTAGGAGTCCCGAAAAGTTCTTCTGCTCGGTTCGGACCAAAAAGGAGAGAGTATTATGAAAAAAATTTTGAGCGCAGCGGTATCGCTGCTCATGCTTTTCAGTCTGGTGGCAGTGCTGGGGCCCCCGTCGGCTTCCGCAAAGCCCCTGACGGATTACAACGTGCTGGTTCTAAAGAACTCTGACGCCTGGGGTTCTCCCAGCGTTGAAAACACGCTCACGAACATGGGCATCCCCTACGACGTTATGACAAGCGCTGAACTTCAGAACAGAACAACCCAGAACCTAATAGATGCGTACGACATGATTATCATTGTAAGCGACCAGTCCCAGGACTTTTATGACGAGATAGGGCCACAGATGGGCAAGCTGGAGGATTACGTAAGGGCAGGAAGGGTCCTCGAAATCCACGCCGCCAACTGGGGCTGGGGCGGTGGAGTGTGGACGACACCCCTGCCCAGGGACGTGACGCTGACCAAGAGCTACTCGCGCAGGGATTACGTTATCGCCAACAACACGACCCTCGCCAGCAGTTACGCAAGCCACGCCTACCTCAACAACCTTCCCGCCGACGCGGAGATAATTACAGTTCAGGCACCATCGGGAACTCCCGAATACGGCAGGCCGAGCACTGCAGTCTACACCCTTGGAAACGGCAGGGTGTTTGTAACAGGCCTTACCATCGAATACAGCGTCGCAAGAAAGGGGCCCGAATGGGAGGCGTTCTACAGGGAGATGATACTGAACAACCTAGGTTACTCCCAAGTGGTTCCCACACCTGAGGCGCCGGCTCAAAAGGGAATAAACGTGATGTTATTCAATTTCTATTACTACATCCAGTACCACAGGAACCTCGACAGATACAACACCCTCTACGGGGAGGCCCTCGATGGGGGGCTGGACAACGAAACCCTCGGTCTGGCGACAATACAGAACGACACAGCCGCTGACTACTATGCCAACGCGAGCCAGTACGGGCCAGTTGTTGCGAACTTCCCGAGGATCTACATCTTCATAGACCTGAGAAAGGCGGCGCTTCACCAGAAGCAGGCAGTAGGAATACTTGAAGAGGGAATGGCCGACTGGTGATCTGCCATTCACCCTATTTCTATTGCTTTTCTGACCCTGTCTGCTATCAAAACCGCCACTCCAGCTTTTATTGCATCAACGGGCAGGAACGGCATCACCCCAAGGAGGAAGGCCTTCTGAAAGTCTCCCCCAAGGAAAAGGCCGAGCCTCAGCCAGCCGAGGAGGTATATTACCCCGACCCCGACCAGGGAGCCTCCGAGCATGCCGCTTTTCTTTCCAGTTTTTTCGGCCACATACCCCGCTATGGACGCCGCTATTGGAAACGCGACTATGTAACCCCCAGTCGGCCCGTAGAGCACCGCGAACCCGCCCTGAAAACCGGCGAACACCGGGAGCCCCACGGCACCCATGACCACGTAAACGAGCTGGCTCAGAAAGCCGAGCCTCGCCCCGAGGACGAGCCCGCTCAGGAGAACGACCAGAACCTGAAGCGTTATCGGAACCGGGCCTATGGGTATGCTTATCTGGGCACCGACCGCGGTTAGGGCCGCAAAGAGCGCCGTGAATGCCACATCTCTGCCGTTCATCCCGTCCACCTTGCAAAGTTTTTAAACTTAAAACTTGAAAGGTTCACGATGATCCGGGTTAAAAATCTTTGGCACGTCTACGAGAACGGGAGGGAGGCCCTGAGGGGCGTAGACTTTGAGATGAGCGAGGAGATAGTGGCGCTCGTCGGACAGAACGGAAGCGGAAAAACGACGCTAGCCAAACACCTGAACGGCCTTTTAAAGCCCACCCGGGGAAAGGTAACCATAGACGGCATGGACACGAGGGAACACACGGTTGCAGAGCTTTCGCGAGTCGTCGGCTACGTCTTTCAGAACCCCGAGCATATGTTCTTTGAGGAGGACGTCTTCAGGGAGGTTGCCTTCGGGCCGAAGAACCTCGGTTTGAGTGAGGAGGAGGTAACAAAGCGCGTTCAGTGGGCACTGAGAGTGGTGAATCTCCAGGGCTACGAGAAGAGAACCCCGTACTCCCTGAGCGGGGGTGAGAAGCAGAGGCTGGCGATAGCCTGCGTCCTGGCGATGAGGCCAAAGTACCTGATACTCGACGAACCAACGACGGGACTGGACGCCAAGAGCGCCACGGGGGTCGTTGAGACGATACGCGAGCTAAGGAAGGAGGGCCACGGAATACTGCTCATAACCCACGACATGGACCTGGTTCTGGAGCTGGCCGAGAGGGTTGTCCTGCTTCACGGAGGGAGGAAGGTCTTCGACGGTTCGGTGGAGGAGTTCTTCTCCCTGGAACTCCACGACTACGGACTCGAAAAGCCCGAACTCCTCAGGATAAGCGAAAGGCTCGGGATAGGGTTCGTGAGAAGTGCCTCTGAGATCGTAAACGCCCTGGCGGGTGGTTCCCGATGATATACCCGTTCTACTTCGAGAGGGATTCCCTCCTCCATGGCCTCGATCCCAGGGTTAAGATACTCGGGACCGTGGCGGGGATAGCCGCGATAATGCTTTACAACGACCCAGTTTTCCTGATCCCCCTGTTCTTCATGACGCTCATCGCCGTTAGGGTTCTCGGAAAGATTGAAATCCGGGAACAACTCCGCCTTCTGAAGCCCCTCATCCCCATAGTCATCATAACTCTCATAATATGGCCCCTGATATACAAGCCAAGGCTCCAGGGGCTTCTCTTTGGTGTCTCGTTCTCGATACGTCTACTGACCTTTGCCCTGCTGACGTTCATGCTGCTGATGACGACGACCCAGCGCGACCTGATACTGGGTTTTGTGAGACTGGGCATGCCCTACGAGTTCGGCCTGACGATATCGATAGCCCTCCGCTACATACCGACGCTCTACATGCTCACGGGCAACATCATGGACGCCCAGAAGAGCCGGGGCTGGGAAGTTGAGAAGGGGAACTTCCTGGTCAGGATGAAGAGAATGAGTGCGGTGCTGATTCCCCTGCTCGTCGCCTCGCTCAAAACGGCCCACGAGCTGAGCATAGCCCTTGAGAGCCGGGCCCTGGGGGCCACAAAGAAAAGGACGTTCCTCTACGATATCGAGATGACGGGCAGGGACTACGCGGCAACCGCTGTCATCTTAATCCTGTTCGGACTGGCGCTCTACGTCCGCTACGGCCTGGGACTCGGACACGTGAGCATATACGGCTAAAGAAGGGGCTTTATTAAAGAGTCTATGGGTATCGAGTGGTCTCCAACGGAGGAAACGTGATCGGGGGGCGCTTTCAGGACTGTCATGTTAAAGCGGTAATGACCGCGGTAGGAGCTGGTTCTCAGGACCGCCAGCGCCTCGAATATCTCCGGGAGGTCGTAGAGGCGCCTGAACTCCCCCGGAAGGTCGAGCTCGTTGAGTTCTATGGTCGTGTGTCCCAGAACCAGAATGAGGCCCTTTCCGTCGACCAGTTTTCTGACCTCCACCACTCCCTCCGCGGAGCGGTTGAGAAGTGCCGGAAAGAGGGAGACAACCACGAGGGAGCCATCCTCAACGACGTTGAGGGCTGCCACGAGTTCATCTATGGAATAGACGTTGCCCACGTAGAGGTTAGAAACGTCATCGGTGAGGCGCTTCAGGAGCTTAACAGAAAAAGCCGTTCCGGGGCCTATATGGTAAACTGGACCATCTTTAAGGGCGTTGGCGACGAGGTGGTACAGAAAAACCGTCTCGGCCAGCTCGTCGGTTGATATTATCCCCGCTATGCTCCCCTCACTGAGACCGAAGGGGAACCCCTCGAAGGGCTTTACCTCCCTGGATTGGAGCTCGGCCGGTTTGAAGAACATAGGCATCACATAGCTTAGCGCGCTGGAGATATTTATACCTTACTCAAAAAAGAGAACTCAGAGGGCCGCGAGTGCGCCAATCGTCAATACCCCCAGGAGCACCAGAATCCCCATGACCATTGCAGCGATTACCGCGGAGAGTATCCACGCAAGGAAGGCCCTGAGCCAGTCAGTGTCAAAGACGGCCTTTATCACCCAGAGATTGGCCAAGAAACCCAGTATCGGACCGAGGGGCTGGAACACCGCCCCAACGATGGCACCGATCAGGGCACCGAGTATTCCTCCACCGAGTATTGCGATCATTGCCTTTCCTATCGAGGCATTTTTTATTCCTATAAGCTTGGCCGCCATCCACAGGAAGAGGGCCGCTATGAAAAGCGCCAGCAGGAAGCCGAGTATCGCGGCGGCACCGAGTCCAAAGACCATTCCGGGTCCATGCACCATTCCCTCACCTCCAACCGGTATTGGGCTGCAGATTTATTAAAGTTCCCGTTTTCGCTCCAAAAGACCTTTAAACAGGAAGGGTGACTCAGGCTGGGGGAAAGAGATGCTGGAATCGCTGTGGAATGAGCTGTGGGGCTTCATCTACAGGTACTTCTGGGAGCCTATGTTCACAAGGAGCGGTTATAATCCGGTCAACACGCTCGTGTACGCCTTCATGCTCGGCTTTGGTGCCATATATACATATAGGTATATACTGAAACCCCTTCGGATTAAAATCGACAGGACGCTCTTTATAGCGGTCACCCTGATGGTCGTCTTCGGGTCAACGGTCAGGGCCCTCGTTGATGGGGGGATCCTACCCCAGAGCCCGCTGATACTCACGCCGGGAATCTTCTTCACGACGTTCTTTGTAATGCTCCCCGCGATAGTTCTGGACGCGAAGCTGAAAACATACCCCAAGCTGACCTTTGGCTGGGGCGCACTTCTGGCGCTAGGGGCCAACTACCTCCTCGTCACACACGCCAAGAGCTGGGAGCCCTACGAGCTGACGCTAATCCACACCTTCGTCTCCTGGATTCCGGCCCTGCTGGTATACAGGTACCGGCCCTTCGACAGGCTCTACCTCTACGCAGTCCTGGCTCACCTCTACGACATGGGGTCAACGGTGGTGGCGATTCATTTCTACGGCTACCGCGAGGTTCACTGGCTGGAGAACATTCTGGTTCAGCACTTCGGGGCGTACTTCTACTACCCGTGGATAACATTCATTCTTGTTGTGGTCTACTACGGCCTCCAGAAGCTGGTCCCGGACGAGGAGGAAAGACGCCTCTGGTACCTGATGGTCTACGTCCTAGGCCTGGGGCCGGCGATAAGGGACCCCGCCCAGCTGGTGCTGCAGATAGGAGGCTGATCCTTCAGCCGTTCCTCCTTCCATTCCTGTGCCTTCCCTGTGGTTGGTCACTCCTTCCCCGATCTTTCCTGCCTTCCCGGCCCCTCCAATCTAAGGACCCTTGGTGTCCTCTTCCGCCCCCATGGTCCCCTCGTATTGTCCTGCCCTCCTCGATCTCCCTCCTGAGAAGCTTCGCCTCGTTCTCGGCAGTCCTTACCCCGAAAACCCTTGCTATCCTCTCGATGGCTTCAAGCTTTCTGACTATTCCGTCGAGCCACGTGAAGACGTCGCCCGGGTAAACGATGAGGCCGTAGACCTTCCTGAAGTGCTCCGCTATCTGGGTTGGGTGCTTGCCGTTCCTCCTCAGCTCGATTATCAGGTTGCTAACGCGCTCCATCGCGTAGTCGGTGCAGTCGTCCTCAGGACACATAAAGAATTCCTGGTAGATTGTGAAGAGCCTTTCAGCGGCGTTGGGGCTGAGCTCCGGGATGACCTTGTCCAGCTCCTCAAGGATCGAGGCGAAGCTGGGCGAGAAGACGTTTGCGCTCAAGCGACCCCTAACTGCACCTTCAAGCTCCCTCTGGAGCGTTCCGTTCAAATACAGGTTCTCGAAGGGGAGTAGCTTGACGGCTATCCACTGGGCTGGCTTCTTTCCAAGGTTGCCCCTTACAAAGGTCGCCTCCCTGGGGAGCAAAAAGCTCATGCTTACGGCCCTTCCGTAGGGGGTGACATCGACGAGGGAGCCCTTAAGGCGAACGAGGTCGTACTCCTCCAGCTTCTCCAGAACCTTCTCGGCACTCTGATTGGCGCCGAGACATTTACTTTGCACGTCCTCAATGACGTCAAGATGATTGAAGACGCAGGAATGGGCCAGAACATTGTCCTGTTCGAGCTCGTCGCTCCACTCAACGATGACGGGCTCAATTGGAGCGGTGAGCAGCTTGAACGCAATCTCGTCCTCGGAGCTCTCCATCTGGGCCGAGTACTTCCTCCCAGGCTCCACGATTAGGTAAACCCTGCCCTTCTCGTGGTAGAGCGGCCTTCCGGCGCGGCCGAGCATCTGGTGGAACTCCCGAACGGTGAGCCACTTGTTGCCCATGGCGAGGCTCTCGAAGATGACCTGCGATGCCGGAAAGTCAACGCCCGCTCCGAGGGCTGCTGTGGTAACTACAACGTCGAGCATCTGGGCCTGAAACTCCATCTCAGTGAGCTTTCTCTGTCTGTAAGGTAATCCGGAGTGGTAGGGCTTCGCCTTGAGCCCTTTACTCGTGAGGTAAGCCGCCAGCTCGTGCGTCCTCTTGCGCGAGAAGGTGAAGACTATGCTCTGACCCCTGTAGCCCTGCCGCGACTTTCTACTTGCCTCGGCACGGCACAGAACCGCTATATGTCTCCACTTCTCGCTCTCGTTTCTGACAATGATTATGTGCCTTTCCAAGTCGACGGGCCTTTCGTCGTAGAGAACCAGCTTCAGGCCGAGCTCTTTGGCAAGCTCCTCGGGATTGCCTATGGTGGCACTCAGGCCTATGAACTGAGCATTGGGATAGAGCTTCCTCAAGCGGGCTATCAGGCCATCAAGCCTCGGTCCTCGCTCCTCGTCGTCGAGGGTGTGAATCTCGTCTATCACTATAGTTCCGACGTTGCCGATTTTTCTGCCTGCCCTCAGCAAGTAGTCAATACCCTCGTAGGTTCCTACTATGATGTCAGCATCTATGCCTGTATCTACGACCACCAGCTCATCCTTCGTCTTTATCCTGCTCATGCCGACCCTTATCGCCACACGGAGGCCGAGCTTGGAGTAGCGCCTCTTAAAATCTTCATACTTCTGATTGGCCAAGGCAACGAGCGGAACGAGGAAGAGGAGCTTTTTCCCCTCCATCGCCTTGGGAACGCCCGCCAGCTCGCCGATGAGGGTCTTACCGCTAGCTGTTGCCGAAACAACGAGAAGATTCTCCCCTTCGAGGAGGCCGTTTTTAACGGCCAGACTCTGAACCGGGAGGAGCTCGCTGACGCCTTCCGCTTTGAGAACGGATTTAAACTTCTCTGGTAGGGGGAGCTCGTCAAGATGTATTTTCTCAACGCGCACATGCTTCGCCTTCAGCTCGTCCCACTTGGTTATCTCCGGGTGCCTCGTCGGGTCGAAGCGGGGATCGAAGGCGTAGAGAACCTTGTCAAGATCTCTAAAGCGTTCGAGGAGCTTCTTCGCCTGGTCAAACATGGCCACGCTCTTAAACCTGAAGCGAAGCTCCCTCTTCAGCTCGTCCTCGGCACAGCGCTCGCAGATGTACTCGTCCCGGTATTTTATTCGGTTTCCGGGGGTGAGAACTGTTATCCTACCTTCCAGCAGGCAGAGGCGGCACAGCTCGGCCTTCTCTACGCGCTTGTTCTGGAGCCTCCGCCTGAAGTAGTCCTCCCACTCATCGGCATTGACGAGGACGATTCTTGCCTGGCGGAGGAGCTTCTCGATCTCCTTCGGATTGCGGTAGTTGCTTCCCTCCAGAACCTTGAAGAGCCTTCCCTCGCGCATTATAAAGCGGTATATCCTGTCAGCTTTCAGGTTCTTCATCGCGGTGAGCTTTTCCGGCTCGCTCTCGATGAAAAACGCTTCCAGCTCGTTTTTCTTTCTCCCCGGTCTCACAACGAAGAGCATGTCACTCCCCCATCAGTGCCTCTCGGCCTCACTCGGAACCCAGTTCTCCTTGAAGGTGTCTATTATGAGCGTCACCTCCACCCGCTCCAGGTTCTTGCCGAAGAACCGTTTAAGCCTCCCCGCGAAGGCCTTGACCTCGTCGGTGTTGTGAAAGCTGGCCCTCACGAGTATCTGCCTCTCACCGCTGCGGCGGTAAAGACTCTGAACCTCATCGAGCTTGGCGATGCGCTTCAGAATGGGGTCAATCGTGTGGTCGTCTATCGCCAGGCGCAGTTCAAAGAATGCCTGGACGTACTCGTCGAGGAAGGCCGGGTCGATGACAGCGGAGTATCCCCGTATAGCCCCAAGCCTCTCCAGCTTCTCAACCCGGTTTTTAACGCTCGCCGGGGACAGGCCAACCCGCTTTCCGAGTTCGGTTAGGGTTATCCTACCCTCTCTCCTCAGGATTCTGAGTATTTCCCTGTCCTTCTCATCTACTCCCGGCATCGGCTCCACCAGCTGAAGGAAAAAGAAGAATCAGCGGGTGATCTTTATCTCCCGCATCAGCTCCAGCGGTTCGGGGTGCCTCTCGAAGTACTCCCTGACCGGCCTGAGGAGCTCGATGAGGTATTCAGCTACCGCGTTCTTGAGGTCGAGCGGGTGAAGCTTGCCCTCGGCAAAGTCCCTCTTGAGCTCCTCGAAGGTGGTGTAGGTGACGTCGCCGCCGAACTTGGCGGGCCTGTGGATTGTGAACTCCGTTGGCTCTTCCCTGAAGATTATGTACTCTGCCCAGTCGAGGACCGGGTTGTAGGTCACCTCCCTCGCGGGGCAGAAGGCCTTCCTGAGCTTCTGCCTTATCTCCTCGGGGCTGTCGTGGATGAAAACCGCCGAGTAGGGCTTGCTCTTGCTCATCTTCATCTGTGTCTTCAGCTCCTTGAACTGCTCCTCGCTCTCGATTGGCCAGACCGGTGGCTCCTGAAGGCCGAGGAGGAGGTGGTGGTGCAGGGCGACGGGCTTGAGCTTCTCGCCCTTCCATTCGAGGGCGTGGTACTTGAGCTTCTGAGCCACCTCGATGGCTATGACGTGGGCCTTCCTTTGATCCATTCCGGCGTGAGCTATCGTGACCCCCTGATAGAAGATATCGGCGACCTGCATGGCCGGGTAGATGAGCTTTGCGAAGTCTATCCCCTCTCCCATCTGGCGCCCCATGATGGTTATGGAGCGCATCATCCTTGCGAGGGTGACGTTCTTGGAGATATCTATGACCGTCTGCCAGTAGTCGCCCTTCTCAAGTATCTCGCTTGCGAGAACGAACTCGACCTTCTCCGGGTCGCCGCCCATGACCTTTATGCTCTGCTTCATGCCCTCCCTGAAGTAGGTCAAAGCCACCTTCTGGATTACCTCCAAATCCCCGCCGAGTTTGTCGTTTATCCAGCTGTGCCAGTCGGCGAGGAAAATCCTCGTCTTGATTCCAGCCTTCTGGAGGTCGGCTATCTTCGCTCCAGCCATGAGTCCGGTTCCGAGGTGAATGTAACCGCTTATCTCAAACCCGATGTAGTGCTGCATCGGAGCACCGACTTCAAACAGGTGCCTGAGGTTCTCCTCGGTTAGGAGCTCCTCCGTTGGCTTTCTTTTAACGAGCTCTATCTTTCGCTCAATGTCCATACTCACCACCTGAAGCCTGAACGGTATAAGCCTTTAAGGACTTTACGGAACTTTTTCGGGACTGTTAAAGTTCGGATTCATAAGATTTATAACTTCATGAGCCTTAAATAACCCGGTGATACCATGAGGAAGGCTGCAATAATACTTGCGGTGTTTGTTTTCTTTGGAGTGTTTGGATTCGCCATGGCCAGCGCCACCACCATCGGTGTTGACCTCTCCCATGGTGAAAGCGACAAGGGCCTGGCAGTATTGACTGACAAGAACGGCAACGTCATCGCCGAGGGAATGATAAAGACCATCACCGATGTCAACTGGGTTTACATCGGTGACCCCGCTCTGGCGGACCAGCTCGGGATACAGAGCGTCGGCGAGAAGATAACCGCCGATGCCCTCAAGGACGTCGACTTCCTTATCATAGGCCAGCCAAGCCAGCCCTTCAGCAACGACGAGATAAAAGCCATCGAAGAATGGTGGAACCAGGGCGGAAAGATTCTCTGGGTTGCCGCCGACAGTGACTACGGCGACGGTAAGGACAGGATTGACTACGCTGACTCTATTCTCGACGCGCTTGGCGTTCACCTTAGGGTCGACCAGGCCTCCGTTGAGGATGCCACCAGCAACGCTGGAGCCGGCTACCGTGTCGTCGGCCTCGTCAACCCCTCAGCCGATACTCCAAACAAGGACATGCTCACCAAGGACCTCAAGAACGGTGGAAAGGTCCTCTTCCACGGACCGGGTGTCGTTGCCTACGTTGACGACGACGGAAACTGGAAGCCGCTCCCTGCCGGAGGGGGCATTGAGAACGTCTACGTCATCGTCACCAGCAGCGGCGACGGCCAGATCGTCGAGAACACTGACCCAGCGGCCCAGGCCTACACCGCCGGTGAGACTGGCCAGTTCCCGCTCATGGCCGTTGAGGTCTTCCCGGACAAGAAGAACGTCCTCATCGTCAGCGGTGAGACTCCATACGGTGGCTACGAGCCCATGTGGAGCCCGACCTACCACGGTGTTGATCTCGACGGTCCACAGTTCGTCACCAACTTCATCCACTGGACCATTGACCTCCAGCAGAGCCTCGGAAAGGAAGAGGGTGGCGGCGGTGGAAGCACCTGCGGTCCGGCCGCTCTCCTCGGACTCGCCATAATACCTCTCGCCCTCTACAGGAGGAAGAGGTGAATCTTCTTTTTCTTTAGTTCCTTGAACCATTAATTTTTTATTGAGTTTGCGGAACTTCCACTGATTGAACATAACTGGGTGATAAAAATGAAGAAATGGGCCTCCCTTGGTCTTATCCTGCTTCTTGCACTCAGTGTTGTGGCCAGCGGCTGCATCAGTGGCGGCGGTGGCGAAAGCAGCGGCATAACCCTCGTTATCGTCACCAGACACGACGCCACGATACAGTACATGGCCAAGCAGGCGTTCCTCAAGAGCGACATAGCTAAGCAGTACAACATCGTGGACCTCAAGTTCATTAAGGTCCCTGAGAGCCTCTGGCCGAGCTACATCGAGAAAGGTGCCGATGTCGGCTGGGGTGGAGGTCCGACACTCTTCGACGACCTCTACAAGGCCAGCTACCTCGCCCCGATAACGGACGAGAAGGTTCTCGGCCTCATAGGCAACCAGATTCCGACCCAGCTCGCAGGAATGCCCATGGTCAGGAAGGAAGGCGACAAGGTTTACTGGATCGCCGCTGCACTTTCATCCTTCGGATTCACCGTCAACAAGGCCCAACTCAAGAAGTGGAACCTTCCGGTTCCCGAGAAGTGGGAGGACGTTGCCAGTGAAGAGTGGGCACTCAACCCGCCCCAGTACGGCATAGCCGACCCAACGAGGAGCACCTCCAACACGAGGATTTACCAGATAATCGTCCAAGCCTTTGGCTGGGATCAGGGCTGGCGCATCATGACCCTCATAGCGGCCAATTCCAAGATATACATGCAGAGCGACGCCGTCAGGGATGCGGTCATAAACGGTGAGATCGCCGCTGGAAACACCATCGACTTCTACGGCTACACCGCCATGCAGCAGAACCCGGACTGCCAGTACATAGTCCCGAAGGGAGAGAGCATAATCAACGGCGACCCAATAGCGCTCCTCAAGAACGCCCAGCACCCTGAGGCGGCCCAGGCCTTCATCTACTGGGTCCTCACAGAGGGCCAGGCCGTCTGGATGAGCCCGGACGTCAACAGGCTCCCGATCAACCCGAACATCTTTGACATGAAGATAACCAAGACATACGCCGACGTCATATTCAAGGGCCAGCACGAGGGACAGACCTACGGCCAGGTGAGGCCGGCCCTCAAGAAGGCCTACCAGGACGCAATCAACGCCGAGGGAATACCCTTCGACGACAAGCGTGCCCTTGAGACGGTCAGCGCACTCCAGTACTACTTCAAGGCCACCCTCGTTGATCCGAACCAGAAGCTCCACGACGCATGGGTTGCCATAGTGCAGGCATACAAAGAGGGCAAGATAACCAAGGAGCAGTTTGAACAGCTTAAAGACGAGCTCACCGCGCCGATACAGTTCAAGGACCCGGAGACCGGCAAGATGGTGACCTTCACTGAGGAGTACGCCAAGAAGATAAACGACAAGATAACCAAGGACAGGAACTTCCAGGACCAGCTCGTCCAGGAGTGGCGGCAGGCGGCAGGAAACAAGTACGACAAGGTTCTCCAGGACCTTCAGAGCATGACCGGCTGAATTTGATGTCTCCGCACATCTTTTGATATTTTTCTGAAGATTTTTTTCATTTCTGGCCCCGTTTTAGATGCCAGTAAATCAACAAATTCTTGGAAATATTTAAATAGACCCGGCCTCGACCCAATCAGAGTGACTGGGAGTTCAAAACAACGGAGGTTGATGCTCGATGAAGGTTAGCAAGTGGAGCGAGAATCTCTTTGGGACACCAATCTTCGACCCCGTCGTGACGGCATCATTCCTGTTCCCTCTCCTGTATCTAATAGCGTTTCTCGTAATCCCAGTGCTGACAATGCTGGCGATAGCTTTCGAGTACAACGGTCACTTCTCCTTCCACTGGTTCACCAGCATTCTGACGTCTGACTACTACATCAGCAGACCAACCGGGGAGTTTGCCAAGCTCATCACCATGCCCAGCGGAGAGCAGATATACTACGTCCAGGGAGTGGACTTTGGGGTCATCATCAACTCCCTGCTCGTCTCGGTAAGCGTTATGATACTTACAACGATCCTCGGGACGATATTCGCCTTCGTCATGGCCCGCTATGACTTCCCTGGAAAGAACATCGTTAGAATCCTGCTCTTCGTTCCGCTTCTTGTCACTCCCTTCGTCAACGTCTTCATCGTCAAGAAGATGTTCCTCCCCAACGGCCTCATCAACTGGCTGTTCTATGACACCCTCCACATATTCCCGCACAGAATCGTCATCGACGGCCTGGTTGGCGTCATAGTGGCCCAGGCCATGACCTACTACCCCATAGTCTACCTCAACGCCTACGCGAGCTTCATCAACATCGACCCCACCCTTGAGGAGCAGGCGGAGAACCTGGGAAGTAGTAGCTTCCACCTCTTCAGGACGGTTACCTTCCCGCTTGCTCTTCCGGGAATAGCGGCCGGTGCAACCCTCGTCGGCATCTTCAGCCTTGAGGACCTTGCCGCGCCGATAGTCTTCCAGGGCAACCCCCTCGCCAGGAAGCTCATGTCCTTCCAGATTTACAGCGCATTCACAAGCGGTTTCAACGTTGGCAGTCCACAGCTCGCTGCACTGGCCCTCATAATGCTCACCATCGCCATTCTGATGTTCCTTGGAATCAGGAAGTACGTCAGCCTGCGCCAGTACGCGATGCTCAGCAAGGGTGGAAGGTGGAAGCCGAGGGTCGCCAAGCCCAAGGGCTGGCAGGCGCTGCTAATATACCTCGTTGTCCTCCCGATGCTCCTCATCTCGATATTCCCGCAGGTGGGTGTGGTTCTCCTGGCATTCAGCGAGAGCTGGTCCGGAACGTGGCCGGAAGGCTTCACAACGGCCCACATACAGAGCATCATCACCCAGCCGGACATCGAGAGGGTCATCATGAACAGCGTCATGTATTCGACCGCGGCTATAATCGTCATTCTCCTGCTCTCTCTCACAGCGTCCTACGCCTCCAGCAGGTTCAAGAAGAGCAAGCTCGGTCCGGTTCTTGACAGTCTCTCAACAATACCCATAGCCGTCCCCGGCATCGTCATAGCCATGAGCTATTTCTTCTTCTTCGCCAAGGTGTTCCCGAACACCCCCCTTGACCCAACAAACCTGCTCGGCTTCAACCCGGCGATGGTTCTCGTGCTGGCTTACTCCATCAGGCGTCTGCCCTTCGCGGCGCGCTCCATCTCGGCCGGAATCCAGCAGGTTCACGTGTCCCTTGAGGAGGCGGCTCTCAACCTCGGCGCCGGAAGGTGGAAGGCACTCACCGGAATCCTCATGCCGCTGATACTCCTGAACCTCCTCGGTGGGGCAATGCTGAGCTTCGTCTACTGTATGAGCGAGACCAGCGTCGGCATCACGCTCGGTTCAATAAACCCTGAGTACTACCCGATAACAGCAAGAATGGTCGAGCTGATGACGAGCGCCGTCGGAAGCGCGAACCTCGCCGCCGCGCTAGGTGTCTTCCTCATGACCGTGCAGATCATAGCCATAGTCCTCGCCAACGTGATAACCAAGCAGAGGTACTCATTCATAGGCCTGACATGAGGTGGTTGGGATGGTTGACGTCAAGCTTGAAAACATCGTTAAAACCTTCGGAGAAACGGTCGCCCTTAAGGGGATAGACCTTCATATAAAAGCGGGAGAGCTGTTCACGCTGCTTGGACCCAGCGGATGTGGAAAGTCGACGACACTGAGGATCATAGCGGGCCTGGACTTTCCGGACAGCGGAACGATATACTTCGGCGACGAGGAGGTCACCTACCTTCCCTCCAGCAAGCGCGGAGCGGTGCTCGTCTTCCAGAACTACGCCCTCTGGCCCCACATGACCGTCTTTGACAACGTAGCCTACGGTCTCAAGCTCAAGAAGCTCCCCAAGGAGGAGATAAGAAAGAAAGTCGAGTGGGCGCTTGAGCTGGTCAAGCTCAAGGGCTTCGAGGATCGCTACCCCACCCAGCTGAGCGGTGGCCAGCAGCAGCGCGTTGCCATCGCCAGGGCCCTCGTCGTGGAGCCGAAGGTTCTCCTCCTGGACGAGCCGCTGAGCAACCTCGACGCCAAGCTCCGCCTTGAGATGCGCTCCGAGATAAGGCGCATACAGCGCGAGCTCGGCATAACGGTGATTTACGTTACTCACGACCAGGAGGAGGCCATGGCCATAAGCGACAGAATAGCCGTCATGAACGTCGGAACCGTCGAGCAGGTCGGAACGCCGAAGGAGATATACGAGAGCCCGAGGACAGAGTTCGTGGCGAGCTTCATGGGCAAGACCAACGTCATCCCGGCCAAGGTCGTGGAGAGGAACGGCGACCGCGTTACGGTGGAGTTCGAGGGCATAAGGCTCGATGGACTGTACTACACGGGGGAGAGCGACAATGTTGTCATAGTCATCAGGCCGGAGAGGATACAGCTCAAGCCGGTGGAGAACGCCGTTTCCTTCACCGGAACCGTTGACCTCATCGAGTACTACGGCTTCTTCATCGAGGTCGTTGGCCTCTTCGGGGAGACCAGGATAATCGCAAGGACCATCAGCGACAGGGAAGTGGCGGGACTCAGACCCCTGCAGGAGGTCACTTTCTACGTCGAGAGGGACGACATAATCGTCCTTCCAAAGCAGCAGCTTTAAATCCCCCTTTTCCATTCCCCTTTGGTGGTCGGATGCTGGAGCTGTTTAGGGAGGGGCAGGTCTACGAGGTTCTGCTGGTCACGAAGTCAAACGTCACCCCCGTGGGTGTTGTGAGGAGAGGAAACCTGCTGTTCTTCAAGCTGTTCGGAGGGAAGAGTGCTGAGGAGCTTAGGGAACATCCGTACGCATCGATACAGATAACAAACGACGCCGAGCTCCTCGTGAGACTCGGCCTGAACCTGCCGGTGAGCCTTGAGTTCGAGGAGAGCGGAGGCTTCAGATGGGTCAGGGGCCTCCCCGGATTCTACGGAAGGGTCGATGCCCGCGAAGAGCCCTACGAGGACGAGCTTGGGGAGACCACGATTCTGGCGTGCTCCCTGGCCCCGGAGGGGGAGATAAGGGGGGACCTCCCGAACAGACCCCTGAGCAGGGCGGACTGCGTGCTGATAGAGATGGCGGTTGACCTAACGCGGCTCCCTGTGGCCATTGAGAAGGGGAAAGACGAGGTGGCCAGAAGGCTTGGGAAACGAATAGAAGAAAATTACACCCTGTACAGACGGTTTGGGGGAAGTTCGGAAATCGCGGAAAGAATCGTGGAATGGGCTGGGGAGATTCTGGATGGAGTTTCATGAAAATCCCTTCAGGTATGGAAAGGAAAGCTTATAATTTAGTTGTACCACCTCTTCTTGGTGATACCATGGCCGTTAAAAGAGCCATTGCAATAATTCTTGCCCTCCTCGCCGTTGCGGCGGTTTTATCGGCTCCGGTTAAGGCAGAGACCGCAGTGACTCCGGGCGACATCGTTCTAAGGCCCCTACCGGGCGTTCCAGCGATTGGCCTTCCAGGGGACACGATAGAGGTGCAACCGGCAGAGGGTGTTTCAATCCAGGGATTACAGATAGTCTCGATTCTCCACGGTCCGTACGACCTCCAGATACTCGGAACCGAAAACGGAATTGTCAAGGCAAAGATACCTGAGGACGCTGCCCCCGACGTGTACTTCCTTGTCGTTAAGAGCGACAAGGGAGAGGTGACCATTCCCAACGGCGTCTGGGTCATGAAGGAAGCTCCGGAGGTTCTCAAGATTGCCCAGGGAAGCGACTTCCACGTGACCAGCGGTTCAAAGATGGGCTTCGTGTGCGGGGAATACTTCCAGAAGAGCATCCCCGAGATACTCAAGTACTGCGACGACCCGATACCGATGCACAGCTACACGGCCACCGACAGCTTCATGACGTACTACGCCATGGTGGACAGCGGCGAGGTAAACCTCATGGTAAGTACGGGCGACGACGTTGACACCAACGGCGACAAGAAGGGCTATCAGCTCTTTGACCTGGCGATCCTCCACGGAACGGCCGCAGGGATGCCGTTCATAAGCATCAAGGGCAACCACGACCACCCGCCCACCTACTACTCAAAGTACGTCGGCCCCAGGTACTTCTACGAGGTCATCGGGAACTTCCTCATAATCGGCCTTGACAGCAGGGGTGAGGAGAGGCATCCGGAGATGGAGCAGCTCCAGTGGATGGAGGACGTCCTGAAATCCCACCCGAACAAGACGGTCATAGTCCTCGTGCACCACCCGTTCTGGTACAAGACCGATGAGGGCAAGTACGGTACCATAAAGGGCTACACCGCTTTCGATGACAACGACTGGAACGCCCTCCTGAAGTACGTCAGCTGGGACTGGGCTGGAAAGGAGGGCCAGTACCAGGACATAGCCAGGTACTTCCTCCAGCTCGTGGAGAAGTACAACGTCAGGCTCGTCCTGGCAGGCCACATACACCACGACAAGCCAATACTGTACATTGACAAGGACGGGAACGAGCACTGGTTCTACACCCTGACCACCACGGGGGCACCAGACAAGACAAGCAACCCGCCGAGCAAGGCGGACTTGTCCCATGGCTACGACGTCCCCTCATGGTATGGTTCCCAGGTCATATACGTTTACTCCAACGGCACCGTTGCCTTCCCAAAGGCGGGCGACGTTCTCCACCCGGGGATAAGCTCCCTGCCCGTTCCCCAGGAGTTCGTCGTTCTCAGGCAGAACGGTGAAGATGGAAGCGCCGTGCACTTCTTCAACGACCTGGGCAAAGCCGTCAGCGGTCCGATAGTGGTCGAAATACCCGAGGGAGCCAAGGTTGACCCCGACGCGACCACCATAACCTACAAGGTTATCGCCGAGAGGGAGATAGGCGGCAATTACTACATGCTGCTGAACGTCACGGTGCCCGAGGGCGAGAGCCAGCTGGTGGTGGTCAAGGAGAAGGACACCCAGAAGCCGAGTGTCGAGTTCGGTTACATCTCACCGAGGAAGCCGAAGCCGGGAACGCTCGTTAAGGTCTTCTTCGACGCCAGCGACAACGTCGGGATAAAGAGTGCCAAGGTTGAGGTCATTGAAAACGGAAAGGTCGTGGCGACCTACCCGGCGTTCTCTACCAACCCCTGGGACGTCAAGGGCAACTACTTCAGCCAGTTCACGATAAACTCCTCGGAATTCACCCTGAGGGTTGTCGTTGAGGACTTCTACGGCAACAAGGGCGAGACCACGTACGAACACACTGCATCCACAACCACGACAACAAGTACTCCCTCTGAGGGCGGGGGCATCTGTGGCCCCGCGGCTCTGGTGGCTATGGCCCTTCTCCCGGCATTCCTCAGGAGAAGGAAGTGATGTCTTTTCTTCCCCTTTTTATATCTTCCGCCTGCCATCCTGAGGGAAGAGTTTTTAAACCGTCCCCATAAGCCCACCATGGTGATGAAGGTGAAGTTCAGGGGCAAGGCCTTTGGCAACATCGTGAGGATGGAATTCGACATCCTCACGCTGAGCGAGCTTAAAATAGATGACCTGCGAGACTTCGATATAAACTCAATCAAGATAGAACTCAAGCCCACTTCTTCTGGTATCAAGGTCATCGGCATCTGGGAGGGTACTATAGAGGATGCCGGGGAGGGGATAAAGAAGGCCCTCCAGGAGAGCTACAAGCTCCGCGAGAGGATTCTGAACAGGATAAAGAGCAAGACTGAGGCCATAAGGAGCACCATGCACCAGCTCGGCTTTAAGGAGGCTGTTGAAGGCTACGGAAGCGTTCTCCGCTTCACAAAGAAGGTCGGTGCGTACGAGATAATGGTGATAGCCTCGACGACGGAGGACGTTGTGCGCGTCGAGGTCTACGGCAACGACAAGAAGATAATAAGCCCAGAGATAGAGAGCATCTTCGAGGACGTCGAGGTCGAGGAGCTTGAGGTGTATGACTTCGAGGACAGCAAGGAGGAGAGGCTCGTCATAAACCTGGAGATACCAAAGAACGAGGAAAAGCCGGAGAGAAAGATAGTGGAAGCCATAAAAATGATAGAGAACATGCTGATGACATAGTCACTTGTATTTGCTATCCAGCTGAATCTGCTTCAGCTTCGCCGTTATTCCCTTTATAGGTGCCGTGTCTTCGCTTATTATTTTTCCTGTCCTGGTATCTATCCGAGCGTAGTAGAACCTCTCGGCGCCGGAAACCTTGATGTTTATGTACCCCCTGTCCTTGTAGTGGGTCAGCCGCTCGGTTTTGACCCCATCCTCCCCGAAGGCCATCCTCAGGTGCTCGTGGTACATGGCCTCTATCGCCATCTCCGTGAAGCGCACGTTCTCTTCAATAACCTCGCCGGTGGCCCTGTGGAGAACCAGGGTTCCAATCTTCGTTTTGCCGGTGAACTGGACTTCCCAGTTGTCGTTCAGGGATATCGAGTCTATGCTCGCCTCATCATCGATTTCTCTCGCGCGTTCCAAGGCTATCTTCTCGGCAAGTTCCTTCCTCAGGACGCGGTCAACCTCTTCAACGAGTTTACCGTCCTTGCTGAGACGTATTGTAACCACATGCCTTTCATTCTCGGCCTTGAGTACGTACTCTGCATCCTTTTCTTCAACGGAGGTTATCTCAAACTCTGGATACCTCTCGGCCACCAGTTCCTTGGCCCTCTCTGGGGTTATCTCGACGAGGTAGTCCAGAACGTCACCTGTGGCGCCGTCCACCTTAACTACTGCCCTGCCATCGGGGCTTTCAAGGGTCAGTTCCAAGTACTTGTGCTCCAGCACGCGGTACGAGCTCATTTCAAGGTTTCTGAGCGGAAAGTTACCCTCTATGACGTCCTTGGCATTTTTGAATGCCTCCTCCGGTGAGGGAAGCCTTCTGACCTCGGAGTGCTTTCCAGTGGTCAGGTCAACCTCAAGGACCGCTATTCCATCATCCAGCAAAATATCCGCCACGGCCACCTTCTTGCCCTTCTCAAGGTTCATCACTTTTCCACGCGGATAGGTCTTTCTCAGGAGTTCGTCTAGCGCCTCGTCGCTCAGAAGGGCCTCAAGGCTGAGGGGCTTTCCCGTGTACTCGTTGAAGGTAATCTCAAAGGAAAAACTCCTGGTTCTACCGGATATCTTCACCCTGCCCTTGTCCCTCTTCAGCTCCTTTTCAAGGACTTCCTCGCCGGTCTGCTTGAGGACTATCTCCTCGGTCTTTCCAATGAAGTATTCGTCAGGGAGGGGGCTTATCTCGAACTTGACATCACCGCTTTCCAGATTGACGGTGGCCTTCGCTGTGTTCTCACCGACCTTAAGGTCGAGCTTGGCGAGCTTTGGGACGTAGACCTTCTTCCGTTCGTGGATTGAGATCTTCCCCTCAGCGATCCCCAGCTCTCTGGCGGCCCGTTCCTTGAGTATCAGAACCGCCTCGCTCGGACTTATTGGAACCTCTATGTACCTCTCGGTCGCCTGAATGGAGGAGGCATCGTTGAGGAGCGCCTTTGTCACCGGGACGCTGAGTTTCCTGTCCTCTGTTGCACGCAGAACTATGTCCTCCCCCGAGAAGACCACTGCCCTGTCCTTCTCCTCTCCTCCCTCTACAGACCAGGAGAAGATGTAGGCGCTGGAGAGCGTCACGGAGAGTGCCTGAAGGCTCATCTCGGAGGGTTTGATTGGGTACTGGGACGAGGCAAAGGAGGCTACCTTTTTGAACACCTCCTGGGCGGAGAACTCGTGGAGAAGAGGGGCATCGAGCTCAAACTCATTCAGGGGACTCTTTTTCTCGGATTTCTTCTTGGCGCTCTCGGCCATCTTGAGGAGCTCCTCCGGTGGCTCAAGGGAGTAGTTGTGGAAGAGCGAGATGAGCTTTTCCCCGTCCCAGGGGATTATCCTCCCCCTGTACTCCCTGGAGATGAGAACTTTGGCGTCCTTGGTGAACCCCGCGGTTGAGATGAGTATCCCCTTGTCAGCCTTGTACTTGTCCACGAGATCAGCGAAGACGTTGACGTCACGCGATGATGCGAGCCCCTTCTGGTGAACGGCTATGACGAGCTTCTCCATGCCGGCTATGGGATCGTCCCTTATGGCCACGATGTCTATTCCCCAGTCCTTCTTGCTTGAAACCTTCTCGTACTCCCTGAAGCCCATTCTTTTGAGCAACTCGATTACGTTTTCAATGAGAACATCCTCAGGTGCCATCATTATTATATCCTGGGTCCACGGCATCACTCTCACCTATGAAAGCGAAATCAGGCACTAAAATATTTTTGAACCTCATTTTATAAATCTCTTTCCCCCGAAATCTGTTATCACCCGAAGTGTTCAAAATAAGTTTTTAATGGGGGGCATTTAACACCTGGATGGTGATGAAATGTTCAGGCTCACGGACTTCAGCTATCACGACAGGACAGTGTTTCTGAGGGCCGACCTGAATTCCCCGGTCAAGGATGGCAAAATCATCAGCGACGCCCGCTTTAGGGCGGTTCTCCCGACGATAATATACCTCCTTGAGCACGGGGCTAAGCTCGTCATTGGAACACACCAGAGCAAGCCGTACAAGGGGGATTACATAACTACCGAGCAGCACGCCGAGATACTCAGCGGGCTCCTCGGCCAGGAGGTTGAATACGTCGAGGACATCTTCGGGAGGTACGCGAGAGAGAAGATAGGCTCGCTTAAACCCGGGGAGGCCATAATGCTCGAAAATCTCCGCTTTTCTGCAGAGGAGATCAAATACAAGCCGATTGAGGAATGTGAGAAAACTTTCTTCGTGAGGAAGCTTGCCCCGCTCATCGATTACGTCGTGAACGACGCCTTTGCCGCCGCCCACAGAAGCCAGCCATCGCTGGTGGGCTTCGCAAGGCTCAAGCCGATGATAATGGGTTTTCTGATGGAGAAAGAGGTCCGGGCGCTCACAAAGGCCTACGAGACCCAGGAGAAGCCAAGGGTCTATGTTCTCGGAGGGGCAAAGGTTGACGACTCCCTCCGCGTGGCCGAGAACGTGCTGAGGAACGGCAGGGCGGAGGTCATACTCACCGGTGGACTTGTCGGTCACGTCTTCACCCTCGCCAAGGGGTTCCACCTTGGAGACACAAACCTGGAGTTCATGGAGAGGAGGGGCCTCCTCGAACTGGTGGACTGGGCCGAGGAGATACTCAACGACTTTTACCCCTACGTGAGGACTCCCGTTGATTTCGCCGTTGATTACAGGGGCGAGCGCGTTGAGGTTGACCTTCTGAGCGAGGAGAAGTGGCTTTTCGACGGGCACCCGATCCTCGACATCGGCTCCAGAACCGTTGAGAAGTACCGCGAGGTTCTGCTCAATGCCAAGATAATAGTGGCCAACGGGCCGATGGGCGTCTTCGAGCGTGAGGAGTTCGCGGTGGGTACCGTAGGGGTCTTCAGGGCGATAGGCGAGAGTCCGGCCTTCAGCATAGTCGGGGGAGGCCACTCAATAGCGAGCATCTACAAGCACAACATTACCGGAATAAGCCACGTCTCAACCGGTGGTGGCGCAATGCTGAGCTTCTTCGCGGGGGAGAAGCTTCCAGTCCTTGAGGCATTCAGGGAAAGCTACGAGCGCTTCAAGGGTCTTCTCAAAGGGTAAACAGCCAGACGAGGAGAACGACCGCGAGTGTTCCCGCGAGGAGGAGCATCAGGAACCATTCTACCCTCTCCATCAACCTTCTGTTGGAGTAGAGAACGTGACCTACGATTCCAAGGATAAAGGAAGCGGCTATGAGCACCCTCTCCTCCATGGATTCTACCCCCGCGAGGACGGCCTCAAGGCCCCAGAGGGCAAGGAGCAGAAGGAAGGCGCCGGCGATGAGGTAACCTCTCCTCATTCTCCTCGCGTTGGTGATGTAGAAGGTCGCAGCGAAGGCCACGAGGAAGACCACCATCGCCTGTATCTCCAGCGGCATTGGGATGGAGTTTGAGAGAACCAACCTCTCGTAAACCCACACAATCCCCGAAATTATCGTGGAAACTATCAGCGCCATCACGAAGATGTTGTGGACGTGGTCCGCTATTCCCAGGGCCTCTTCGAGCTCCTCAATCTCCTCCCGTCCGGGTACTTTCCCCTCAGCTTCCGTTCTTCCAGCCATTGAACCCACGGAAGCAGTACGCGCTTGGGGGATTTAAGGCTACCGCGTTCAGTCCACACCGGTCTTCTCGTAAAGCCTCCGATAAACGCCCCTGAAATGAAAGAGCATGATGACGGCATAGATCACCGCGAAGGACTTGAGGGGGAAATGGCCGCCGAGAAAGTGATTCAGAAGGAACAGCGTTGCCACGACGGCCAGGTACGTTATAATGACGTTGAGGGTCGCCGCCAGCGTTGAGCCCCTGCGGTAGGCCAACCACACCCAGAAGGAAGAGTTGAGCGTTACCAGCCAGCGTAGCCTGAGGGGCTCCTCCGGTGAGACCTCGACGGAGTAAGAGTCCCTCAGCATCTCCTTTCGGAACGCGAGAGCGAGACCGGCCGTTAGCAGCATCATTCCAAACGAGCCGATTATGAGGAGACCACTGTCGAGAATTGCCCCGATGGATAATGTCATGACCCAAGCCATAAAGGCCAGGTACACAACCAGCGATTCCAGGGAGAGCCGTCCCTTCCTGAAGAGATGGAAGGGATAGACGCCGAAGACCGAAACGCCGAGTGTCAGCAGGATTGCGGGGATGGCCACCTCACTCATTCCGCATCGAAGGTTTTAGAACGTAGAAGAATAAAAAGATTTCGACTAAAAATTGAAATCTCAGTATCCCATCAGCACACCGAAGATGACAGCTACCCACCAGACCTCAAAAAAGGCAAACCCCACAGTTGCCGTTCCTGTGACGAGCCACCCAACGAATATCGCGTAGGCTATCAGGGTCACGGTCACGTGAAGCCTCAGGAAGGTCCTGTTTATTTCCCTGCCGGCTTTCATCCAGCCGGTTGGGAGGGGCAGCCAGTCGAAAAACACCCCGATGAGGGCGAAAAGGGGCTGGTTGAAAAAGACCGTGGGGATGAAGATGAGGCCCGCAAGGGCGACGCAGAGCATTGTGAGCATCTGCTTCCTCATCTTTATTCACCTCAGTCTATCGTGGCCTTCCTGAAGCCAAGTGCGGCAATTCCCGCGAAGAGCGCGGCGAGGCCGATTAGCACCACCCAGTCAGTGACGATTCCGAAGGTCGGCTCGACGCCGGCCAGGTAGTAGCGGGAGCCGTCCACCGCGTAGGTTAGGGGGTTCACCTTCGCCAGCCACTGCATCCACTCGGGCATCGTCTTTATTGGGTAGAAGGCCCCGCTGAGGAACGTCATTGGGAGCATTATCATCATGACGATCATCTGGAAGCCTTCCATGCTGCTCATCTTGAGGGCTATCGCCACTCCCATGCCCGCTATGGCCAGGCCCACGAGGAAGCTCAACCCCAGCGCCGGGAGTATTCCGCTCACCCTGAGGTCGGCCATCGTGAAGCTGAGTGCCAGGATTATGACGCCCTGTATCATGGCCATGAGCGCCCCTCCTGTGATTCTGCCGAGGATTGCCTCCGTCCTGCTCGCCGGGGCAACGAGAATCTCCTTCAGGAAGCCGAACTGCTTGTCCCAGATGAGCGTTATGCCCTGCATGAAGCTCATGTTGAAGACCGTCATCGCTATAATTCCCGGCACCAGGTAGGTCATGTAGTCGACGCCTCCAAATATCGGGGCCGCCATGGGGTTGTCGAAGACACCGCTCCAGCCTTTTCCGAAGAATATGAGCCAGATGAGCGGGTTGATTATACTTCCGATAACCCTCGCTCGTGAGCGGGAAAAGCGCTTCAGCTCGCGGTATATCATCGTGAGGAAGACCTGCATGCAATCACCTCCTCATCCTCGCCTTCATTATCATCCTTGCCACGTTGGCCTCTCCGCCCTCGTCCCTGATTTCCCGGCCGGTGAGGTGCAGGAAGACGTCGTTGAGCGTCGGCCTGTGGTATGTGACTTCGAGGATTTTAACTCCGCTCTCCTTCGCCAGCTCGAAGAGCCTTGGAAGCGCCTCTGCCGCGTTGTCCACGTCCAGCCTAATCCTCCCGTCCGGGAGCATCTTGCAGCCCTTGATGAAATCCGCCTTGAGGCACCTGAGCTCCTCCCTTGCCTGGAGCTTCAGGTAGATTATATCGTTGCCAACGAGCTTTTTCAGTTCCTCAGCGGTGCCCTCGGCGATTATCTTCCCGTGGTCCATTATCGCTATCCTGTCGGCTAACTGCTCGGCCTCGTCCATGTAGTGGGTGGTGAGGAATATCGTCATGTTGTGTTCCTCCTTCATGGCCCTGATGTAGTCCCAGATGTGCGCCCTGGTCTGCGGGTCGAGGCCTATGGTCGGCTCGTCGAGGAAGAGTATCTCCGGCTCGTGGAGTAGCGAGCGGGCTATCTCAAGCCTTCTCTGCATTCCGCCCGAGAAGAACTTGACAGGCCTGTCCTTGAACTCCCACAGCTCGACGAACTTGAGGAGGCGCTCTATCTTCTCCTTCAGGTTCTCAACGCCGTATATCCTGCCGTGAATGAGCATGTTCTCGTAGGCGGTGAGTTCTCTATCAACGCTTGGATCCTGGAAGACTATACCTATCTTCCTTCTGACTTCCATCGGTTCCCTGACGACGTCGTGGCCAGCGACTATGGCTCTTCCAGATGTTGGCTTCAGCAACGTCGTGAGGACGTGAACCGTCGTGGTCTTCCCGGCCCCGTTCGGGCCGAGGAAGGCAAATATCTCCCCCTGCTTTACATCGAACGAAATACCCTTAACGGCCTCAAAGTCGCCGTACTTCTTAACGAGGTTCTCAACCTCAATCGCTTTCATAACTTCCACCTCCAAGAAGAATCAGTCTCAGCTCCCTCGCGCAGCCAGTGAAGAGCCTCCGAATCATCTCTCTCTGCTCGTCCGTCAGTTTGTCCGCAGACTCAAAGAATTCCCTGAAGGCGGCCCTCAGCTCGTCGCCGCCCAGCTCAAGGAAGGCCCTGTATGCACGCATTCTGCGCTTCACTTCATCCAGTTCTTCCGCGTGCTCTTCTAAGTACCTCCTCCCCTTCTCCGTGAGGATGTATGTTTTTCTGTCCCGTGCTCCAGTTCCAGCTACCTCAATGAGCCCGCTTCTTCTCAGGGAGGAGAGTATTGGATAGACCGTCCCCGCGCTCAGTTTTATCCCGTAGAGGTTCTCAAGTTCGGACATTATTCCGTAGCCGTGCATCGGCTCCCGGAGGAGGTCCAACACGAGTATCTTCATGTAACCGCGAAAATTAGGGCGCTCCATTTGCTTCACCGATATATCGCTCGACATATCTGTTTATAAACCTTTGGACAGCACCCCACGAATCATAAATCCAATGAATTTTCCAATTTCTGACAAAATTACAAAAACCGAGAAATTTATAAATAAGAAAGTTGAGATAACTCTATGAGTACTCCCTGGAGGTGGCCAGTTTGAATAAAAGGCGAATCTCTGCGGCAGTAATCTTGGCCATTATAATGCTCTCGGCAGTGCCCTCTCTGCCGTTCTTTGGTTTTGTTTCGGCTTCCCACATCCAGCTGAGTGGGAGAGCGATAGCTTGGGACATCGTGAATCTTACATGGACTCCAGCGGACAACGTTAAGGAGTATGAGATATACCGATCAACAAACCCACTCAACCTTATAAGTCCCAACAACCTTCTCGTCGTCATCAACTGGAGTACCTATCCGCCCTACGAGCCTGGGGAGACCTACCAGCAGGGGGACGTCGTCGAGTACGATGGCAAAATATGGCGCGCCAAGTACTGGACCCAGAACGCGCCAGGAGGGGAGGCCTGGGAGCTCATAGGCGACGTGACCCCTGCAACCAGCTATCTCGATCGGTATGGCCTGAAGGCCAACACCACATACTTCTACGCCGTCGTCCCCGTTCTCAAGGACGGTTCGAGGGGAATCCCCTCTGGCGTTCTCCAGGTGAAAACTCCATACGAGCCATACCGCGTCATAGTTTACTACATCTCATGGGGCCGTTACGCGAGGAAGTTCTACGTCAGCGACATACCTTGGGATAAGGTCACCCACCTCAATTACGCCTTCCTGGACCTCAAAGAGGACGGGACGGTTACCTACTACGACACCTACGCTGACCCGCTCAACCTCGAGGAGCTGAAGGAGTACAAGGAGAAGTATCCCGCCGTTAAGGTTCTCGTTTCAGTCGGCGGCTGGACGCTCAGCAAGTACTTCTCGCCGGTCGCAGCCGACCCGGCCAAGCGCCAGAGGTTCGCCGAGAGCGTGCTGGAGATAATTAGGAAGTACCATCTGGACGGCGTTGATATTGACTGGGAGTATCCAGGCGGCGGAGGGCTTGATAGCAACTACGCCAGTCCTGACGATGGGAAGAACTTCGTGCTCCTACTCAAGACGATAAGGGAGGTCTTCGATCAAGCCGAGAAAGCTGACCACAGGGACTACCTCATAACCGCCGCTGTTCCCGCCGACCCGGTTAAGGCTTCCCGCATCAACTGGACCGAGGCGAGCAGGTACCTCGACTCGATAAATGTCATGACCTATGACTACCACGGCGCCTGGGAGAGCATAACCGGCCACAACGCCCCGCTCTACGCCGATCCAAACGCCCCATACACCGACCCGAACGTCAAGTGGAACTTCAACGTGAACGCCTCGGTACAGTGGTACATCAACCACGTTCCCGACAGGACCAAGGTCGTCCTCGGCCTGCCATTCTACGGAAGGAGCTTCTCCAACGTTCCATCAACCAACAACGGCCTCTACCAGAGCTTCAGCGGAACACCCGACGGTACTTGGGGGCCCGCAAGCGAGACCTACGGCGTCATGGACTACTGGGACATCGTCAACAAGATAGCGAGCGGTGAGTACCAGCGCTACTGGGATCCCGTGGCGATGGTGCCCTACGCATACTCACCCACCAAGAAGGTCTTCATAAGTTACGACGACCCCGAGAGCATAGGTATAAAGGTGGACTACGCCCTCAAGAACGGCATCGGGGGAGTTATGGTCTGGGAGATAACCGCGGATAGGAAGCCCGGAACCAGCGACCACCCGCTCCTCGACACAATCCTTGACCACCTCAAGGAGAGACCACCTGCATGGCTCCCGGACACTTACTACATCAGCTCCAGTGTCTCGGCAAACCTGACGGTTCCAGAGCCTATCTACAATGAAACATCTCCCTCTCCAGGAAACGGAACCACCTCAGGTCAGGAAAACCAGACGGACAGTGGTCAAGGCAGCACCTATGGAAACGGAACCAATGTCTCAGATGTCCTGAGACCAGATACTATAAGCGTCACGATAACTGACTGGGGAGATACCGAGTACGACGTGACCCTGAACCTCAACGGAACCTACGACTGGGAGCTGTGGGTAATGCTCAGAAACGGCTCGGTCGTGAAGAGCCTGTGGAGCGCGAACAAAGCCGAGGAGAACGGCTGGATTGTTTTCATGCCAGTCAGCTGGAATCGCGGTCCAACCGCGAGTTTCGGCTTCATTGCGAGTGGAAGCAAGCCAGTTGAGGAAATGGTTCTGAAGGTGAACGGCCAAGTGTGGGATCTGTGGCCGGAAGGTGTGAATATTCCGCAGGACAACTCCACAATCCCGGGGGGCTCCCAGAACACAACACCCTCAAACTCAACCGAATCATCGAACAATAACGCGAATTCCACGGAGCTAACCAAACCAGATTCGATCAGTGTCCAGGTAACTGACTGGGGTGATACAGAGTACGATGTAACGCTAAACCTCAACGGAACCTATGACTGGAAGATCAAGGTCAAGCTCGTCCAGGGCTCCTCCATTTCGAGCTTCTGGGGCGTCAGCAAATCTGAGGAAGATGAATGGATTGTTTTCATGCCAGTCAGCTGGAATCGCGGTCCAACCGCAAGCTTCGGGTTCATAGCGACGGGAAGCGAGCCGGTGGAGCAGATGGTTCTTGAGGTGAACAGCCAAACCTGGGACGTCTGGCCCAAGGGAAGCTCCGTTCCACAGAACCAGAGCGACACCACCGGCGACGGTTCATCGGAGGACCAGACCTCAGAGAGTGGAAGCCAAAACACCACCGCTCCCTCCAACACTACCTATGTCCCCGCCGAACCTGGGCTTCCCGAGCACTTCTTCGCCCCATACGTTGATATGAGCCTCACCAGTGTGCACAGGCCCCTCGTTGAATACTACAACCTCACTGGAACACCGTACTTCACCCTCGCTTTTATCCTCTACGGTTCGGCATATGATGGTCCGAGCTGGGGGGGTTCGCTGGAGCTGGAGCACTACGTCGATGAGGTCAGAGAGCTGAGAAAAGCCGGAGGTGATGTCATAATAGCCTTTGGAGGGGCAGTCGGGCCGTATCTCTGCCAGCAGGCCAAGAGCGCTGAGCAGCTCGCCGAGTGGTACCTCCAGGTCATCGACACCTACAACGTCACATACCTCGACTTTGACATAGAGTCCAGCATCGACGCCAATCTCCTGGCAGATGCCCTGCTCATAGTCCAAAGGGAAATACCCTGGGTAAAGTTCAGTTTCACCCTTCCAAGCGACCCGGGGGCGGGTCTCGTCGGCAACGGCTACTCGATAATCCAAACGATGGTTGAGAAGGGCGTCGAGATAGACAGGGTCAATCCAATGACGATGGACTACTACTGGACCCCCTCCAACGCGGACAACGCGATAAGCGTTGCCGAGCACGTCTTCAGCCAGCTCAATGGGCTCTATCCAGAAAAGGAGGACAATGAAATCTGGGGCGTGATTGGCCTCACCCCGATGATAGGTGTGAACGACGACCACAGTGTGTTCACAATCGAAGATGCCCAGGAACTTGTGGATTGGGCTATCCAGCATGGAATACGCTCCCTCGCCTTCTGGAGCGTGGACCGCGACCACCCCGGACCGGAGGGGCAGGTTTCACCGACTCACAGAGGCACGAACGACCCGGACTGGGCCTACAGCCACGTCTTTGTCGAGTTCATGAACGCATTTGTCCAAAGCACTAGCACTTTAGCCCAAACTGCGGCCGTTCCGGTTTGAGGTAACCTTTTTTACCCATTCTTCAAACCTTTTTTGGTGATCGGTGTGAGGCTCGTTCTCAGACCCCTCTTCGAGGCAGAACTGCCGGCAGATTTCGGCGAGGTCATAAAGAACAAGCTCACCGGGAGGGAGGTCAGAACCGGGGAGGAGATTGAGGTTGAGCTCCTCGGAAAGCCACTGCGCTTTAAGGTTCTTCTGGCCGAGCCATCGCCGCTGAAGGTGGGCAGGAACACGAGGGTGGAGTTCGCTACCGGAGTTACGGAGGTTCTGGACTTCGAGTTCGACGAGCCGGTGAGGGAAGTTGTTCCCTTTGATGGTGGCTTTGTCGTTGTGCTCAGTAGAAAGGTTCTAATTCTGAACCACATCGGGCAAAAGATTTATAGCGACGAGTTCGAGGAACTTAACAGAGTTAGGGTCTCCAAAGGAACAGTGGTGATAATCCATGACGGGAACAAAATCAGGCTCGTTAAGCCTTGAGGGCTTCACTTTCGATGAAACCTGGGAGGAGAAGAGGAAAAGGGCTGAGAGAATCGTCGAGGTTTTGATGAAAACCTATCCGAGGGAGAAGCTCCTCATCGGTGATCCATACAGGACCTTAATCCACTGCATTATCTCCCAACGCATGAGGGATGAGGTGACCTACAAGGTATGGAAGAGGCTGTTTGAGAGGTACCGCGACATCGAGACGATAGCCAGCACGCCGGTCGAGGAGATGCAGCGCTTTCTGCGGGAGAACGGTGTCGGCCTCTGGAAGACCAAGGGGGAGTGGATTGTCAAAGCTTCCCGGATAATCCTCGAAAAGTACGGCGGGAAAGTTCCCAATGACATTCATGAGCTCATGAAATTGCCGGGAATCGGGAGGAAGTGCGCCAACATAGTACTGGCTTACGGCTTCGGGAAACAGGCGATTCCCGTGGACACTCACGTGAACAGAATAAGCAAGCGCCTCGGTCTGGCCCCGCCGAGGGTTCCTCCGGAAAAGGTCGAGGAGTACCTGATGAGGCTAATCCCCAGGAAGAAGTGGATTTACGTGAACCACGCTATGGTGGACCACGGAAAGAACATATGCAACCCCATAAGGCCGAAGTGTGATTCCTGTCCGCTGAGGGAGCTGTGTCCCTACGCGAAGGGCCTCGTTACGGATGCTGATATAAAGGGAAAGGCTTAGGGCTCGCACTCATAGGGACAGTTATCCAGCCCGTACAGGAGATAAACCGCGGGAATCTCTATCTCGATTCTCCTTTTCTCGGATTTGAAGAATCCGGTTCTCAAGAGATACTCGATCTCCAGCCTAAACCTCATCCTGGCTTCGATGACCTTTACGTTCCTCGATCCTCTGACGTCGAGGGGAATGACGGGGGTAATGTCGAGGGGATCGCCCCACGTTGGTTTCAGAGCTTCGGCCCTGATAGCCTGCCAGATTTCGAGGCCGGGCACATAGGCCTCGGTTATCTCGAACCTGCCGTCGGCCGTTTTGAAGTACATGACGCCTTCCCTTTTGGGAAAGATTGGGTCAACTGAGGCGTTGCTTACATTCTCGGCAACGAAGAGGACCTTCCTTATTGCGATTGAGCCGTTCCTTGGCATAAGATGTATCGTGAAGTCCCCGGAAATCAAAAAATCATCGCATCCCACGTTCCTCATCGCCTCTGCAGAATATGAGAGCTCGATGAAAAGGTCACCCCTGCTTCTGAAGGAATAAAAGCCCAGCGGCTTCCAGTGCTCTATGATGCAGGAGAGGTTGCTCACGTTGGCCTCAAAGTTCCACGTGTCCAGCACGGCTTCACTTGTTTCCCCGGGCGAGGAGACGGTTCTTCCGTGAAGCCAGTCCGCCGAGTAGACCAGCAGTATGGCCACCAGCAGGCCAAACAGGAACACCCTGTCCTTCCGAGTCGGCATCGAATTTAAAACCATCAAGAATGATAAAAAGTTTTCGATGGAAAAAAGTCACTCCTCCTCTTCCACTTCCTCGCCGGCCAGCTTCCTCAGCCTGTCAAGGTCGGAGCCAACGGCTATGAGCACGTCGCCTTCCTTTATGACGTCGTTCCGTCCCGGGTTGTAAATGTACCTGCTCCCGCGCTTTATGGCCAGAATCCTGGTTCCTATCTTGCTGGGAAGCTTGAGCTGTTCGAGGGTCTTGCCGTGAAGAACAGAGCCCCTGTGAACCGTCACCCTGCCGAGTTCCTCCTCACTCTCTTCCATTATCTTCCGGATTATCGGGTGCGGCTCAACGTCGCGGAGCACGAGGTCGGATATTTTGTAGGCGGCATCGCTTATCTGCTCGTTTATCTCGGCCATGTCTATGACGCTGAGAAGCTTGAGCGGGTCTTCCTCCTTCTTGGCAAGCATCAGAGCGAGCTTCTTGACCTTGAGGGTCAGCTCGTCCATGCGCTCCTCAAGCAGGTAAACCTCCTCCGCTATGTCCTCGCTGTTGTACATCACCGAGGAAAAGGCCAGATCAACCATGAGCGATGAGAGGTCCTTCATCTCTATGAGGCAGTTCCTAATCTCTTCAAGCTCACTCATTGCCCATCACCTTGATGTTGCCCCTGGCTATCTCCTTGAGGTAGTCTATGGAGGTGTTCGTTCCCCTTCCTATGAGTATGTCCCCGGGGAATATCTTGAAGTCCCCGTCGGGGTCGAAAATCCAGCGCTTGCCCCTTCTCACCGCGACTATCCATACTCCGGTGTTCGTGGCCAAATCCAGCTCCTCCAGGGTTTTGCCCACCAGTATCGAATCGGCCGAAACGTAGATTTTGCCTATTATCTCCTCGCTGCCGAGTATTGCTTCGGTTATGACTGGGTGAAGTTCAACTCCCTCCAGAACCATCTTCGCCAGGTCTGCGGCGGCGTTGGACATGTCATCTATGGCGTGGGCCATGTGAAGAATGGACGTTATCTGCTCGGCCTCCTTGGGGCTTCTAGCCGCCAAAACCGCGTGAACCATGAGGTGGTAGTTGAGCAGGTCGAGGTACTCCTCAAGCTCAAGCACCTCTTCGGCCATCTCCTCCTCGTTGAAGAGTATCGAGGAGTAGGCCAGGTCAACCATCAGCTCGGCGGTGTTCTTCATCTCAACGAAGATGTCCTTAACGTTCCTCGGAACCTCGATTTCGTCCCACTCTTCCACCCGGCTCTCACCGATGTGTGGAGGGAGGGAAATCTTATTTAGTTTTCGCCTTCGAAAAGTTTAATACCCGCAAGGGCCAACGTCTACGGGGTGAGGGCAATGGAGAGTGATGGCAGTGATCGGCGGGGAGGTCAGGGAGGAGCTGAAGGAAAAGGTCAAGGAAGCCTACAGAGTCACGCTGCCGTCCCTGTTTACATCCCAGATATTCGGCCTATTCGGCGGTACTTTTCTGGGCAAGTACTTTGAGACCATAAGAACCCAGTTCCCGGGCCTCCTGGTGGTTCTGCCGGGCATAATGGGCCTCCGCGGGAACGTTTTCGGCTCGATGGCTTCCCGCTTCTCCACGATGCTCTATCTCGGTGACCTTGAGCCATCCCTCCGTGACAGGAAGGTTCTCAAGGAGATAGTGCTCAGAATGCTCATCTCGCTCATTCCGATACTCCTTCTGTGGGCCATAGGCGTCGCCACCGGTGTGAGGAAGAACGCCTTCGACGTCCTCCTCATAGTCGTCACCTCAACGATACTGGTCTCCTTCATCCTCGGATACTTCACCTCATTCGTCACCATCTTCGCCTTCAGGCGCGGCACCGACCCTGACAGCGTAGCCGCTCCGCTCGTCGCCTCGATGGGCGATTTCCTGACGGTTCCCTCGCTGGTGCTGTTCATCCTCCTCATAGAGCACTCCCCAGAGGGCTTCAGGATTTTCAACTACGTCGTGCTCTTCCTGTTTGCCGTCGTCGCCGCGATAAGCAGGGTAAGGAAGGAGGAGTTTCGTGAACTCAAACAGGTCTTCATAACCATAACCGGGCTGGCGCTCCTATCTACGATATCCGGTTCAATACTCGCCAGGTTCAGCGGGATAATCCAAGCTTCCGTGATACTGAGCTTCATCTACCCCTCGCTCCTCAGCAGTTTCGGCAACTACGGCTCGATAATAGCCGCGAAGACCTCAACGAAGCTCCACCTCGGTGAGATAGAGGGCTTTCTCTGTCCCAAGGCATTCACCGACATTCTGGCACTCTTCACGACCGCACCGGTCATTGGAACGACGAAGCTCTTAATAGGAATAGCCCTCGTGAAGCTGACGACCGGTATGGCGGTTCCCGGCTCCGCGTGGGTAGTGGCTCTCACGTACCCGTTCATGGTCCTGTTCATCATGCTCTACTCCTACACGGTATCCTACTTCCTGTTCCGGAAGAACATAGACCCCGACCACGTTGCGATACCGCTCATCTCTAACAACAGCGACATATTCGGGACAATATACGTCGTGCTGATGGCCAAGCTGATGGTGGGTGGTTGAATGATAGGCCTCTCCATGACCGCCTATTCCGGAAAGGACCTCTCCGGCCTGGAGGGATGGGTCCAGAGGGTAAGACAGCTGGGCTTCGATTTCGTCGAGATTCTGAGCGAATGGCCCCACTACCTGACGAGGAACAACTACCGCCTCTTCGCGGAGGTTCTTGACGGTTGGAGCATGAAGAGAACCCTCCATGCACCGTTCAGCGACCTCAACATAGGCTCCTTCAACGACAGAATTAGAAAAGCGTCTCTGGAGATAATCAGAGAGAGCATAGAACTGGCGGCAGAGATAGATGCGCTCTCAGTCACGATACACCCAGGCCACTGCTCGCCGGTGAGCGTGAGGAACAGGCGAAAGTACCTGGAGATACACAGGGAGTCCCTGAGGAAAATCGCCGAATGGGGACTGGAGTACGGGGTCAGGATTGGCGTTGAAAACATGCCCCGCTTCGTAATCCTCGATGCACAGACGTGCGAGAGGCTGTGGGAGATACTTGGAGACGTTGAGATTGGAGTGACCTTCGACGTCGGGCACCTGAACACCACAACGGGGAATTTTGAGCGCTTCATCGAGCTCTTTGGGGACAGGATAGTCCACGTCCACCTCCACGACAACCGCGGCGAGAGAGACGAGCATCTCGCCCTGGGAGACGGCACCGTTCCGTGGGTCAGGGTGCTCCCAAAGCTCCCCAAGGTGACGTGGGCCCTCGAAGTCAACGACCTCGAATCCGCCCGGAGAAGCTTCGAATTTTTGAAAAGCCTGCATTGATGGACTTTTCAGTTCATTGGCGTCCAGTTTTTACAAAACGCAACTCTTTTATACATTTAAAATGAAGTTCTTGCGAGAAGCAGTTTCTGGCGGAGGGATACCAATGGCGGAAAAGATAGTTGAGGAAATGAAGCCTTTCTTCGACCCGAAGGCGGTCGCTATCATCGGAGCAACCAACAAGAAAGGGAAGGTTGGAAACGTCATATTTGAGAACTTCAAGATGAACAAGGAGCGCGGAATCTTCAAGGGCAACATCTATCCGGTGAACCCGAAGCTTGACGAGATTGAGGGCTACAAGGTCTACAAGAGCGTTGATGAGCTCCCCGAGGACACCGACCTGGCCGTCATCTCGATTCCAGCCCCGTTTGTTCCCGATACAATGAGGGCCATAGCAAAGAAAGGGATAAAGGCGGTAATAATCATCACAGGCGGCTTCGGTGAGCTTGGCGAGGAAGGGAAGAAGCTGGAGCGCGAAATCTACGAGATAGCAAAGGCCAATGGAATAAGGGTCATAGGCCCGAACTGCGTTGGCGTTTACGTTCCAGACACCGGCGTTGACACGGTCTTCCTGCCGGAGAGCAAGATGGACAGGCCGAAGAGCGGGCCCATTGCCTTTGTCAGCCAGAGCGGTGCCTTCGCCGCTGCGATGCTCGACTGGGCTGCGATGGCGGGTATAGGCATAGGCAAGATGGTCAGCTACGGGAACAAGCTCGACGTTGACGATGCGGATTTGATGGACTATTTCATCCACGACGATGGAATAAACGTCGTCACCTTCTACATCGAGGGAGTCAAGGACGGCAGGAAGTTCATAGAGAGCGCCAAGAGGATAACCAAGGTTAAGCCCGTCATAGCTCTCAAGAGCGGAAGGACCGAGTACGGGGCCAAGGCAGCCTCAAGCCACACCGGTTCACTCGCTGGAGCAGACACGATTTACGATGCGGTCTTCAAGCAGACCGGAATAATCCGTGCCGAGGACTTCGAGCACATGTTCGACCTGGCGAAGGCCTTCGCCGCGCTTAAGGACAAGCTCCCGAAGGGCGACAGGATAGGAATCATCACCGACGGCGGTGGAGCCGGCGTTATGGCCAGCGATGCCGTTGCCAAGTTCGGCCTTAAAATGGCCGACCTCAGCGAGGAGACGATAAAGTTCCTGAGGGAGAACTTCCCGCCGCACGCGGTTCCAGGCAACCCCACCGACGTGGTTGGAGACACCGACGCGGAGCGCTACAGGATAGCCATCGAGGGCTTCGTGAACGACCCGAACGTCGATGCGATACTCGTCATAGTCCTGTTCCAGGTTCCGCTCCTTGAGGAGGAGAAGATAATCGACATCCTCGCCGAATACCAGAAAAAGAGCGACAAGCCCATCGTTGCCGTTGCCATGGGTGGTAAGAAGACCGATCACTACGCCAGAATCCTTGAGGAGAAGGGAGTTCCCGTTTACCCGACCCCCGAGAGGGGCGTCCGCGCCCTGGCGGGCCTTGTCAAGTACGCTGAATACCTCAGGAAGGGGGTTTGACCCCCCAATCTTCCGGTGGTGGTAGCATGAAGGAGGAAGCCCTTAAAGTTATTGAAGAGGTTTTGAAGTCCGGAAGGACTTCGCTCGTTGAGTACGAGGCAAAGCAGGTTCTCAAAGCCTACGGCCTCCCGGTTCCGGAGGAAAAGCTCGCCAAGACACTGGACGAGGCACTCAAGTACGCCGAGGAAATCGGCTACCCCGTCGCCATGAAGCTGATGTCCCCGCAGATTCTCCACAAGAGCGACGCCAAGGTCGTCCTTCTCAACATCAAGACCCCCGAGGAGCTGAAGGAGAAGTGGGAGGTTATCCACGAGAACGCGAGGAAATACCGCCCGGACGCTGAAATCCTCGGCGTCCTAATAGCCCCGATGCTTAAGCCCGGCAGGGAGATAATCATCGGCGTTACCGAGGACCCGCAGTTTGGCCACGCCCTCATGTTCGGCCTCGGAGGAATCTTCGTCGAGGTGCTCAAGGATGTCACATTCAGGATAATCCCGATAACCGAGCGCGATGCCAGGAAGATGATAACCGAGATCAAGAGCTACCCGATTCTCGCTGGAGCGCGCGGTGAGAAGCCGGCCGACATCGATGCAATAGTTGAGCTGCTCCTCAAGGTTAGCGAACTCGTGAACGACCTCGATGCTTACATCAAGGAGATGGACCTCAACCCGGTCTTCGTCTACGAGAAGGGCAAGGGTGCCGTGGTGGTTGACGCCAGGATAATCGTCAAGGAGCCCACCGAGAAGAAAGAGGAGATAAGCAGCGAGTACAGGGAGAGGTGCGCCTAATTTCATTTTTCAAACTTTTCTTCCGGGGCGGGCAAAAAGGAACAGCCCCAACGACAGAATTCCAAACATCCCTATGAGGGCAAAGCCGATTCTAAGGCCCAAAAATCCGATTAAGACGGGCCCCAGGGCCTGACCGATATCCTTTATGCTCTCCAGAAATCCCAGTGCCGTTCCGCGAAGCCTCGATACCTCGGTGGCCAGGGGCTTCGTTGAGGCCTCACTTATCGATGCACCCACCGAGAAAAGCACCGCACCCAGAACCACAAGAGAAAGGGACTCTGAAAGGGCGAACACAAACATCGCCAGGCCAACCATCGTCATGCCGGCCACTATCGGTTTGATTCTTCCCACCCTGTCGCTTAGGTAGCCCGCGTAGGGCTTGACGACCGCCATTATGGCTATCTCAACGGTGAGTATCAGCCCGGAGAGCCACGCCTTGTCCTGGAGGTAGTAGAATAGGGGTAGAAAGGTCTCTATGCCCTGGTAGGCCATGTAAACGGCCGCGTCCAGAAGGCCTATCAGGAGGAGTTCTCCGCTGAACGTGAACTCAAACCTCTTCAGCTCTCCCCCAGTTTCAGGGAACCTGAAGGTAAGGGCAAAAACGACCAGTCCCGTCAGTGAGCAGAGGACAAAGACCACCGAGAACCCCAGGAAATAGATGATGCTCCCCGCGAGAACAGGAGCGAGGGCGCGGCCAACGAGAGTTGATGAGCTCAGGAAGCCCATGAAGGTGCCCTTATGGTCCGGGTACAGGTCACTGACCAATGCGAAGGACACCGGGACGAAGATTGCCGTCGCAACACCGTAGTAGACCCTGACAAGGGCGAGGCTTAGCGCGTTGTCTGTGAGAAAGTACAGCAGGGGAGCGCTGAGAAAAACGAATCCCGCCATCTTGAGGAGCTTCCTCCTCCCGTAAACGTCGCTGAGGAGGCCCGACGCAAAGTTCATGAAGATACCCGTCACCGTCGAGGCGGCGGCAACGAGGCCTATTTCCCCCTTTCCAAGACCGAGGCTCTGGGCATAGAGGGGCAGCGTTGGCGACTTGCTCATCGTTGAACCTAAGATTGCAAAGAACCCGGCGATTAGGATGATGTAAGGAGTCCTGGAACCGGTTTTCACCCTCCGCATCTCCGACCAGCTATAAAAATATCCATCAGTCTTTCGTTTCGCCTTTGGGCTTTTCTTCCCCCTCCTCTTCCTTCACCACCGCCTTGATGTAGCTAAGGATGTCGTGGATTATGAAGAAGCTTATCGCCACCTCAATCAAGGCCATGGGGTTACCCGCTATAAGGAAGAGCAGGGCAAAAAAGAACGTCACACCAGCATATATGAGGGCAACCTTGATGGCGGTCTTGTTTTCAATTCCAACTCCATAGCCAAGCCCCATGTTGAATATCGCAAAGGTCAGGTAAATCGGCGATGCCAAGTAATAAGCGTAGTAGAGGAGCAGAAATCCGCTGAGAAAAAGGAGAGACGAGGCAACCCTGAGCCGTTTCATATCATCCCCAAGTAGCTTTCAAAGACCTCCACGTATTTAAACCCATCGTCGGGGAAGATGAGGACGTAGGTTTTCTCACCGAATTCGCTGGAGATTTTCTCGTACGCCTTGACCACCGCTCCAGAGCTGAGTCCTATCAAGAGACCGTCCCTGCGTGCCACGCTGAAGGCGCCTTCAATAGCTTCGTTCCGGGTTATCTCCACAATCCTGTCTATGTCCACCTGGAAGTACCACTTGGGCTTTGTTTCAAGCCTCTTAATGCCGGGTATCTTCTCACCCCTCGCCGGAACGACGCCCACAACGGTCGTGTCGTAGCGCTCTTTGAAGTAGCTCGCTATGCCGGCTATGTGTCCGGAAGTTCCGATGCCGGCTATTATGACGTCGGGAGTTTTCCCGATGCTCCTCAGCTGTTCCTCGATCTCCCCCGCGGTAAAGCGGTAGTGGGCGTCGAAGTTGTCGTTGTTCTCGAACTGGTTCAGGTTCATTGCACCGGCTTTTCTGGCTTCTTCCTGCACAAAGCGCACCATGGTGGGGTCTATGGTCTCGAAGTCGGTCATGACGACATCCGCACCCAGCACCTTGAGCAGAACCTGTGTGGCCTTGGGGGTCGGCTTCGGCAGGTATGCCCTGAACTCAATACCGAGAACGTTGCTGAGCGCCGCAAGAGAAATCCCGACGTTGCCGGAGGTGGCCTCAAAAAGGGCCGTGCCGTTGATGTCCCCGCGCTCGATGGCCTTCATAAGCATGTTAAAAACGGCCCTGTCCTTGATGCTCCTGCTGAAGGGGTTAAAGAACTCCAGCTTGGCAAAATACATCCCCCCTCTCCGCCGAGAGTCTAACCAGGGGGGTGGGCTTGTACTTTTCGAACAGCTCCAGCGTGCTGTTAAACACGTTCATTTGCCATCACCACAAAAGGCTCAGGAAAAGCCTTTAAAAGCTTTCCTAAAACGAACAGTTATGGACAGAATTGGGTAATTAATTCCCATTTTAAATGCCCTAGGCGTAACTCCAGCAGTTAACATATCATTCAAATGCCAGTTTTAATCCCAGTATTCTGCAGGCAAAAGTGTTATATGCAATTCTCAATAATTATAGCCAATAACTCTTTGGGGAGGGCAAATGCGGAAGTGGGTAACGATGCTCCTCCTTGGGCTTCTCCTCCTGGGCGGCTTTCATACCCTCAAAGCGGAAGCAACACAAACCACCGGCCAAGTCCAGGCAACCCCTCAGGACTGCTCCCGCATCGACGTTAACGTCCTTCTAAAGAGGGTAGCTGGTCGGCCGGGGGTATAGTCCATGAAGTCAATGGAAAAGTACCCTGTGTTGTTTTTATTTTTGCTCATTCTAATTTTAGCGACCTCGGTTGTTTATGAGGAATATCCAAAGCTTAGCAACAACAATGAAGCAACCTCCTGGAAAGTGTCCACTAAAGAAGAAACATCGGAGCAGACTCCAACAGCAATAAAGGACAACTCCACTCAAACACCCCTGCCCAGCCCCTTAATCGAACTCGATGAAGGGTTTAAAGAAGTGAATTTCTCAGAGGAGTCTAGAGGTTTTATCACGTGTCCGCAGTGGTTAGAGGTCAGATGGAGGCGAGATGTTTCCCCGAATAACACCGTTCTCCTTAACTTCACCCTCTTTGTCAACAACACCCATTATCTCAACCTAACCCTGGAAGAGTTTTCCGGCTCCTACTTCTGCACCCCTGAGGGGGTTGCCATTTACGGGCACTACTCACGGGAGCACAGCACTATAGCGTTCTTCGACTACAGCCTGACCCAGCTATGGAGAACCGAGCATGGGGGTTCGCCAGTTGCGTACAAAAACGGAAGTATAATTCTCCTTGGAGAGGACTGCCTTTACCTGATAAACGTGGAAACTGGTAAACTCCGTAAGAGGATTTGTGTGCATGAGTACATCTCTCATTTCAAGTTTGTGGGTGGTAGGTTGTACATAACGGCGGCTCATCTCAAAGGCAAGGCCCACCTTTACGTTTTTGAGGGCAGTGACAGGAGGGAAGTCCCCATCATAAACATTCCAACTTTCGAACTCGTTGGAATACGAATGCCCTTCGATGTGAATGAAAAGTATATTGCAGTGGCCTACTTTCTGTATCCAACCGACGGAGCCGAGAAAAACGGCGTTTGCGTGTTCACAGCAGATAGCCTAAGGAAAATCGCCTGCAGGGAGTTTGAGGAGGGAGAGAGGCCGCTAAAAGTCAAACTCGCGGGAAACGTGGTTTACGTCCAAACAACCAAGGGGGTGAAAGCCTACAAGATACTAAGTCTGGGATAATCTAGCATGTAGGGGACTGACGACGAGGTGTAGACTATGGACAAAAAGAAAGAATTAGCAACCTTGGGATTTGTTCTCTTGGCCTTGGTATATTTCCTGCCCAAAGGCCTGCTTACTCCGGTAAATCCCGATGAAGCGTCTTTTGACGGCCTTAATGTCTCAGCAAAGTGTGGCTCCCTGAAGATTCAGACCGCCTCCATTCTTGAGAATTTCTCCTGCGTCTTTATGATTTCATCGGCAAATGGGACACAGACCGTTAACTACACTCTGCAGGGGATAAGTAGTGGATATCTCTGTGCCCATGAAGGATTACTTCTGTATGCGTACTTCACATCGGATAGTCAATCCTCGATGATTTTCCTCGACTACAACCTCAGCGAGAAGTGGAGACGGGAGCTTCCAGCGTATCCGCTCAACTACACAGGCGAAGGACTGATTCTCGTGAGCAACCCAACCTTTGGTTCTTCTGGGAGTTCATGCGTCTACGTTTTGAACATCTCAACCGGTCGGCTTTCCGGCTGGTTCTGTCCCGATGTGCTCGGAGGCCATGTCTCGGACGTTAAAATCACAGGAGGCAGAATATACGTCACCATTGGAGAGCCGAGAAGACCTCCGCTGGAGACCCACGCGTTGATATACATGAAAGACGGCGAGAAAGTCAAAAAAGCGGAAATTACCAGCATTTCGGGGGAGGGCGTGGGCATCAGACTTCTCATAGATGCCAACGAGAAGTATGCCGTTGTATCTTACTTCTTAGCCAACGAAAGAGGGGATGAGAAGAACGGAATTTGCGTCTTTAGGGCGGAGAGCCTAAGAAAACTAGCCTGCAAAGAGTTCAAAGAGGGCGAACGCCCAACAAAAGTCAAACTCGTGGGAAACATCGTTTACGTCCAAACAACCAACGGGGTGAAAGCCTACAAAATATTCAGCCTGTGGTAACGGATGGCGTTTCAAGATGCCGGTGTGAGGTGAGCGGATGTTTAGAGCACACCTTCTCTAACAAGTCTCTCCCTTATCCTCGCAAACTCACCGAGCGAGCCCCTCACTATCGGATACCTCGGAACGAAGGGGCACGATTCTTCAGGTTCGATGCTTATATCGAACGTGCCAATCTCCTTGGCGATTCTAACTATCTCTTCCTTGTCAAGACCAATAAGCGGCCTCAGGATCGGAAGGTCGCTAGCCCTGCTTATTATCATAAGGTTGTCAAGGGTCTGGGAAGCAACTTGGCCGAGGGAATCGCCTGTGACTATAGCTCTTGCCCCAATCTCATGTCCCACCCTGCACGCCTTCCTGAGCATCATGTATTTACAGAAGAGGCACGTCCACTTTCCCTTTCCAATCTCCGCCAGCTTCGAAAAAACCGGTGCCTGTTCCTCGTAGGCATCTACTATAACCGCCTTATTCAGCTTTCCGTACTTTCCGAGAACCTCGCAGAGCTCAAGGACCTTGGATTCCTTCGTACCGCTCTGCCGGAAGTGAACGGGGGTTATCTCAAAGCCTTTCCTGAGCATGAGGTATATCGCCACGGGCGAGTCTATGCCCGAACTGAGCAGCGCCACCGCTTTCATGTTCGGAAGAAGGGATTGAGGATATATGAAGCTTTCCTCAACTTAAGGTTGGAGTCCACCAGAACTGATCTCGAGTCCCCAAACCTTTGATTCGTACGGGACCCCAAACATCAGGTACAGCTCGTAGTTAACCCTCCATACTCTCAGAAATTCCTTGAACCGGTAAGTGGCCTCCACAGGCAGAAGGACGACCCACGGGGCCAGATAATGTCCCTCCAGTTCTTTCAGTATACCACTTTTCCCATCCCTCCCGCGAAGTGCGAAGCTGAATTTGTTCCTCTCGTTCTTTGTCATCCCCCTGACATCGAGGACGAACAGCGCGTATCCCTCTCCGTTCATCAGCTCATGAACTGGCCGTTTTCTAATCAGGGAATAGCCAGTAATCACTATCCCCGGAACAGCAAGGTAGTTGGGATTCCACATTTGCTCAAGGTTTATCGCCTTAACGTCCAGCTTTTCGTGGGGAAACCCTGTATCTACCAGCATCTCCTTGAACTCAAAGGAGAGTTCAAACCTCTCAGAATCGTCCGCCCCCCGGAGCACGACCATGAAGTCAAAATCGTTGGGGGAGTCTTTCCCCTGGGTCGTGGATCCATACAGAACCACATCAAAGACCTTTCCATGCTCCCTCTTGAATTTACTCGCGGCCTCTTCCAGTTCACTTAATCCTATCGGTAAGTTTGAGAACTTCATTCCTCAACGCCCCCACCTCATTTTCTGTGAGCCGTCTTTCATACGCGTCCCGGTAAAAATCAAAGAACTTACTGACAACGCGGTACAGATCACGGTAGTGAAGCCTCAGAATTGCAAATCGTTCACTGTGGTTCTTGGGTTCAAGATTCAGATCACGCTTGATGATGTAGTCGCATATTCCAACAAGGGCTTTGAAATACAGTATCGATGCGAAATTGTATCTGCCTTTTTGAAGGCGTCTTCCCCGTCTCTATGTATTCCCAGATATTTGCCTTCAGGTCATCAAGACTCACAGGCACATTTCTCACCGTGTAGTCATGCCTACAACAGCACGGTATTTAAGGATTTCTGTAGGAATTCCTACGGGTGCCAAACTGGAGCAGGCCGATGTAAACAAACCAGGTCAGTATCGTGGAGGCGCCGATGAGCTCAGGAATCGCGAGGCCCTTAAAGACCCCAGCCTTCACGAGGTATAGCATCAGAGCGAAGGTGAGAACCGCCAGAACGCCCCAGGCATAGCCGGCGGAGAGCCCCTTCCGTCCGAGCTTTATGCCAACTATCGCTATGTCCGCCAGGGCCAGAACGTAGAAGAACACCGCCGCCGGCCCATGGGGAGCGTACTCCTCCGGAAAAACACCAACGAGGAAAAGGAGAACCATTGCTAAGGGCATCAGGTAAGCCAGACCGTTCCTCAGCGCACCGAGGGAGGCCACAAAACCCAGAACGGAAAAGACCATCAAAAAACCGTTGAAGTAGTAGTTCACCGGATTCCGTATTGAACCCATGTCGCTCAGGGCGTTGTCTGTGAACGAAAACCACGGGTTCTGGTTCACAACGATGAGGAGTCCGACGATGAAGATGAGCGGGAGGAAGATGGCCACGTACGACCATAAACGCTGAAGAGTCATGGGGATCACTTCACAAATTCCACGTTTTCCATGTTTACAAACTCCTTATCGCCCGTGAGAAACCTCATTTCCATGTCCTTTGCTAGAACGTAACCCAGACAATCTATCAAAGAAAGCTTTTTCCCTTCCTTTTTGGCCCGAAGTCTTAGGGTTGATGCCCGGACGTAATGCGTTGTATCGGGCGTCAGGATAATAAAAACGCTCCTCACGAGTTCCACGATAGCTTTAGCTTTCTTCTCTCCAAAGTCCCTTGTCAGGGCATACGACAGCTCTAGCAGGTTGAATTCGGTTGTATACAGTTCCTCTTCAGCATATGTTGAGTAGTTGGGGTTTCCTCTGAGGATTTCAACGAGGGCGTAGGTATCGGCGAAGAACTTAGCCATGTGCCTCCCTCAGTTCATCCTTCAGCTTTTGAGGGTCAACGTCCCAGTCCTTCAGAATTCCAAAGACTTCAACCTTTATGAGCACCCTGCTCTTTTCAGGCAGGTTGAGCTTTTTTACAGGTTTTAAAATTCCGTTTTCATACACGGCCTCAACGACTATTGGCATATTTTCACCTCCATTGAAGACTTAACTTTTCATATATTTAACCTTTCAGCACTGCCTTTTCTGCGGCTCCTCCCCAAAGACCGCCCGGTAGAGCTTCCTGAACTCCTCCCACGAGCCCCTGATAACCGGATGCCTCGGTATGAACTGAATCTCGTCCTCTGGCAGGGTTGAGAGCTCGAAGGTTCCTATCTCCTTCGCTATCCTGACGATTTCTTCCTTGTCAAGGCCAACGAGCGGGCGGTAAATCGGCAAATCGCTCGCCTGGCTGACGATGTACATGTTCTCAAGGGTCTGTGAAGCCACCTGGCCGAGAGAATCGCCCATGACGATGCCCTTGGCCCCAAACTCCTTCGCTATTTTGTCGGCGTGCCTGACCATCATGAACTTGCAGAAGACGCAGGTGTACTTCTCCTTTCCAAGCTCGCGAAGCTTTTCGAGTATTCTCTCACGTTCTTCGGGCTTGATCACCACAAGTTCGCCCTTTCCTCCATAGTGGTACTTCTTGAGCTGATTCCATATTCTCCGGACCTTTTCGAGGGTCTTTTCGCCCATGTATATGTGGACGGGAATAACCTCAACGCCGCGCTTCATCATGAGGAAAGCGGCAACCGGCGAATCTATACCGCCGCTAAGCAGTGCCACCACCTTGCCCTGCGTCCCTATCGGCAGTCCTCCCCAGGCCTTAACCTTGTCCACGAAGACGTACGCTTTGCCCTCCATCAGCTCGACGCCGACCTCGATGTCGTAGTGGTGAAGGTTTACCTCGCTTTCCTCGTTCTCCAGGATGTATTCGCCCACCCTGGCCTGAACCTCGGGACTCTTGAGCGGGAACTCCTTGGTTATACGCCTCGCAGTGACGCGGAATTTTGGCTTCTCAAGACCCAGCTCGCGCTTCTTCCTCCTGAAGAGCTTGAGGGCAGTTCTGTTGATTTTCCCCATCTCCGCCTCTATCTCCATCGCCGGTGAGAGGGATACTATTCCAAAAACCCTCCGGAGTACTTCAACTGCCTCCTTTGCCCTGTTCGTCTTCACCAGAACCCTCCCGTGCTTCGCCTCGACCTTCTTGAACTCTATTCCTTCGCTCACCAGAGCCTCCCGTATGTTGTTCATGAGTATGTTCTCGAACCATCTCCTTGTCTGCCTCGATTTGGTTCCAATCTCACCGTACCTGACTATGACGACGTTCATGCTCTCACCCCAGTGCGTGCGGGAACTTGATGACTATCTCCACGTACTTCTGGATGACGACGTAGAGGACCACCGAAATTAGGTAGGATGACAGCAGAATCAGCTCGTTCATCTCGAATATATGGGCGGCTATGGCCTTTGCCCTCGGCGTGGCGTCAACGATGGCACGCATGTATTTCCTTTTGAGCCAGTGGTTGATCTGGATGGCCAGAATGAGCAGGAGAACCCCGACTAGCCCCCACATCTTGCCCAGGGCCAGCATCAGGAAGAGCGTCGAGGCCACTATTATCCAGCCGCCGATGACTCCGAGCAGTATCACGAACTCTATCATCCTTCCACCAGTTTGAGTTGAGGGGGAGGGAATAAAAACGTTTAGATGAAGAGCAGCACATCGTCGAGGGCCTTTCTCCTTCTTCTCGGTTTGACTTCCATCCTGGGGTAGCCCACCGGAATGAGGCCAACGAGGTAGTGGTTTTCATCGAGGCCCGCCAGCTCGCGAACTTCCTCCTCTATCCCCGGAAAATTCGTAACGCCGATGTAGACCGTTCCGAGGCCCAGCTCAACCGCCTTGAGCATGAGGTTCTGGATGGCCATCGCGGCGCTCTCAACGCTCCAGATGAATTCAAGCTCATCGAAGTCCTCCCCAGGGAGGAACCGAACGCGCCTGTCAATGAAGACCGCCACGTAGGCCGGCGCACGGTACATCCCCTGCACGTACATTCGCTTTCTGAGCTTCTCTATCTTCTCCTCCGCCAGGTTCACCGCGCGGTAGTACCTTATCATGCCCTCGGCTATGAGGCTGTACAGCTTCTCCCTCACGCCTTTGCTCCTGAAAACCACGAACTTCCAGTTTTCAAGGCCGCTTGCGGTTGGTGCCCTCACAGCAGCCTCGATAAGTGCCCTCACATGCTCATCGGGAACGTCCTCCTCCTCAAAGTACCGCACGGAAGCCCTTCCGAATATCGCATCATCGAGCTTCACACTACCACCGGTATATCCTCCTCGCCGGCCTTAATCAGCCTTTCCAAAACCAAAGGTTTAAGAGAATTCCAGCGTAACACCGCAGAGGTGAAAGCATGTACGGATGGAGAGGCAGGCTCGGGCTTATTGTACCCTCATCAAACACCACAATGGAGATGGAGCTTCACGGCGCCCTTCCCGATGGGGTTTCGCTCCACACCGCGAGGGTTCCGCTGAAGAACGTCACCGAGGAAGAGCTCGTCAAAATGAACACCCTCGCCGTCGAGGCGGCAAGACTTCTGCGCGACGCCGGCGTGGAGATGATTCTTTACGGCTGCACCAGCGGCTCGTTCATTGGCGGGAAAGACTACGAGAAGGAGCTTGAGTCAAAGATAGAGGAGGAGGTAAACGTTCCGGTGGTCAGCACCAGCACCGCCGTTGTCGAGGCCCTCAGGATACTCGATGCGAGGGACATACTCGTGATAACCCCCTACACCGACGAGATAAACCAGCGGGAAAGGGAGTTCCTTGAGGCCAACGAGTTCAACGTGCTCGACATAAGGGGGCTTGGAATAGAGGACAACACCCAGATTGGGAAACTCGAACCCCACGAGGCCTACCGCCTTGCAAAGGCGAGTTTCATGGACGAGGCCGACGCGGTCTTCATCAGCTGCACTAACATGAGAACCTTCGAGATAATCGAGCCCCTTGAGGAAGACCTCGGTATCCCGGTAGTTACGAGCAACCAAGCATCGCTGTGGCTGGCACTCAGAGAGATGGACATCATGGAAAGAATCCCCTGGCTTGGAAGGCTCTTCACCGAGTTCTGAGCCTTTAACATTTTTCTGCCAATTTCTTCCGAAATCCTTTTAAGAATTCACCCGCATTCTCTAAGGATTAATCACTGAGGGTGATACAAATGGGGCTCCTCGACGATGCCAGGGAACTTTCGATATACACCGCCTACAACACGAACGTCGATGCGATAACCTTCCTGGACGAGGAGACGGTGCAGGGCCTGATAGACGAGTTCGGGGCCGAGGCTGTAAGGAAAAGGATGGACGAGTACCCAAGGGAGATAAACGAGCCCCTCGACTTCGTTGCTAGGCTTGTTCACGCCCTCAAGACCGGAAAGCCGATGGCGGTGCCGCTGGTGAACGAGGAGCTCCACACGTGGTTTGACTCCCACTTCAAATACGACATCGAGAGGATGGGTGGCCAGGCTGGAATAATAGCAAACCTCCTGGCCAGCCTAGATTTCAGGAGGGTGATAGTCTACACCCCCCACCTCGCGAGGAAGCAGGCCGAGATGTTCGTGGACAGGCCGAACCTCCTCTATCCGGTGGTTGAGGACGGGAGGCTGACCTTCAGGCACCCGCGCGAGGCCTACCGCGAGAATGACCCGATAAAGGTGAACCGCATTTTCGAGTTCCGCGCCGGGACGACATTTAAGCTGGGAAGCGAGACTGTAAGGGTTCCCTTCTCGGGCAGGTTCATAGTCTCAGCAAGGTTTGAGAGCATAAGGATATACACCGAACCCGAATTAAAGCCGTTCCTGCCGGAAATAGGCCTTCAGGTTGACGGGGCTATCCTTTCAGGCTACCAGGGGATAAAGCTCCGCTATTCGGACGGCAAGGATGCGAACCACTACCTCAGGGAGGCGAAGAGGGACATACTCCTGCTCAAGCGGGAGAAGGACGTTAAGGTTCACCTGGAGTTTGCCTCGATACAGAACCGCGAGCTTAGGAAGAAGGTCATCTACAACCTCTTCCCCCTGGTTGACAGCGTTGGCATGGACGAGGCCGAGATAGCCCACGTCCTCAACGCCCTCGGCTACTCCAAGCTCGCCGACCGGATATTCACATACAACCGCATAGAGGACACCGTCCTAGGCGGAAAAATCCTCGTGGACGAGATGAACCTCGAGGTGCTCCAGATACACACGATTTACTACATCATGTATATAACCCACGCGGACAACCCGCTCAGTGAAGGGGAGCTGAGGAGCAGTCTTGAGCTCGCAACTACCCTGGCAGCGGCGAGGGCATCCCTCGGGGACATAACTAGCCCGGAGGACTTCAAGGTCGGCATGAAAGTCCCGTACAACGAGTACGGTGAGTTCGTGAAGCTCCGCTTCGAGGAGGCGAAGAGGCGCTTGAGAACCAGGGAGTACAAGGTCGTCATAATCCCGACGAGACTCGTCAGAAATCCCGTTTCAACGGTCGGTCTGGGCGATACCATCTCCGCCGGGGCCTTCACGAGCTACCTGGCGATGCTGAGGAAGAAGGGGAAGCTATGAATAGTCGATTTTTAGCACTGCACTGTTCTTTATTCCATCAGCCCCTCTATCAGCCGAGCCTTTTCCTGGGCCTTTCTCAGATGCTCGACGGTGACCTTCGTGTATATCTGTGTCGTTGAGAGGTTCGAATGGCCGAGAAGCTCCTGAATGGCCCTTATGTCAACGCCGTTTTCGAGCATGTGGGTGGCAAAGCTGTGGCGGAGCATGTGCGGTGTGACTTTGATCCCAGCCCTCTCACCGTATTTCCTGAGGAGGTACCACACGGTGTTCGGAGTAATCCTGTCCTTCTTTTCGCGCCTGTCTTCGACGATGAGATATTCACTGTCGTCATTGCGTCCCTCAAGGTAAGACTTAATCTCTCCAAGGAGGAATGCTGGGATTGGAACGACCCTGTCTTTGGCGCCCTTTCCTCCGCGGACGACTATGAGCGAGCGCTCAAAGTCGACATCGCCCTTCTTGAGGTTGCAGAGCTCGCTGACGCGAAGACCGGCACCGTAGAGGAGAAGAAATATCAACCTATCGCGCTTCCTCGTTGGGGGAATGACGGAGAGGAGCTTCCTGACCTCCTCCCTCGTCAGGGCCTTCGGAAGGCTCCGTGGGACCTTTGGAGGCTTGAGCTTTTCGGCCTCCTCCTCATAGCCCTCAAAGCGGAAGTAGGAGCGGAGGGCCTGGACGACGAGGTTTAGACTCTTGTTGGAGTAGCCCTGACGTCTGAGCTTTGCGAGAAAACGGAGAGCGGAGCGCGCGTTTGGTTTTCCGCCCCACTCCAGGTATCGTCCCACATAGTAGGAGTACATCCTAATCGTGTTCGGACTCTTGCCCTCCAGATCGAGGTATGTCTCGTACTCCTCAAGCGTCTCTTTAAGTTCCATATCACAGCCCCTTCAGGAGTCCCTCGATGTCGTCGGGCTTCACCTCTGCGTCCTCAACGACCCCCGGCCCCTCGGGTGGCTTCGGTGGCCTGGGTGGCTCCTCCGTAGGTGGTTTGGGAACTTCCCCGGACTCCTCCCTGATGGAAAGGCTGAGGTAAACCGTCCTGAGAAGCTCGTCCACGAGTCCCTTATCCTCGGCAAAGATGTAGCCCTGGCCGACTATTACTCGTCCTGCCAGACCGAGCTTCTCAACGGCTTTTCCTATGTAAGCCTCGTCGGGAACCGGTTCGGCGGGGAAGAGGGACTTCCAGGCCTCCTCAATGCGGTATATGTTCTTGGCGCTCTCAAGCAGAGCCTTTAGACCCTCATTCTCCTCCTTGAGCCTCGTGTTCTCCTCCCTCAGCTCCTCAAGGGCCTTTGTGGTCGCCTCGTACTCCTCGCGGAGTTTCCTGTACTCCTCAGCAAGGCCATCGTAGCGTCCCTTGAGGTCAAGGAGCTGGTTCCTCAGAGCCATGTATTCGGGGAGTATCTGGAGGCTCTTGAGACCTGCCCTTACGAGGGTGTTCTTAAGCTCCTTCCTCACCAGCTCGACATCAACGTGCTCCAGGTCGTGGCCGAGGGGAAGCTTCATTCTTTCAACGTGCCCGACCATTTCGCCCAGCTCGCTGAAAAGCCTCTCGGCGAGATCCCTTCCAACCCTATCCGCGTCGGTCGCGATGATTAAAAGATCCGCTCCAGCGGCGGCACTCTTTGCTATCTCGACATTAGTCGTTGGGATTATTGAGGAGATCGTTATGTTGTATTCACTTCCAAGTGCAAGACCCTGAAGGGCTTTGCTTACCACCTCAACATCGCTCGCGCCTTCAACCAGAATTCTAACATCGACTATGGCCATTTATATCACCTAATCCTCTCTTTCCCTCTGGGTTTAAAACGCTTCCGCGTTAGGGCAGGCTTATAAGGAGCAAACGACATAAAACTAAAGGGGGTAACATGGAGCCCTTAACTCGTGCCCTAGACATCGTGGTATCCATCCTCCACCTCATCTGGGTGTTTTCGGCCGCAGTTATCTACCCGGTGTTTTTCTACTACATAGCTCTGACGATGGCGGGTTTGAGGTACAACTCGAGGTTCAAGCAACCCGTGATCCCGGACGAGCTTCCCTTTGTCACCATCCTCATCCCGGCGAGAAACGAGGCGGTGGTGATAAGGGACACGCTCCTGGCGATGGCAAACCTCGACTATCCCAAGGACAAACTGGAGGTTCTCCTGCTCGACGACGGTTCCACGGACGAGACAGTGAGGATAGCGGAGGAGGTGGCGAGGGAGCATCCCTTCATCAGGGTGGTTCGCGTTGAGGGCGGTGGAAGGGGAAAGAGCTACGTCCTGAACTACGGCCTTAAACTGGCAAAGGGAGAGGTTATAGCGGTCTACGACGCCGACAACAGGCCGGAGCCGGGGGCGCTCAAGGGCCTTGTGGCGATGCTGAGCGACGAGACGCCTGCAGTAACCGGAAAAGTCCGGACGATAAACTGGAACAGGAACATACTCACACGGTTCATATGCATGGAGTACCTGTACTTCCAGCTGGCCGGCCAGAGCGGAAAGAGCAAGCTGTACGGGACGGCAGTACTTCCCGGAACGAACTTCGTAATCAGGAGGGGCCTGCTCGAGGAGCTCGGAGGATGGGACGAAGAGGCGCTCGCCGAGGACCTGGAGATGTCCTTCAGGATAATGGCGCTGGGCAAGAGGATAGCCTACAACCCACTCGTGGTCACCTGGGAGCAGGAGCCCGAGAGCTGGCGCGTGTGGTTCAGGCAGAGAACCCGCTGGGCGGCTGGAAACGTCTACACCGTGAGGGAGCACATAAAGAGGTTCCGCGAGATCCCCGGCTGGGGCCTGCGCTTTGACCTGCTCCTCACGCTGATGGTGTACTACCTCCTGGCGATAGCGGTCATAGTGGCGGACGTGGCCTTTGTGGCACTTCTGATGACCTTCGGAAACGTCACGTGGTTCACGGGGCTTATTCTGAGCTTTGTGTACCTTTCGTTCCTGCTGGAGATTTTCGCAGGCCTCTACGACGGGAAGATAAGGAGCATCGGCTGCTGGCTCCTCGCACCGCTCATGTACTACACATACTCTCAGATATGGATATTAATCTCCCTCGCTGGCCTGTGGGAGGCGAGAAAGGCCAAGAAGGTGTGGTACAAGACGCCGAGAACCGCGGTTTAGAGCTCCACCCTAAGAACAGGTCTCTCTAGGATCACCTCGCCGGTGGGAAGGAGGGACAGGCTGAGCGCCCGGATTTCAACGCCCGCCTTGTTGGCCTCCCTTAGGAGCTTCGCTATCTCCGGATCGCCTTTGACGTACGGCTTGAACTTCTCTACGCCAGGCATCGCTCCGATAAAGAAGATCATCGCGTTTTTCCCTGCCTTTGCAAGCTCGATCAGCTCCCTGACGTGCTTCTGGCCCCTGACGCTTGGACAGTCGGGGTACATCGCGTACTCTCCCCTCTCTCCACCCCGAAGAACGGCGCTCTTCATCTCGGCGTATATCTCCCCCTCCGGGCAGTCGAAGAGGTAGTCGAGGCGCGAGTTGCCGACGCAGACTTCCTTCCTTTTTATTGAGCAGTCCCTCAGCCAGGGGATAAGGTTGAGCTCAACGGCCCTCTCGAAGGCCTTCGCCTGAGTCCTCGTGTCTATTACCGCGCCTTTTCCGCCCAGGTCTTCAAAAGCGAGCAGAACGAAATCGGTCTTGCCCCCTCTCTTCGGGAGACAGAAGGCCCTCTTTCCCAGAATCATGAATTCCTCCAAGCGACCGGTGTTGGTTACGAGGGCCTTCTTCATCTCCCCATTGACCTCGACCAGCGCCACGAAGCGGTTGAGCCTCTTGAGGAAGACGCAGGGAACGACGTTCAGGTTCAGCAAAACTTGCATAGTGAACCCCACCTTTCTTCAGAGAGATATCTTTTAACGGTAGCGCTCCACTTAATACGGTGGGAACATGCTCCCAGAGGACTTCATCAGATACGCGTTTGAGGAGAGGGTCGAGGGCATAAAGCGCCTGCTGGACGGAAAGTTCGGGCCAGAGGTTCTGATAAGCTTCACGCGCCACAATGCGGCGATAATCACCTGTGGGCCGGCGGGGGTCAACGGTTCCATCAAGGGCGTTGGCTTCATCCACAGGAAGGAGCTGCTCGAAGAAACAATTGAAAAGATGTGGGAAGAGCTCAGGAGGCCGTACAGCCCAATGGAAGCCGGGAAGTTTCTGCTGGAGGAAATCTACGTGAGGGAGAAGATAGACTTCACCAAGCTGGTTTCCCTCGAACTGGCCAAGAAGCACACGTGGACTAACCTGAGGGAGGGGAAAAAGGAAGCTACGGTGCTTTTCTTCACCCCTCCGAGCACCTCCTACGAGGTGAGGTGCGAGGTCGAGATACACGAGTCCGGCCCGGTGTGGGAGTACACCAACGCCCTCCACGACATCTTTCATAGGCCGAAAAAGCCGAGGGACTGGAGCAGAACTCCTGCGTACCTCTTCAAAATCCGGGAGATATACGACAACGGCGAGGATAAGATGGGGGTCAGGATATACCCCTGAACCTAAAGCCTTAAATATGGATTTCCCTACATTTAGACGGAAATCTGAACGGAGGCGGTCTCTATGGTGGACTTTGAACTGCTCAAGAGGATTATAGAGGCGCCGGGCGTTTCCGGCTACGAGTTTCTCGGGGTTAAGGACGTGGTTATCGAGGCCTTCAAACCCTACGTCGACGAGATTAAGGTTGACAAGCTCGGCAACGTCATAGCCCACAAGGAGGGCAAGGGCCCGAAGGTCATGCTCGCCGGCCACATGGACCAGATCGGCCTGATGGTGACCCACATCGAGAAGAACGGCTTCCTCCGCGTCGCCCCCGTTGGAGGAGTAGACCCGAGGACGCTGATAGCCCAGCGCTTCAAGGTCTGGGTTGGGCCGAACGAGTTCATCTACGGCGTTGGTGGAAGCGTTCCGCCCCACATCCAGAAACCGGAGCAGAGGAACAAGGCCCCGACCTGGGACCAGGTCTTCATTGACATCGGAGCGGAGAGCAAAGAGGAAGCCGAGGAGATGGGGGTTAAGATAGGCACCGTCATCACCTGGGACGGAAGGCTTGAGAGGCTCGGCAAGCACCGCTTAGTCAGCATCGCCCACGATGACAGGATAGCAGTTTACACCCTCGTTGAGGCCGCGAGACAATTGAGCGAGACCGATGCGGATGTTTACTTCGTCGCCACCGTCCAGGAGGAGGTCGGTCTCCGCGGTGCAAAGGTTTCGGCCTTTGGCATAGACCCCGACTACGGCTTCGCCCTCGACGTAACCATAGCGGCCGATGTTCCCGGAACGCCGGAGCACAAGCAGATAACTCAGCTCGGGAAGGGCGTCGCGATCAAGATAATGGACCGCTCGGTAATTTGTCACCCGACGATAGTGAGGTGGATGGAGGAGCTGGCGAAGAAGCACGAGATACCCTACCAATGGGATATCCTCACCGGCGGAGGAACCGACGCAGGAGCGATACACCTCAACAAAGCCGGCGTCCCGAGCGGCGGGATAAGCATTCCGGCAAGATACATCCACTCCAACACCGAAGTTGTGGACGAGCGCGACGTCGATGCAGCGGTCAGGCTGACCGTCAAGGTTCTTGAGGAGATTCCGGGGCTGAAGCTCTGACCCCTTCCTGTTCTTCCCTTTCAGAGTCGTCCGCAGTTTCACCGCCATTCTCGGTTTCGTTTGAGTCCGAATCGGGGAGGTTCTCTTCCCTGAGGGCAACGGGCAGAACCGATTTCAGGGGCACCTTCTTTCTTCCCTCAAGTTCGCGCTCGAATCTGGTCCATTCATACCAGAAGAACAGCGCCGCAACAACGATTCCAGCCACCAAGAAGGGCAGTTTTGAGGGGAGCGGCAACCCCCTGTGCCAGCTGTGGAGCAGGTAATTCTGATAGAAGAACAGGTACGCGAGCCACGCTATTACAACGGCCTCAATGGAGTATTCAATTAGTCTCTGCTCCTTCTCGTCCACACCCTTCACCTGGGGAAAAGTTAAAAGCGAGCCGTTAAAACTCTTTCCCATGAGTGATGCCGGCGAAGGGTTCGAGTACTTTCCCTACGAGGAGCTAAGGCCTCACCAGAGGGAATTCATAGACCTCGTTGCGGAGGCTGTTAAAAACGGGGAGAACGCCATAATAGAGGCTCCAACGGGATTCGGAAAGACCGTGAGCGTTCTGGCGGGAATCCTCCCCCATGCCAAGGAAATGGGCTACAAGGTTCTCTACCTGGCCAGAACCCACAGGCAGATGGACAGGGTTATAGAGGAGTTGAAGGCGATAAACCGGAAGAGCCCCGTTTCCGGCGTAGAGTTACGGAGCAGGAAAGACCTGTGCCTTCATACGTACCTCACCCAGTTCACGAGCGATGCATACACCGCCATGGTCGTCTGCAAGAACCTGAAGAAGCTTGGAAAATGCGAGTTCTACGAGAACGAGAAGAAGAAAAAGACCGAGTTCGACGAGCTGGTGAAGTTCTTCCTGGGTGAGCCGAGTCATCCGGCGGAGATTCTAAACCATGCGGAAACCCTGGAGCTTTGTCCCTACGACCTAACGAGAAGGGTGGCCGAGAAGGCCGACGTTATAGTTGCCAGCTACCTGTACCTCCTCAGCCCCTCGATAAGGGAGAACTTCATGAGCTCGCTCGACGTTGACTACTCCGACCTGATAGTCGTCTTTGACGAGGCCCACAACCTGCCGGATCAGGCCATCTCGGCCCTAAGCGACAAGATAAGCATACACACGGTTAACAGGGCCATAAAGGAGGCAGACGAGTACAACGAGCACGAGATAGCCAACTTTCTCAGCATCTTTGGCAGGGGACTGGAGATACTCTATGACGAAAAGCTCAAGGACAGGGACGTTCAGGAAACCCCGATTCAGCCGGAGCTCGTCTTCGCCCACGTCGTTGACATCCTGAGCCTCGACACCAGAAGGCTCGTCAGGATACTGAACGACATGGTAGCCGTTGGCGACGCCATAAGGGAGGACAGGATAGAGAAGGGAAAGCCCCCACGCTCCTACATCGGCCGCGTTGGGGAGTTCCTGCTCTTCTGGCTCTCACTCATAGGACGGGAGGACTACCTCTTCCTCATGAGCAGGGATAAAGGCCTGAGCCTTGAGCTGGTCGCCCTGGATCCCTCGAAAGCCCTGAGCTTCATCAAAAACGTCCAGAGCACGGTGTTCATGTCGGGGACCCTGACCCCGATGGAGGCCTTTCGCGATGTCATGGGTATCGAGAAAGCCAAGCTGAAGAAGTTCCCGAGGATGGTAAAGCGCGAGAACGCACAGGTTCTGGTTGCCAAGGACGTCTCGACCCGCGGCGATGAGCGCTCCCTCCAAGTTTACAGGCGCATGGTAGAGTACATCGTCGATGCTGTCAGGCTGATACCGAAGAACGTCGGCGTCTTTACGGCTTCCTACGAGGTTCTCCAGGGGCTTCTCTCGGCGAACCTGCAGGTTCGTCTTGAGGAGACCGGAAAGGCTATATTCATTGAGAAGCAGGGGGCCAGCTCGGCGGAGAACGACGCGATGGTGGCGAGCTTCAAGGCCCACGCAAAGGGCAACGGCGCGGTTCTGCTCGGTGTAATGGGCGGCAGGAACAGCGAGGGGCAGGACTACAGCGGTGACGAGATGAACGGGGTTATACTCGTTGGAATCCCTTACGCGAGGCCAACTCCAAGGGTTCAGGCCCAGATAAGGTACTTCGAGCGGAAGTTCCCCGGAAAGGGGCGCTACTACGGCTACTATCTGCCCGCCCACAGGAAGCTCGTCCAGGCCGCCGGGAGGGTGCATCGCTCGGCCGAGGAGAAGGGCAGCATAGTGGTTCTCGACTACCGCCTGCTGTGGAACTCCATCAAGAAGGACCTTCCCGACTGGATGCGTGAGAGTATAAGGCCCGTGGACCGCGCGAGAATGAGGCTGTACCTGAGACGGTTCTGGGAAGCGCGCTGAGAAAAGCGATTCCCTATCCAGCGTTCTTCGAAACCACCGGAAGGACAACCTTGGGTATAAACTCCCTCCACAGACCTCCAGAGAGGAGAATTCAAAAGGCCAGCGAGCGTAAAGAGGTCGATGTGGTGCCGGGGCGGGGCTTTGAACCCCGGACCTCTCGGTTTCTCAGGCTTCCCCGAAGGGAAGCGGCCCTATGAGCCGAGCGCTCTGACCAGGCTAAGCTACCCCGGCACTGACAGAGCGCCCGGGTTATACCTTCAGGAGGGCATTTTTAAATCTTTCGATGAGCACTAAACCGGCGTTTTCCCCTCGGGGAGTTGTTTATAAGCTCATCCGGCAATCAGTTCTATGATGAAAAGCTTCCTCACGACACTTATAATCGCATCCATGGTCATCGTCGCCGGTTGCCTCTCGGTTACTCCAGGGACCGGAACGCCAGGAGGCGTGGAGTATCCCTCTACGACTTCAGAGACTTCATCGCCCTCAACTCCAACGCCTGCCACCACACCTCCGGTGACCTGGACAAATCCCCTCGTGAAATGGGAGAACGCAACGATATCCCTGCCAAGTCAGGACGCCGAGCTCAACTGTCCGGGAATTCTCTGGCGCTATCTCCTGAAGGACGCCCTCGAATGCATGCTGAGCGGAAAGGAGCTCGATGTGATTTCACCCCTGGCAGAGCAACTGAAGGGTGAGAACCTGCCACAAAGCGCCTGGAACGTTCTGGAGTGGGAGGGGGAGTGGCTGAGCTACGACTGGGAAAAGGCCAGCCAGCCCTTTGCGAAGGTCATAATATACCCCGACGGCAGGCAGGAGGTCGTTGAGGGGCAGAACAACACCATTCAGACCCCCTACGAGACGATAATGCGGAGAAAGGGAGTGTGCACCGACTACACGGTCCTAACCGATGCCCTCCTTCTCGCGATGAACCACTCGCCGGTATATGCGATGGCGATAAACCTCACCGACCTCGGGCATGCAACGGCGCTGGTGAAGATAGGCGGCTGGTACTTTGCCCTTGACCAGCACCTTCCCCCGATGGATCTTGGCGCCTACTACCGCTACTGGGAGAGACAGGGGAGTACGATAATCAACGCCACGCTCTACGAGATAACGCCCGGCGAAAATCAGGCGAACGTGAAAAACCTGGGAACGATCAGGGGGTATGAGTTCCTCAATCAGGACTACACGATGACTGACGCTGACGCCAGGAACCTGGCCTACTCAATGATGAACGTTTTCTACGGCGATTTTGGCCTGAAAGCCGATGAATCCCTGACCAGTCTCTCGGACGGAAAGCTTCCCGGAGGCTACAAGGCGGGCTGGACGTGGGGGGTCACGTACTACAATCTCGCAGACTACTACCACCCATTCTTCCAGGAACAATACACCGAGTGGCTGGTTTCTCAGATGCTCTCAGACCAGGAGTTCTTAAGCTACGTTCAGAAAAGCGACAGCCTGTGGATAGAGGTTAAGATAGAGGGCAACGACCTCGTCGTCACCATCTACCTCGGGAGTTCTTAGAGTAACCCCGGGAGTTTCCTGAATGGCGGGAGTTTCCCCTTCTCCCACTTCTTCTGTAGCCGTCGGAACGGCCGTGTTCGTACCTCTCCCTGTACTCCTTCGGTATCTCCTCGCTCAGCTCAGACTTCCTTATCTCCACCCCTGCGACCTGGGCGATGTAGCGCAGCCTCTTGAACTCGCCGGGCATGATGAAGGTTATCGCCCTTCCGCGCTTCCCCATCCTGCCGGTCCTGCCTATCCTGTGGACGTAGTCCTCCGCTGTCATGGGCAGGGAGTAGTTCACGATGTGACTTATGTCCTGGACGTCGAGGCCCCTCGCGGCGACGTCGGTGGCGACAAGAATTCTCGTCCGCTTTGTTTTGAAGCGCCAGAAGGTTCTCTCGCGCGCTGCTTGGCTCATGTCGCCGTTCAAGGCCTCGGCACTGTAGCCCTGCCTCCTGAGTTTCTCGCTCAGCTCCCTGGTTTCCCTCTTGGTGGCGCAGAAGACTATGCCGTAGAAGTCCCCATCGAGTATCTTCTTCAGCACGGTGAACTTCCTCGCAGGAACGACCTCGACGTACTCCTGGTCCACCATTTCGGGCACGAGCTCGTCGCTACTCACGCTCACGACCTCGTAGTCGCCCATGTAGCGCCTCGCGAGCCTTCTTATCTCCCGCGGCATCGTGGCCGAGAACATAAGTACCCTCTTCTTCCTAGGAGTCTCACGGAAGATCGCCTCGATATCGTCTATGAAACCCATGTCGAGCATTCTGTCAGCTTCGTCCAGTATGAAGAACCTGACGGAGCTCAGGTCGAGGGTTCCACGCCTTATGTGGTCGAGAACCCTTCCGGGGGTTCCAACTACGACATGAGTCCCTCGCTCGAGGGCCCTTATCTGCGGCCCTATCGGCTGGCCGCCGTAGACGGCGTAAACGTAAACCCTCTTCCTCCCGCGGAGGCTCTTGATTTCATCGGCCACCTGGAGGGCAAGCTCCCTCGTGGGCGTGAGGATTATCGCCTGAACCGCCTTGACCTTCGGGTCGATGGCCTCGATTATGGGGAGCGCAAATGCCGCGGTCTTTCCAGTTCCCGTTTGGGACTGTCCGATTATATCCATGCCGCCCGATAGAAGACGCGGTATGACCTCTCTCTGAATGTCCGTTGGGGTCTCAAAACCCTTCTGCCTGACGGCCACTAACGTGGCCTTGGATAAGCCCAAGCTTTCAAAACTCATTTTCCTAACTCCTTACGTTACTCAAACGCATCCCTTCTCAAACGGAACGCGTCGAGAAGAAACGCGGTCTGGCGGGCCGGGGGGATTCGAACCCCCGACCACGGGATTAAGAGTCCCGCGCTCTAACCATGCTGAGCTACCGGCCCTCAACCCGAAGTCATAGACGGGAGGTTGCTTTATAAATTTTTTGGTCAGAGGGAGAAAATAGAGCAGGGAAAACTTTATAAAGCCTCTCCGAGCGTTATACTTTGGCAACGCGGGGGTTGCCGAGCCTGGTCAAAGGCGCGGGATTGAGGGTCCCGTCCCGTAGGGGTTCCGGGGTTCAAATCCCCGCCCCCGCACCACAGAAACTTTTCTAGCCCCGATTGCCAAAAGGCTTGAACGAGGGACGAAGGCAGAAAAGGGGAGCGGATTGCCCCGGGAGAAGAGCTACCATCCGTAGCCGTAGGTCATTGCCATCAGGCGGCGCTTTATCCGTTTTCCGTAGTAGTAGCCTATCGCCATTCCGACGAGAAGCCCTCCCAGGTGGGCGTACACGTTGACGCTCGGCATGATGCTGTTTATCAGGAAGAGCACGAAGGCGTTTATTAGTGCCCCCTGCATGTTGCCACCAACGACGCCGGTTATGATTATCAGCGTTCCAACTATGCCGAAGAGGGCCCCGCTCGCGCCTGCGCTCACCGAGTTGGCTGGAAGCAGGAAGAGCGTCAGCAGGTTGCCGGCCAGACCCGAGACAAGATAGACCATGACGAGCCTCTTCGGCCCGATGATTCCCTCAAGCTGCCTGCCCATCATAAGGAGGAAGTACATGTTGAAGCCTATGTGGAGTATTCCCACGTGCACGAACATCGCCGTGACGAGCTGCCACCACCAGCCGTAGTTGAGGACGGCGTAGTTCCACTGGCCGAGCCTTGCCAAGACGTCGATGCTTATACTGAAGGGGTTCCCGCTGAGAATTGCCTCGACTATGTAAACGGCAATGTTTATCAGGAAGAGTGTGAAGGTTGCCTTCCCATAGCGGCGGAAATAAGCATCAAGGCCCATTTTCCAGCTCCTCCAGGATTATATTGAGCAGGTAGCGGTCGTTAACGGCTATGACGTTCGTCTTGGTCGTGGCGTCGAGCCTCAGCTCCAGCTCTCTGCCCCTCTCGTCCGCAACTATGGCTCCGGCTTCCCTGGCTATGAGCACCCCCGCCGCTATGTCCGTCGTCCTCACGTAGTTCCTTATGTCCAGGACGCCGTCGAGGGCACCCTTGGCGAGGTACGTCAGCTCCACGGCTATCGCGCCCAGGACGCGAACCCGTTTGACCCTCCTTATTAATCCCAGACACCTGCCGCGCGTGTAGAAGCTCAGCGCCTCCTTCCCTCGCTCGGGTTTTCTGACCTTTATAGGCTTTCCGTTCATGTAGGCGCCCCCTCCCAGAAGGGCCTCGTAGAAGGTTCTCGTAACGAACTCGTATATCGCGCCGTAAACGGGCCTGTTCTTCCTGAACACAGCGAAGCTAAAGGCGAATATTGGTATCCCCGCGGCGAAGTTGTAGGAACCGTCTATCGGGTCAACGATGACCGTGTAGTCGCTCCCGTTGTCTATGAAGCCTATCTCCTCGCTGACGATGTTGACCCCAAGGGGCTGGAGCCTGCTCAGGACCACGTCCTCCGCCACTTTGTCCACGTACTTCGTAACGTCTCCGCTGACGTTCGTCCCGATGGTCTCACCGGCCCTTGCCGTGCCGAAAAGGGGCATCACTTCCTTCTCAACCTCCCTCGCGGTTTCGAGGGCAATCTCGTTCCATGGAATCTCCATATCAACCACCCATGAGCATTATCAGCAGGTTTCTCGTTCCCGGCCCAAAGCCGAGGATGAACATGGTGAGCTTCACGAAGTTTATTAAATCAGGGTCCTCATCCGCCATGGCCCTGTCGAGTATCCAGACGATGGGGAGCAGTATCAGGAACTTCTCGGCGTATATCACCGCCGGCGTTCCGAAGGTATCCATCAGCCACCTCGCGAGGACGTGCTGCTCCCAGAAGCCGAGGAACTGGATTCCCACGAAGGTGGTCGTCGCGTCGTAGAAGTGCGTGTAGAAGAGGATCGAGTTATCCCTGACGAGGGCAAGCTTCTTCGAGACGAGCCATATAAAGCCCTCCGCCACCACCAGCGCCGGGATAAAGTACCTGAAGACCTCCGGATTGAAGCTAACCTTATCCAGGTTTATTATCAGGACGAAGACGAGTCCGCCGAGCAGAACCCACCCGAAGTCCCGATAGAGGGGATAGAGCCTCTCGCCGGGGCAGTGCCTCCAGACGACGTAGAGGGAAGCTATTGCAAAGGCCGCTATAACGAAGTAGCCGCCGGGGCTGACGGTCAGGTAGGTTCTCGGCAGTATTCCCACGTCCGTCATGCTCCTCATCAGCGGGCCGAGGATTATGTACGGAATGAGGGCCCTGAAGAAGCGGTCGTCAACCTTTATTTCCATCCGTTTGAGCATCCGGTAGAGGAGTATAACCGCTATGCCGAGTATTATGGCATAGACAACCGTGTTCACGGGGTTGTAACCCTGGTTCTCCTGTATAGGCCTGATGAAGTACTCGTAAAAGAACTCGTAGAGCCCCATTCGACCACCATAGACGGTTGTTCCGATAGCCTTAAAGCTTTTCCCACCCATAGTTATCCGGACGGTGATTGAGATGCATCTGATGCAGCTGCCCAGGGAAGTGCTCTTGGGCGAGAATCTGAAGGGAGAAGTCGTTAACGTCGCGAGGAGGCTCGGCCTGGGCGAGAGGGCTTTGGTACTCTACGGGCCGAAGACCAGAGAGATAGCCGGCAGGGACATCGAGAAGAGCCTCGGAGAATCGTTTGACGTGAGTGGCCTTGTGATAAGGGAGGCCAGCATGGAGGAAGTCGAGAGAACACTGGCTAAAATCAGGGATGAGAACGTCAGCTGGCTCATAGCGGTCGGCGGCGGGAGCATAATAGACGTCGCCAAGCTCGCCTCGTTTAGGGCGGGGATTCCCTTCATCAGCTTTCCGACAACGGCCTCCCACGACGGCATAGCGAGCGCCAACGCCTCGATAAAGGATCTCGGGGCCAAGACATCCGTCAAAGCCGTACCGCCGATAGCGGTCATAGCGGACGTCAAGGTGATCAAAACCGCCCCCTACCGTTACCTCGCGGCCGGCGTTGGTGACATGATAAGCAACCTGACGGCGGTGAAGGACTGGCAGCTGGCCCACAGGATAAAGGGCGAGTACTACAGCGAGTATGCGGCCTCGCTCAGCCTGATGAGCGCCAAGATGGTGATAAAGAACGCGGACATCATACGGCTCGGCAACGAGGAGAGCGTGAGGAAGGTGGTGAAGGGCCTCATCTCCTGTGGCGTTGCGATGAGCATAGCGGGCTCTTCGAGACCTGCCAGCGGGGCGGAGCACCTCTTCAGCCATGCGCTTGATGCAATAGCGCCAAAGCCAGCCCTCCACGGCGAGCAGGTGGGCGTTGGGACGATAATAATGGCCTACCTCCACGGCCTCAAGTGGGAGAGGATTAGGGAAACCTTAAAGAAGGTGGGGGCGCCAACTAACGCATACGAGCTGGGAATCGACCCGGAATATATCATTGAGGCCCTCACGATTGCCCACACGATAAGGCCCGAGAGGTACACGATCCTCGGAAAAGACGGTCTTACGCGAGAGGCAGCCGAAAAGGCCGCTAAAATCACCGGAGTCATCTGACGATCATCACTCACGGAGGTGTTTGGAATGGCAATAATCACGTTAGTTGGGGAAAAGCTGGCAAGGCCTGGGGTTGAATTCATATATTACGGCCCGGCAGAACCGTGCAAAACGTGCAAGCTGGCAGGAGTATGCGTTGGGAACCTCGAACCGGGAAGGAGGTATAAAATTCTCCGCGTAAGGAGCATGCCCTCGCACTCCTGTCCCCTCCACGAGGGAAAGGTTCGCGTCGTCGAGGTCGTCGAACCGAGCATAGAGGTCGCAATAGAGCCGAGGCTTGCAATAGCTGGCTCTGTGATAAAGCTCCACTTCGCGGACTGCAGCGAAGGGGAAAAGGCGGACCTATTCAGGCCGGAAGGCCTCTTCGAGGGCGACCACGTGAAGATAATAGAAATCCTCGATGACGTCGAGTGCAACGGCAAGACCTACAAGGTCGTCAAGGTCATGCGCAAGAAGGAGTAAATAATTCCTATTCTTTTTCCACTTTTGCGAACGCAATAAGCTCTTCTCCCCCTGTTCTGATCCTGTAGGCCCGCATCTCTCCGTCAAGGAATCTCCTTATCGCTGCCAGCATCCTCTCACGCCGCCTCAGGAGTTCCTGTGCCTCCTCAACGCTCACCGCCTCAAACCTCAGCCTCTCCCCCGGCCGGCTCTGGGCAACAAGCGGTAAATCAGGGGTCACAACGACGGCTATCTTCGCGTAGCCGCCCGTCGTCTGGGCGTCGCGGAGCATTATTATCGGCTTCCCGCTGGCCGGAACCTGGACGGCACCGAGAGGAACCGCGTCCGTGACTATGTCGGCACCCTTTTCGGAGTGCTCTATCACCGGCCCATCGAGGCGGTAGCCCATCCTGTCAGACTCGGGCGTCACGGTGTAGGCCTCGCTCAGGAAGGTCTCGATTCCCATCTCAGTGAAGTGGTCGAGGTTAGGGCCGAGAACGACGCGAACGGTCTTTTCCTCAGCCGAATAGTCCGGCCTCAGCTCCGGTGGGAGGTGTCTCCCATCCCTTCCTGTCAGTATCGCGTGGCCGAGGTTCAGTCTCTCGCCGGCCTTCAGCGTCCTTCCGAGGCCGGCCCTCGGATAGGTTGAGCAGCTTCCGAGGAGAGGCCTGCATTTTATCCCGCCGGCGAATGCTATGTAGCCGTAAAGGCCGCTCTTTAAAGTGCCAACCTCAAGGATGTCGCCGCGCTTTGCCCAGTAACTAGTCCAGGGTTCAATCGGAACTCCATTGAGCCTTAAGTCAACGTCTCCCGCAACGGCAAAGACAGCAGAGACGTTGAACTTTATCGTCGGCCCGGCGAGGAGGAACTCAAGAACCGGCGCGTCCGCAGGATTGCCAACGAGATAATTTGCCAGCCTTGCACTCACGTCGTCCACCGCTCCAGCCACAGGGATTCCAAGCTTTCTGTAGCCAAAACGACCGGAGTCCTGAACGGTGAGCAGCGATGGCACCTTGAGGAGCTCAATCATCCCTCCGCCCCCATTCCCCCTCGTACAGTTCCCTGAACTCATACTCATCAACGGGCACAAACTTAACCCTGTCCCCCGGCTGGAGGAGCGTCGGCGGCTCTTTCTCCGGATTGAAGAGCCTGAGCGGCGTCCTTCCAATCAGCCGCCAGCCGCCGGGACTCTCGATGGGATAGATGCCCGTCTGCTTTCCTGCTATCCCAACACTTCCGGCGGGAACCTTTAAGCGCGGTCTTTCGAGGCGTGGCGCGGCTATCCTCTCGTCCATGCCGCCTAGGTATGCGAAGCCCGGCAGAAAGCCGAGGAAGTAGACGCGGTAAACCGGTTTGGAGTGAATCTCAATGACGTCATCAACGCTCAGGCCGCTGTGCTTTGCCACGAACTCGATGTCAGGTCCGTATTCACCCCCATAAACGACCGGGATTTCAAGGAGCCTGCCCTCAAACTCCTCGCTGGTAACCTGGAGAAGGGGCTTGACGGCAGCGACGACCTCGGAATAGCCAGCCCTGAGAGGGTCATAGAAAACGTAGACGGTTGAGTAAGCCGGTACCACCTCAACGAGCCATTCAAAGCCGGTTTTCTCTATCGCTCTCGCTACCGCGTGAACTCTCCTGTTTACCTCATCGTCTATGACCTCACCAAGGGAGATGACCAGTGCCGAGTCGCCGGCGGGTTTTATTGTCGGTTCCATGTTCTCACCGCACGATTTCCCCCATGGGAACTACCTTAACGCCTTCATCCTCAAGAACCTCCCTGATGTGCTTCGCTATCTCCACCGCCTCCGGGTTGTCGCCGTGGACGCAGATGGTATCTGCCTTGAGCTCGACCCACTCGCCGTTTATCGCCCTGACTCCACCGTTCTTGACCATTGAGATGACGCGCTCGGCTATCGCTTCCTTGTCGTGTATGATCGCTCCCGGCCTCGACCGGGGAACTAGAGTGCCATCAGGGTTGTACGCGCGATCGGCGAAGACCTCGTGGGCAACCTTAACTCCCAGCTCCTCCGCTATCTCAGCCGGCCGTGAGCCCGAGAGGGTAACGAATATCAGGTTCCTATCGAAGTCCGCTATCCCCTCGATGACGGCCCTCGCGAGCTCTTCCTCTTTGACAAGGGCGTTGTAGAGTGCCCCGTGGGGCTTGACGTGCTGGAGCTCGATCCCTTCAGCCCTCGTGAAGGCGTAGAGCGCCCCAATCTGGTAGAGAATGTAGTTCCTCGCTTCCTCGGGGGTGAGCCTCATGTAGCGTCTTCCAAACCCAAGCAGGTCCGGATAACCCGGGTGTGCCCCAACGGCAACGCCTTTCTCCCTCGCGAGCCTTACCGTCTTCCTCATGACCACCGGGTCGCCGGCGTGCCAGCCGGTGGCGACGTTGGCGCTCGTGATGTGGTTCATGACCTCCTCGTCGAGGCCGAGCCTGTACCTCCCAAAGCTCTCGCCGAGGTCGGAGTTTAAATCGACCTTCATTCCCACCACCGGCTTCATTTCGACGGAAATCTAAAAAAGGGTTTCTCCGAGTTTAGGCCATGAAGGTTCAGGTCATCGATGCGGCGGTCTTCATTCAGGGGTTTGACGTTGAGGGCGTCACATCTCCGGGGGTTGTTAGGGAGGTGAAAGACCCCGAGTCCAGGCTCTTCTTAGAAGGCCTGATAAGCGCAGGGAAGGTCAAGGTTCTCGTTCCCTCAAAGGAGAGCATTGAGGCCGTTAAGGAAGCGGCGAGGGGAACCGGCGAGCTTGGTGAGCTGAGTGAAGCCGATATCGAGATTCTTGCCCTGGCGTATGAGCTCAAGGGAGTCCTCTTCACCGACGACTATAACCTGCAGAACATTGCAAAAACCCTGGGGATAGAGTTCAAAACACTCAAGCGCGGGATAAAGAGAGTCATCCGCTGGAACTACGTCTGCATCGGCTGCGGGAAGCGTTTCTCAGAGATGCCGCTGGAAGGCGTCTGTCCGGACTGCGGCAGCCCGGTGAGGCTGATACCGAGGAAGAAGCGCCGGAGAAAACGCCCCGGACGGGCTCGGCGCTCATAGGGTACGTCACAACCGCAAAGCGGTTCAGCCCGTCTTGGAATCGTCACGGCCCGCCCGGGACGGCGTCAGGGCCAGTCCTCGTCATCAACATCAGTGCAATTCGCTGTCATCATCCGCGGTTCAACCTTGCAGGTAGTAGGATATAAGCTTTCTCAGCTCGAGGTTGCGCTCGGGCTTCATTCTCAGAAACCTCTTAAGCCCGCTGTTCTCGGCTATCAGGCCCGAGAGCTCGATGGCGAGTATCTTGTTGTCCTCGCTCAGGCCATAGGCCTTGAAGCGGAGGGAAGAATACTCCTTCTCAAGCGTCCACGTTTTCTCCTCAAGCTCTGCAGCTTTCCTCTCAAGCTCCTCAAGGTTCCCTTTCGGCTCACGGAACTCGCCGGTTAAAGCTATCTCAACGACCCTCTCGGGAGAAACGCCGTAGCTCTCGGCAAGCTCCTCAATCTTCTTCCACAGGCTCTCATCGAGCTCAACCTCGATTTTCCCGAAGCCCTTCTCGGGCCTGATGATGAGCCTCATACTTTTTCCTCCAGGAGTTTTTTCATGAGGGATAAGAACTCCTCCGCTATTTTTATCGCCTCCTCGACCTCCTCAGCGTCGGGTTCATAGACTATGTCGTACTGGTCCTCGTGCCTCAGCTCCCTCATTCTGTCCAGGAGTTCGACCCACGTCCCCTCCAGCTTCCCGCGTTTAACGTAGAATTCCTCAAGGTAACGGGCGATGCAGTAGTGGCTCTTCTCCCTCCAGCCGTCGCGGAAAAGAACCGCCCTGGCGGCGTGGAACATGGCCATATAAGATGCCATGAGGGACGTCCGGTACGAGCCGTAGGTGAGGTTTCTCCTCGCCTCTTCGAGCCAGTCCCCGGCGCGTTTAATGCTCAACCAGCCTTTCTCTAGGGACGGGGGAACCCTTCTCAACAGGTTCCTTTCGAGGCATCTCTCGAATCCGCTCAAGGTTCTCCCCCCATATTATCATCGAGCCGTAGGCGAGTGAGTAGTAGAAAACCGGGTCGTTGGTCCTGAGCTTTCTAACCCTCTCGGGCGTGAGAACGAGGAGATTGACCTCCCTGCCGGTGGACTTTTCTATCTCCCTCTTCAGGGAGGCGGATCTGGCTATGCTCGGCCTCTCGACGAAGACCCAGACGTCGAGGTCACTTTCTGGCGTATTTTCCCCGGTTGCAAAGCTTCCGTACACCCCGAGGGCAATGACCCACCCGCTCTTCAGGGGCTCCAGCTTTTTGGAGAGCCACATAAAGTTGATGAACCTCTTGAGCTCCCGGGTTCTCGGAACGCTGAGTACAGTGAATCCCCTGCCGGATTTCTTGGCCATGCCGTACTTCACAAGAAGGTGCAGGGTTTTGGAGACGAGGCCCTTACTTAGACCAGTTGCCCTCGCGGTTTCTTCGACCCCCACCCGATGGCGCTCAAGCGCGTAGGCGAGGATCCTGATCCTCTCTTCGGTTGATACCAGTTCATGCATGTTACCGGCTCTCGTTCATGATTTATGAACTTTTCGTTCACGTTCCATGAACGGCTTGTTCACGATCCGTGAACTTTCTCAAGCTCCCGCTTTCTCTCCTCAACGGCCTTCCTCAGCTCCTCGTTCTCCTTTCTCAGCCTGTCGCGCTCGGCCATCATGAACTCCCTGTCCCTCAAAGCCTTCTCGTAGAACTCCTTAAGCTCTTCAATCTCCCCCTCCATCTCGCGGAGCTTCTCCTCCAGCTTGGAGACCTTCTCCCTCAGGAACTCCTCGCGCTCCGCCTTCAGCGTTTCTTCAACCCTTGAAAGGTGCCCCTCGATGAGTGCCTCAACGTTCCTCCCCTTCAGGGACTTGAACTTATCCCTGGGCAGGGTTATCTCCAGCCTCATGGTTCCTCACGCGACCGGAGCCATTCAAGGAATTCCTCGGGACTCATCATCGTGATCTCTCCCCCTGCTTTCCTCCGAAAGTCCTTGTCCAGGGTTATGAGGACGTCACACTTCGATGCGAGTGCAGACGCGAGTGCTACCGAGTCATAGGGGTCAGTTCCAAGTGTCAGCTGGAAGGAGAAGGCATCGATCAAAACAAGCTCGTTAGGGACGTAGACCTCTATGCCAACGTCCTCGATCTCCTTGACCCTCTCCGGGCTGACGTTGTTTCTCTTGAAGACGTGGGCACCCTCCATCAGCGTGAATATCGAAACTACACCCTCAACCCTCTCGGATTCAACGAGCTCCAGGATTTTCAGTGGAGCTTCCCACAACCTGGCCCCGGTTTTTGGGTCTTCCTCCTTGAACCAGACGTTCAGGAGGACGTTCGTGTCGATGTACACCCTAATCATACCCTTCCTCCCTGAGTTTCCTTATCAGCTCGACGCTCGTCATGCCCTCCGGTAGTTTTCCCTCGAGTATCCCGAGCATCTTTCCGGCGGAGCCTTTCTTGGGGGCCCTCTTCCTTCGGGTTTCCATTATGAGGGTGAGGGTTTTCATGTCCACCAGCATCCCACCACCGGCCTAACTTCGGCGGTTTTGTATTTTAAACTTCCTCTCCAGCTCGGTTTTCCTGTCGTAGCAGAGGACGTAGAACGCCAGAAGCCCCTTCCACTTCCCGTAGGGTTCAATAACCTCGCGGACGTCCTTTTCCTTAACCTCTTTAGGGCTCTTCCCAAAAATCTTTGCTATTCCCCTCCTCAGCCCTAAGTCTCCGGCGGGGTAGACGTTCTTTCTCAGACCGTAGGCCAGGAACAGCTCGGCGCTCCACTTCCCTATTCCGCGGAACCTCGTGAGATACCTTATCGCGTCATCAACGCTCCAGTCCCAGAGCTCAAGGTCGAGCTTTCCGCTCAGGTACAGCTCCGTGAGGCCCTTTATGTAGCCGGCGCGATAGCCGAGCTTCGCTTTTTTGAGCTCTCCCTCACTCAATGCGGCTATTCTCTCAGGGTGCGGAAAGGCGTAGATGCCCCCAACAGGTTCTCCGGCCAGTTTAACTAGGTTTCTAATCGTCCTCTGGGCGAACTCGAAGCTGACCTGCTGCTGGGCTATCACCTCAACCAGGGCCTGGTACGGGCTCGGCGCGGCAGGGATGGTTAGACCGTAGAACTCGTCTATGAGGAAGGCAAAGGGGGAGTCGCTTATCTCGGCGTAGAAGGAGTCCAGATCGGTGTCGAGGCCGAGGATGAAGATGAGCCTCTCCTTAGCTTCCTTTCTCTCCCGCCGGCCCCAGGAGTCCGGAAAAATGAAACTCTCCCCATCGTAGCCGGCTATGCCGCCCTCAAAGGCCTGGTAGAATGTCCCGTCCTTAAATATCCACGTGCCGTTGCGTATCATCTCGTGGGTTGTTTTCTTGAGGTCGATCCCAGCCATCGGTCGAGCCTAACGGGGTTCTCCCTTATATCCTTTAGGGTCGAGACGTAGAGCCTCCTTCCGTCAACCGAGCGCTTGATTTGAAGTTCTCCCCTCTCTTCAAGAAAACGAAGGGCATCTTTAATGTCCTCGGCGCGGACGTCGAAGTTCCGCTTGAGGAACTCCCAGTACGGCTCGCGGTTGGAATACCTCGCCGCCTCCCTCACGAGCTTCCATGCTCGCTCAACTTTCTCCTTATCCTTGGAAACCCGGTAGAGCTTGGCCAGGGTCTTCAAACTCATATTAAAAGATTGGCGCCCAATATATAAATCACTTTTGGAGGACAGGCAAAAGATTTAAACCCTCCAGTAGTATTAGTATCAGGCGGTACGGATGAGGCCGAGGTTTGTCCTTATAGCCCTGCTAATGCTCATCATGTTCCTTCCGAGCGTCCATGCCCAGAGCAACGTTGTTTACGTGGCCAAGGTTGACGGCATGATAACCGGCTACACAGTTGACCAGTTCGACAGATACATCAGCGAGGCCGAGAAGAACAACGCGGAGGCAATAATAATCGAGCTCAACACCCCCGGCGGGCGCGGCGATGCGATGCAGGCCATCGTTACGAGGATACAGAACGCGAAGGTTCCGGTCATAATCTACGTTCACCCCTCGGGAGGAATGGCGGCCTCTGCCGGGACGTACATAGCCCTCAGCTCTCATCTCATAGCAATGACGCCGGGCACGGTCATAGGGGCCTGCAGGCCGATACTCGGCTACGGACAGAACGGGAGTATAGTTGAAGCCCCACCAAAGATAACCAACTTCTACGTGGCCTACATCCGTGAGCTCGCGAGGATGAGCGGAAGGAACGAGACACTCGCGGAGGAGTTCATAACCAAGGACAGAAGCGTAACGCCGGAGGAGGCGCTGAGGTACGGCGTCATCGAGGTCATCGCGACGAACGTTGACGAACTCCTCCAGAAGGCCGACGGGATGGAGACAAAAGTTCCCGTGGCCGGAAAGGGAAAGGTGACACTGCACCTCAGGAACGCGGAACTCGTGTACATTGAGCCGTCCTTCAGGGATACGGTCGTCAAGTACATAACCGACCCCACAATAGCGTACCTCCTCCTCAACCTTGGATTCATCGGCCTCATATTCGGCTTTTTAACCCCCGGCTGGCACGTTCCTGAGACAGTCGGCGCCATAATGCTGGTTCTCGGCCTCATAGGTCTGGGATACTTCGGTTACAGCAGCGCCGCGCTGATACTCATAGTCCTCGCTATGATATTCTTCATAGCCGAGGCGCTGACACCGACCTTCGGCCTGTTCACCGTGGCGGGCGTTATAACGTTCATCCTGGGTGGAATCATGCTCTTCAGCGGAGACGGGGGTGAATACCTGGTGACTGGTGAAACGTACTCGATACTCAGAATAGCCATCATCGTCATGGCGATACTCCTCGGGCTGTTCTTCCTCTTCGGTGCAGCGACCGTGGTCAGGGCACACAGGAAAAAACCTGAGGCCGGAATGGAGGAACTTGTAGGGGAAGTTGGCAAGGTAGTTGAAGACCTTGACCCCGAGGGAGTCGTCAAGCTCCACGGTGAACTCTGGAAGGCGGAAAGCAAGGATGAAAAGAGGATACCCGTCGGAGAAAAAGTCCGGGTTGTTGAAGTCAAGGGACTCACCCTTATAGTCGAAAGAATTGATGAAAGGAGGGAGGAGTGAGTATGGCCATTGTAAGTGCCGGAAACATTGTATTGGCCATAGTTTTGTTGTTTGTGTTGATTATACTGGCAAGCGCCATAAAGATAGTCAAGGAGTACGAGAGGGCAGTGATATTCCGTCTCGGAAGAATAGTGGGGGCCAGAGGTCCAGGGCTGTTCTTCATAATCCCGATATTCGAAAAAGCTGTGATAGTTGACCTGCGTACAAGGGTTCTCGACGTTCCGGTCCAGGAAACCATAACCAAGGACAACGTCCCGGTCAGGGTTAACGCGGTCGTTTACTTCAGGGTCATAGACCCTGTAAAGGCGGTTACGCAGGTCAGCAACTACATAATGGCCACCAGCCAGATAGCCCAGACGACGCTGAGGAGCGTCATAGGCCAGGCACACCTCGACGAGCTGCTCAGCGAGAGGGAGAAGCTCAACCTCCAGCTCCAGAAGATAATCGACGAGGCAACCGACCCGTGGGGAATTAAAGTCAGCACCGTCGAGATAAAGGACGTCGAGCTTCCGAGCGGAATGCAGAGGGCAATGGCGAGGCAGGCAGAGGCAGAGCGTGAAAGAAGGGCCAGGATACTTCTTGCAGAGGCAGAGCGCCAGGCGGCTGAAAAGCTCCGCGAGGCCGCTGAGATAATCAGCGAACATCCGATGGCACTTCAGCTCAGGACGCTTCAGACGATAAGCGACGTGGCCAGTGACAAGAGCAACGTCATCGTCCTCACCCTACCGATGGAGATGCTCAAGCTCTTCAGGAGCCTCGGTGAGACTGCCGAGGTGGCAAAGATAAAACTGGCGAAAGAGATACGCGAGGAAGCTGAAAAGGAGGCCGAGGCAGAGACCGGGCAGGAGTAAGGTGCGAATGGCTTTTCTTCCATCTTTTCTTTTCCATCTCTGGATGAACCGCAAAAAATAAAAGCATTGCCTGCATACTTCATACACACAGAGGCATCACTCCGTATAAAATTGAAGAAGTTCAGGAACGCTTTATGGGAAAGGGCGGTCACCGCTCATACCGGGGGTGTTAACTTTGGAAGGTCGCTCAATTGTTTTTGCATCGGGAAAGGGTGGAACTGGTAAAACAACGACTGTTGCCAATCTGGGTGTTGCCCTGGCCCAGTTTGGAAAGGAGGTCATCCTGCTGGATGCGGATATAACCATGGCGAATCTCAGCCTTGTTCTCGGTATGGAGGACATCCCAATAACGCTCCACGATGTTCTGGCAGGAGAGGCCGATCTCAGGGATGCAATCTATGAGGGCCCGGCCGGGGTTAAGGTCATCCCCGGTGGACTGAGCCTTGAGAAGATAAAGAAGGCCAAGCCGGAGAGGCTCAGGCAGCTGATCAGAGAAATTGGTCAAATGGCGGATTTCGTCCTTATCGATGCCCCTGCGGGCCTTGAGATGACGTCCGTTACCGCGCTCCTCATTGGAAAGGAGCTTATAATCGTAACGAACCCGGAGATATCTGCCATCACCGACTCGCTCAAAACCAAGCTTATCGCCGAGAAACTCGGAACACTTCCACTCGGTGCGATACTTAACAGGGTAACCAACGAGAAGACCGAACTGACCCAGGAGGAAATAGAGGCAATCCTCGAAGTGCCCGTCCTCGCAATGATACCGGAGGACCCGGAGGTCAAGCGTGCTTCCGCCTACGGTGTGCCCCTCGTCATCAAGAACCCGACCAGCCCGGCAGCGATAGCCATCAAGCAGCTCGCTGCCAAGCTCGCGGGAATCAAGTGGCAGGCACCCGAGCCAGAGAGCCCGATAAAGAGGGTGTTCAAAGCACTGTTTGGGGGGAAGAGGTAATGGCCGAGGCACTGCTCTACGGAATAGTGATAATCCTCATAGTGCTCAACATAGTCCTCCTCATGCTCTACTACTCAGCCAAAAGCAACCCGTACTACGTCGTTTACGACGAGGAAACCAAGAGCGCCCTTAAGAGGCGTGTCACCAGCCTGAAGGAGGACCTTGAGAGCGAGCTCGTCGATTTCGACGTTGAAGAGTGGGAGAAGACCCTTGAGGAGTCAATAGACGAGGAAGTCAGAAACCTCTGAGCTTTTCTGTCCCTTTTGTTATTAAACATTTCTGGGGCGTTAAATTTTAAAAACCCTCTTATACTAATTCTGTTTTGGAGGTGGGGCGCTATGAAGGTTAGGCTCGGCTATCCAGACAGGATAGTCGAGGTGGAGAATAAGGTAGTCCGCGTTTTCAAGGGCAGACTCGTAAGCGCCCCACTGAGCGAGGTCGTTGGCTACTACCTCCGGGGAGAGGGGCTCCTGCCACCTGCGGTCAAGGAGATAGTCCCAGATGTCGTGAGGGTTCTCCTCAGCACCGGCGAGCTTCAGAACATCACAACTCCGGTTGCAGAGTACGGCCATGGCCTCAGCACCTGACACTTTTACATTTCTCTGCCAAGCTCTATGAACGGCTGTGCTCATTTTGATGGCCAATCAGTTGAAAACATTTAAGTACTCTTCTGTCCAATACTGTGAACTCGTGTGTGAAAGGGAGGGATAGGTATGAAGGCCAAGGTTAGAATACTCGACATGTACAGCGGGAGGTACTCAGTCTTCATCAACGAGAAGGAAGCCAAGAAAGCCAAGCTCCACCCGGATGACCTCGTAAAGATTGAGGCTGGAAAGAAAACGGTCTACGGAAGCGTCGTTGTAAGCAACCTCGTGAAGGAAGGGGAGATAGGAATAAGCAGGGACATACTCGGACTCCACAGCTTCTCCGAGGGAGAAGTCGTTACGGTCATACCAAGCGGCACCCCGGAGAGCGTTCGCTACATAAAGAAAAAGATGCACGGAGGAAAGCTCAGAAAGGTCGAGATAGAGGCGATAGTCAAGGACATTGTGGACAGGAAGCTCCGTGACATCGAGATAAGTTCCTTTGTCACGTCGCTTGAGATAAACGGCCTCGATATGGATGAGATAGCGGCTCTAACAATAGCCATGGCCGAGACAGGAGATATGCTCGACATAGACAGAAAGCCCATAATGGACGTCCACAGCATAGGCGGCGTTCCAGGAAACAAGACCAACATACTCGTCGTGCCCATCGTTGCCGCGGCTGGCTTGACTATACCCAAGACCAGCTCAAGGGCAATAACCAGCGCCGCTGGGACGGCTGATGTCGTCGAGGTCTTCGCCGAGGTAAGCTTCTCCCTCGACGAGATAAAGCGCATCGTAGAGAAGATAGGCGCCTGTATGGTCTGGGGAGGGGCTCTGAACCTTGCCCCTGCCGATGACATCACGATAAAGTCTGAGCGCGCCCTCAGCATTGACCCCACCGGACTTATGCTTGCGAGCATAATGTCGAAGAAGTACGCGATGGGAAGCCAGTACGTGCTCATCGACATCCCGACCGGAAAGGGTGTCAAGGTTGAGACCGTTGAGCAGGCAAGGGCCCTGGCAAGGGACTTCATAGAGCTGGGCAGAAGGCTCGGCCAGTACGTTGAGGTGGCCATAACCTACGGCGGTCAGCCGATTGGCCACACCGTCGGCCCGGCGCTTGAGGCGAGAGAGGCCCTCTCGGCCCTCATGACCGGAAAAGGGCCAGGAAGCCTGATAGAGAAGGCCACAGGGCTGGCGGGAATACTCCTTGAGATGGGCGGCGTTGCACCGACGGGAATGGGCAAGAAGATGGCGAGGGAAATTCTGGAGAGCGGAAAGGCCTACGAAAAGATGAGGGAAATCATAGAGGAGCAGGGTGGAAACCCAGACATCAAACCGGAGGAGATACCCATAGGCGACAAAACGTACACCTTCACGGCCCCTATCAGTGGCTACATAACCGGGATAGACAACAAGGCCATAACTGGAATAGCGAGGGCCGCAGGCGCCCCAGAGGATAAGGGAGCGGGAATAGAGCTCTACGTGAAAGTTGGAGAGAAGGTCAAGGAAGGAGACCCCCTCTTCACGATACGGGCCGAAAGCGAGGCCAGACTCGATCAGGCGATAGTACTCGCCAGGAGAACTGAGCCGATAAGGATAGAGGGAATGGTTCTACAGAGGATAGGGAACATCTGACTCATTCCCTCTTTCTGTGCCTCTCGTACCATCCCCACTCTTTTTTGGAGCCGAAGGCCCTCACGCCCTTCTGGACAAGGGTTATGCGCAGTTCCTTGGCCATCTCGTGGGTTATCTCCCCGTGCTCCTCCATCCAGTTGATTATCTCAAGGGCCTCCTCGTCGGTCTCGCATCTCCGGAGGAAGTCTATAACGGTTGGATTGTAGCCGGAGAAATCCCGCACCTCCTCATCAAGAACCTGCTCCTCGTTGGTTCTGTAGGCCTCTATGGGAACTCCCTCCTCCTCAAGCTCCCTCGCCAGAGCAGGAAAGCGCTCTTCAAATTCTTCTTTGTCGTATTCCTGCCAGGCAAACTCATCAACGGGGCGCTTCTTTTTCTTTTCGTCCATTCACCACACACCTAATGCAACTGGGATTGAGGGTTTATAAACTCTGAGTGGGAGTCACTTTCATGAGGGGTGCGTACTTCCTGGTTATTTACCTGCCCAAAGAAAGCGAGATAACGACGAAAGGGCGCAGATTTCGCCTGAGAGGCGGATACTACGTCTACGTGGGCTCCGCCATGAACTCCCTGGAGAAAAGGGTCGCCAGACACTTCCGGAGGGACAAAAAGCTCCACTGGCACATAGACTTTCTCCTGAAGGAGGGGGAACTCCTGAGGGCGTACATGATTCCAAGCGAGGAGAGGCTTGAGGAGAGACTATCCGTCGAGGTTTCCAGGTATGGTGAGCCCGTGAAAGGCTTTGGAGCCGGCGACGTCAGGGTGGAAACGAACCTCTACAGATTCGATGAAGAACCGGATGTCATTCTCACCGGAATCCTCAAAGGGCTGGGTCTGAAATGGAAAAGGGTTAAAAGCGAGAGGGAAGCTATAGAATTCGGTGAGAAAAATGAAGCTCGAACTGGGGAGAGTTGAATCATACATTCACGCGAAGCTCAAAAGGGAGAAGCTCCACTTCGTTCTCCTCGACCCCGATGACGTTGACCCCGAAACGGCGGGCAAGATAGCGAGAATGAGCGAAGAGATAGGCGTTGATGCAATAATGATAGGTGGCTCCACCGGGGCCGAGGGAGACGTTCTGGACGGAGTTGTGAGGGCAATAAGGGAAAGCTCGAACCTTCCAACGATACTCTTCCCGGGTTCGCACGGTGGAATAAGCAGGTACGCCGATGCTATTTTCTTCATGAGCCTTCTCAATTCGACCAACCCATTTTTTATAACAGGCTCTCAGGCGCTTGGAGCTTTTACCGTCAAGCGCTACGGAATAGAGCCTATCCCAATGGCCTACCTAATCATTGAGCCCGGCGAGACCGTCGGCTGGGTGGGCGATGCAAAACCGATACCAAGACACAAGCCAAAGATAGCCGCGGCCTACGCCCTAGCCGGCCAGTACCTCGGAATGCGTTTCGTCTATCTTGAAGCTGGAAGCGGTGCACCGCAGCCCGTTCCCCCCGAGATGATATCCCTCGTCAGGAAAGTCATAGACGTTCCTCTTATCGTCGGCGGTGGGATAAGAACCGAAGAGCAGGCGAGGGCGGCAGTCGAGGCCGGTGCCGACATAATAGTGACGGGGACTGCCATAGAAAAGGCGGACTCGCTTGAGAGTGCGAGAGAAAAGCTGGAAGAACTGAACAGGGGGATAAAGGGTTAAGCCTCGGAGAGAACCTTGAAGGTTATCTTTCCGTTTTTGATTATCTTTTTGAGCTCCGAAAGAAGCCTGGGAGCGTCGTCCTCGACTACCTCCATTCTGATTTCGCTGATGCCCTCCAGGGTGGGCGGGAAGAAGTGTATGTCCCTAATCTTGCCCCTAACCTTCTCATAAAGGCGGCCTAGAATCTTTCCCCTTCCCTCGTAGGGCAATTTAATGTCGAGTTCGACAATTTGCATACCTATCACCACTCTATTCTATGAAAGAAGGCCTATATAACCCTTTTCATGAGCGGGAATTATTGAATCCCACCAGGTATATTCCCCCAGGTTATAAGACCCACCGCAAGACTTTTCTTTTATCGCTTCGATTTTTATCGTGGTGATAACCGTGCGTGCCTTCATATCCCTCGACCTTGAGGGTCTGCCGTACATAGTAAGCAGGGAGCACCTATTCGTTAAAGGTGCCCTCTACTCCGAGGCCCGGAAGATAGCAACCGAGATAGTCAAAGTGACGGCTGAGACCCTCCACCACGAACTGGGCTTTGAGGAGGTCATCATAGCCGACAGCCATGGCCCGATGGTCAACATACTGCCCGAGGACACTCCGGACTACATTGAGCTGGTGAGAGGCTTTCCGAGGCCGCTCAGCATGGTGGCTTTCGCGAAGGGAAGCGATGCGGCGATATTCCTCGGCTACCACGCCAAGGCGGGGACTGATAGAGCGACCTTCGACCACACCTACAGCGGGGCGAGCATAGACAGTTTGGAAATCAACGGGATTGAGGTGAGCGAGTTCCTGCTCAACGCCTACATTTTGGGAAGCTGGGGAATCCCCGTGATCCTTGTCGGGGGCGACAAGAAGCTGATAGAGACCGACGTCAGGAGATTTGCCCCTTGGGCCCTCGGCGTCCCATTCAAGGAATCTCCCTCACGCTACGCCGCCAAGAGCCCTGGAATGAGGAGAATAAAGACCATGCTGCGGGAGGGCGTGATAGAGGCCGTCGAGCGGCTGAAGAGAGGGGAGGCAAAACCGCTCGTTACCAGAGAGCCGGTCCATGTAAAAGTCCGCTTCCTGAGGAGCGATATGGCAGACACCGCCGAGCTGCTGCCGTTCGTGAATCGCATAGACGGGAAAACGGTCGAGTTCGAGGCGAAGACCGTTGAGGAAGCCTACAAGGTCTTCGAGCTGCTGACCCTTGCCGCCGCAGGGGTGAACGCTATCGTCACGAGGTAATCCAGAAGTGTGCCCCCGGGGAGCGAAGGGAGGTCACGGCTCGCCGAAGCGCTCACCTCCCCGCGGTTTCCCGGGGGCACTATAATCTTTCCAGAATTTCGACTTAAGCTTTGTCCTCGTCCTCCACGTAGGGTGCCGTTATTACTTTCCTTATCTCCCTCGCCTTCTTTGGACCAATGCCTTCGACCTCCTGGAGTTCTTCCTCGGTAGCCGTGAAGACGCGCTCAACGTTACCAAAGTGCTTCAGCAGTCTTTTGGCGAGGGTCGATGAGACGTGGGGCAGGCCCTCAACTATCAAACGCTGTCTCTCAGCGAGCGTTAAAGCCTTCTTCTCGCTCCTCAGGCGGACTTCCTTCTTCCGCTCCTCCTGCTCGCGCTTGGCCATGAGGTAGATGAACTGCGCAGTCTCCTCGGTTCCGGACGAGAACAGTATCGGCACGCCCCAGTCAATGGTAACGGCCGCTATCGCGCCTCTGATAGCGTTGGGGTGGACGTTCCTTACCCCGTAGAGCTCGCCCTCGATTATTATCACTGGCTTCTCATATGCCCTCTTGAGGCGCTCAACCTGGTCAAAAAGGCGGCCGTCTATTATCGACTGGATGAAGTCGTTGGCGCTCTTTCTCTCTATCCCCACCTCCTCGCTGACCACATAGTCAGCGACGTCGAGCGTTCTGACTTCAATCTCGGCGCCAAGCTCTTTGAGGTGCTTGGGCACGCCACTCCTGAGCTCGCGGTTGTCCACATAGACGACGATTCCCTTCGGCTTCCTCACGAAGACCGGCTTTATTGGGAGCTTTTCGTAGACCTCCTCCTTGGAAGGCTCGGTCTTTTCGGCCTTTTTCGGCTTTTCCATCTTCTTCTTTGGCTTGAGAAACGCATCAAGCGGGGTTATCTTCCCCTTCGAGGGCATTTCAACACTCTCCGGGACCTTTTCTCTTATTTCAGCCCGGTGTGGATGAGCTTTCTCAAGTTCGCGCGCTATCTTCCTTATCGCATCAAACATCCCCTTCTCCTTTCTCCGGGAGCTCCAGTAGTAGGCCTCATCGCGCGTTCCCCTGGCCATCAGAATAACGACCCTGCCGGGTCTGTGTCTGCCGGTTCTTCCGCGCCTCTGGATGCTCCTTATGGCGGAAGGAACCGGCTCGTAAAACACCACCAGATCAACCTCCGGAACGTCCAGCCCCTCCTCACCCACACTCGTTGCCACGAGAACGTTGAACTCTCCCAGCGAGAACCTCTCGAGGATTTCCTTCTGCTCTCTCTGGCTCATCCCCCTGTCGTTACTCCTGCTAGCCTGACCAATGAAGCGCTCGGCTGAGATGCCCGCAGAGCGGAGCTCCTCAACTATCCTCCTCCCCGTGTCGCGGTAGTTGGTGAAGACGATGATTTTTGAGTCCGGCTTTTTCTTCAGCTGCTCGCTCACGAGTTCCCTCAGCTTCTCCATCTTCGGGTGGTCGAGACCGAGCTCCTTCGCCTGGACGAGGAGATAGATGACCTTTCTCATGCGCGGGTCTTCCATGAGCTGTTTGCTGGATTTTGTCCGCCTGTCCTCTCTGAGCTTCTTGAGGTACGCCCTGAGTGCGGTCAGCCCCTGCGTCTCCAGCAGTTCTATCGCATGCTGAAGCTTCACAGCCTTCGCCTGGTACATTCTAAGCCGGCCCAGCTCGTAGTTGCCCATGGCAACCTCGCGGTTGATTTTAGAGCCCGCCTGGAGGACTTCCCTCTTGGAGATGTCGGGGGAATAGGTCGAGACGAGCTTGAACTGGGCCAGGGGCTTGAGACTCTCCTTCAGCATCTCACGGAGGAGAGAGCGGACTTCCTTGTAGATGCCTGGAAGCTCAACCCTGACCCATTCGAAGGTCATTCTCTGAACGTAGGGCCTGACGTCCGGCGAGCTCTCGGTTCTTATCTCGATGTGCTCTATTCCAAGGTTCTTCACTATCTCGCGTATCCTCATCTCGTCGCTTCCTGGGGAGGCGGTGAGACCGAGAACAAGCGGATGTCTGGCGGTTTTGAGGTACTCCCTCGCTATGAAGACGTAGGAGTAGTTGCCTACCGCCCTGTGGGCCTCATCAAAAACCAGCAGGACAACGTCCTCCAGCGATATCTTTCCGGTGAGAATATCGTTTTCAACAGTTTGAGGCGTGGCGGTGATGACGGTACTCTCCCTCCACACCTCAGCCCTCTTTTCGGGCGAAAGCTCGCCGGTGAGGACGTTGATTTTCTCCGGCGGGAGGTTGAAGAGCTTTCTAAAGCTCTCGGCGTGCTGGAGCGCGAGGGGCTTCGTCGGGGCGAGCATGAGGACCTTACCGCCGTACTTTGAGAGCCGGTAGTCGGCTATGAGCATTGCTATAAGGGTCTTTCCTAATCCGGTCGGCAGGACGACGAGGCAGTTGGTTTCTTTACAGCGCGCGTAGATGACCTCCTGATAAACGCGGGGCTCGATTATATCGCGACGAAGGTACATATGCCTATATCCTCGGCGAAGTTTATAAATTCTCGGACGAACCCCTGCCATGCTCCTCACGAGGCACGCGAAGGAAAGATTGGCCAAGAGGCTCGCGAAGAGGAGGAAGCTCGAGCGCATCTACTCGGAGCTGTGGGCCTTCCTCGACCGCTCTCGAAGGATCGACGTGAACGAAAAGGTGGTAATCTTCACAGACGGGAGAAAGAGCCTGGTCTGTGCCAGGCTCGAATGCGAGAGGCTTTCCCTGGAGGAGATCAGGGAGAGAGTCTCGGGCATTTCCGGAGCATACGAGTGCGTCTTCTTCGATGGACGGGTGTTCAGGCATACGAGGCCGGAAAAGTTCGTCCAGAACCTTTCGGAAGGGGAGTACTGCTTCTACCTGAACAGGGAGAAGAGGAGCCTCTACATAGGAAGCGAGGAACCCCTACTGGTCATAACGGTAAGGCCGGCAAGGGGAGGGGAAAGAAATCAGGCCTCCTCCACGGGCACAACCAGTATGTCCCCGAAGGGCTCCTCCTGAATCAGGTCCACCTTCCCCATGTTGGAGAGGAACAGGAGGTAGAGGAAGGTCCTGGCGACTATCTTCGGAGTCGGGTCAAAGACGAGATCCCAGAAGTTTATTGGCTCCCTTGTTTCCCGGTACATGTTCACGACTATCTCGTGGAGGCGGTAGACGTGCTTCTCGATGTCCACGCGGAAGTCATCGACGACGAAGACCTCCTCCTCTATCTCGACCTTCTTTTTCTTCCTGGGCTTTCTCTTCTCAGCCTCCTCCAGGGCGTCCATCAGGGCATCCAGGAGGTCGTCGAAGGTGTAGTAGCGCTCGACCCTCCTGAGCGGCGGGGCGAGGGGCTCGACCTCGACCCTTATGCGCTCGTCGTGGTGTTCCCCCTCTTCCTCCTCGTCCGCGTGGAGCAAAGCCTCGCTCTTCATTCTCACCAGTATCGACGCCGCCAGTATCGCCCTGGCCGAAACCCTGAGGTCAAGCTCCTTCATCTCCCTGAGCCGTTCGATGTACTTCTCGGTCAGGTCAACTATGTCTATGTTCCAGGGATCAACCTTACCCATGGTGACGAGCTGGAGGAGAATGTCAACGGGCGTTATCTCCTCCTCGCGACGGGATTCCATAAGTTTCACCTCTCAATTCTAATCCAGCCCCGCTCAAAACGGCGGAACTTTCTTCTGACGGCGTTGAACATCGCCGTCAGTTCCTCAAGATAGTCCTCGTCAGCGTAGAGAACCTTCCCATCGGAGAGGGCGTCAAGTATGAGTGGATGCCCCCTGAGGAGCATTTTTCTGATCTCCCCGGGGGTGTAGGCCTTCGCATCAATCGGAGCACGGGTTCTGTCGAGGTCGTAGAGAAGTTTCAGACGCTCGTTCGGATTCCTGGGAAGGTCCTCCGCAACCACCAGAACGTCCACGTCGCTTCCCAGACCGAACGTCCCCCTGGCAACTGAGCCATACAGAAGTATCAGTTTTGGATTGAGGGCCTTTTTGACGGCCTCAACGTACTCCCGGATTTCCCGCCCGTAGGGAAGTTCACTGGACCTCATCGGCAACCCTCCTGACGAAGGCTATTATCGCAAGCGATGAGTTGATGGCCTCCACGGCATCTTTCTCCCCGTAGTACTCATAGGGAGCGCCCTCTATATATGCATCCGGGTACCTTGGGGGGATGTAATGCCGGTCCAGCAATCTGGCGCTGTCAAAGAGTTCCTCTGGAACATCAACCTCCTTCGAGAGCACGTCGAGTAGCCTCTTTATTGAGTGGCCGTACGCCATGATTCCAAGCCCAAATAGCAGGGCCTTGACGGCATACTCCGCGGCCTGCTGTGCCTTGAAGCATGCCCACGAATAGAATCCCGACTTCATGTCGTTCTCGGCACTCCTGAGGGTGTACTCTGCCTGGGAGAGCCATCGCTCGAATTCCTCCCTGTCAAACATCGAGCTCACCCGCCCAGGTGGCCGAACATCTCGGCGTGCTCGGCCTCGCTCCTCTTCCTCGCTTCTTCCAGTATCTTCATGGCCTTCTCAAGGCTCAGTGCAACGACGCGGGAGACGCCGTTCCTCATGCTGACCCCGATTATCTTGTCCGCGTTCGCCATCATGACGTCCCTGAGTGTAATCACGATGAACTGGCTGTTCTGGGAGGCCTCCTTGATGAGGTCGGCGACGCGCTTGACGTTGGCGTCGTCGAGGTGTGCATCGATCTCGTCGAAGAGGTAGAAGGGAGCCGGCTTGTAGCGCTGTATGGCGAAGACGAAGGCTAAAGCCGTTAGAGCTTTCTCACCGCCGCTCATGGCCTCTATCCTCTTGACGTCCTTTCCAGCGGGCTTGGCCTCTATCTCAAGACCTCCAGCGAATGGGTCATCCGGGTTCTCAAGGATGAGCCTCGCACTCCCGCCCGGAGAGAGCTTGGCGAAAAGCTCCGAGAAGTTCCTGGCTATCTCGCTGAGGGTCTGCATGAAGACGTTCCTCTTCTGGCCCTCTATCTCCTCGATGAACTCCTCTATGCTCTCCTTCTCAGCGACGACCTGCTCGCGCTTGCTCTTCAGCTCAAGGTAGCGTCTCTCAACGACCTCGAAGTCTTCTATGGCCTTCATGTTCACCGGTTCGAGGGAGCGTATCTCCTCCTCCATCTTCTCTATCTGCTCCCTCAGGGCTTCGAGCTCCAGCGGCACTTCCTTGATGCTCCGAATTAGCTTGGCGTCGTGGTGCTTGAGCTCGTCCTGCTTCTCCTTCAGCGTTGCCTCGTACTGGGCGAGCTTTATCTTGAGGGTGTTGGCTTCAATGCGGAGCTCCTGGAGTTTGGAGCTGAGCTCGTCCTTCTCCGAGCGGAGGTCTATTATCTCGTTCCTGACCTTCTCGCGCCTCTCGCGGAGCTCCTTAAGTTCGTCCTTCACACTCTCCTCGGCCTTTCTGAGCTTCTCCAGCTCCTTCTCGAACTCCTCTATGGCCTTCTCGTTCTCGGCGATGTTTGCCTTGAGGGCGTTTATCCTGTTCACCAGCCCCTCAATCTCCTCCTCAAGGTCAGCCTTCCTCGGGAGAAGTTCCTCATTTATCCTTATCTCAAGGTTCTCAAGCTTGCTCTCAACCTTGCTCAGCTCCTCCCTCAGCTTGCTTATCTCGTGCTCCACTTCCCTTATGCGCTGGTTCAGCTCCCTCGCTTCGGGGTTCTCAAGGGCCTTCTTGAGCCTCTCCTTCTTCTTTTCGAGGCGCTCTATTCTTCCGCGGAGCTTCGCCATATCGCCCTTCGTCCCGTGAATCCTCTTCTCAAGAACCTCAATGAGCCTCTCGCTCTCTTCAATTTCCTCCTTAAGGGCTTTGTCCTCCGAGAGAAGGCGCTCCATCTCCCTCTGAACCACCTGAAGGTCCTTGCTCAGGTCGCTCTTTTTCATGCGGAGCTCAAAAAGCTCGTTCTGAAGTCCCTTAACCTCAAGCTTGAGGGCGTTGATTGACGACTCCAGAGCTTCCTTCTCGCGTTCGAGCTTTTCCACACGCTTCCTTATCTCATCGACGTTTATCCCGAGTTTGCCCCTTGGCCTGTAGTGGCCACCGGTTATGGCACCGCTCCTCTCAAGGAGCTCGCCGCTAAGGGTCACCATGCGGACCTTTCCAATCCCTACGGTTCTGGCCTCGTCCATATCGCTCACGATGAGCGTGTCGCCGAGGGCATAGGCGACGGCGTTCTTAAAGCGCGGGTCGTACTGGACGACGTCCATCGCCGGAATCCCGAGGGAAGGCTTCTCGCGCATCGAACGTGGCTTAATCTTGTTTAGCGGGAGGAAAGTTAGCCTTCCGAGCTTCTTCTCCTTGAGGAGCTTGATGGCCTTCTCGGCGACTTTGTCATCCTCGACAACAACGTTGTCGTAGTTTCCACCGAGGGCAACCTCAACGGCGAGAGCATAGCCATTGTCCGCAACGGTTATCAGCTCACCGAGGGGACCGTAGAGACCGGGGATGTTCTGGCTCTTGAGGAACTCGACCGCGCGGTTTCCACGAACCTCACGCTGGGCTTCGGCCTTTATCAGCTCCTCCCTGGCCTTTGCAAGCTCGTCCTCGACCTTTCTGAGGGCTTTGCTCTTCTCCTCAAGCTCCTTTTCAGCCTTCCTGAGCCTTGCCTCGGCCTTTGACATCTTCCCGTCTATCTCTCCCAGCTCGGAGCGCTTCGCCTCAAGGGATTTCCTGGCATCATCTATTTTCGACTTGAGGGCAGTTCTCCTGGCAGTATCCTGGGCAATCTTGCCTTTGAGACGCTCTATCTCCTCCTCGAACTTCTTAATATCGCTCTCCTTCATGTAGAGCTCCTTCTTGGCCTCCTCCAGTTCGTCAACGACCTTGTCGAAGTCCTGCTTGGCTATGGCAAAATCCCTGTCAATCTCACCGAGCTTGACCACCAGCTCGTTTTTGATGACCTCTTTTTCCTTTATCTCCGCCTTGAGCTTCTCGCGCCTCTTGCTCCAGCGCTGAATGGCATTCCTGCTCTTCTCGATTTCCTCCGAGACCTTTTTGAGCTCCTCTTTCGTCTTAGCCAGCCTGTGCTGGCTGTCCTCTATCTCCTTCTGAGCCAGCTCGATGTTCTTCTTCGCCATTTCGATCTTCGACTGAACCTCGCTGATCTTTCTCGTGACCTCCAGGATACCGTCCTCACTCTTTTCCTCAAGCTCCTTTTCGATGGCGTTCAGTTCCTTCTCCTTGGCGACTATCTCCTTGGCTATGTCCTTGAGACGCTCCTCTATGGCGGCTATCTCCGCCTCTATCTCCTTGTCGCGGAGGTTGTTCTCCTCAATCAGGGACTTGAGCTTCCTTATCTCGCCCAGGAGGAGGGTAACCCTGGCCCTTTCAACGCGCTCCTTGAGGTCAAGGTAGCGGAGGGCGTCGTTGCGCTCCTTTTCGAGCTTGTCAAGCTGGGTCTTGACCTCGCGGATTAGAAGGTCAACGCGCGCCAGGTTCTCCTCCGCCTGCTTGAGCTCCTTGAGAGCCTTCTCTTTCTTCGCATCGTACTCGGCTATTCCGGAAATCTCGTCTATGAGCATCCTCCTCTCGGTCGGGCTCATCTTTATGAACTTGGTGATGTCACCCTGAAGGACAAGGTTGTAGCCCTCGGGTGAAATCATCGCTGCACTGAGGACGTCAAGGATGTCGCTCCTGCTGGTTCTCTTACCGTTGAGCCAGTATGTGCTCCTGCCGTCTGGATAGACACGGCGCTTTATCACAACCTCATCCTCATCGATGGGAAAACCCCTGTCCTCGTTGTTGAAGTACATTGCAACCTCCGCGTATTTAGCGGGAGCCTCAGTTTTTGTGCCAGCAAAGATCAAATCGCTTATCCTCGTTGCGCGCATGGCTTTGGCAGAGAGGCCGCCGAGAACGAAAAGAACGGCGTCACCTATGTTGCTCTTTCCAGAACCGTTGGCACCAACGATCGCTGTAAACCCCTTAGAAAGCGGAACGACTACCTTTCGGTTACCGTAGGATTTGAAACCTTTCATTTCAATCTTCTCGATGTACGGCATGCCCTACACCTAAATTGGAGAATGATGAAGTAGGTTATATAACTTTACCTGCCGTGCGCTCACTCGACTATTCTGCGGAGGACGTTGAGTAGCCTGTTATCCAGGCCATCACTAACCGTGACATAGAAGTTGGAGTTCTTCATGACGGCCATGTCCCGTATCTTGCTGACGAAGCGAAGAGTTGGCTCAACGCCATTCTCGATCATGAGGTATTCAACGGCATCGAGAACAACGTCGGATTTCTCGTTCTGGAGCCTGTCCCACACGATCTGCTCGATAACGTGTAGCCTCGATGGGTGAACCGCGTTCGGATGAGAAACTTTAGTTATCCAAATCTGATAGACATTTGGAGCGCTAACCTCGAAGGGGGCCCTCCTTGTTATAAGAATCTTCCCTCTCTTCGGATTCCTCACCAGAATGTCGTTGAGACGGCGATAGTCCAGTATCCGTGACTCCCTTCTGAGGGGTCGCCCCCTAAACATCATAAGTCATCACTTCGTACACATGACTTGGATATGGTTCTTACCACCTTACAGCCACAGAAGGTTTGCAAACATGCCTAATAAACGTTACGGTGTGAATCTAAGCAAAGAACTGTTCCAACCTTTCAGTTAAATATGAAAGAAGGGCATGGTACCAAACGCCACTATTTCCGGAACATCATTCCTTTCTCTCACAGAGTTCGAGAAGCACACCTGTAACTGCCTTCGGGTGGACAAAGGCTATCCTTGCGCCGCCGGCACCTATGCGCGGCTCCTCATCTATGAGCCTGTAGCCGGCCTCCTTGAGCTTTTCAAGATGCTCCTCAATGTTATCCACGCCGAGGGCTATGTGGTGTATGCCCTCACCGCGCTTGGCTATGAACTTGGCTATCGGCGAGTCCTCGGCGGTCGGCTCCAGGAGCTCAATTCTGCTCTCGCCGACGTGGATTATCGCCGTCCTTACCTTCTGGTCCGGAACCTCCTCGATCTCCTCGACCTTGAGACCGAGGCCCTCCCAGACCTTGATGGCCTCCTCCAAGTTCTTAACGGCTATACCAACGTGGTCTATCTTCTTTATCATGCCTTCACCCCCAGGGCTTTTTCAAGTACCAGATCCGCGGCAGAGTAGGGATCGATTTCACGCATCACAATCTTCTCTATCAGAGACGCCACATCCTCTTCATCCAGCCTCTCGCTTATCATCCTGGCTATCTTGCCGGAGACTATCGTCTTGACCTCTTCCTCGGCCCTGAACTTCCTTTTACGCTCTATCTCCCCGCTCCTTTCGAGAAATTCATGGTGCTCCTTTATAGCCTCCCAGAGGTCTCTAATTCCCCTCATGGTTGTGGCGACGGTTTCAACTATCGGCGGTCTCCAGCCGCGCTTCTCCCAGCGCTCCTTCTCCAGGTCGAGCATGAGGTTGAGCTCAAAGTAGGTCGCGTCGGCCCCCTCCTTGTCGGCCTTGTTGATAACGAAGATGTCCGCTATCTCCATGAGGCCGGCCTTTATTGCCTGCACATCGTCCCCCAGCCCGGGAACGGTGACTAGAACCACTGTATCGGCGGTCTTCACGATGTCGATTTCAATCTGGCCGACACCAACGGTCTCAACGAAGATGACGTCGCAGCCATAGGCGTCGAGAACCTTTATCGCATCGCTCGTTGCCTTGGCGAGGCCACCAAGGGAGCCGCGCGTGGCCATGCTCCTTATGAAAACCCCGGGGTCGGTGGAGTGACGCTGCATTCTTATCCTGTCACCGAGCAAAGCCCCACCGGTAAAAGGCGACGTGGGGTCTATGGCTATAACGCCCACGACCTTTCCCTCTTCTCTGGCGACCCTGATGAGCTTGTCGAGAAGCGTTGATTTCCCTGCCCCGGGCGGTCCGGTTATCCCGACGATGTACGCGTTGCCGGTGTGGGGGTAGATTCTTGAGATTATCTCCCGGGCCTTTTCCTCGTCGTTTTCGACGAGGGTTATGAGCCTCGCAGTGGCTCGTTTGTCGCCGTTAAGCATGCGTTCTATGAGGTCGTCTATCATCGTCACCACTCGGACAAATTATCCAGCAAGAAATTATAAAGGTTGGGTTCAGGCCGACCTGAACTTCCTGAGCTTCGGAACGTTCTCGTCTATGAATCTTATTATGTCACCTATCGGACTTCCCGGACCGAAAACCTTGGCAACACCGCCTTTTTCGAGCTCCTCCGCATCGTCGGGCGGGATTATTCCACCGGCTATGACGAGCACGTCCTCGTTGGGCTTTATGCCACGCTCCTCAAGGAGGCGGATTATCTTGGGTATCAGGACCATGTGCGCACCGGAGAGGATGCTTATGCCGAGAACATCCACGTCCTCCTGAATGACGCTCTCCACTATTTGCTCCGGGGTCTGCCTTATGCCCGTGTAGATGACCTCAAAACCGGCATCGCGCAATGCCCTCGCGACGACCTTGGCTCCCCTGTCGTGACCGTCAAGTCCGGGCTTTGCAACGAGAACCCTAACCTTGGAGCGCTCGACCATTTTCACCACCGGGTGAGTTTTGTTTCAGCGGTATTTAAAGGTTGTCAAAACTCAAGGTTGGGCTTTACGTTGGATATTTTGTCCAGAAGGCTTTTTAATCCCGCCGAGGAGTTCTTAACATGCTCGAATTTTCCCATGACATCCACACGCACTCAGTCTATTCAGACGGCGTTGGCGGGATAGGGGACAACATAGGCGCAGCCGAGGGGAGGGGACTGAAGCTGCTCGGCATAAGCGACCACAGCCACTACCTCACCGGCCGGGCCTTCAACCGCTACATCAGGGACATCAACCGCTGGAAGGAAGAGGCTGAGATAACCGTTCTGGCAGGGATAGAGGCCAACATAACCCACAGTGGCGTTGACATTGCCGCGGGGATTGTGGAAAAGCTCGATTACGTCATAGCCAGCGTCCATCTCTGGCTGAGCGATCCCGAGGAGTACGTGGAGCTGGTGAAGATTGCTCTCCTCGATGAGAACGTTGACATAATCGGGCACTTCGGGGCGAGCTTTCCACACATAGGCTACCCCTCTGAGGAGAGCTTAATGGAGGTTATAGAGCTGGCGGAAGCAAACGGAAAAGCCTTTGAGATAAGCTCCCGCTACCGCGCCCCCGATGTTGGCTTCATAAGAGAGTGCATAAAACGTGGAGTAAAGCTGGCCTTCGCGAGCGATGCCCACAGGCCAAAGGACGTTGGGAACGTCTCCTGGAGCGAAAAGGTCTTCAAAAAGGCCGGAGGAACGAGGGAAGACCTGTTGTTCGGGGAGTTTTTGTGAGAACTTCAATTCTCCCAGAGTCTTATTGTCTGGGGGGACGTTCCGTCCCCCACACCCCCTCGAACTTCCGCTGGGGTTTTATAGAGTTTCAGGTTCTCTTAGAGTCTTATTGCAACACTGCGATCTTCTTCCTCCACTCCTCGGGAAGGCCGACTTTCAATTCTCCTAGAGTCTTATTGCAACGCAGAAATTGCTGATATCATCAACGAGCTGGAAGCACCTTTCAATTCTCCCAGAGTCTTATTGCAACGGCTACTTAGTGCATTACATCATGAGCAAAAAGGACACTTTCAATTCTCCCAGAGTCTTATTGCAACATGAATGAAGCCGTCGCCGGCTTCGGTGAGTTCGCCCTTTCAATTCTCCCAGAGTCTTATTGCAACAGAGCACCCACATCAGAGTGTCTTCATCAATCTCAACTTTCAATTCTCCCAGAGTCTTATTGCAACGGCTGTTGACGTATTGGGCAACTAATTGTATAGCTTCTTTCAATTCTCCCAGAGTCTTATTGCAACTTGAGGTTTTGGAGAAGGGCGGCATCTTGATACATGCCTTTCAATTCTCCCAGAGTCTTATTGCAACGAACTTGGGGCCGAGCACAGGACGTTACTCCTTGTAACACTTTCAATTCTCCCAGAGTCTTATTGCAACTCTTAAACTTCGTTTTCATCCTTTCAAGCACTTCTTCTTTCAATTCTCCCAGAGTCTTATTGCAACTCGACCAGGCGGTTAAGGAACGATATAAACCCACCCCTTTCAATTCTCCCAGAGTCTTATTGCAACCCATATGGTTCCGTTCACAATGACAACTCCATCAGCAAGCTTTCAATTCTCCCAGAGTCTTATTGCAACGGAGCGTGATGGCCATGAACCTTGACCCCATAGTCCTCTTTCAATTCTCCCAGAGTCTTATTGCAACAGAGCTAGAGCTGGTTTCAGTCGAAAAACGCCATGACCTTTCAATTCTCCCAGAGTCTTATTGCAACCACCAACGCGGCGATTAACGCGGCGATAATAACGACCTTTCAATTCTCCCAGAGTCTTATTGCAACTCCTCCAAATAGCCGACCAGGACCTTATAAAAGCGCTTCTTTCAATTCTCCCAGAGTCTTATTGCAACCTGTCCCAACTAACACATCCGTAACGTGCTCTAAATCTTTCAATTCTCCCAGAGTCTTATTGCAACTTGTGAATAGCTTCAATTACGGGGCTGTTAAGGTCACTTTCAATTCTCCCAGAGTCTTATTGCAACCTTAAGCACCCTTTCGAGTATCTCGTAAGCCGTCTCCTTTCAATTCTCCCAGAGTCTTATTGCAACCTGGGGGGCTCGGCAAAATTTGACCGTGTGGGCTTCTTTCAATTCTCCCAGAGTCTTATTGCAACTAAGCGAAAGTGTGACAGCAACAATAATAAAAACGACTTTCAATTCTCCCAGAGTCTTATTGCAACGCAATGCCGCCAAAAGTGTTGAAAGCTTATGAACTGCTTTCAATTCTCCCAGAGTCTTATTGCAACCTCTGGATCCTGGGGTCCATTGGGATCGCGATGTCGGCTTTCAATTCTCCCAGAGTCTTATTGCAACCGGTATAAGTGGGAAGAGATAGATGAAGAGCGGTTTACTTTCAATTCTCCCAGAGTCTTATTGCAACTGTGAATTTACCAGCATTGTTAACAACGCTTATACCTCTTTCAATTCTCCCAGAGTCTTATTGCAACTTACCGCTACAAGGCCGCCTAAAATCTTCCCTAATCCCTTTCAATTCTCCCAGAGTCTTATTGCAACAGTCCACTCCTCTTTGAGTAGAAACGCACATCGTAGCTTTCAATTCTCCCAGAGTCTTATTGCAACTTAAGCGAAAGTGTGACAGCAACAATAATAAAAACGACTTTCAATTCTCCCAGAGTCTTATTGCAACTTTAAAAAAACCTGGAGGTGGTAAAAAATGAAGAGAACTTTCAATTCTCCCAGAGTCTTATTGCAACTCGTTAAACACCACCGCGCCGCCAGTTGAAACCTCGACTTTCAATTCTCCCAGAGTCTTATTGCAACCCCGCCTGGTCGGCCCGCACGCGACTTATAAGTTCAAACTTTCAATTCTCCCAGAGTCTTATTGCAACCTCCCCAGTTCTCCGCCCTTTATACTAATCGAATACCTTTCAATTCTCCCAGAGTCTTATTGCAACCCTCGTCGTGGTTCTCATCCTGACCGCTCCATCAGCTTTCAATTCTCCCAGAGTCTTATTGCAACAGGGCGATTTTTGCCCTCTTTTGCCTATTAAATTGTTAGAAAGCCTCAGATATTTAAGGTTTTCTGGAAAACATGCCGTAAACGGCCTCTCTGAGGCCTCTGGTTTGGAGCCAGCTGGTTCGTGATCCTGTCAGCAGGGGGTTGTTGCAGGGACTTTTTTGATGGGGCTCTGGAACGGCATATAGACTTCCCGAGGGAGGCTTTCCCTGTTTTTTGGGACAATGCCCTCCAGAAAGCCTTTAGGACCAAAAGCCCCACTCTCAACAGGGTGCAGGTTGCTTGGGGCCCTCTGCTCTCCCATGACCACTTTCCGAAAGAATTTCGTTTTAAAATTGTGGCAGGAGTGTTACCATTGGTTACAAATTTAGGAGAGAAGAAATCAGCTTCCAGGAGCCTCAAAGGGCAGAGTTTTCATTAAACTCGTGTCCCATCCTCCAATACCGAAAATGGGGATAGAACAGCGTGATAGCCGCTACATAACCCGAAATCCAAGCTCCCTCAGCTTCCAAACAATCTCAAGCGGGAAGCCGACGACGTTGTAATAATCACCCCGAATCCACTCAACGAAGATGCCCGCTTTGCCCTGTATGCCGTAGGCTCCGGCCTTGTCCATCGGTTCACCGGTTCCGATGTACTCCCGTATGAGCCCATCGTCCAGCTCACGGAACTTGACCTCTGTGACGGCAGCCCCGCAGTGTTCTCTCCCCCGGTGGATGATGCAGTAGCCGGTGGTTACGAGGTGAACCCTGCCGCTGAGCATCTTCAGCATCCTGAAGGCGTGCTCTTCGCTTTTCGGCTTGCCGAGGATGTGACCATTTATCGAAACCACAGTGTCGGCCCCGATGACTGTCCCGCCGACGCGGTTGTAGACCTCCCGTGCCTTCCTCCTGGCGAGTTCAACTGCATAATCCTCCGGGTCCCTCAGGTGGCACTCCTCACTGGCCCTGCTCGGCACTACCTCGAAGTCTTCGATGAACCTGGCGAGTATCTCGCGCCTTCTGGGTGAAGCCGATGCAAGAACCAGCATGGTCTCTCCTTTCGGAAAGGGTTAAAAAATCTTGCGAGGACTTAACCCGGCGATGAAGACAATTTCGCTAGCTGAGGCGTGATGAGTACCCTCGCAGCGGAGCCCTCATGTGGTTTCTTTTCTGCACTTAGCCCACTTCTCGATGCTTGAAGCGGCCAAATACACGAGAGCGAGTATCCATAGAACACTCCCAACCACCAGAGCCTTTGGGCCGACCAGGAACACGGAGAGGTAGACAACCAACCCCCCGATAGCCAGGGACCAAAAGACCTTATCTTTCCAAACCATCACCATCACCCCTCTGTCCCTCAAGCTTTTTCAGGTGAGATTCAAGCTCGATAACTCTGGATTCCAGACGCTCGACTTCCCGCACGAACGCCAGCAGCAGGAACATCAGAACGACGAAAGCTATTGCCAGGAGAAAGGCTGCATCAGCCCTCTTCTCCGGCCGGACCCAGAGTACCAACGCAAGCGATGTCAGCACCGCAAAGAGCACGGAGAGATCCCTTACGAGCCTCATCTCAGCCATCCACCTCAACCCTTCTCCTCAGAGCCTTTATCTCGCGCCGCAGTTCCCGCACCTCCGAGTTCAGTTCACCCAGTTCATCGACTATCCTCAGCATCGTCCAGCCAACGACAACAAAGAGAAGCACCATCATCAGGGCAAAAAACCATCCCACCGGATACACGAGTGCGAGGATTGAAAGGACTATCACGGCAAATCCCCGGGCGGAGAGGTCAGCCATCCGCGGCATCCCCCTGGCCCTTTAGAGATTCCAGCTCCATCCTCAGGGATTCGAGCTTCCCGTTGAACTCCCTCCGCATCTCACCCATCTTCCAGACGACGAGGCCGATTCCCATCAGGAGGGCCCCGGCAAAAAGGCCGGCTCCATACGTTGCGAACATCAATACCAGCCCGAGTCCGACCACAATCGCCCCAACGGCCTCAAGGGCGTCATGCCTCTTCTCCACCCTCCCCTCCCTCCATTCCCTTCTTCAATGCCTCGAGCTCTCTCTTCAGGCTTCTGATGTCATCGCTGATCTCCCACGTCTTGACCATGAGTGCCAGAAGAAGGAGCAGGGGTAGCAACTTGATTATGAGGGGCACCACTCCTGGGGCGCCTGGGATGAAGGGGACGAGTATCAGGAGGATGAAAAAGACTGCCCCGATGATGGCTATGATGTCGGCGGCGCCCAAGCTTACCACCAAATAAAAGAAGAAATCAAACTATAAAAGGTTTTCGAAGTCAGCAGGTCAGGCGGTCGCCCATATCGGTATCCCCGCCTCGATGAGCCTCTTGAGCTCCTTGCCTATGGGCGTGTTTTTGCTCACCTTAACGAGGCCCTTCTTGCTTGGCGTTGCGGTGAAGACATACTGTTCGCCGCCGTAGAACTTGAGGGGCTTCTTGGCGTAGTCCGGGGAAACTCTAAGGACTATCGTTTTCTTCTTCTCCTCAACCTCGACGGGTATCTTCTCCTTCGGCCTCTCCGCCTCCCTCTCGGCGAAGCTCTTGACGTCTATGCTTATCCCTATCCTCTTCTCCAGCTCGGTTATGCGCTTGCCCTTCTTGCCGATTATGGCCGGAATGTCGAACTCATCTGCATAAATGACCGCCTTGTGCGGGCTGACTATCTCGACCTCGGCATAAACGTCGGGCAGGAACTTCTTTATCTCCTGCTTGAGCCTCTTCTCGGCGAGCCTTAATGCCGGAGCCTTCTCCTCTCTCTTGACCGGAACGACGCTTATCTCCTCGCCGTAGGTGTAAATCTCGTACTCCAGCTCGCCAGTTTCGAAGTCCCTGACCTCTATGACGGGCCTCGCCAAATCCTCCTCCCTCATGCCGCTCGGCACCTTGACGAGGTATTCGAGCGTGAGAACCTTGGCAACGCGGCCGGCCTTGATGAAGATCACCGTGTCAACTATCTGCGGTATCATTCCAAGCTCGACCCTTCCTATGAACCTCTGCACCGCGTCGATAGGCTTGGTCGCGTGAACCACACCGACCATTCCAACCCCAGCGAGCCTTAAATCGGCGTATATCTTGAAGTCGCTCGTCTTCCTCATCTCGTCGAATATCGTGTAGTCCGGCCTGACGAGGAGGAGTATGTCGCCGGTCTTCTCCATTCTGCCGTTTAAGGCAGTGTACTGTGTTATCTCCTCCCCGACCTGCAGGTCGCGCGGCTTTTCCATGGTCTTCACTATCCTGCCCATCCCCGCGTACCACTCCGCTAAAGCCTGGGCAAAGGTTGTCTTACCCTCTCCCGGTGCTCCAGCGATGAGTATTCCCTCGGCCTTGTCCTTGAGTCTCTCCATGAGCTTCTCGCTCAGCTCGTAATCCTCTATGCTGAGCTTCTTGACCGGCCTCACGGCGGTGATCTCTATCCTGTCCGCGAAGGGAGGTTTGGCTATGACAATACGGTAGTTCCTGAGCTGAACGACGGTAGCTCCGGGCTCGTCGAGCTCTATGAAGCTCTCCGGGTCTCTCTTCGCCCTCTCGACTATATCGTCCGCTATCTCCTCCAGCTCCCCGTCGGTCAGAATCTCATCGCGAACCTGAACGAGCCTCCACTCCCCCGGACGGCCCTTCTTCGCGAGGGGTCTGAGGCCAGCCTTCAGGTGGACGCTCATCGTGGTCTCGTCGAAGAAGTCCTCAAGGCGGTGCTTTACCTCCTTCCGGGCGGTCAAATAAATAACCTCTATGCCCTTGGCTATTGCGATGTCCCTCTGCACCTGGTCGCCGGTTATCAGTGTGGCTCCGAGCTCTCTGGCTATCTCCCTGACCATGTTGTCTATCTCCCCTGACTTGGCCCTCTTTATCTGCCAGAGCTCGGGCCTCTCCCCGCGAAACTCAAGAACGATCCTGCCCTCGTTGGCCATTTCACGGAGCTTTTTGAGTTCCTCAAGGCCCACATGACCTATCGCTTTCCCCTCGTTGGCTTGGTGCTCTATTTCCGCTATGACTGCCTCCGGGATGATGACCTTAACCTCGCCCTCGACACCCGCGAGGAACTGCGTAAGCCTGCCGTCAACAATCACGCTCGTATCGGCAACAAACATCCTCATCTCTCTCACCTCAGAAGATTCGAAACTCTCCTTCGATTATGTTACTCCAAAGGGGTGCTACAGCTAAAGGTTCATAAAGGTTTAGCCGAAAAATAAATGGGTGGGACAATGGGTAGGCTGATATCCATAGCCTCAGGCAAGGGAGGCACGGGAAAGACCACAACGACGGCTAACCTCGCCATCGCCCTCGGAAAGATGAACTATCACGTCTGCGCCGTTGATGCCGACCTCACCATGGCCAACCTGAGTCTTGTGATGGGAATAGACGATGCTTACACTACCCTTCACGATGTTCTCGCTGGAAGGGCAACCATAAGCGATGCAATATACGCGACTGCCTACGAGAACGTTCACCTCGTTCCCGCATCAATAGACTGGGAGCACGTCATACGGGCCGACCCCAGGAAGCTCCCCGAGACGATAAAGAAGCTGAAGGATAAGTTCGATTTCGTTGTCATAGACTCTCCTGCGGGCCTTCAGATGGACGCCATGAACGCCATGCTGAGCGGAGAGGAGGTTCTTCTTGTCACGAACCCTGAAATCTCGTGCGTTACCGATACGATGAAGGTGGGGATGGTTTTAAGGAAGGCCGGCCTGGCAATTCTGGGCTTTGTTCTGAATCGTTACGGACGAAGCGAGACGGAAATCCCGCCGGAGGTGGCCGAGGAAGTAATGGAACTGCCCCTTCTTGCCGTCATCCCGGAGGATCCCGCGGTGAGGGAGGCGACCCTTGAGGGCGTCCCCGTTGTGGAATACAAACCCGACTCCGAGGGTGCGAAGGCCTTCATGGAGCTGGCTGAGAGGATATCCAGAATATCCGGCCTCAAAGCCAGGGTGATGAGATGATACTGACGTTCGTGGGCACCGCCGGAAGCGGAAAGACCACCCTGACGAGGGCGTTTGGGGAATACCTTGAGGGGAACGGTTACAGAGTCTCGTACGTCAACCTGGATACGGGTGCGAAGAGATTGCCATACAAGCCCGACCTCGACGTTAGGGACGATGTGACCGCCTGGGAGATTATGGAAGAAGGCTACGGTCCCAACGGGGCCATAGTGGAGAGCTACGACAGGCTCCTTCCGCGGGTTTCTGAGTACATTTCCTCAATTATGAAGCTGAACGGGAGGAGCGACTACGTTCTCCTGGACACCCCCGGCCAGATGGAGACGTTCCTCTTCCACGACTTCGGCGTCCGGTTGATGGAGAACCTCCCCGAGCCACTCACGGTTTATCTGTTCAGCCCAGACATACTGCGGAAGCCCGCTGACTTCTGCTTCGCTCGCTTCTTCGGACTGATGATAGAACTGCGCCTCGGAACAACAACCGTACCGGCGATGAGCAAGGTTGACACAGTGAGCAACATCGATGAATACAGACGGTACCTGGACGATATCGAGTACCTCACCGCCAGACTCCGGCTGGAACCATCCACTCAGGGACTTCTCGCCCACAGGATGTGCCTGGTTTTTCCGGAGCTGGCGCCCCCAACCAGAGTCCTCTACCTCTCATCCAAGACAGGGGAGGGCTTCGATGACCTTGAGACCCTCGCATACGAGCACTACTGCACCTGCGGTGACCTGACGTAGTTCAGCGCGATACGTCGTTTTTGAGCGGGTTTTCAGTTTCCCGCGAAGGTTATGGAAACTCTTTCAAGGGATAATGAAGAAGCCTTTTGGCATCGTACTCCAACTTCATGTGGTGGGAGCATGTGTCTGATAGCGGGAGGAATCGGTGAGGGATTAAGGGAAAGGTTCGTGAGAATGATAATGGCCGGAAAGCACAGGGGAGAGGACTCCTTCGGTGTGTGGACCGAGCAGGGGGTGTTCAAATCCGACGATTTCTCGCGGGTTTCAGAGATTCCCGACGGAAGGATAGGCCTTCTACAATGCAGGCTGGCGATAACCGGCTCCAAATCGTTTACCCAGCCTTTCTACAATGACCTCGCCCTCGTCCACAACGGAGAGATATACAACCACGCCCATCTACGGGCATATCTGGAGGGAAAGGGCGTCTCCTTTGAGACGGACATCGACAGCGAGGTAATCCTCCGGCTGATTGAGAGCCTTCTGGGGAAGGGACTGAGCGTGGAGGAAGCCGTGAGAAGGGCCATGAATATGCTCGAAGGGGACTACGCGGTGGCCTTCAGCGATGGGGAGAGAATTTACCTCTTCCGCGACCCAGTTGGAGTAAGACCCCTCTACTACTCTCCCAATGGTTTCTTCGCCTCAGAGAGGAAGGTCCTCTGGGCGATAGGGGAGAACGCTATTCCAGTGGAGCCGGGGGAGCTCGTCTCAATCTCCCGGTGGGGAGTAGAGAGAAGGAGGATTTTCAGTCTTACGGAGCTTGGGGGGACAACCCTAAGGCCAGATGCCGGAGAGCGTGCGCTTTTGAACATCTTGAGGCACGCTGTGAGGGTTCGAACCGGAAAGAGAACCGGAGTCCTGTTCTCGGGGGGACTGGACAGCTCGCTGGTGGCACTCCTGGTATCCCGCCACTCCGATGTCGTCCTGTACACCGCCGGTGCCGAGGGCAGTCCAGACCTTGAGTGGGCGAGAAAAGCCAGCGAACTCCTTGGGCTTCCCCTCAGGGAGTACGTTTTTGACATGGATGACGTCCGGGAGGCAGTTCCCAGGGTGGTTTTCGCCATAGAGGAACCGAACGCCATGAACCTCGCCATAGGCATACCCATTTACTTCGCCACAAAGCTGGCCGGAAGTGATGGATGCAAGCTTCTCCTCACGGGTCAGGGTGCGGACGAGCTGTTCGGCGGTTACGCCAAGTACCTGAGAGACCCTGCATTGATGGAGAGAGACCTAATCGAGATGGGCGAGAGGAACCTGGCCAGGGACGACAAGATAGCCATGCTCAACTCGGTTGAGGGGCGCGTGCCGTTCCTTGATCTGGCGGTCGTATCCATCGCTATGAGAACTCCCGTAACAGCAAAGATTGAGAACGGCGTCAGAAAGGCCATTCTCAGGAAAGTGGCCCTCAAACTCGGCCTGCCAAGGGAGATAGCCGAGCGCGAGAAGAAGGCAGCCCAGTACGGAAGCCACGCCCAGAAACTGCTCGAAAAGCTGGCTAAGAGTGAAGGCCTGACCCTGAACGGCTACGCTCAAAAAGCTTTTAGAGAGGTTTTTAAACGTGAGTAAACGTTTTTGAACGTCCGTTAATCCTGCGGCGTCTGGTGGGAGGTTTTCCTCCCCCTGTTTCTGTTGGCTCCGAACGGGGGCAAACGATTGCGTGAAAAAGGCTTAAATAAGCCTTTTTCCAAGGTAAAAGCAGGTGAGAAGACGTGATAGGTAAAAAGGGCCTTGTAATCCTTATGAGTCTTATCTTCATCCTGGGTGCCGTGCCCCTTCCCCGCGCATTCGCTGAAAACACCAGGCTGGTCATCCTGGTCAGCGACAACGAGGCGGATTGGGCGATAGCCCAGAACGTGGCCGACCTCCTCGGGGTGCATCTCATAGTCAGCCCGTGGGGGACGTACGACCCCGCTGTGAGCGCCGAGATACTAAGTGTTGAGCCGGAAAGGGTGATAATCATAGGCGGGCCGGTGGCAATACCGGAGGAGTACACAAAGGATTTTGACGAGTTTGGAATCCCCTACGAGCGCTGGTACGGCGAAACCCGGTACGAGACGAACTTCGTGGTGATCCAGGCACTTGGGGAGGAGTTCCCTGAGGCCTTCGACGAAATAGGAACCATCGTCATAGCCAACGGGCGCGATGCGCTGGCCATTGAAGGCTACCTTGAGGCCATGAAGTTGAGACCGTACGAGTTCAAGGGAAAACCGATTCTCATACTGACCGACGAGGGGAGGGAAAACGTTACGATAGCCGCCCTGGAGCGTTTCGTGCGCATATCCGAGGTTAAGTACGCGGCGACGTATTCCGGAAGGGAAAAGCCGATGTTCCCGCTGAATCGTGAGGAGATTGATGCCTGGATGAGGAACCACTTCGCTTCCTACACAGAGGATACTCTCGCCCGATCCCCCACTGAAGGGGAGGTTCATTCCCTGCTCATCAACGTCCAGAACAAGACAGAGCGCGCAGAGGAGCTGCTCGACGGTCTCAGGGTGCCCGATGCCCGGAGAAAGCTGGAGGAAGCGAAGAATGCCCTCAACCTAGCATGGAGCGCGTACAACTCAGGCGATTATTCCAGAGCCTACCAGCTGGCCATGGTCGCAAGCTTCAACGCGGATTTCGTAATATCCCGGGCCTATCGTGAGATGAGAACCGTCTATCAGGGTCTGCCGAACATGCAGCTCCAGAGGGAAATTCAGCAGTTCGAGATTATGGCCAAGGTCCTCAAGAGGAAGGGCTACGACGTAAGTGAGCTGGAATCCCTGATCAGCCAGGCAAAAGAGGCCCTCAAGGATGGCAAATACTCCCTTCTCCTCAACGAGCTGATTCCGGAGATAAAGGAGACCATCGCCAAGCTGACGACCAAGAGGCCCTCGCCCGGAATACCTGGCGGAAAGAACCACAAAAGACCATAAGCCTTTTTAACGTCCCTTCTCCATTTTCTCCGGTCAAAATGCGGATTCTGATGGTAGGACACTACCCACCCCACGGAGGAGGGGTTGCCAATCACCTGGACAGTCTTGTGGGGGAGCTTAGAAAGCGTCATGAGGTTCACGTTCTCACGTACGGGCCCATAGAGCCCAGAACCTTTGAAGCGGGGTTGGTGCACCAGGTCACTGTCCCCCCGGTGTACGGAATCAGGGGGACAACGTTTGCCCTGCTGGGGGCGAGGAAAATACGCAGGTTGCACGAAGAATTTGATTTTGATTTGGTTCACGCCCATTTCATTGGAACAACCAGTTATGCCGCCGTTCTCGCAAAAGGAAGAACAGGACTGCCCCTGGTGGTCACCGCACATGGCAGCGACCTGGAGCACACGGCGAAGCTGACCCTGGGCAGGTTTTATGTCAAGAGAACCCTCGCTGAGGCCGATGCGATTATAGCCGTCAGTCACTGGCTCGCGGTGAAGGCCTCATCTCTCGGCGCGGAAAGGGTCAGGGTAGTGCCCAACGGTGTTAGGTCCCTCCCCTCATCCGGGGGAAAGCGGGAGTACATAACATTCATCGGCGCTCTCAGGGACTACAAAAGCCCGGAGACCTTCATAGAGCTGGCCCGTGAATTTCCGGACGAAAAGTTCTTGGTTGTTGGCGAGGGTCCGCTCCGAAAAAAACTCCAGGCAACCGCACCCTCCAACGTTAAGTTCACCGGCTACCGCCATGACGTGGATGCAGTGCTGGCACGGAGCAAGCTGCTGGTTCTGCCGTCCCTGAGGGAAGGCTTTGGGCTGGTTGTGCTTGAGGCCAACAGCCTGGGCGTTCCCGCCGTGGGAAGGCGTGTGAGTGCGATTCCCGAGCTCATACGCGAAGGGAAGAACGGACTGACCTTCCAGAGCTTTGATGAGCTGGTAGAGGCCGTCAAGGTGCTTCTGAAACCAAAGTTCAACGCCAAAGCTGGGGCCATTGGAAGGAGGATAGCGGGTTTGTACACGTGGAGCGCGGTTGCCCGGGAGGTCGAGAGGGTCTACGAAGAGGTTGTTGGATAACGTTTTTAACGGCCTCCTCTCGGTGGATCTTTGGTGAGAGAATGACGGTAGTAATCAACATGAGAGATGGGCTGGACGAGAGGAGGATAAGGATAGCCGCGAGGTTCATACTGGAGGGAAAACTCGTCGCGTTCCCCACGGAGACTGTTTACGGCCTTGGGGCGGACGCTCTCAACGAGAAGGCCGTGAAGAGGATATTCGAGGCAAAAGGAAGACCTGCCGACAATCCGCTCATAGTTCACATAGCCGATTTCCGCGACCTGAAAAAGCTGGCGAGGGATGTCCCGGAGGAGGCAAAGCTCCTCGCCGAGCGCTTCTGGCCGGGCCCCCTGACGATGGTTCTGCCGAAGAGGGAGGAAGTTCCATTGGTTACCACCGGCGGCCTCGACACCGTCGCGGTCAGGATGCCTGCGCATCCAATAGCGCTCGCCCTGATACGCGCCAGCACTCCGATTGCGGCTCCTTCGGCCAACATAAGCGGGAAGCCCAGCCCAACGCTGGCGGAGCACGTGATAGACGACTTCTACGGAAAAATCGAGGCCATAATAGACGGGGGCGAGACGAGGATAGGAGTGGAATCGACGGTGATAGACCTGAGCTCCGAAAAGCCCACCCTCCTGAGGCCCGGCGGTCTGCCCCTGGAGAAAATCGAGGAGGTCATAGGTGAGGTCGAGATACACCCCGCGGTGAGGGGAAAGCTCGTCGATGTCGCCCGTTCGCCGGGCATGAAGTACAAGCACTACTCGCCCAGTGCGCAGGTGATAGTGGTCGAGGGAAGGCGTGAGAACGTGAGGATGAAAATAGCCGAGCTCGTTGAGGAGTACCGCTCCAAGGGGCTCCGCGTTGGGGTCATGGCAACGGAGGAGTACGATGCGGACGAGTTCTTCCACCTGGGGAGGAGTGAGGGAGAAGTCGCGAGAAACCTCTTCAGAGCCCTTCGTGAGCTCGATAAGAGGGGCGTTGATGTCATAATCGCAGAGGGCATCGAGGAGAGGGGCCTTGGATTCGCCGTTATGAACCGTCTGAGAAAGGCCGCCGGCTATAGGATAGTCTGGGCATAGACAACGCTTAAATATCTGGAGCCCTTAAATTTAGCCAGCAAGCCCTGGACTTGAATCATGTGGGGTGAGAAATTTGCCAGCGAACATTGGACTAGAGGGGCCAGAAGAGCTAGAACAGCTCGCCTTTAAGAGGCTCAATGAGGGAAGAATCAAGGACGGGCTAAAATTGGTTCTTCGCGCCGCGAAAGGTTATGAAGAGGAAGGTAAAACCGAGGACGCGGCTAGGCTTTACAAGTACCTGGGATACGTGCTTCTCAAAAAGACGAAGGCCATTGAGAAGGCCCGCCCCTCCCTCCTGAAGAGCGCCTATCTGTATATCGACCTCATAGAGGAGGAAATCTCCCGGGCCGAAGTTGACCTGGACATTCTTGATGAGTACTGCTCGAACGTCCTTGAGATTTTCATGACGCTTAACGATGAGAAAAACCTGATGAAGTACGCCGAGGAGTTCGCGGCCATCTACGAGGATCTGGGCAACTCCTACCAGGACAACGATGATATACCGATGGCCATAAGAGCATACGAAGCGGCTTATCGCTACTACAGAACCATAAACGACGTTGAGTCATACAGAAGGCTTGCCGAGACACTGATAACCCTCTACGGCCAAATCGCCGAGAGCAGGCTGGAGAAAGGTGACGCCAGAGGTGCAGCGGAAGCATTCTACCGCCTGGCAGGCTTCATCAGGGCAATATTCGGATACGACATACACTTCATAGAGATGATGGACACCGCCGCCAAGAACTTCGAGAAGGCGAGCAAGATAGCCTACTCCCACGGAGACCTCGATAGGACGACCAGCTGCCTCGTGAAGGCCCAGTACGCGTATCTGCTCGCAAAGAACTTCAGCAGGGCAAAGCTTATCGGGCTCAACACCGCGAGGATGCTCTACCAGATAGTGAGCTCCTACAGGGGTAAAGGCGACGATGAGATGGCAGCCGAAAAGCTCACCGAGCTAACGGAAGCCCTCATAGGCATGGGCAAGCTCAACGAAGCCATGGAGGCATACAAGAGTGTCCTGGAAACCAAGAGCGACCTGAGGTTCCGCGTCAGAGTCCGCATAGCCGCTCTCAAGCACTTCGCGGCGTCCACCGGGTCTGAGGAGGTTCTGGAGGATATAGAGACCGTTGAGTACTACTTCAACAAGAAGGCCTACCTGCGGGCTCTGGAACTTGCGGAGAACGCTATGATGAGAGAAGGCCTCAAAGATGCCGCAAACAGAATCCACGAGGCAGAGGGCATATATCATTAAGGGAAGAAGGGAAAGAAATCACTGAGGCTGGGACTTGACTTCAACCCTGGGAAGCGGTATGTGGTAGGGCAGGCGCATCTCCTTGGCCATTAACATGAGAATGGGAGAAACCTCCTTGGTTATGAAGTTGACGACCTCGGCAAAGGTTAGGGAGTCTATCTTTTTCTCATCTTCCCAGAGGTTCAGTATCTCGTCCATTTTATCCTTCTGGGGCGGGAGGTAGAGTATCGCGCCCTCAATCGCACCCTGGGCTATTCTGGGGTTGTAATCAATCTCGTATCTGAAAAGTATCTCTATCCCGTTCATCTTTCCGGTTGGAGTGCGTATCTCCCCGAGGCGCATCTCCTTGACCTTGGGGGAGAGCCTGACCTCTATCTGGCCCTGGGGCACCGCTAGGGTAACCTTCTCAAGCTCTATCTTGGTTATGTTGAACCCAAGCACTGGCATCTCTTTCACCACCCAAAACTGGTTCCGGCTATATAAAACGCTATCGGTAGGGCTTTAAACGTTCCGGTCGAGCTTAGCTCGATGCCGAGGGAAAAGGTTGTTCGCGTCTGGGATGAAAGGGAGGTCGTGTATACCCCCAAAAGATGGCGCTATCTCTGGGAAAAGAGGGAGAAGGCACTTTCGATCATGGAAAGGCTTGAAAGCTTTGATCCCCAAATCTACGGCAGCGTGGCAAGGGGAGACGTAAGAAAGGACAGCGACGTGGACATCTTCATACCCTACAGGGTTCCGAGCTACCTAGTTGAGCTGGCCCTTGAGGGCCTCGTGGGCAGGCGGAAGATAGTCATGGCGACGCCCTGGCACCTGATAAAGGGGGTCATAGAGATAGACGATGAAACTACTGTAACGTTTCCCCTGGTTGAGCCAACTGGCAGGGAGCTGGAGTTTTACAAATGGGGAGGAATGACAGATTTATGGGGCTTGAAGACGGGGCAGCGCGTTCCAGGCGTAAACAAGAAGCTTATTCTAATAATCCCAACAGAAAGGGGGCACATCGAGAGGGAAGTGGTCGGACGTGAGAGTGAAGTTGCCAGAACCCTCGGCGTGAGCGTGGACATCGTCACCGAGCGCGTCCACGTTTTAACGAGGAGGGACGCGATTGGGAGGACCGGCATCTACCTGAACGAAGAGGTTCCAGAGTGGATGACCTTTGAGGAGGCACTGAAGCTCATAGCGGACCGCGACCCCAACGTGAGGAGAAAGGTTAGAGAGAGGGGAGGGGTTTAGCAATCTTTATATTCCCCGGCGAGAAGATTGAGTAGGTGGGAGCGTGGAAACCGTTAATGTAAAGGTTCCAAAGGAGTTTGAGAAGAAGGTTAGGGCATACCTCCGGGAACTCGAGAAAAGGCAGGAGATTCTAAAGCAAACAGCAGGGATAATGAAAACTGAGAAATCTGCCAAGGAACTCAAGGTGGAGCTCTATGAAGAGATTTATGGTTGATTCAACGGTTCTCATCGAGCACCTGAAGGGAAATCCAAAGGCCACAGACCTCCTTGAGGCTGTGGTTGGGAGAACGTGATTGGCTACATAAATGAAACCGTTGCATCCGAGGTAATTTTTGTGTATCTAAAAATTAAAACCGGCAAAAGCTTCAGGACACTGAAGAAAAAGCCCGAGCTGGTCAGGACAGTTCCGAAAGAGCCAGTTTACGAGCTCCTCTCACTGTTCCGGTTTCTAGAGACAAATGAGTTCGTCTTCTCCCTGTCCAAAAAGTTGATTGAAAAATACGGTCTCCTTCCCAACGATGCATTGATAGGTGCAACGGCCCTCTTCTACAACCTCGAGGGAATAATAACCCTCGACGAAGATTTTGAAGACATGGCCCGGAACGAAAACCTCTTGGTGGTTTCCTCCAGGAGGAACTTCTAAATCCGTAGGAGGCTGCATACAGCATGAAAACTCCCCCACAAGCAGTGAACGAGCGAAGGAAAGAAAAATGCCTCAGCCCTCGCAACAGCGCTCCTTCATGTTCGCTGGCAGAATCTCCTTGAAGCCGGTGTACTTCCAGATGGCCTTCGGAAGCTTGACGACTCCTTCCTCCGTCTGGAAGTTTTCAAGGATTGCAACGATTGCCCTTGAGGTGGCTATGGCCGTCGAGTTGAGCGTGTGGACGAACTTGGGCTTCTCATGGGTCTTGTCGCGGTAGCGGATGTTCAAGCGCCTCGCCTGCCACTCGGTGCAGTTGCTCGCGCTTACAACTTCCCTGAACTTGCCCTGACCGGCCATCCAGGCCTCGATGTCATACTTCTTGGCGGCGACATAGCCGAGGTCGCCGGTGCAGATGTTTACGACCCTGTAGGGAATCTCCAGCTCCTGGAAAATCTCCTCCGCGTTTGCTATAATTTTCTCGTGCCACTCCCAGCTCTCCTCGGGCCTCGAATAGACGAACTGCTCGACCTTGTGGAACTGGTGCACCCTGAAGATTCCCTTGGTGTCCTTCCCGGCCGTTCCGGCCTCCTTCCTGAAGCATGGACTTACGCCGACGTAGAGGAGGGGCAAATCCTTCCCCTCGATTATCTCGTTGGCGTGGAGTCCAGCCAGCGGGTGCTCGGCCGTCGGGATGAGGTAGAGGTCTTCACCTTCCACCTTGTATATGACGTCCTCGAAATCACCAAAGCTGGTGACTCCCTCCTCCACAAACCTGCGCACCATGTACGGCGGTATGACAGGGACGAAACCCTTCTCGATAAGCTTGTCGAGGGCGAAGCGTAGGAGTGCCAAATCAAGTATGACGAGCTCGTTCATGAGGTAGTAGAACCTCGAACCGCTGACCTTGGCGGCCCTCTCAAGGTCCGCCCCCCTCAAAAGCTCAAGCATGTCCACGTGGAGCCTCGGCCTCCAGTCGAGAACCTCGTAGTCCATCTTGCCAAGGCTCTGCTCCTTGAACGTCTCCAGGAAACCTTCCCAAACTCTCGCCTTGCCCCAGAACCTTATAGGAACGTTCTCGCTGTCGTCCTTACCGATGGGAACGCTCTCGTGGGTGATGTTCGGGAGGCGCCAGAGGTAGTAGTCGATTTTCTTCCTCAGCTCCTCGACTTCCTTCTCAAGCTCCTCTATCTGCTTCACTATCTCGTTGCTCCTCGCGAGGAGGTCATCTATCGGCTCTCCGGCCTTCTTGCGCTTGCCTATCTGCACCGCCAGCTGGTTGCGCTCCTTTCTGAGGGCGTTTATCTTCCTCAGGTTCTCACGCCACTTCCTGTCAAGCTCAAGGATTTCGTCTATCCACTTGAGCTTCTCTATCTCCCCGCGCTTTATGAGATCGCCCTTGACCAAGTCGGGATTTTCACGGATGAGCTTTATGTCCAGCATAACCTTTCACCTGGGAAGAGAAGGTGAAGGAGTTTAAAAAAGGTTTTGATGGGGGATTTGGAAAAACGACGGTCTCAGCCGAAGAACGTAACCTCCACACCTTCACCGGCATCAAGTATCTCGACGTTCTCCGGCACCTCTATGAAGCCATCGGCGTCAATGAAGCTCGTGACTGCCCCGCTCCCCTTGAGTATCGGTACAGCTTTTTCACCCTCTATCCTGACGGGGAGGAACTGACGCCTGCCTTTAACGGAGAAGACCTTATGGGCGAGCCTTTTCTTCACCTTCCTGACCTCGCTCTCCCTGCCGAGGAGTTTTCTGAGCAGGGGTGCAACGAGCAGGGTGAAGTTGGTGAGACAGCTGGTGGGGTAGCCGGGGAGGCCAAAGACCGGCTTTCCGTTGATTAGACCGATTATCGTCGGCTTTCCAGGTTGAATCGCTATGCCGTGTACCTTCACCTCGCCCAGCTCCTCGATTATCGAGCTGGTGAGGTCCCTTATCCCGCCGCTCGCACCACCGCTGAGGATCACCACATCGCAACACTCGACTCCCTTCTCGATGAGGGCCTTGAGGCTCTCGCGGTCGTCCCTTGCTATGCCGAGGAAAACGGCTTCACCTCCAAGCTCCCTCACGGCATCGGCTATTGCTCTACCGTTGATGTCGTAAATCTGGCCAGGTTTTAGCGCCTCCCCCGGGAGGACGAGTTCGTTGCCGGTGCTTATCACCGCCACCTTGGGCTTCCTGAAAACGGGGACCTCAAAAATCCCAACGGCGGAGAGAATGGCGGTTTCCTTGAAGCCGAGCCTCGTTCCCTTCCCCAGAAGGCGTTTGCCCTTCGGAATGTCCGCTCCGGCCTTCATGACGCCGAGACCAGGATATGCTGGCCTGTAGATGACCACCTCATCGCCCTCCCTGTTCACGTCCTCGAACTGTATCACCGCGTCGGCACCCTTCGGCAGCGGTGCACCGGTGGAGATGTAGACGCTCTCGCCCGGCTTGAGCTCAAAATCGGGAAAGTCACCGGCGTTCACCTCACCGACGACCTTCAGCCTCACCGGCTCGCTCTCGCTCGCCATGAAGGTGTCCTCGGCGCGAACCGCGTAGCCGTCAACGGTTGCCCTGTCGAAGGGGGGAACATCTATGGGAGAAGCCACGTCCTCCGCAAGAACCCTGCCAAGGGCCTCCCCCAGGGGAACTTTTTCTACTTCCGGCATCAGGGGAAATGAGTTTATGACCTCAAGCGCCTTTTCCAGAGGAACAACTTTCAGGAACGCCATTCTATCACCGGAGAAAAGAAAGCGCGGTTCTATAAATGGGTTGCGTAAAAGGAAACGTTTAACTCACCACTCCTCTTCTTCCTCCCAGTCTTCCTCTTCCCACTCCTCTTCCCAGTCCTCGTCCTCCCAGTCCTCCTCGAATTCCCACTCCTCCTCTTCCTCGAAGAGGTCTTCCTCCTCAAACTCCTCGACCTTCTTCTTTTTCTTAGGAGGCTGCATTCCAATCCCCCTTCCCAATAGCTAATAATGGCTTATAAACTTTTTTCTACAGAATCGAAGCCTTTCACGGTCAAAATTTTTGATTAGAACGGTTAGAAAGGTTTTTAATTGTGGAGACGTATCAGAGACCATGAGGGTGGCCATCGTAACAAGCGACGCCAGGGTTTACTACCTGGCCACAAGGGTGCTGAAGGAGTACGGCATACCCTTCCACAGCATCAGGGTGGGGGATAGGATACCGTTCGATGTCGAGGTCGTCCTGACGAGCGAGGGGGACTATCCAGGGGTGGATTTTCCGGTCAAGGTGATCGTAAGGAACGAGAATTTCATAGATGAACTCCTCGCCAAGCTCGAAGGGAGGGAGAGGTTTAAAAGGGTGTACATAGCCATTGACCCCGGTGAGAGGCCCGGCCTGAGCGTCGTTGCCGACAACCGCGTACTTGAGGTTCACCACCTCAAAAGCCCCCGGGACGTTGGAATAATACTCGACCTGCTGGAGAAGTACCCCGGTGCTAAAATCAAAATCGGACACGGGGCCAAGAGGCAGAGGGTTCTCATGCTGAAAGCCCTCGCAGACCTGCTGGGATACGATTACCCGATCATCGTGGTCAACGAGTCGAGGACTACCCCCAAGGTCGGGGGAATAGAGGTCTCCCAGGTTCAGGACATCGTGGCTGCCATAAACATAGGGCTCCGTGAGGGGAGGGAGGTTCCCATCGGGGAGCTCATAGAGACGAAAGAGCCTACGAAGCGTGAGATTGATGACATAAAGAGACGGAGCCGCGAGCTGAGCGGGAACATCACCATATCCTCAAAGCTCGCCCGTGAGGTGGCCCTGGGCAATCTGACGCTTGAGGAGGCTATCGAAAAGCAGAGGAGGCGGTCAAGATGATTTTTGGAAAGGACGAGGAGAGGTACGAGAAGATAAAGCTCCGCGTTGCCGAGGCCCTTAAGAGAGACGTTGGGAGGGGGATAGTTCGCTTTGACCGAAAGTATCAGAAGCAGCTCGGCGTCGAGCCCGGAGACATAGTCGAGCTCATTGGGGAGAGAACCACCGCCGCGATAGTCGCGAACCCCCATCCAGACGACAGGGGACTCGACATAATCAGGATGGATGGCTACATAAGGAGGAACGCAGGGGTGAGCATCGGCGACTACGTTACCGTTGCCAAAGCGGAGGTTCAGGAGGCCAAGAAGGTCGTGCTGGCGCCGGCTCAAAAGGGCGTCTTCATCCAGATACCGGGGGACATGGTTAAGCAGAACCTCCTCGGGAGGCCCGTCCTCAAAGGTGACCTCATAGTTGCAAGCAGCAGGAGCGAGGGCGGCTACTACGGGGGTTCACCCTTCGACGAACTGCTCAGGGGACTCTTCGAAACGATGCCCATAGGCTTCGGAGAGCTCAAGTTCGTGGTCGTGAACACCGTTCCCAGGGGCATAGTCCAGATAACCTACAACACGGAGGTCGAGGTGCTCCCCCAGGCCGTTGAAATCCGCGAGGAGGCCATTCCAGAGGTCACCTACGAGGACATCGGCGGTCTAAGCGATGCTATTCAGAAGATACGCGAAATGGTCGAACTTCCGCTCAAGCACCCCGAGCTCTTCGAGCGCCTTGGCATTGAGCCGCCGAAGGGAGTTCTCCTATACGGACCGCCCGGGACGGGTAAGACGCTCCTCGCTAAAGCTGTTGCCAACGAAGCGAACGCCCATTTCATTGCAATAAACGGTCCAGAGATAATGAGCAAATTCTACGGGGAGAGCGAGGAAAGGTTAAGGGAGATATTCAAGGACGCCGAGGAGAACGCACCGAGCATCATCTTCATAGATGAGATTGACGCCATAGCCCCGAAGAGGGAGGAGGTCGTTGGGGAGGTCGAGAAGAGGGTTGTTTCACAGCTACTCACGCTTATGGACGGCCTCAAGGGCAGGGGCAAGGTCATAGTCATAGCGGCAACCAACAGACCCGATGCCCTCGACCCGGCCCTCAGAAGGCCTGGTAGATTCGACAGGGAGATAGAAGTCGGCGTTCCCGACAAGAAAGGCAGGAAGGAGATACTCCAGATACACACCAGGGGAATGCCCCTGGAACCGGACTACGACAAGGCCACGGTTCTCAAGGTTCTCAGGGAGCTGGCCAAGAGGGAGGCCTTCAAGAGGGAGAAGATTGAGAGACTCATCGAGAAGGTCGAGGCCGCTAAGAGCGACAGTGAGGTTAAGGAGGCCCTGAAGAGCGAGAGCGAGATTTATCCGGAGGTAAGGGGCAGACTGATAGACAGAATGCTTGAGGAGATAGCAGAAAAGACGCACGGCTTCGTTGGAGCGGACCTCGCGGCCCTCGCGAGAGAGGCGGCGATGGTTGTTCTGAGAAGGCTCATAAACGAGGGCAAGATCAGCCCGGAGCAGGAGAGAATCCCACCGGAGGTTCTCCAGCAGCTCCGTGTGAGGAAGGCCGACTTCTACGAGGCGCTGAAGATGGTCGAGCCGAGCGCCCTCAGGGAGGTTCTCATCGAGATGCCCAACGTCCACTGGGAGGATGTCGGCGGGCTGGACGAGGTAAAGCAGGAACTCAAGGAGGCCGTTGAGTGGCCCCTCAAGTATCCCAAGGCCTTCCAGCGGTTGGGGATAGAGCCACCGAGGGGAGTGCTCCTATACGGGCCGCCGGGAACGGGCAAAACGTTACTGGCAAAGGCCGTCGCAACGGAGAGCGAGGCCAACTTCATCGGCATCCGCGGGCCGGAGGTGCTGAGCAAGTGGGTTGGCGAGAGCGAGAAGCGCGTGAGGGAGATATTCCGCAAAGCTCGCCAGGCGGCTCCGACGGTGATATTCATCGACGAGATCGACGCCATCGCTCCAGCCAGGGGAAGTGACATGAGCAGAGTCACGGACAGGCTCATCAACCAGCTCCTCACGGAGATGGACGGAATAGAGCGCAACAGCGGCGTGGTGGTAATAGCGGCCACCAACAGGCCCGACATTCTTGACCCGGCATTACTGAGACCCGGCAGGTTTGACAGGCTCATACTCGTGCCAGCGCCGGACGAGAAGGCCAGGCTGGAGATATTCAAGGTGCACACCAGAAGGGTTCCCCTCGCGGGAGATGTAAACCTCCGCGAGCTTGCGAAGAAGACCGAAGGCTACTCCGGTGCCGACATCGAGGCCCTGGTGAGGGAAGCGGCCCTGCTGGCGATGCGCAGGATAATGGCCGAACTTCCAGCGGAAATCGTGGAAGAGGAAAGCGAAGAGTTCCTTGAAAAGCTCAGGGTCTCAAGGCGGGACTTCGAGGAGGCCCTCAAGAAGGTCAAGCCGAGCATAACGCCCTACATGATGGACTACTACAGGAACTTTGAGGAGAGCAGGAAGTCGAGGGTCGAAAAGAGAGCGGCCGGCCCTGACTACTACACCTTCTGATTTCTTTTCCCTTTGGAAAAAGTTTTATACGTTGGTGCCCAAGAACTTACACGATTAAACCGAGGGGTGGCGAAAATGGTCAAGATAATAGCCTCCAAGCTTAGGGACGTGGAGCTGATAACCGACACTGGTATAAGGCTCGGCTGGGTCTACGACCTCAGCTTCGATGAGGAAACTGGAGACATTCTCGTGATAGTTGCCGAGCCTGATGAGGATCTCGATACGAGCGAGTTTGTCACCGATCACGAGGGTCTTCTCCTCATTCCGGTCAGCGCTGTCAAGAGCATCGGTGAGGTTATCATAATCGACTCCAGCAAGCTCGCAGTCAAGTCCAAGCTCAGAAGGGTAGGCACGATAAAAAGGAAGCTCACCGAGGAGGAGTCTGGGACCCTCGGGGAGTGATCCCCTCTTTTAATACCCCTCATAGAGCCTCATGGCCAGAAACCTCGGAAGTCCTGCCTCTATTATCTTCCTTGCGGCCTCTTCCACGTCGTATTCCACCCGATGGAACTCAACGTTATCCGAAAGCTTTCCCTCGGTGTCTATCAGCGCGTAGCTTGCCCTCCAATCCCCATCGCGGGGCTGACCCACACCGCCGGGGTTGATGATTCTTCTTCCATTGATCACCCTGAACATGGGCACATGGGTGTGGCCGACGAGGAGGTCGTCCTGTTTAACGTAGCTCAGAACGGCGCGAAACTCACTATCGGGGAGCCAGGGGAAGAGGTACTCGTCCAGAGGGGCCCGGGGGGAGCCGTGGATTAGGAGGTAGCTTCGGCCCGTGTCGTCAGTGAAGAGCCCCCTAACCGGAAGGCGCCTCAGGAACTCAAGGTTTTCAACGCTCATCACCCGCTGGTGCCACCTTACAGCCTGTCTCGCGTAGGGATTGAATCCCCACTCGGCGCCGAAGGCTATTGCGTTGTCGTGGTTTCCGCGAACGCAAAGGAAAGTTCGTTTCTTCATCTGCCTCCTCACGAACTCCACAACCTCGTTCGGACTGGCTCCATATCCCACCAGGTCGCCCATGCAGAGTACAGCGTCCGCGCCCTTTACCTCCCGCCAAACTGCTTTCAGCGCTTCCAGGTTGGAGTGGATGTCGCTTATGAGGGCAATGAGCATGGCACTCCCCTATGTTTATATGGGAGACGCACATTAAAAACACTTACCAAAAACCGGAGAGAACCGAGAAGAGATAGGAAGAAATGAGAAATCACTCCTTCTTCTGCCTGGCCTTCCAGTTGCTCCACCTGTAGAGGGCCGCGAGGGACTTTATCGCCCTCTCCGGCTCAGGGTAGGCCGGAATGCCTTCCTCGTTGAGCATGTCTATTGCCTCTTTCGCCTCTATGCCGCCAACGATGGCAACGACGAGGGGCTTCTTCCTTCCGCTCTCGTTGTACTCGCGGATGACTATCTTCGCCAGGTCGCGCGGGTCAAGCACGGCCGTCTGGCAGTAGAGCACCGCTATGCTGTGCATGTTCGGGTTGGCAAGGGCGTCCCTGATGGCACCCTCGTAGCTCTCCGCGCCGGCCATACCGGTGAGGTCAACCGGGTTCTTGTAGCTTCCGAAGGGCGGCATGTGGTTGGCGAAGACCTTGAGGTCCTCGAGGTTGTCGTAGAGGTGAAGTCCCTCTTCCTCGGCGGCATCTGTGGCCATGACTCCGATTCCACCGCCGTTGGTGAGTATGACGACGTTCTCCCCCTCAGGCTCCGGGAGGTTGCTCAGCGTTCTGGCCCAGTCGAAGGCCTCGCCGATGGTGAGGGCCCTCAGGACGCCGCTCTGCTTGAAGGCCGCCTCGTATATCTTGTCGGCACCGGCGAGGGAACCGGTGTGGGAAGCGGCAGCCTTGGCACCGCGCTCGCTCCTTCCGGCCTTGATGATGATTATCGGCTTCTCCTTGCTGACCTCCCTGGCAACCTCCATGAAGCGCCTCCCGTCCTTGACGCCCTCCATGTAGATGAGGATGGCCTTGGTGTTGTCGTCGGTCTTGAAGAACTCGAGCAGGTCGGCATCGTCGATGTCGCTCTTGTTCCCGACGCTGACAACCGCTGAAAGGCCGACCTTCTCAAGGATGGTCCAGCCCATGAGGGCTATTCCCAGCGCACCGCTCTGGCTGATGAGGGCCAGGTTGCCTGGCATGACGTCGGTGGGACCAAAGGTGGCGTTCATCTTGGCGGGGGTGTAAACGACACCGAAGATGTTCGGGCCAAGGATTCTCATCCCGTACCTGTGGGCGGTCTCGACTATCTGCCTCTCGACCTTCTTGCCCTCCTCGCCGAGCTCGCCGAAGCCCGAGCTGATGATCGGGAGAACCTTGACGCCCTTCTTTCCTGCCTCCTCAACGACCTGTGGGACGAACTTGGCCGGGACGACGATGACGGCCATGTCCACCTCGTCCGGAACGTCGAGGATGCTCTTGTAGGACTTGAACTTCCTCCCGTTTATCTCTATCTCAACACCCTTGATGTTCACGGGGTATATCTTACCCTCGTATCCGTACTCAACAAGGTTTCTCATAATAGCATATCCTATCTTGCCCGGTTTCTCAGAAGCGCCGATGACGGCGATGCTCTTGGGTCTGAAGAGGGCCTCCAGGTTTCCTTCCATCTCAATCACCTCATCCGAATGAAAGTCACAGTTTCACGTCCGTAAAACGAGTTATAACTTTTCCCTTCTCTTTTTGACGATAGGAAACTCGACGGACGTTAAAAGAACCGAAGGTTGGACACCATTTGGGAGATTTTTCGAAAGGCTTTTAGTCCGCGAGGTGTAAACCCTTTAAGGGGAACATAAATGAGAGCAATATCCAGCCGGAGCGAGAAGACGGCCCTCAAATGGCTCAGTCTATTGTTTGACTTCGTTGTGATCGCCCTTGGGACGCTCACGATGGTGTACGTTGTCTGGATGATCATAGACCTCGCTATAAACTCCATAAAGCACTTCAGCCCGGATGAAGCCCTTCAGGGGATAGTTCTTATCTTGATATTTCTTGAGGTGTTTGAGATAATAGCGATGTACATCATCTATCACCACGTCCCAATGAAAAATGTTGTGGAGATAGGCGTCCTGGCGCTCGTCAAAGAGCTACTCGTGACCATAAACCTTGAGGAACTCGGCTGGCAGATGCTCTTCGGGATAGCGGCTCTCATAGCGGCGATGGGATGGGTCTACACACGGGAACGGAGAAGAGAGGATGAACACGAACATTTCTTAATCGAACACGGAAGAGAGGAGCTCATGGGAGATTGAGGCCTCCCAATACGAACATTTTTAAATCCTAGTCCTTAGGCGTGCAGGTGGAAACATGAGTAGGAAGCCCACCATTGTGGAGAGCGTTGTGATGGGCTGGCTTAGTGCTCTCTTCGACCTAGTCGTCATAGCTCTTGGGACGCTGACCATGGGCTACGTGATCTATCTGATCTGGAACCTCCTTGAGACATCCCTACAGGGATTCGACGTGGAGGTTGTCCTCCACGAGATAGTGCTCATCATAATCTTCTTGGAGATCTTCGAACTGCTCGTGATGTACGTCAAGGAACACCATGTCAGCATGAGGAACGTCGTCGAGCTCGGGGTTCTGGCGATGGTAAGGAAGATAGTCATCACTCTTGACTATAGCAAGATTCCCTGGACCACACTCATTGGAATGGCAGCCTTGATACTTGCAATGGGCTGGATATATGTTCAGGAGAGAAGAAGGATAACATCTCACGAGGAGTTCCTGATTGAGAAGGGTAGGAAGTGACTTTGGACAAACCCTAAATACCTTTACGGCCTTTCTTCTTTTAGGTGGTGAGTATGGGAGTACAGATAGGTGAGCTGGTTCCGAGGAAGGAGATAGAGCTGGAGAACCTCTACGGAAGGAAGATCGCGATAGATGCCTTCAACGCGATATACCAGTTCCTCTCGACCATTCGTCAGCGCGACGGAACGCCGCTCATGGACTCCCGGGGGAGGATAACCTCCCACCTCAGCGGACTCTTATACAGGAACATCAACCTCATGGAGGCCGGGATAAAGCCGGCGTATGTGTTCGACGGCAAGCCGCCGGAGTTCAAGAAGAGGGAGATAGAGAAGAGGCGTGAGGCGAGGGAAGAGGCCGAGGAGAAGTGGTACGAGGCCCTCGAAAGGGGCGACCTCGAAGAGGCGAAGAAGTACGCGATGCGTGCAACCCGCGTAAACGAGGGGCTCATAAACGACGCTAAGAGACTCCTCGAGCTGATGGGCATCCCGGTTATACAGGCGCCGAGCGAGGGTGAGGCCCAGGCGGCATACATGGCGGCGAGAAAGAAGGTCTACGCCTCCGCGAGCCAGGACTATGATTCTCTCCTCTTCGGCGCGCCGAGGCTTGTCAGAAACGTCACGATAACCGGGCGGAGAAAGCTCCCGGGGAAGAACGTCTACGTTGAGGTGAAGCCCGAACTGATAGTCTTGGAGGAAGTTCTCAGAGAGCTGGGCATAGACAGGGAAAAGCTCATCGAGATGGCCATCTTGGTGGGCACCGACTACAATCCGGGCGGGATTAAGGGCATCGGGCCGAAGAAAGCCCTAACCATCGTCAAGCGCAGCAAGGACCCGCTGAAGAAGTACAACAAGGACAGCGAGGTTGACCTCTACGCGATAAAGGAGTTCTTCCTCAACCCGCCGGTTACCGATGAATACGAGCTTAAGTGGCGCGAGCCGGACGAGGAAGGAATCCTCAAATTCCTCTGCGATGAACACGACTTCAGCGAAGAGCGCGTTAAAAACGGCCTTGAGAGGTTGAAGAAGGCGGTAAAAGCAGGAAAGCAGTCGACGCTGGAGAGCTGGTTCGGGAAGCGCTGACTTTCCTTTTCTCAAACGGGTATCTTCAGGTTCAGCTTGTCCACGAGTTCCTTGTACCTGTTCCTGACCGTGACCTCGGTGACGCGCGCTACTTCGGCCACCTCGCGCTGGGTTCTCTTCTCGTCCTCAAGAAGGCCTGCAATGTAGAGCGCGGCCGCGACGAGGCCGGCGGGACTCTTTCCGCTCGTGAGACCCTTTTCGTAGGCTTCGTCGAGTATTTTCACGGCCCTTCTTCTGACCTTCTCACTCAGGCCGAGCTCGTCTGCAAACTTGTTGACGTAATCCGTTGGTTTTACGAAGAGCTTCTTCGGCGTAAGGTTGAGGTTCCTCGCGATAAAGCGGAAGCTCCTGCCTATCTCCTTCTTGTCGACGCGCGATATGTCAGCTATCTCGTCGAGCGTCCTCGGAACTTTCAGGAGCCTGCAGGCGGCGTAGACACAGGCCGCTATCACGCTCTCAATGGAGCGGCCCCTTATGAGGCCCTTCCTGACGGCCTCGCGGTAGAGCCTTGCCGCCTCCTCCTCGACGTGCCTCGGGAGCTTGAGCTGGGAGGCGATTCTATCGAGCTCGCTCAGGGCGAAGGCGAGGTTCCTCTCGGCGGCATCGCTCACCCTCAGGCGGGACTGCCACTTCCTCAGGCGGTACATCTTCTCGCGCATCAGCCCGGAGAGGTTCCTGTCTATGCCTATATCCGTCGAGAGACCCTTATCGTGGAGGAGGATGCTCTCGGGTGCACCGACACGGGCCCTCTTTTCCCTCTGGCTCGCGTCAAATGCGCGCCACTCCGGACCCATATCTATGACGTTCTCCTCGATAACGTAACCGCAAACCTTACAGACGACCTCTCCCCTACCCGGGTCGTAGATGAACTCCGTTGAACCACAGACCGGGCAGACCCTACGCTTGCTCACTCAAACACCCCCAACCGGCCGGCTATTTTATAAAGCCCTTATAAACCTTCTCCTTTTTTCACAACGTAACGTAGTAACCAGGCAAGGTCCTCGCGCTTGAAGGTTATCCTCTCCAGAACACGGACGTCCCAGTCTTCCTCCACCACGTTAGCGTATATCCAGAGGAAGACCGGGTCCTCGTCAGTCCCAACGTGGAGGTTCTTGTAGAGAACGTCAACGGTACCGTCCTTGTTCTTCTTAACCGAGACGGCCCTCCAGGTTTCGAGACTAACCTCTCCCTTTTCGTCCAGTATACGGACTATCTCCCTGGCGTCCATGGGAGCACCTTCTGGCTACCACTTAATCTTGAAGTCACGCCTCGTTCTGGCGTCTATCTGGGCCAGTATCTTTTTCAGCTTGGCATCTTCTATGGGCTCCCTTATCTGCCCCGCCTGGTAAAGCTGAACGAGAACCAGCTCCACCTGTCTCGCGAGCTCGGGCTTGACGAGCTTGACGCGACCGAGCCTCTCCCTGGCATCGGGCGTGAGAATTCTCCTCATTATGGCATCAAGCTGGGCCTCAAGCTCCATCTCCTGTCTCAAAGCCTCCTCCTGAGCCTTCTGCTGCTCAAGGTACTTCTTCTGCAGTTCCATGAGCTTGCGCTTCCTGATCTCCTCTATGTCCTCGGCCATCCTCTCACCCCCACATAGGGTTATACCTTCGGTTAAAAAGGTATTGGGTTCGAGAACCGCGGGAAGAGGGAAACCAACAAGTAGAAAGGGGCCAAAGCCCTCAGTACTTCTTGAGCTCCGGAATCTGCTCCTCAAGCTCCTTCTTGAGCTCGGTGGCGATCTTGTCGAGGAAGCTCTGCCCCTGCGGGGTGACGATCCTGCCCTCACCCGGAACCTTCTGGACAAAGCCAGCGGCCTCAAGCTGCTGGAGGGCCTTCCTTATGATGCTTCCCCCGGCCTTGTAGAAGTGCTCCGGGGCATGGCCGCGGTTCTTCCTGCCGCCGTACCAGGTCCTGAGCCTCTCGATTCCGACCGGCCCGTCGATGTAGATCTTCCTGAAGATGCTGGCAACTCTGTAGTACCACCAGTCCTCCTGCTCGGGAAGCCTCTCCTTGTGCCTGCCGGTCTTGACGAACGGGGCCCACTCGGGCGGCTTTATGGCCTCTATCTCCTTGAGTTTCTGGGCAACCCTCTCAACGAGCAAATCACCGGGAACGTCATAAACTGTCGCCACTTTCAATCCCTCCCCTTCTTGAATTTCCTCCTGAACTGAGCGATATCGAGCTTGACTTTCTTAACGGGCTTCTCCTCCCGCTTTTCCTTCGAAAGCTCCTTTCTCTGGAGCTTCCTTAAATACTTTTCCCAACCTTCCCTCGGTTTGAACAATATAAACCTTTTGCCGCGAACCTCAATCAGCTCGCTGTCCGTCATTTCAGCGACCTTCTCGGCCAGCTGCCTCCTGTCCAGTTCGGTGCTTATGAGCGCGCCCTTCCTTATCTCGACCTTAAGGATGCCGTCCTTCTCAAGCTGGGTGTTTATCTCCTCGATGACACCCTCATCCAGTCCTCTCTTACCTATCCACGCCCGTGGAGGAATGTCGTAGTATCTCGCCCTTATGGCGCGTCTCACCTTTCCGGGTAAGCGTTTCTCCATCTCTCTCACCTCTAAGCTTCTCGCAGGTGGAGGCCTTATAAAGGTTGGCCTTTTAAAGGTGTTGGCGACAACCACAGAGGAGCATAGATTGGGGTGAGGCCATGCTCGTCCATCATCTCTATTCAGGTGGAAAAGACTCAAGTTTAGCCGCGTGGATTCTAACCAGGCTCGGCTACGAGGTGAAGCTCGTAACGGTGAGCTTCGGCCTACTCGACAACTGGCGCTTCGCCAGGGAAACCGCCGAGAGGCTGGGCTTTGAGCACCAAGTCCTATACCTGCCCAGGGAAGTTCTGGAAAAGGCGGCTGAGATTGCCATTGAAGATGGGCATCCCAACAACGCCATACAGTTCATCCACGAAAGGGCCCTAGAGGCAATAGCATCGATGCCGGAGGTTGAGAGGGTCAGCGACGGAACGAGGAGGGACGACAGGGTTCCTCTTCTCGACCTGCCGAAGGCCCGCTCGCTGGAGGACCGCTTTGGCGTTGCTTACATACGCCCGCTCCTCGGCCTCGGCTACAGGACGGTACGCGAGCTGACCGAGAGGCTCTTCGTCGTTGAAATCAGGGAGAGCGAGGAGCTTGAGAAGGCCGACTACGAGGTCGAGCTGAGGCACATCATAAGGGAGAAGGGACTCGACCCCCTCGAAATCTTCCCGAGGAGGCACCACCAGTCGAGGGTTCTCGGCTGGAGGGAGAAAGGGATTTAAATTTTCTCTCCCACTCCTTTGGGGGACGTTGAATGAGAATCCTCACGATTTCCGGCGGTAGATTTTTCTCCAGCAGAGTCAGAAAACTTGTCGAGGAAGTTTCCGGGAGACTACACGTCGGGCTGGCTCTTCAACACGTCCAGAAAATTCGTGCCGGAGGAAGGCGTTCTTTCCAGCGAGCTCCCATTGGTTCCGGCCCAGTACAGGGTCGAGCTCGACGTCCCCGGCTCCGGAAGGATCGAGCTTCCGGGATACCGGCTCAAAAACGGTGTTCTGCTCCTCTACATTACGCCGAGTTACCGGGTCACGTTCCCGGGCGACGTTCTGGAGGCGGGAAACCTGGAGGACTACGCCCAGGTCTCCCTAAAACCCCTTGAAAACGGCTTTGAAGGAGCGATTACATTAAACCTCCAGAAGGCCGGCTACGCTGACCTTCTTCTGCTCGGCAAGATGGTCGAGGATATCGTCTTCTTCGGAAGCGAGCAGGGAAGGTTCACCTACGAGTTCATCAGGGAACCGATGCTCATAATCTCCCACGAGAAAGTTCTCTCGCCCCAGGGACTCCAGAAGGCCATGAGCGGCTTCATCGGCCTCAGCGGACACGGAAAATTCACGCTCAGGCTCAGCGTTGGAAAGGCAAGGGAAGAAATGGACTTCTCGGTGGGGATTGGGGTAGAGTAGAAAAGGAAATCAGAGCCCGCTGAGCTTTCTGACTATCGGGTTCTCGGCCTCTTCCGGCTTTATCTCCTCAATGCTCTCGATCCATATCTTGTTTCTCGGAACGCGGTGCTTGCTGCCGACCTCGGAGTAGAGTATCTCGACGACGTCCTCTTCCTTAAGACCGCGGTACTCCCTCGTGAACCTCTCCCTCTTTCCGTTCCTCTCGAAAACGCCCTTAACGCGGAAGACCTTAACCTCCATAGCTCACACCTCCATCATCAGTCAAGGAAGCCCAAGGCTTCTTCAATCTTCACTATCTCCGGACCGGTGGTTAGGTGCCCAACGACGACACCGTGAGAGTTGGCAAGCATGCACGAGCCAACGAAGGGAACGCCCATGTTGGCGGTTCCGACGTAGATGTCAACCTTGAACAGGTCGCGGAGCCATTCCAGCTCCTCGTCGGTGGCCTCCGGATGAACGAGTCCGCCCCTGTTGGTGACGACCCCGACGCTCCCAACGGCGTGGAAGTCGCCTATCATACCCCTCTCGACCTCGACGCCGAGTACGTCTTCGAGTTTCTTTGCCTCCTCGCGGCTGAACTTCGCGCTCACCAGCGCGGCCCTGTCGTTAGCGAGGATTAAGTTGCCGAAGGCCGTGAGGGTGCTCTGGAACGGGACTATCTCGGTGTCTATTCCGTACTCCTTAAGCTGACCGTTGATGTGCTCCAGCTCGGCGTCCCAGACGTACCAGGGGACGACTATGGCACTGGAGTTTCCGGCCGCGAATATGCCGACTATGCGGGACTTCATTATGCTCGTTTCAATGAGCGGAACCTTGAGAACCTCCCTGAGAACCCCGAGCTTCTTCTCGCCGAGGCCCTCCCTGATCAGGACTAACCTGTCGGTGGCGGTACCGTAAACGCCCAGATACGGAGAGTTCTCAAAATCGAGCCTTTCTATGTGCATCTCGTCACCTCGTTAAATTAAAAGGGATCAGGCGAGGGAAACCTTGGCTATCCTCTTGCCCTCTTCCTCTTCGACAACGACCTTAACGCGGAGCTTGTTGGGCGGCTTTTCCGCTCCGCGTTCCCAGAGCTTCTCGTTGACGGCCGGGTCGAGCTTGACCTCCTCGGCCTTGGCGTGCCTCGCTATCCACTCGCGGACGAACTTAGCTGCTCTCGGGGCCCTCTTCCAGCGCGGGACGCGCTTCTTTATCTTCCTGATGGGAACGACGAATATGACCTCCTCTCCGGGCTTGATCATCTTAACTCACCTCACTCCTTGAGCTTGGTCCTTCTCCACATCCTTCTCTTCGGGTGGGTCATGACCTCCCTGTTGGTCTTGACTATGACCCAGACCGGAATGCGCCTGTTCTGCTTCGCGGCCTTTGCAAGTCTGAGTTTCTTCGCAAGCGGCTTGTTTCTCGCCATAACTACACCTCCGGGGATTATCATGATGCCTGTTGATGCTTTGGCTATCCTTTTTTAAGCTTTTTCGTGGGGTTTCAGGGTTTCTGGGAGAATGGGGGTAGAAATGGAAAGGGCGAGATCAGAATATCAGCGGCGCCCTGTACTCGCCCCAGACCTCGCGCAGGACGTCGGTGACCTCTCCGAGGGTCGCGAGGTGCCTGTGGGCCTCGATGATGTAGGGCATGAGGTTCTCGTCCTCGCTCTCAGCTGCTTTCCTGAGCCTGTCGAGGGCCTCCTCGACCTTCTTGCTGTCCCTCTCGGAGCGGAGCTTCTTGAGCCTCTCGATCTGCTTCTCCCTGATGCTCGGGTCCACCTTGAGTATCTCGACGTCGAGCGGCTCGTCGACGATGAACTCGTTCACACCGACGATGATGCGCTTCTTCTCCTCGACCTCCCTCTGGTACTTGTAAGCGCTCTCCGCTATCTCCTTCTGGATGTAGCCGCGCTCGATGGCCCTCATCATGCCGCCCATCTTCTGGATCTTCTCGATGTACTTCAAAGCTTCCTCGTAGATGTGGTCGGTGAGCCACTCGATGTAGTAGCTGCCTCCGAGCGGGTCTATCGTATCAACGACGCCGCTCTCGTAGGCGATTATCTGCTGGGTCCTGAGGGCTATCCTGACGCTCTTCTCGGTGGGCAGGCTCAGAGCCTCATCGTAGGAGTTGGTGTGAAGGCTCTGCGTCCCGCCTAGGACAGCTGCCAGAGCCTGAATGGCAACGCGGACGATGTTGTTCTCCGGCTGCTGGGCGGTGAGCGTTGAGCCGGCCGTCTGGGTGTGGAAGCGCAGGAGCATCGAGCGCGGGTTCTTGGCGTTGAACCACTCCTTCATGATGTAAGCCCAGAGCCTTCTGGCAGCCCTGAACTTGGCGATCTCTTCCAAGAAGTTGTTGTGGGCGTTGAAGAAGAAGCTCAGCCTTCCGGCAAACTTGTCGACGTCCATGCCCCTGTCTATGACGGCCTTGACGTACTCGATACCGTCGGCGAGGGTGAAAGCGACCTCCTGGACGGCGTTGGCTCCGGCCTCGCGGATGTGGTAGCCGCTTATGCTTATCGGGTTCCATTTGGGGACGTTCTCGGCGCAGTACATTATGATGTCGGTCGTAAGGCGCATGCTCGGCTGCGGCGGGAAGATGTAGGTGCCGCGTGCTATGTACTCCTTGAGGATGTCGTTCTGAACCGTTCCGCGGAGCTGGTGGGGCTGGACCCCCTGCTCTTCAGCCACGAGGATATACATGGCGAGCAGGTTGGCGGCCGTCGAGTTGATGGTCATGCTCGTTGAGACCTTGTCGAGCGGGATTCCGTCGAAGAGTATGCGCATGTCCCAGAGCGAATCAATGGCGACGCCGACCTTTCCGACCTCACCCTCGCTCATCGGGTGATCGGAGTCGTAGCCTATCTGGGTAGGCAGGTCGAAGGCGACGCTCAGGCCGGTCTGACCCTGCTCAAGCAGGTACTTGTAGCGCCTGTTGCTCTCCTCAGCGGTTCCGAAGCCGGCATACTGCCTCATCGTCCAGAAGCGGCCGCGGTACATGGTGGCGTAGACACCACGGGTGAACGGGTACTCACCGGGGAAGCCGAGCTTTTCAAGGTAGTCCCAGTCTTCCCCGAGGTCGGCGGGAGTGTAAACGCGCTTTATCTCAAAACCGTCGTCTGTCATGAACTTCTCCTTTCTTTCGGGCCTCTTCTCAATGAACTTTTTAACGGTCGTTTCCTCCCAGCGCTTCTCCTCCTCCCTAATCTTCGCGAGCTTCTCCTTATCGAAGGTCATGCCTACCACCTGCCCCTATTTGGGTGCCGGCCTATAAAAAGCTTTTACATAACTCAAGGCCGGCCTTGATGTTGGATAAATTGTCCATCAGTCCAACCGAGGCCGGGCGAAGATAAATAAGGCCGACTAACCCTTATTCAATGTGATGATAATAGGCAACGTAGGCCTCGACAGCTCCGCGCGCTTCGCCTTTCAGAGCCACGCCCACACCGACCACTTCGTCAGCGGAGAGGTCATCTTCGCAACCAAAGCGACCAAATTCCTCAGCCACCTCCGGAAGGGCGGCTTTTACAGGGAGGTTGAGTTCCGAAAGACCTTCTACCTCGGGGAATTCAGGGCGAAGCTCTATCCAGCGGGTCATATGCTCGGCTCGGCAGGAATAAAGCTCTGGCTGGAAAACGGCACCCTCTTCTACACAGGTGACACCAAGTGGTTCAAGCTCAGGACTGCGGAGAAGAGCAGGTTTCCGAGGGCGGACTTCCTGGTCATGGAGGCCACCTTCGGCGTCCCCAGCTTCACCTTCCCAGCTCCGAGGGAGGCGGAGAAGAAGCTGATAGCTTTCGTGGAGGAGGCCCTCGACAGGGGAAAAAGGCCGGTTCTCTACGTGAACCAGACCGGAAAGGCACAGGAGGTCATGAAGATACTGGAGGCACACGGGGTAACTGTGAGGCCCTCCCGGGAGATTCTCAAGGTGGCGCGCGTTTACTCGAAGTTCGGGGTAACCTTTGGAAACATCGATCCCGATGGCGAGGTCGTTCTCCGTTCCTACCGCTCTCCGCACGTGAAGAACTCCCTATCGCCCTGGGAACTGACGGTTTCAGGCTTTGGAAGATTGAAGCTCAGCAACCACGCCGACTTCTGGGAGCTGATGAGAATTGTGGAGAAGGTAAACCCGGAAAGGGTCTTCACGGTCTACGGCTTCGCCCGGGAATTTGCGAGGATACTGAGGGGACTCGGTTACACTGCCGAGTCCATAGAGCCCAACACGGGGCTGAGGATTTAGTAACGACCGGGGACTAAAATCGAAAAGTTTATAAAGGGTCAGCTTTTAGTTACTACTGGTAACCAAAAGGTGGAGGGGGTGAGAAGATGGTCTGGAGGAGGGACCGCTACTGGGACCCCTTCGACCTGATGAGGGAGATTCAGGAAGAAATCGACGCCATCTTCAGAGACATCATGCGCGGACCGAGGCTCTGGGGCTACCGCGAGCCCGGAGAGAGCATAGCCGTCAGCGAGACCTGGCGCGAGCCCTTCGTGGACATCTTCGACCGCGGTGACAGGTTCGTCATAACCGTCGAGCTTCCAGGGGTCAGGAAGGAGGACATCAAGCTCCGCGTCACAGAGGACACGGTTTACCTTGAGGCCCAGGTGAAGCGCGAGAAGGAGCTCGAGGAGGAGGGCGCGATAAGGATCGAGCGCTACTACAGCGGCTACCGCAGGGTCATCAGGCTCCCGGAGGAAGTCATCCCTGAGAAGACCAAGGCCCGCTACAACAACGGAGTCCTTGAGATAGAGATACCCAAGAAGGCTCCAAAGAAGACAGAGGGAGAGGGCTTCGAGGTGAAGATCGAGTAATGACCCTTTCGATTTTTCCGTTTTGGATTAAAATCAGTCAACTCACGATCATCGGTCACGAAAAATTTGGAGGTGGTGAATGATGACCGAGAAGAGGGAAGTCAAGCTCAAGGTCGCCTCTGCTTACCAGAGGGACGTTGGGAGAGGAATAGTTAGAATAGACCGCAAGGCGATGCGTGAAATCGGCGTTCAGAGCGGTGACATAATCGAGATCATCGGAACCAAGAACACGGCCGCGGTGGTGTGGCCTGCCTACCCCGAGGACGAGGGACTCGGCATAATCAGGATGGACGGAACCATAAGGAAGAACGCCGGCGTTGGCCTCGGTGACGAGGTGACCGTCAGGAGGGCCGACGTCAAGGAGGCGAAGAAGGTCATAGTCGCCCCGACCGAGCCGATCCGCTTCGGGCACGACTTCGTCGAGTGGTTCCACAGCAGGCTCGTCGGGAGGCCCGTCGTCAGGGGAGACTACATCAAGGTCGGAATCCTCGGCCAGGAACTGACCTTCGTGGTCACCGCAACGACTCCGGCCGGAATAGTCCAGATAACCGAGTTCACCGAGTTCCAGGTCAGCGAGAAGCCCGTCAAGGAGGTGTCAAAGACCGCAGCCCTCGGCGTCACCTACGAGGACATCGGTGGACTGAGCGACGTCATCCAGAAGGTCAGGGAGATGATAGAGCTTCCGCTCAAGCACCCGGAGATATTCGAGAAGCTCGGCATTGAGCCGCCGAAGGGAGTTCTCCTATACGGGCCGCCCGGAACCGGTAAGACGCTCCTCGCTAAAGCTGTGGCAAACGAGGCGAACGCCCACTTCATAGCCATCAACGGTCCAGAGATAATGAGCAAGTACTACGGTGAGAGCGAGGAGCGCCTGAGGGAGGTCTTCAAGGAGGCCGAGGAGAACGCGCCGGCGATAATATTCATCGACGAGATAGACGCGATTGCTCCGAAGAGGGAAGAAACCCACGGTGAGGTCGAGAAGAGGGTTGTTTCACAGCTCCTCACGCTCATGGACGGCCTGAAGAGCAGGGGTAAGGTCATAGTCATCGGCGCGACCAACAGGCCCGATGCCATTGACCCGGCCCTCAGGAGGCCCGGAAGGTTCGACCGCGAGCTCGAGGTCGGCGTTCCGGACAAGCAGGGCAGGAAGGAGATACTCCAGATACACACGAGGGGAATGCCCATCGAGCCCGAGTTCAGGAAGGGCAGGGTCATCGAGATACTCGAGGAGCTTGAGAGGAACGACGCCTACCGCGAGAGCGCCGAGAGGGCGCTTATGAAGGTCAAGGACGCCAAGGAGGAGGAGATTCCCGAGATACTCAGGGACATAGACGAGAGGCTCTACGACGAGGTCAAGGCCAGGCTCATCGATGCTCTCCTTGAGGAGCTGGCCGAGGTCACGCACGGCTTCGTCGGTGCCGACCTCGCGGCGCTGGCGAGAGAGGCGGCGATGGCCGCTCTGAGGAGGCTCATCAAGGAGGGCAAGATCGACTTCGAGGCCGAGCACATACCCAAGGAGGTCCTTGAGGAGCTCAGGGTCACGAGGAAGGACTTCTACGAGGCCCTCAAGATGGTCGAGCCATCGGCGCTGAGAGAGGTGCTCCTCGAGGTCCCGAACGTGCGCTGGGATGACATAGGCGGCCTGGAGGACGTCAAGGAGGAGCTCCGCGAAGCGGTGGAGTGGCCGCTCAAGTACCCCGAGGCCTTCATGGGGCTCGGCATAACCCCGCCGAAGGGAATACTCCTCTACGGCCCGCCTGGAACCGGTAAGACCCTCCTCGCTAAAGCCGTTGCCAACGAGAGCGAGGCCAACTTCATCGCCATCAAGGGCCCAGAGGTGCTGAGCAAGTGGGTCGGCGAGAGCGAGAAGAACATCAGGGAGATATTCAGGAAGGCGAGGCAGGCGGCTCCGACGGTTATATTCATCGACGAGATCGACGCAATAGCCCCGAGGAGGGGAACCGATGTCAACCGCGTCACAGATAGGCTCATCAACCAGCTCCTCACCGAGATGGACGGAATTCAGGAGAACAGCGGCGTCGTCGTCATAGGCGCGACCAACAGGCCGGACATCATCGATCCTGCACTGCTCAGACCTGGAAGGTTCGACAGGCTCATACTCGTTCCGGCGCCGGACGAGAAGGCCAGACTGGAGATATTCAAGGTCCACACCAGGAACGTGCCGCTCGCCGAGGACGTCAAGCTCGAGGAGCTGGCGAAGAAGACCGAGGGCTACACGGGAGCCGACATCGAAGCGGTGGTCAGAGAGGCCGCGATGCTCGCCATGAGAAGGGGCCTGCAGGAGGGCATCATAAGGCCCGGCATGAGGGCGGACGAGATAAGGGCCAAGGTCAAGGTCACGATGAAGGACTTCGAGGAGGCCATGAAGAAGATAGGCCCCAGCGTGAGCGAGGAAACCATGGAGTACTACAGGAAGATTCAGGAGCAGTTCAAGCAGGCGAGAGGGTGAACCAGCGAACTGTAGCTTGCGCTGGGCGAGGGGCTGATGCCCCACTTTTACCCTCTTGGAGGTGATTGAATGATTTACGGAGTGCTGCTCAGCATACCCGAGAAGTTCGTGACCAAGTACGAGGACGAAGTAAGGAAAGTCATTGGCCATGGAATAGCGAGGGGAGACGTTATAAGCTTCACCGAGGCCCGCTACAAGGGCGACGTCGCCTTCGTCATGCTCGCCCGCTCCAGCAGGGCGGCCGAAAGGATAGCCAACGAGCTGAGGGAGCTCCCGATAAACGTCAAGGTCATAGAGATCGAGGGGGAGAGCTAAGCGACCCACTCGAGCTCGTAACTTCTAGCCCCAAGCCTTTGCATTTCTTCGCGTGCTATTCTCTCTGCCTTTTTCATGTCGTTGGTGACAACTATTCTCTCCTTCGGGAGGGTATCGGGCATATAATAGACTATCCTCACGAGCATAGTATCGCCTCCAATGTATCACTGCGAGGGATAGGGATCATTGAGGATTTAAAAACATTATTGTTTGCTTTTGAACATCAATGCACGTTACAGTCCAAACCCAAAGGGACATTGGTGAACAAGGCCGCGAGAATAAACATCATGGTACACCAAGCGGGTGAAAACCCATGAATAATAAGGTAAGAAGAATCACTCAAGCTTCTCAAGCTCGAAGACCCTCGCATCCTTCCGTTTCATCTCCCTTACCGCCATCCTCCTGGCCTCGTCGGCGCTGTCGGCGTGGAAGATTATGGTTTCGCCGTGGTTTTCCCCGCCATGCAGGGTGAGGGCCCATTTCATCGTATCACCGGCAAAGACCTCTCGGCTCTCCAAAATTTATAAGGTTAACGCGAAATTCATTGACATGATGATGGTTATCCGGGGTGAAGATTTAAAGCGGATTATCAAGGCGGCGGAAAATTCACGGATTGAGATATGCGGCATGCTCTTCGGCCGGGGAAGCGGGGAACGGATCGAGGTTGAAGAAGTCCGCTTCATCCCAAACAGGCTGAACTCTGCAGAGAAGTTTGAGATGGAGCCACTGGAGATGGTGAGGGCCATCGATGATGCCGAGGCGAGGGGTCTGCAGGTTGTTGGCATCTTTCACTCCCACTTGAAGTGTCCGCCGAGACCGAGCGGCCGCGATCTGAAGGGAATGAACCTCTGGCCTGTGGTCTGGCTGATAGTGGACGACAGGGGAAACTACGGGGCTTATGTGCTGGAGGGAGACAAAATCCGGGAGGTGAAAGTTAAAATCGTCTAACTCAATCCTCCCTTATCACTATCTCTATCCTCCTGCCCTCGCGGTAGCCCTTCATGCTTGAGAGCATGCCCTTTATCGTCTTCTCCACCAGCTCCTGCACCCAGTCCTTCATCGGCAGAACATGCCCGTCTATCTTAACCGTGACCTTCGGCTTTGAGCTGAGCACAACGCAGTCCCTCAGCGTCTTCTCACCGTTCACTATCATCCTCGCCATCTCAGCACACTTGAAGCCGCAGAGGCCGCAGTCTATGTTGGGCAGCATGAAGGCGCGCCTCTCGACGAGGGCGGCGAGCCTTTCCGGCTCCCTCGTGGAGTCTATCACGGGCAATCCGTCTATCTCCTCAACGCCGGTTGAAGCTATTACCCCGCTCACCGCTATGGCAAGGCCGTCGTTGAGCTCCCTCACATCCTCCTCATTCCTCGCACATATCACCTTCGGAACGTGCTGTACTGACTTGAAGCCCTCCAGGAGGAGGAAGTCCGCGTTGACCATCGAGAAGAGCGCGTTGATGTCTTTAGCCCTGAAGAGGAGCGCATCCGTGTCACTAGCACTTACCAGAACGGCATCGGCGACCTTGGAGAAGCGCCACGTATCGCTCCCTTCCCTGTCGAAGTCGACGTGCATGCTCTTGGCTATGGCAACGCGGTAACCTCTCTCCTTGAGGACCCTCGCGACGGCCTCAATCGTCGTCGTTTTCCCGCTCTTCTTGAAGCCAACGAAAGCAACGGCCCTCATCTCAACACCTCACAGCAACATTATCCAGTTGAGGTCGTCTATCTTAACGAGCAGTTCCTTCGCCCTGTTCCCGGCTATGTCCACGATGTCGCGGAGCAGTATGACCTCCTCATCGAAGTCATCCAGGATTCCGGTGAAGGAGTGCTCGTTGCTAACCGCTATGGCAACCCTCTTCCCCTTCCATGTCTCAAGGGTCCTGTCGAGAAGGTACTGCTTCTCGCCCATGCGCTCACCTCCAGAAACCAAAAACCTATAAGGCTTTTAACCGTTTCCGGTTCGGTGATAGAATGAGGTTCGTTACGAAGAGTGAATCGGTGAAGAAATCGTTTTTCGATGACCTGAAGAGGGAGGGCATTAAGTTCGAGCTTCATGAGAGACTCGGATACGAGGCGTTCGTCGGGTACCTGCTGGAGGGAACCCTCGAAGAGATAAGCGCACAGATAGACGTTATCGAGGGGGCCGACAGGGAGGCCCTCAGAGAGGGGTTCATTTCCTTCAGGGAGAGCCTGAACCACATACTGGAGCACATCAAGGTCGGCGAGAGGTTCGAGGTTCTCCTGCAGGAGGGCCCATGGGTCGCCGAGCTCCTCGACCAGCTCACGAGAAACGGGGCGATAGACTACGAGGACGGCGTGATAAGGCTGCGGGAGGGCGTTGACGTCACGAAGCTCCGCTTCGAGTTCAAGTTTCCCTTCAACCTCGTCCACAGCCCGGAAAGCACCGAGAGAATAGCAAAGCAGTTCGCCTTTGCCGACCTCACAATGGAGTATGAGTTCGAAATACTGGAGCTGGACATAGCCAAGATAAACACCCTCGGAAAGATTGCATCACGCTACTTCCCGGAGGACTACCTCCTCAAGGTCTACTTCGCGCTGATAGGCCGCTCCATCCTGGCGGGAGAGATACTCAAGTCCCTCGGCGGCGAAAAGGTTCCGGAGGAGGACCTGGTCAGGGGATTCGTTAGGGCCTCCCCCATTTCGATACCCACCGAAAAGGGAACCCTCGTCATCAACTACTCCCCAAAGGCCATTGAGGAGGTGCTTCGCTTCCTCAAGAGAGCCGGCTACATCGAGATAAAGGCCGGGAAGGTCAAGAAGCTCAGGGATTTGCATTGAATTGTCAACATGACAATATCCTCCGGTCGTTTTCTATTATTATTTGCTATTATTCCAATTTACTGGTTCTTCTGAGCAAAATTGGCAATACATAACAGATAAAAATTAAAGCAGTCCCGAGCCAATATTAAATAAATACCAACCTCAAAGGCACAATATGCTGGAGGGGGTAAAATGAACAGGTTTACTTTGGGATACTTAAGCCTAGTTGTTGCTGCGTTTATGATAGGCCTCGGCAACATATGGAAGTTCCCGGCCCTGGCTTTTCAGCACGGTCTCGGGGGAATAGTGGTCTATCTAATCTTCGTTGCAATGATGGTTCCCCTCATAGCTGTGGCACTCGAGAGCACGAAGCACAAAAGATACGAGCTCTTGGAGTATTACCTGAAGGAATATAAAAGGCCGGCGTTTGGATTCATGTTCTTTCTCTTCAACATACTCCTGCTGAGCTACTATTCCATAGTCGGCGGCTGGACCCTGAGTTCATTAGTAATCAAGGACGTTACCGGGAGTCTTTCTGGGAACGCAATAACACTCGTGTTTGTTTTTGCCCTCCTGATATTAATCCTCATCAGGGGAAGAGAAAAGACCCTTGACGTCATGGTGATATCGGTTGGACTCTTTTTCCTCGCGCTCATAGTGGCTATCATTGGGATATACTCCAATGTCCCCGACAAAGGTGCCATCAGTCACTTCATAGGGCAAGCATTCACGTGGAAGGGCATAACCGAGGCCACCGTGAGGGACATGGCAATTCAGGCGGCTTATTCTCTCAGTCTGGGTATGGGTTTCTACCTAATACTTGGGGCATTCCTACCTGATGAGATATCCGGTGCAAAGCTTGCATCGATTGGAGCGGCACTGGATACCTTTGCCTCAATCCTTGCAACGTTCGTGATTGCCATGATTCTTGCCGTTGATCCCAACATACCAATCCAAGGCACGGCACTATTGTTCCAAGGCCTCCCGAAAGTTATGGTTGACATACTCAAACTTCCCGCCCTATTTTATCTACTCAGTTTCGCGGTGTTCCTAGCTGCACTCTCAAGTATGATACCCATTGGGGAAACCATAGTGAGAATCTATGAGGAATTCATGAGGCTTCCACGCGACAAGGCAGTTCTTACGATAATAGGCGTTACCGCTCTCCTGGGACTTACAAACATCGTGGGAATGAAGTTTGGAATCGACACGATAACCATACTGGACGGAGCCGTCTCGACATTTGTCCTCTTTGGAGGAATAATAGCCGCATGGGCGGCAATAGAACACAGGGAATATGTGCCAGAAGGACTCAAAAAAGTCGCTTACCCCGGTATCGTCGTGGTTGGAATACTTGGCCTGTACAGCCTTTACCACATGCTCACGGAGGGTCAGTATGTGTCATTTCTCCTGCTGATCGGTATAGTCGGACTGGCCCTCATACTAAACGACAAGATCAAGAACTACCTTGAGTCCAGGTGAACGTACTCAACCTTTGCCCTTCCATTCTTTTCCAGCCATTCCAGCAGTTCCTTAGCGAACTCGAACTTCTTCCTCTTGCTCTCCCATATTGGGGCATGTTCTCTGAGACCCGGTTTGCTCCACCTCCCAACGGTATCGCCGAAGTCGAAGCCGACGAGGATTATTTCTCTCGCACCCAGCTCTTCGGCCAGAAAAGCGGCCCTGTCACCGTCGGTGAAGCCGCCGAAGTTGTAAACGATGTCGAGGGGCTCGGTCTGGGTCGTTCCAAGAACCCTTGAGAAGAGCGGAACGTAGGAGCTCAGCCTGTCCACGTTGTCGCCGTGGGCGTGAATCACCATGAACGCCCCCCTATCGTTGGCTATCCTCAGGTCCGGAATCCTGCCGTCGAGGTCAGTAACTATGATATCTGGGATCAAGCCGTTCTCTATGAGCGCGGAGGTGGCTCCGTCGGCCGCTATCAGCGTTCCATCCGAAAAATCAAACTTCCCAAGGGCCTTCTCCAGGCTGGGACCGCACCCAAAGACATAAACTCTTTTCTCAATGATGGTTGCCAGTTCGTCCCGCAGGATGTATTCGTCGCCCTCCAGCAGGAGCGCCCTCAGAAGCTCGGCCGCCTTCCTGTCATCTTCAACCGAGTACCCCATCTCCCGGACTACGCGCAGGTAGAAGGGCTTCCATTCTTCCCATTCCATGGAAGGAACTCGCATGGAGCATATATCAACTTTGCCCCGGTACGGGGTTCTGACTTCGTCGGTTCGATAATGAACACTACGAAAGGTTTAAATCCATAGATGCTCGTAAATATCCATCGGTGACACCTTATGCGACGGCAGTATGCGACATTGGCCCTGGTGTTTTTGGTTGTTTTTTCTGTCGTTGCCAGCGGCTGCATAAGCGGCGGTGGAGGCGGCGAAGAAAAGCCAACGACGATAGTGATAGGAGTCACTGACAAGGTAACCGACCTCGACCCGGCCAACGCCTACGACTTCTACACATGGGAGGTTCTCAACAACGTCATGGAGGGCTTGGTGAAGTACAAGCCGGGCACCCTGGAGATTGAACCTGCCCTGGCAGAGAGCTGGGAGGTCAACGAGGACTCGACAGTTTGGACCTTCCACCTAAGGAAGGACCTCAAATTCGCGGACGGAACCCCCCTCACGGCCAAGGACGTGGTCAGGAGCATCGAGAGAGTAATGACCATTCAGGGCGACCCCTCGTGGCTCGTTACCGACTTCGTGGACAAGGTGGAGGCCAAGGATGACTACACGGTTGTCTTCTACCTCAAGCAGCCAACCGCATACTTCTTAGCGCTCCTGACGACCCCGCCGTACTTCCCGGTTCACCCGGACTACGCCCCCGACCAGATACAGAGCGACCAGACCGCCGGCGGTGCGGGCCCCTACAAGATAATCAAATGGGTTCGTGATGAGGAGCTCGTTCTTGAGGCCAACCCGAACTACTACGGAGAGAAGCCGAAGACCGAGAAGATAATCATCAAGTTCTACCGCGACGCCTCGACCATGCGCCTCGCCCTCCAGAACGGCGAGATAGACATCGCCTGGAGGACCCTCAGGCCCAGCGATATAGACAGCCTGAAGAAGGACGAGAACTTCAACGTCATAGAGGTTCCGGGCGGATTCATCCGCTACATCTGCCTCAACACCAAGAACGACCCGACGAGCAACGTCAAGGTCAGGCAGGCGCTCGCGGCGGCCGTTGACAGGCCGGAAATAGCCCAGAAGGTATTCATGGGAACCGTCGAGCCACTCTACAGCCTAATACCGAACGGAATGTGGAGCCACAAGGACGTCTTCAAGGAGAAGTACGGCGACGGCAACCTTGACCTTGCCAAGCAGCTCCTCAGCGAGGCAGGCTACTCCGAGAGCAACCCGCTGGAGATACAGCTCTGGTACACGCCGACCCACTACGGGGACACGGAGGCGGACCTTGCCCAGATCCTGAAGGAGCAGTGGGAAAAGACCGGAATGATAAAGGTCACCATAAAGAGCGCCGAATGGGGAACCTACACCGACTACGCCAGGAACGGCCAGATGCAGGTCTACCTGCTCGGCTGGTATCCGGACTACCTCGACCCCGACGACTACACCACCCCGTTCCTTAAGACCGGCGCCAACAAGTGGGCCGGAACCGGCTACTCCAACCCGACGATGGACGAGCTCCTGAGCCAGGCCCAGAGGCTCAGCGACCAGAACGAGAGGACGAAGCTCTACGAGCAGGTTCAGGATATACTGGCGCAGGACGTTCCCTACATACCGCTGATACAGGGCAAGCTCTTCGTGGTTACCCAGAAGAACGTCAAGGGAGTAACGATAGGCCCGGACATGATATTCCGCTACTCGACCCTCTACAAGGAGTGATTTCCTTCTTTCACTCCTTTTTGTCTTAATTAACGAAGGGGTGATAACGTGGCCAGGGGACTCGGTCAGTACATAATAATCAGGGCGCTCATGATAATTCCGACGATCCTCATTCTCTACACCCTCGTGTTCTTTTTCCTGAGAATCCTTCCCGGAAACCCGGTTATGGCCGTAGTTGGAACGAAGAACATTCCCCCAGAGCAGCTGGAACACCTCATGCACATGGCCGGGCTGGACAAGCCCCTGTACGTCCAGTACTTTGACTACCTCAAGGGTGTTCTCCACGGAGATTTTGGCGTAACCTTGGCGTTTCCGATGGGAAAGCCCGTGTGGGACTACATAGCCCAGCGCTTCCCGGCGACGCTGGAGCTCGCCCTCTGGGCCTTCACCGTCAGCGTGCTCCTCGGCCTCCTGACCGGAGTGATAGGCGCCACAAGGAAAGGGACGAAGACGGACACGGCGATGAGGGTGTACAGCATAATCGCCTACACGCTCTTCATACCCTGGTTCGGTATGATGCTCCAGTACCTCTTCGGAATCCACCTGCACTGGCTGCCCACTTCAGGCAGACTCGACCCGGGGGTTAATCTGCACACGATAACGGGCCTCTACGTCCTGGACAGCATCCTTACAGCCAACTGGGACGCCCTCGTGAGCTCCGTTAGACACCTCATCCTACCAGCCCTCACCCTGGGAATCGTCCTCAGCGGGGCTTACACGAGGCTGGTGAGGAACAACATGGTTGACGTCCTCAGCCAGGACTTCATAAGGGCCTACCACGCGAGGGGCGTTGCCGACAGGAAGGTGATGTGGTACGCCCTTAAGAACGCGTTCATACCGGTAGTTACCCTGATGGGACTCCAGTTCGCGATACTCCTGGGAGGAGCTGTTCTCACCGAGACGACCTTCAGCTGGCCAGGGATGGGAACTTTTCTGGTGGACAGGATAGACTACCGCGACTACAACGCCATCCAGGGTGCGGTGATATTCTTCGCCTTCTTCGTCGGCATCATCAGCCTCATAGTGGACATAGTCTACGCGCTGCTCGACCCGAGGGTGAAGTACTGAGGTGGTCAAGATGGAAATAGCGGGAAAAATAACCGAGTTTGTCTTCGGGAAGAAGCCCGGCAGGGGCATGCTCATCTTCGGCATAATCATCGTCCTCATCGTCGTAATCATGGCGGTTTTTGCACCATGGATAGCCCCATACGACCCGACGCAGAGCAGCGACGACGTCTTCGCCCCACCAAGCCACGACCACCTCATGGGGACCAACAGGCTCGGCCAGGACATGTTCTCGAGGATAGTCTGGGGTTCAAGGGTCGTCCTCTACGTCGTCTTCATAGCGACTCTGCTCTCGATGGCGATAGGAATTCCTCTGGGACTTCTCTCCGGCTACCACGGGGGCAGGATAGACAGGACGCTGAGCGTGATAATGGACAGCATCTACGCGTTTCCAGCTCTCATCCTCGCGATGGTCATCGCTGTGGTCCTGGGTCCGAGTCCGATAAACACCGCCATAGCTATAAGCTTCGTCTACGTGCCGACCTACTTCAGGATGGTCCGCGGGCAGACGCTCAGTTTCACCGGCCAGCTCTTCGTTGAAGCGGCCCACGCGATAGGCGCGAGGGACAGGGAGGTCATGTTCAAGTACATCCTGCCCAACCTGGCGCCAACCATACTGGTGGTCTTCACCCTCAGTGTCGCCGATGCCATATTAACCGAGGCCGGCCTGAGCTTCCTGGGACTGTCGGTAACGCCGCCGACGCCCGACTGGGGGTACGACCTGCGCGTCGGCCAGCCCTTCCTCCTCGACGGCTACTGGTGGCTGGTCTTCTTTCCGGGAGTAATGATAATGCTGCTGGCCATGGCCTTCGCGCTGATAGGAGAGGCCCTCAGCGAGAGGCTCTCCCTTGGAACGAGGTGATGTGAATGCTGCTGGAGGTCAAAAACCTTAGCATCTACTACTACACCCTTGCGGGAGTCGTCAAGGGGGCCGAGAAAGTTACGTTCAGCATAGACAGGGGCGAGTGGGTCACCTTCGTCGGGGAGAGCGGGAGCGGGAAATCAACGGTCGCCCACGCGATAATGAACATCGTTCCATCACCTGGAAGGATAGTGACGGGGGAGGTTATCTTCGAGGGGAGGGACCTCCTGAGGCTCGGCAAAGACGAGCTGAGGGACATCAGGGGGAAGGACATCAGCATGATATTCCAGGACCCGATGACCAGCCTCGACCCCCTCAGGAAAGTCGGGGACCAGATGGTCGAGGTCATGACGGTTCACGGCGTCCCGGAGGAGGAGGCGAGGGAAAGGGCAAAAGAGTTGTTAGAGAAGGTAAACCTTCCGCCAGACAGGCTTGACTACTACCCGCACCAGCTCAGCGGCGGCCAGAGGCAGAGAATAAGCATAGCGATGGCGATGGCCTTCAACCCGAAGCTCCTCATCGCGGACGAACCGACGACCGCCCTGGACGTCATCGTGCAGGACTCCATAATGGACCTCATCGACAACCTCAAGGCGGAGGGAACGAGCATATACTTCGTCACCCACGACATCTCTCTTGCGGCTGAGAGGAGCGATAAGATAGCGGTAATGTACGCAGGAAAGCTCGTCGAGTTCGGAACCGTTGAGCAGATAGTCGAGAATCCTCTCCACCCTTACACAAGGGCGCTCATCGAGGCGGTTCCGGACCTCTGGAAGGAGAGCGAGGTCAGAGCAATTCCAGGATATCCCCCAGACCTCAGAAACCCGCCGAGGGGATGCCGCTTCCACCCGAGGTGCCCGGTTTTCAGGGAGCGCCCGACCCTCAAGGGCCTCTGCGACGCGGTGGAACCTGAAATGATAGAGTACGAGAAGGGTCACTTCGTGGCCTGCCATCTCTACGGGGGTGCAGGGGAATGAGCGAGCCACTTCTTCGCGTTGAGAACCTCAAAAAGTACTTCCCGGTCAAGAGGAACATCCTGGAGGTGCTCAGAAAGGAGCCACCGCGCTACGTCAAGGCCGTGGACGGCATCACCTTCGAGATAGCCAGGGGAGAGGTGCTCGCGCTCATCGGCGAGAGCGGCTGCGGTAAAACCACAGCTGGAAGGACCGTTCTGAGGCTCATAGAGCCCACGGACGGCAGGATAATCTTCGACGGGACGGATATAACGGAGCTCTCCCGCGAGGAGATGAGGCCCTTCAGGCGGAGGATGCAGATAATCTTCCAGGATCCATACGCGAGCCTGAGCCCCAGGATGAAAATTGGCGATGCGATAGCCCATCCGCTCCTCGTCCACGGCATGGCCGAGAAAGAGGAGGCAAGGGAGATGGCCCTCAAGATGCTGAAGCGCGTCGGCCTAACCCCAGAGGAGGAGTTCTACGACCGCTATCCGCACCACCTCAGCGGCGGCCAGAGGCAGCGCGTTGTCATAGCGAGGGCGATGATACTGAAGCCGGAGTTCGTCGTTGCCGACGAGGCGGTCTCGATGATAGACGTCTCGATGCGTGCCTCGATACTTGAGCTCCTTGAAAGCTTCAGGGAGGAGTACAACCTCAGCCAGCTCTTCATCACCCACGACATAGCGGTGGGCAAGCTCATAGCCGACAGGATAGCGGTGATGTACCTCGGCAAGATAGTGGAGATAGGCCCGACGGAGGAAGTCCTGAAGAACCCGTCCCACCCATACACGATGGCCCTCATCCAGGCGGTACCTTCAATAGCGCGCAGGAAGAAGGAGAAGAAGCTCAAGATAACAGGGGAAGTTCCAAACGCGGCAAACCCGCCCAGGGGATGCAGGTTCCACCCGAGATGCCCATTCTCAAGCGAGGTCTGCATAGCCCACGAACCGGAGCTGGTGGAGGTAAGCCACAACCACTTCGTCGCCTGCCACCACCCGCTTCACTGATTTATTTTTCTCAGCTTTTTGTCCATCCTGAGCATCTCCTTCCACTGCCTCCCGGGCCAGTACACCTGCCCACAGTTCTCGCAGACGTAAAACTCGTCGTACCTCTCGTACACCTCCTCCGGAACCCTCTCCCTGATTTCTTCCTTTGGGACCGGTCTTATGGGCCCGTTACACTTCGGACAGCGCGCGTTGGCTGGGAAGAGCTCCTTAAACTCCACGCCAAAACTCCTGAGCTCTTCCATCTGACCCTCAAGGGAGTTCGAGGTAAGTAGGATAACGCTCACTCCAAGCTTCTTAGCCCTCCCTGCAAGGCCTGAATCCCTGGTCAGAAGAACCCGGTTCTCGGCCAGGGCAATCCGGAGTATGTCCTCATCCGCCTCCACCCCATAGAGGGTGTCGTAGCCGTACAGCCGGAGCCACCTCGCAAGCCGGCCAAGCATCATGTCGGCGATGAACCTCATATGTTGAAGTTGGAGGCAATCCTTATAAGGGCCTTATTTCACAGCCGTGAAATAGGTGGTGGATTTGATAGTCTACTTCATAGGCACCGGCGGCAGCGAGGGGATTCCCGCTCACTTATGCACTTGCTCAACCTGCACCGAGGCGAGGAGGTTCGGCTTCGCCCAGAGGAAGCCCTCGACCCTCGCTGTGATCACCGAAAAGGGGAAAGCGGTTCTCTTCGACGTGGGCACGGACATAAGGGATTACCTCAACGTCCCCCTGGAGGCAATATTTCTGACTCACTGGCACCACGACCACATCTACGGCCTCTACAAGCTCCGCTGGATGGCACTTGAAACCCCGCTCTACGCTCCGGAGGGGCACGCCGACGCCCTGATCCTCCGCGAGCCCAAGAACCTCCAGCCAAGGGTGGTGAAAGCGGGTGACGTTATTAAGCTGGACACGCTGAGGATAACGGCCCTGAGGCTCAATCACCAAGTTGAAACCCTCGGCTACCTGATCGAGGAGGACGGGAAGGCCATCGCAATCCTCTATGACACCAAGGACCTGCCGGGGGAGACGCTTGAGTTCCTGACGGAGAAAGCTCCCCTCAGGCTCGCCATCGTCGATGCAACCTACCCGCCGGGAATTGAGGATCCTTACCACAACAACGTCGATGAAGCTGCCGAACTGGGCCTAAGGCTGGCCGAGAGGACGGTTCTAAGCCACATCTCCCACAAGAACCTGCCATTCCTTGAGCTGACGGAGTACGTGAGGCGGAGGTGGGAAAACAGGGTTCTCGTCGCCTATGACGGCATGGTGTTCTACGTGTGAGCGCAATGCTTAAAAAGTTATAAGTCGAGTATCATACTATGGTAATAACTTTTGTTGACCGGGAGTCCGAGATAGAGTTCATGGAAAGACTCTGGGAGGGGGAGAACGCATTCCTTCCCATCTATGGGAGGAGGCGCGTGGGAAAGACCCGCCTGGTCAGGGAGTTCATGAGGGACAAACCGTCGGTTTATTACCTCGCCAGAAACAGCACCTACCAGGACAACCTGAGGGGGTTCACCCGGGAGGTTCTCAAGGTGCACCTCGCCCCCTTCCTGAACGAGTCGTCGTTCTCGAGCTTCGAGGAGGCTTTCAGGTACATCGCGGAGAAGGGGAAGGTCGTGGTTGTCATAGACGAGTTTCCATATCTCATCCAGTCGGACAGAAGGGTTTTGAGCGAGTTTCAGTACATAGTCGATGAAATCGTCAGGAACTCCGGGATTTATCTCATACTCGTCGGTTCGAGCGTTGGTATGATGGAGGAGCACGTGCTGGGCCAGAAAAGTCCGCTCTACGGCAGGAGAGACGGCCAGATAAAGCTCGGCCCCCTCGACTTCTTCAGCTCCTGGAAGCTGCTCGGCGTTGACGTTGAAGAAGCTGTGAAGATTTACGGCGTGACCGGCGGAGTTCCGGCGTATCTCCTCCTCTTCAGCCACTTTGAGGACGTCAAGCGGGTCGCCTTCAGCAAGCATGGATTCCTATACGCCGAGGCGGATTTCCTGCTCTCAAGCGAGCTGAGGGAACCGCGGACGTACAAGCTCATCCTGAAGGCAATCGCCGAGGGCAAAACCCGTTTCAATGAGATAAGCACCTACACAGGAATCCCTCGCTCGAACCTCTTCAAGTACCTGGAAGTCCTCGAAAGACTCGGCTTCGTGAGGAGGGAAACTCCGGTTACCGCCCCACTGAAGACTAAGCACACAAGGTACAGAATATCTGACAGATACCTCGCCTTCTACTTCAGGTTCGTTGAGCGGTACAGGGACGAGATAGAGCTCGAGAGCCTCGACTTCTGGGAGGAGTTTCTGAAGGGATACAGCACATACCTAGGTTCAGTCTTCGAGGAGGTTTCCAGGGAGTTCCTCGTCAGGCTGGGAAGGGAGGGAAAGCTCCCTCTGAGGCCCAGCAGGCTTGGAAGGTGGTGGCATAAAAACGAGGAAATAGACATCGTTGCCCTCGACGAGCGGGAAAAAAGGGCCCTCCTCGTCGAGGTGAAGTGGAAGGAACTTGGCGAGAGGGAGGTCCGGGGAATTTTGAAGGACCTGGAGCGCAAGGCAGGGTTGATGGGCCTTGAAGGGTGGGAAAAGGGTTACGGGCTCGTCGCGAAAGAGGTTATGGGAAAAGAACAGCTGAGGAAAGAGGGATGGTTCGCATGGGATTTGGAGGACTTCATGGAGTTTGATGGAGCTGGTGGCCATGAGAACCCTTGAGCTCGCCAGGCGGAGGAAGACCGTGAGAAAATTCCTGCCTGATGTGCCTCCCAGGGAGGACATAATGACGGCCATCAAGGTGGCCAAGGAAGCGCCGAGCGGAATGAACGCCCAGCCTTGGAAGTTCGTGGTGATAGACGACCCCTGGCTGAAGGGGAAGGTAAGGGAACTCTGCGAGGGGGAAGAGAGGAAGTTTTACTCCGGAACTAGAGGAGATTTGATGGCGTGGCTCAGCGCGAAGGGCTTTACTCCGGAGAAACCCTTTCTCAGCGAGGCGCCCTACCTGATACTTGTCTTCGGGCACACAAAAGCCCCCTACTGGCTCCAGTCAACGTGGATAGCCGTCGGCTACCTTCTCCTGGCCCTGGAAGAGTTAGGCCTCGGGACCGTGACCTACACGCCGCCGAATCCAAAACCGGTAGAGGAGCTTCTAAAGGCTCCTCCGGAATACAAGCTCCAGACGATACTGCCCGTTGGCTATCCCGCCGACCCGAAGCCGAAGTACGAGAGAAGAAAGCTCGAGGAGGTAGTGAGCTTCAACGGCTTCTAAGGTAGCCCTCAAGTTCCCCCAGAATCTTCATCTGTTCAGGGGTTTCCACGGCCCCGGGCCTTATACTCCTGACCCTCGCGAGGGCCTCCCTCAGTGGAACTCCCTTGGAGTACATCAGCCACGCCACAGCCACCGTTCCGCTCCTCCCGAGGCCACCGAGGCAGTGGATGAGAACCCTCTTGCCTTGCATCCGTTTTCCTTCAATCCACCCCAAAATTTCGAGGAGCTGATTCAGTGAAGGGGCCGAGAAGTCGGGGATTGGGCTGTGAAGAACATCAACGCCCCTTTTCTCCCATTCCTCGATGGAATAAGGAAGCTCGAACTCCTCGACGAGGACGACAACAGCGTCGAAGGTTCCTGCAACACGATCGAGCTCACTCACCGCTGGCATCCTTGAGAAGGCAACGCCCTCATCGATGAACCTGGCAGAGCTCCACATTCACCACACCTTCGTGCCCTCTGGGACGTCCTCCGGAACGGGCAGGAGATAGACCCTGCCATCCTCGCTCTCCGCCACGACAAGTAGCCCCTCGCTCCTGACCCCTGAGAACTCCTTCGGTTTCAAGTTCAGGACGAAGATGAACTTCTTCCCCTCAAGCTCCTCAGGACTGTACTGGTCGGCTATACCCGTTATTATCGTCCTTTCCTCGGTTCCAAAGTCAACGTCGAGCTTTATCAGCTTCCTTGTCCTCCTTAGCCTCTCGGCTTTCCTCACAAGGCCGACCCTGAGGTCGAACTTCCAGAACTCGTTCACATCGTAGAGCTCCATATTACCACCGCTTGAGTCTCGGCATGGCAGGGTTTAAGGATTTTGGAACATCTGAGTTGCAACCAGAATCTTCTCTCCCTCCGATGACGCCAGAAGCTTCCCGTTCCCATCGAAGACCCACGCCCCGCCGGGCGGAAAGCTGTTCACAACAAAGGTCCTGACGCCAAGGAGCTTAACGCGCTCAGACATCGCCTCGACGTCTTCGGATGTTATTTTTCCAGATTCCGGCGAGTACTCCATCGGCACGAAGAGGTAGTCGGGCCTTTTCCGTCTAACCCACTTGGCTATCCTCTTGTTGTAAAGGTCGCCGCAGATGATTATCGCCACCTTTCCGAACTCTGTTTTGGTTGTTCTCACAGTGTTGCCGGTGCAGAACTTCATCGGCTCCTGGAACTTGCGGTGCTTGAGGAGCACCTCGCCGTTTCGACCGATCAGCAGGGCGGAGTTGTAGACGCAGTTCTTGTAGGGTTCAAGAAGGCCAAAGACAATGTAAACGCCGTTCTCCCTGGCCAGTTCGCTCACCCGCTCGATTATCTCACCGTACAGCTTTGCCCCGCTGAAGTCCCACTCCTCAAAGCCGGTCAGGCAGTACTCCGGGAAGACCACGAAGTCGGGCTCGTGCTCCAAAGCCTCATTGAAGCGCTTTTTGAACTCGTTCCAGCTGCCCTCGAAGTTCCCAACCTCAACGCGCATCGGGATTAGGGCAACCTTCATTTTTTCAGTTTCACCTGAATTCATCGTCATGGATAACCCTTAAAAACTTTTTTGAGTGGTAACAACGATGGCCGTTGGAGGGTGAGCCATGAGAACCTACTCATTCGGTGTTGAGACGGTTCCGGCTGCCATGGCTAAAGACCTCGTCGTCGGAAGCGTTCACGACGGGAGGAACTACAGGATAATGCTGGCGAGGGTTGTAGGGGAGGAAATCGTTGAAACCCGCTTTCTGGCTGGAGAAAACGACTGGGAGGGCCACAGCGCAGCGGAACTGGACAGCGGCTACATCATCGGCGGGGCCGTCGAAGGCGTTGCAACACCGAACGGCGGCGAGGGCTGGAAGGCCTACGTCGCGAGGCTCGACGAAAGCTTAAACGTCCTCTGGGAGCGGAAGATTGATGTGAGGGAGAACGGGGCGGTCTATTCGGTTCTTCCGACAGAGGAAGGTCTCTTCATCGCCGGCGAGACGGGAAGGTCCGGCGGCAAGGGCTTCCTCCTCGGAAGGCTCTCACTCGAAGGTGAACTCCTCCTGCTGAGGGACTTTGGGCACTGGGAAGACGTAGTATTCACGGCACTTCTTCCATCTGAGAACGGCTTCAAGCTCATCGGGAGCGTGAAAACCGGGCGCTGGGAGGTCAGGGTCTTCGATTTTGGCTCCAGTGGAGAGTTTATCGGGGAGAAAGCCCTCGCGGAGGGAATAGCGCTGACTGCCGGTCTGTGGTGTGAAAAGCTCGTCCTCGCGGGCTACCGCGGCGAGAACTTCTGGGTTCGGGTAGGGAAGAGGGGCATCACACTCGGGGAGGGAACCGCCACTTCGATGTTCGCCACCAAAGACTGCCTTCTCGTCGGTGGGGAGCTCGAAGGAAACGCCGTCATCGTTGAACTCTCCGGGGAGGGAGAAGTGGTGGGCAGGAGAAAGCCCTGGGAGAACGGATCGATAGAGGTTTTGGGGGAAGGTGTTGCCCTTGGAGTGAGGGAGAGAGTCGAGATGGTCATCGCCTTGCTCTAGCCCTTAGCCCCCTAATCCCTCGTAACTCACCTAACCCCCCGCAATGGGAACCGGACGGGCGCCAATCCTTGAACAACTTGCAAGGGAAAAATACTTATAATTTAAAATCCAAAAGTACCCGGGGTTCCCTATGAGGCACATCAAACTTATTGTTTCACTGATCCTTATAGTTCTGATCACAACGTCCAGCGGGTGCATCAACGGTCCGCCTGGAGAAGAAACCGGAAGCCCTGAAACGGAAACGGCCTTCAAAAGTGGAGAACATGGACCCCCCATGAACATTTCCCCTCCGGAGGCTGTAAAAGCCACGTTTCCGGGGGGAACATTCGAACCGAAACCAACGGACTGGTTCGCATATCCGCCGGAGTACGCGATCCTTGACGTCGTCTCCAGGTTATCGAAACGGTACAACGTCACCGAGGGGAGGGTGAGCATACCCCAACCTCAGAGGAGCCTCTCAAGCTTTACCGGAACGGCGAACGGCACCGAGTTCGGCCTCTTTGTTTATCCCAATTCAACGGCGGCCAAAGAAGCCATGAATCACGTAGTGGAACTCCTGCAGGGGGACGGCTTTCAGCGGGGAGACGATATCTTCTGGGAGAAAGGAAACGAGACCTACCTGGTATTCCTATTCTACGAACGCTACTTCTATGTCCTGTCCGTGGCGAGGACCGCTGGAGGGAGCGCGGAAGAAAGGAGGGAACACCTCTCGGAGTTCCTGGAGAGTGCCATTGCTTACGGACCCAGCCCCGGCAAGGTTCTCGGCCCCTTCCTGCAGGTCAAAGTGATCGCGGAGAACTGGAGCGAGGAGAGGGGTCTGAAGTTTTCGGGCTACCTGGACGCCCTTGAGGGGAAGGTTAAGGGAACCAACGTCAGCGCGGTTTTTCTCGTCTACCGGCCAGGCGAGGGCAGAGAGGTCTATCTCCAGCTCAAGGAGGCGTTTCTCAGGAACGGCTGGGTTGAGGGTGAGTACATCAACACCAACACCCGGGGTCCAGTCGGGAGCGTTATGGCCGGCGACTACTTCGAGGCCAACGGTACGGGGACCTACATAGAACTGGCGAGGATCACCGGCCTGGAGCGCGTTGCCCTCCTGCTCGGGAAGTCCGGAGATGTCAAAGCCATCGTAAACGACATGTGGTCCGAAGGAGACCCGACGGAGGGGCTATCCTTCGAGCGGGGGGCAGAGGTGCCAGGGGGCGTTTTCAGGCCGGTCAGCGAAAGGGGCGTGAGGCCTGAAACGGTGATATCGAGGGTCCTCGATGACCTCAGGAAGGACTTCAACATCACGGCGGACTTTGTGGAGATTCCCGATGTCCCGGCGGCGGCCTGGTACAGCGGAAGGACTGACGACGTCGAGTTTATGCTCCTCGTCTATCCAAACGCCACCGCTTACCTCAAAGCCCTCGATGAACTGACCGAAAAGCTCCTGGCTGAGGGCTGGGAGAGAACCGACGACGGAAGGGAACCCTACGCGAGAACCTTCGCCCGGGATTCAGACACCCTAACGGCCTTCGTCCAGTACCGCTACAACCACTACCTCGCCATCGTCATCAAGAAGCCCAGGTACTCGACCAGCGACTTCTTCTGGCATGTGGTCGGCACGGGCGGAGCAAGTCCAGGTGCGCTGCTCTCCTTCGGCAAACTGAGGAACGACGTGAGGCCCTGGAACTGGACGGAAAAGGTGGGACTGAGGTTCGAGGGGTACATATACAAGCTGGAGGGGAACGCCTCAGGTGACACGAAAGCGGTGGTGCTGTTCTATCCTGCCCGGCTCGGCATGGAAGTCTACTTCCAGCTCAAGAAAGCGTTCCTCGAAACGGTGTGGGTGGAGAGGGACTACGTCGAGCTTCCCTCCCACGATGAGAGGAGACACCTGGTGGCCAATGACCTCTTCGAGAAAAACGGAGAAGCGGTTTACATCGAGATCTCCACCTACGGGGACATGGACGTCCTGATACTGCTCTACGGGGACAAGCCGGGTGTCAAAACCTCCGCCAGGGCAATGTGGAGGTGATGGGGGGTGGCTATCTCCCGGAAAACATCCTTCGAAACCATCACTTTCCCGATTTTTGCCTGACAGTGGGGCTGTACTAAACCAGATACTGGAACGCGAAGAAATAGTTCTTCAGCCCGATAGATTCTCCGTTAGGTTGAAGAGCCTCCCGACCCGCTCATCACTCAGGTTCTTCGCCCCACCGCCCTGGAGTATCGCGCCCAGCTCTTTGGAGATTTCATCGATGGTTTCCATGTTCTCCGAAAGTAGCTTTCGCGGGTTCCGGCTGTTCATGGTTGCGTGAAAATAGACCTCAAGATCGGCGGCGACCAAACTGAGGTTCCGGTATCGCTCCTCGTTATTCGCGAGGTAGATGGAGAACGATGCCTTCCTCAGCATCATGGAGCAGGAGGTGTACCTGCCCAGCCTCTCCCGGAGGATGTCGTCGCTCACGTTGCTCTCGAGCAGGATTCCGAGTGACCCAGAATCTTCAAGGCAGAAGATGGCCATGTCTGAAACCTCCAGCAGGCCATTCATGGTTGCACCAAGCTCCGCTTCCCGCTGGTGGTACCCGTAGCCTGTGTAGGCTGTAACGACCAGGAGCACGGCAATGATGAGTGGAGCAACACGTCCCATTAACACCACCACTCGTAATAACGAAAGAACCTTAAAAGGTTTCCCTCAAGCCGTACCGGTGATGGCATGAAACCGCTCATCCGGGAGGCAAGGGCTGAAGATAGACCCTTCATCGAGGAGATTTCAAGGCTCACGTGGGGCGGGGAAGACTACCTGGCGGGGGTCTTTGACGAGTGGCTTAGAGACGGCCACTTCTACGTGTTGGAGGTTGATGGAAAGGTAATCGGCACGGCGAAGCTGACGCTTCTCCCGGAAAAGGTCGGCTGGCTTGAGGGGCTGAGGGTTCACCCGGATTATAGAGGTAAGGGCTACGGGAGGCTTCTACACGAATTCATGCTCGAACTCGGAAGCAAACTCGCCCGCGAGGGTAAGGTCGAGGCCCTCGAGTTCGCGACTTACTTTCTCAACCGTGAGAGCATTTCGATGGCCGAGAGAACGGGCTTCCACGTGAGGGCCAGGTTCTTCGTCTTCGGGGCAAAAACTGAAAGCTTTGAACCCGAGGAGCCGGAGCGGATCGAGCCAGCGCTTGAAGACCTGACGCTCGGCACCGTTCCCGTCGGCTGGAAGTTCGTGCACAGGAGCGAGGAAGCCCTAGGGTGGATACGGAGAAATGCAGAGCTCTACGACATCAACGGCTTCCGCTTTTTGGCCCCGAAGGAGGGAACGACCTTCACGCCGCTGGAAGTCGGTCTCGCGACGCTCAAGGCCACCCTTCCGGCGATGGCGTGGGTCGCGAGGGAGAGGGACAGGGAAGAGTTCGACGTGATGCTCCCGAGCGGGGTTAAGCCGCTCCTGCCGGGGTTAAAACGGCTCGGCCTCTTCCTCTGGGACGAGGCGGAGGAGCCTAACGTGCTGGTGTTCAGGAAGCGGCTGGAATAAATACCGTACATGTCCCCCGCGGAAGAAGTTGAAACTCAGCGAGAGCCGTTAACTGCCAGCTCCTCGCTCAGATTCCTGAAGACCTCCGCGGCGCCTTTGGGTTTCAGGTCGTAGGTGTAGAGGCCGGAGTACTTGTACGGGTCGCTCTCTGGCCTGTCACCTCCGTAATCGTGGAGGGCCGCCCAGAAGGCCACTTCAGCCCCCTCGTTCAGCTCCACCACGAGCGCGTCATGGACGTAGCGTTCAAAGCCCTCCTCTCCCCGATAGCACGGCAGAATCTGAAACCTTTTAACGGGTGTGTAGCTCGTCTCCGTTACCCAGATTGGCTTTTCAAGGCCGAACTCCTGCAGGACAGTCCTGATTTCCCGCATTTTCTCAACTATTTCCCAGGGGTTACGGAAGTTCGTGTGGACGTTCATGACGTCGAAGTTCCGCCCGGCTGGAAACTCCGGGTCGCTCAGGAGCTTTCTGAGGTAGTTCCCCTCGCAGGAGGGCTCGGCCTTTGAATTGGCCAGCCCGCCGAGGACGACCTTGGCGCTGGGATTTCCCTCCTTTATCCCACGGTAGAAGTGGGCCAGCATCTCCGCGTAATCGTCGGCGGTCGAGCCGTCTCCATCGGGGTCATTCAAAAAGCCGGCCATGTCTGGCTCGTTCCAGAGCTCCCAGTGGGTTACTCTCCCCCGGTAGTGCGCTGCAAGGGCCCTCGCAAACTCGCGGAGGTATTCGGGGTTTGATGGAGGGTAGAGGTAGTAGTTCCTTGCGTCCGGTCTTTCTGAGGCCCACCTCGGCGTGAACATCACGACGGGAAGCACCAAGAGGTTCCTCTGGAGGGCGGCGTTGATGATCCAGTCGAACTCAGTGAAGTTGTACTCGCCAGGAGAGGGCTCTGCTATGGCCCAGATGAAGCCTATCCTGACCCACTTCGCACCGACGTCCCTTGCGGCGTCGAAAACGGTCTCTGCCCTCTCGTGGCTTATGCCGGGATCCATATAGACCACAAGAACGCCAAGGGATCCGTTGACGTCGGGGGAAAGGGAGTAGGTGACGTTGTTTTCGCAGGGCGGGAGCTCGGGGTTCCGGTTCACAAGGAACAGGCCAGATGCGAGCAGAAGGGCAACGAGAAACGCCGCGGGAAATAATTTTTTCAGCACGATGACCGCCAACCAAACTTGGGGGAACCCCATTTAAACGTTCCCACGAAAGATGAGCCGGAGGATGAATCCAATGGACATCCACACCCTCACCAAGAGAGACGAAATTCGCAGATGCCTCCAGATTGCCAGAGACTTGCCCGAGTGGTTCAACGAGGCCGGGCTCAGGGCGATGGAGCGGGATTTAGGGGAGGGGAGGACCTTCGTTGCCATCGAGGGGGGAGACGTTCTCGGCTTCATAACTGTCAAGCCCCTCAGCGAAAAAGCCCTCGAAATCCTCTGGATGGCCGTTAGGAGAGAGCTAAGAGGAAAAGGTATAGGGACGGAAATGCTCCTCTTTACCGAAGAGTGGGCTAAGGAGAGGGGCTTTGAGGTTCTCGTCGTTAAAACCTCTGGCGACCTCTCATACGAGCCCTACGACGCGACGAGGCGCTTCTACGAGCTGAGGGGCTTCGTGAGAATAGCGCTGATAGACCCGTATCCGGGGTGGGGCGAGCCAGCTTTGATTTATGTTAAGTGCTTGAGATGATTTGGAAGTACTTTTAAATGGAGCGCTGAAAGAAAGGGATTAAGTGTTCTGAGGTAGCTTGCTCTTTGCATCTCATACAATCCTATACCTTACGTTATACTCTTTGCAAAGCTCTCTTGCTTTCTTTTCAAGTCTCCTTTGATACTCCCAATTTGGCTGATTAAATTTGAACAGCTCTTCATATTTCGGTAGCAGCTCTGGAAAATACTTCCCAAGAATGCTGTAATACGCTGTTTTCCCGCTCCCATAGAGGGTCAGAGCCCCAACAAAAACATAGTCGGCGCTGAATTCTTTAGCAACCTTTATCATTTCCTCCATCTGCTCATCTGAATCTGAAATAAATGGCAGCACTGGTATGTAGGCGATTCCAGCGTAAAATCCTTCCTCTTTGACCCGCCAAAGCGTTTCAAGCCTTTCCTTTGGAGAGGGAGCTTTTGGTTCAAAGATTTTTGCAATCCTCTCATCCAAGCTTGAGAATGAGAATGTTATCAAAACTCCCCTTAAATTTTCCAAATCCCCGGGAAGAATAGCCTTCCTATCTATTTCTCTCAGCAAATCCAAATCCCTCAAGATTAGAGTTGATTTTGTCAAACAGTGCACAGGAAACTTGAACTTGAGGATAACCTCCAAGCATCTCCTCGTCACTTGATACTTCTCCTCCATTGGTTGCCAAGGTTCAGTTGCCGAACCGAGTGCTATGAAACCGTATTCCTTTCTTTCTGCCCCCTTTCTGAGTTCTCTTTGGAGAATCAAGGGAGCATTTACTTTAACAGCTAAGCTTTTGGTTTCTCCATATTTACTTCCATGAATGTAGCAGTAAACACACCCAAACTCACAGAGCTGGTAGGGGTTCAGAGAATAATCGTCCAAAAACCATTCGTCCCTCTTTTTATGCTTGTTCAACACGCTCTTAACAAATATCCCTTTAACCATCTTTATCGACCTTTATGCTTTGCATACTTGGGCTTTTTCCCCTAAAACCCTGCCACAAATACCTGCCATGGATAAAAGGCAACTCTCTCGTCAACCTTATACCTCCTCCCAATTACAATCCCTTTCTCGGCCCCAACTCTCTCCATAGTCCTCTCTACCTGACCTTTCTTTTCCTTCCCAAGACCTACTTCAACTACCACCTTTCCACCGCCGACCTCAAGTACAAAGTCAGCGCTTCCTTTACTCGGCTCATAGCTTAGCTTTCCCATTTTTACCTTTGCAATCAAGTAAAGGTAAAACGCCACGACATCTTCAAGAAGAGAGGCAAAGACTTCCTCTTTGTTGATGTTTATGCCAGCTTTGTAAAGAAGGGCTGATTTTATCGGAACTGCAAGAAACTTTATCTTCGGATTTTTTCTGATGTTCTTAGAAAGCGAACCATGAGTGGGAATTTTTTGAACAAGACCAGCTTTCTCAAGGGCATCTACAAGCTTTATAACGGTTCCCTTGGCCAAGCCAAGCGTTTTGGAAAGCTTTTCATAGCTGAATCTTTCCCCTTTTGGATTAGCCATTAAGTAGAGTAGGCTGAAGGCTTTGTCGAGCGTTTCAGCGTCGAATTCATGAGCTTCTCTAAGGTCACGGTAAACAACTCTATCGAGCATCGTGATGAGCCTCTCATAAACCTCCCATTCTTCCATCTCAAGCGAAAGCGGCATGGAGCCAACTTTTACGTACTCGACTATCTCTTCCCTAAGGAGTGGAATCTCGATTTCTTCCAAGTTGAGGATCTCCCACATGAGTCCTGGAAGGGATTCACCGATTTTGAGGCGATAATATTCTCTGAAGGTCATTGGGAAAAGCTCTTTGTGAAGAGCTCTTCTTGCCAAATCGGGACTTTCTCTGAGCTTTATCGCCGAGGAACCCGTCACAACAATGAGAAATCTCTTCTCATCATGGAGGAGCTTAAGCTTTAAGTCCCAGTTGTCCTCATACTGAACCTCATCGAGGAGTATCACAGCTTTCTCTGGCTTTATCATTCTCTTATAAGCTTCTACGACATCCAGGAGGTTTAGCCCAAAAGCTTGGAGCCTATCAAGGGGTAGATAAAGCACGTGATTTGGGTTCGTTTTTGAAATTGCATCAAAGTAAAGCTGTGCTAAAAGCGTTGTCTTCCCAACCCCTCTTATGCCAAGAAGTAAGATTGTATCGGCTTTTCCATATTTCAGATACGAATCCACCTTAGAGACGAGCCAGTCATAGAGCTCTCGCTTTTTGGGTTTGTTATAGGGTTTGAGAAGGGCTGGAAGGTTGAGTATATGTCCGGTAATATAGTCATCTGGATGAACCATAATATCACCATTTGGTCATTGGAATGACCAATTTATAAAGGTTTTGTAGCAAGTGTTTGCTGAATCCTTTCACTTCTCAGCTCTTTGAGGGCTTCTTTAGCTATGTATTTTGCGCTTTTGGTTCCTAATTTTCAATTTCTTCAGCCAGTTTGATGGCTTTTTCGTTTAGACGTGCATTTCTCTTTCCAATTTGCCTCAGCGCCCAGCTTACAGCTTTCTTAACATAGTTTCTTTCGTCTTTAGCTCCTTCGAGGATGTAAGGGAAGAACTTCTCAAACTTTTCATCACTCGCCTTCTTGTCGCTGATAGCTAATTTTGCCATTAACGCAAAGCCACTCTTTTTACAAACTCTTCCTCACTTTGGCTCCACTCATTGCTTTTTTACATGCAAATTTCGTTCTCCAGAAAAGATTCATGACACATTGATCGCATAAGTCCCAGTTGTCAAAATCCCTAACCCAGCACCATCAGCACTTCATTAACTTTCTCGGGCCCAGCTATGAAGAGGTAGTTAAATCAAACATATACTACAAAAATCCTCCCAAACTTGTTCTTGAAGATGAGCAGACAGAGTATCATCAGAATGGCTGAGACATGGAAGATTGGAGCTAATTGCTTACAGGGAAGAAGGGAGTGGCTAAGTATCTCAAAACACAACGTTTGATGTCTCTTCTGGGGAATAACTCTTGGAGGTGTAGAGTGGAAGGAAGTACGAGGATTAACAAAATGATGTAAAACCACTTCTTGGTTGTCAGCTGTTCCAGTCTCATGTAATTTTCTTTCTCAAGTTGTTTTAAAAATGCCTTAGTTTCTCTCAAATTTAGAAAATAATTTAAAACACCTTGACAAACTTCAAAGACATGAAGTGGAGTGAGATTCCGAAGGATGCCAAAGCGTACATGCTCTACCACACCATTATAGCTCCCGGCCTGATAGTCTGGATACTGTTTCCCCTCTACATGATGAAGGTCGGCTACTCCGTCCTTGAGGTCGGAGCGTTCTTCACCGCTGTGAACATCATCTCGATTCCCCTTACCTATCTCTTCGGGAGGCTCTTCAACCGCTGGGACATCAAGAAGGGGCTGATTGTAATAGACATCCTAGACGGCATCGCCTACGTCCTTTATGGTCTCGCCAGAGGCACCATAGCCCCACTTGTGCTCTTCGCCGGAAGAACCGTGGAGAAGCTATCAACCGTGCTTTACCCCCTCTACCGTGCCTACGAGCAGATAATCTATCCCGCGGATAAGTACGAGGAGATATTTGCCTGGCACCTGCGCCTTCCGGAGGTGGCGAGGCTGATAACCTTTCCCATCCTCGGCTACATCTTCGGCTACCTCTACCCCGGCGCGGAGAGCTACCGCTGGGCCTTCATCTTCTTCGGTCTGTTCTCGGCCGTTACGGTGGCATACATCTGGCTCTTCCTGCCTTCGGTCGGCAAAGAGGAGCGCATCAGCGCGGAGGGCTTCACCTTTAAGGTCGGAGAGTTTAAGGTCCTTCTCGCCTTCGAGGCCCTGCTCACGCTTGCCTGGGCGCTCGCCCCCGAGATAGTGCTCATCAACTACGTCGTTTTCGTGCTCCATAAGACAGTCTTCGAGGTAACGCTCATAGCCTGCGCGAGCAGTCTCGCTTCGATAATCGGCACCTACGCCAGCGAGAGGGTTCCAAAGGGGAAGGGCTTTCAGGTGATTGGGGCAGGGATGTTCATCAACGCCGCCTATGCCCTCGTCATGGCGCTCTCACCGCCCTTCTGGCTGGCGCTGGTTGTCTACGCGGTGGGAGACTTCGGGAACACCCTCTGGTTTCCCTTCTACCGCTCCTGGCAGTTCTCGCTGATTCCGAAGGAGCGAGCCAGCGAGTTCCACGCGGCAATATCGAGCTACAACAGGCTGATTGGCCTCGTCACGCCGTTCATCGCGGGTGCTTTAGCGAGCATCCACGCAACTCTCCCGTACGCGGCGAGCTTAGCGATGTTCCTGCTGGCGGGGGCGATGTTCTGGTGGCTGGCGGGAAAAGGTATTTATTCCAGTGGGTCAAGTTAGTGACGTGATGGCGATGAGCGAGGTCGTGATTTCGAAGAGGGACGTGCTGGCTCACGAGAAGCTGAGGGTAATCTCCGAGCTTGCTCCGATACGCGAGAAAATCAGGATGTTCGAGGAGAAATATGGGATGACGATTGAAGAGTTCGAGAAAAAACTCAAAAGCTCGGAGGAGTCTTTCGAGGCATGGGACGACTACATTGAGTGGAAGGCATACGTAAAGAAACTGGAAGAACTCAAAAGCAGGCTCAGGGAGATTAAGCATGCTCAGAGAGTTAGAGTTGCTTGATGGCCGTCCCGTTGTTAAGGATTACGAGATTCTCGATTACAAAGAAGGAGAGAGCTTCTATTTCCTGAAAATCAAGGCAGAGCTAATAGACGGGAGCGTTCTGTACATCAGGGAGTTCGTCTCCGAGGATGACTACAACTACTCGTTCCAGTGGCAGAGGAATGGGGAGCTTATAGTTCGCTGGGATAACGCGCCGCACCACAGGGATGTAGAGACTTTCCCACATCATAAGCACGTTGGCTCCAAGGATAACGTTCAGCCTTCCAAGGAGGTTTCACTGGAGGATGTCCTCGGGGTGATTGAAAGACTAACCTGTCATAAGACCCAAGCTTCCGATCGGGAACCCCTTCATGGAAACGATTGAAATGGGCGCACGTGGCCCTAGTTCAAAGGAGGGGATCTTCTAAAACTCCGGAATCCTTATCGGCGCCTGGAGCTCCTTCTCGTTCTTTTCAAGGTTTGTCGCCAGCATCTTTATCCTCTCGCAGCCCTTTATCTCCCTGATGAACTCGGCGACGCTCTTTGGAACCAGCTCCTCCCACGGCTTACCTTCAACCATGCGCTTTCTTATCTCCGTCGCCGAGAGGATGTCCTTCCTGAACATAGGCTGGACTATCACTTCATAGCCCTTCTCGCGGAAGAGCTGTGCAACGAGGGAGTTGCCCGTGAAAACCACATCGAAGCGCGGAACCATGCTCACCACGTAGGTCGCCCAGATGGCGTTGAAGTTTATGTCCGGGAGCGGAATTAGGTAGTAGCGCTTGCCGGTTAAACCAGCTTCGTCCAGGGCCCTTATCAGCATCTCCATTCTCTCGCTCGTCGTGAAGGGGTTCTTGAGCGTGTGGCTCGCCTGCGCGCTCCCTATGCCGATTATCACCTCATCAACCTGCGAGAAAACGAACTCAAGGGCCTTTATGTGCCCGTTGTGGACCGGCTGAAACCGGCCGACGAAGAGTCCGCGCCTTACCATTCAATCACCTCCAACCAACTTCACCCTCACCTCGTCCCCGACCTTAAGTCCAAGCATTTCCGCCGCGCTTCCCCGATTGACGGCTATTTCAAGGTAGTCGTGGCTTCCGGGGAGTGCGAGCAGTTCTCCGGGCTTTACCTGTCCGTAGGTGTCGAGGTAGGGGATACTCAAGTCGAAATCCGGAAGTTCAACGGCCCTTGGTTTTTCATAGTCCTCGAGGTTGAGGATGACGTTCCCAAAGTCGTCGATGTAAATCACCCTGAGCAGCCAGAGGTCATCTTCCCTCTTCGGTTCGACGTCCAGTCTGATTAAGCTTTCCAGGGGGATTTCTCTTCCGAGCTTCTCGGGTTCAACCCATGCGTCCAGCAGGGCCCCAACCGGTCCAAAAATGTCTCTCCCGTGGAAGGTCGAGCTTATCTCCCACTTCGTGAAGCGCTTCACCCTCTCGAAGTCTATCTCCCAGACTTTCCTCGCTTTAATGTGTTTGAGGGGGAGCGTGGCTAAACCGTTGTCGGGAACGACCAGCCACTGCTCGCCTTCGATTATTACCGCCCTCCTCTCGGTTCCAACGCCGGGGTCTATGACGCCAACGTGAACCGTTCCCTCCGGAGAATATTTGACGACCTGCTCCATGGCGAAGGAGCCCTCGATGATGGAGTGTCGGGTTATTGAATGGCTGACATCAACGATTACCGCCTCCGGGTTGAGCCTCAGCATAGCAACCTTCATTTCCCCAACGTAGGGGCCCCTAAGGCCAAAGTCGGTCGTCAGAGTTATCATCGGCACCACCTAAAGCTTATTAACGGTTGTGGCTTTAAAGGGTTTGGAAGATGGTCATGAGAAAGATAATCCCTCTCCTGCTGATTCTCATCGTGGTGGTTTCAGGCTGCCTCTTCAAGCCTCCTGCGGAGGTTAAATTCTCGGTTGATAAGACACTCGTCCGGCCCGGAGGAACAATTCACGTGGTTATATTCGTGAACAACACCGGAAAAGTCGGGCTCACCGGTGCGACGCTCGTCCTCGGAGACGACAGCTTTCAGATACTCCAAGAGCCAAAGTTTCCGGAAATACTCCCCGTAGGCGAGAGCGTTCAGCTCGTCTGGATTCTTAGGGCGCCCCTTAAGCCCGGTGTCTACAGCCTGAAACTGTCCCTTGAGCTTACCGACGAGCTCAAACGTTCGTGGACGGGTTTCTACGGACAGTTCAGAATAACGGTGTCGAGTGAGGCCGGCCCTTCCGATGAGGTAGAGGTAAACGTTGAGGCACCCAAGGTCATCGAGGGTGGGCAAACTGCCGATATAACAGTCATTATCAAGAACAAGCTCGACGTTCCGATAGAGCTCCGCGACCTCAGCTTCAACCTCTTCAACGGTATGAAGGTCGTGAGCGCAGGGACGCTTCCGGCATCTGTTGACGGAAAGGACGAGGTGAGGATCAGATACACCGTAAGGGCACCGTACGCGTACCGAGAGGGGTACATATCCACCATCCTCAAGTACGCGATAAGCGGCGCCGAGGGTAGCACTGTCAAGAGCTTCCCGCTGAAGGTGGTGTGGAAACCCTGGAACCAGAGCACCGAGGTTCTAAAGGATGCCTACGGCCTGAAGTATCACTGGGTAACGGACGAATACATAGTCGACGGCTACTGGATGAAGCGCTACAATTCGACGTCGGAGTTCAACAGAACCGAGTTCAGGAACATCACGCTGGGAATAATCGGCAACTCAGAATCGGAGCCCCAGGCAGCGGAGGCAATATACAGCTGGATGATGAGGACGTACTCCCTCGGGGACACCACCTCCACCCTTGAGCCGGATAAGATACTCCCGCAGGACAGGATAAGCTACGCGGAGGCCCAGATACTCATCACGGCGATGCTGCGCTCGGTTGACATCCCCGCCAGAGTTATAACTCTCTCCAACGGAACGGACTGCACGATGAGACCCATGACCGAGTTCTACACCGCCGACGGGTGGTACATCGTGGACGTGAGACACGACTTCGTTGGTTCCGTTGACGAGTACCTCGCCAGCCCGTACTTCCCCAAGGTGTACCAGCTTGTGACCCGCGACGGCTTCAGAATAGTCGCCCAGGCACCGGCAACCCTTCAGGGGCACGAACACGTTGACGTCACCGGCGATTTCCTCGCGAACCTTGAGGACAGGCTCCTGAAGACCGTAACCGAGAGGCTGAAACCGGAGTTGAGGTCAAAGCTCATGCTCGTCATGAACAACCTCGATGAGAACGAGAGGCTCTATGCCCTCTTTATCTTTGCCTCCGCACCCAGCGAGGAAGACCTGAATAGAGTGCTGAGCGATTACAGCACGAGCAAGATAGAGCAAGACGTAAAAACCATGTACGAATTCTACAAGAACATGACCTGGAGGGACGACTTCACCAGGTACTGGAGAATATTCGCGGGGGAGGTATGATGATAGCGGTTCTAAGGCTCGGACACAGACCGGAAAGGGACAAGAGGATAACGACGCACGTGGCTTTAACGGCGAGGGCCTTCGGGGCGGATAAGATTATAATAGCCGCCGAGATGGATGAGCACGTAAAAGACAGCGTGGAGGACGTGGTTGAACGCTGGGGCGGGCCTTTTGAGATAACCTTTGACCCCAGCTGGAAGCGCATCATGCGCGAGTGGAAGAACCGAGGAGGAGTGATAGTCCACCTCACGATGTACGGGATTCACGTTGATGAAGCTATGCCGAGAATCAGGGACGAGCTGAGGAAGGGGAAGGACGTGCTCGTCGTCGTCGGTGCCGAGAAGGTGCCCAAAGAGGTCTATGAGATGGCCGACTACAACGTGGCAGTGGGAAACCAGCCCCACAGCGAGGTGGCCGCTCTGGCGGTTTTCCTGGACAGACTGCTCGACGGAGAAGGCCTCAGAAAGGAGTTCGAAGGGGCGAAGCTCAGGATAATCCCGCAGGAGAGGGGGAAGAGGGTAATCGAGCTGAAGTGAGGGATGCTCATGGTTCTCAACCGCTACCGCGAGAACGTTAAGGGCTACCTTGAGGCCCTCGTGAGACCCCTCGCGAGGGCGGGAGTGACTCCGAACACGATAACCGTCCTCGGTCTGCTGATAAGCCTCGCCGGGGCGTACCTCTTCTACCGCGGCGAGCAGGTCATAGCGGCTCTCGTTCTGCTCTTCGGCTCTCTCGTCGATGCCCTCGATGGAACGCTCGCGAGGCTGACAGGAAAGACGAGCCGCTTTGGAGCGTTCCTGGATTCAACCTTCGACAGGATAAGCGACGGTGCGGTTCTCTTCGGGATAGCCCTCGGAAATCTCGCCGACTGGCGTGTTGCTTTCATAGCCTTCATGGGGAGCTACCTCGTCAGCTACGAGCGCTGCAGGGCCGAGCTGGCTGGCTCCGGAAAACTGGCTGTGGGAATAGCCGAAAGGGCGGAGAGGCTGCTGATAATAATCATTACCGCGCTCTTCGGCCACGTTGAGTACGGCCTCTACGCGGTTGCAGTCCTAGCGTGGATAACCGTCCTCCAGAGGCTTTACGCCGCCTACCAGAGGCTCAGGGAGTGAAGAAGAGGGGGAATGACGAAAATTTCGCTAAACGAGCCGCCCAGTGCGGCCATGAAGACCCCTGCCGTTGCCGACCCCTCATTTTTCCATCAGGCCCTTAACGATTTCAACGACCTCGCTCAGCCTTGAGACAACAAAGTCACAGTCCCCCCAGAGCTCGCGCTTGGCAGCGTTGGGGTCGAGGAGAACGCTGAGCATTCCCACCTTCTTCGCCCCGACGCAGTCCTTCGCAGGGTTGTCACCGACGTAGAGAGCTTTGTTCGCTTCAACGCCGGCCCTCTCAAGGGCGAGCTGGAAAGGCCTCGGGTGGGGCTTGTAGAAGCCCGCATCCTCGCTGGTGGTTATCGAGTCAAAGAGGTCGTAGATGCCGAGTGCCTTTAGGTGGGCCTCTATGTAGTCGTTGTCCGAGTCGGTGATTATGCCAACGTGCAGGCCAAGGTCTTTAAGTGCTTTAATCGCCTCAACGGCATCTGGGAAGAGCTCTCCATACCTCGCGTGCATCTCAAGACTAATCTCCCAAAAATCGTCAGGAACTGTAAAACCGTATCTTCCAGCAACCTTCTTCATCGCCTCGGTATCAACGTCCCGGATTTTGACGTAGGGCCTGCCGGCAAGCTCTTTAAACATCGCCGAGCTCTCGGCCTCGTACTCCTCCCAGAGCATGAGATAGTCGAGGTCGTCCCTCCCGGCTCTCTTCAGAACCTCGCGAACTATGTTCTGGTGGGTTACGTTTTCGCCCTCCTTCGTTATGAGAGTGCCCACGAAGTCAAAGAAGACCGCTTTCATAGCAACCACCTGAGGAGGTTAGGGGCTGACGTTAAAACCCTTGCCCGGCGGAACGACAAGTTGAACCCCAAAATTTTTCAGAAAGTTGCATCTATGACGGAAAATACTTAGAAAGACTTTTATTCACTCTCGGGGACGAATCGCCGACGGGGGTGATGAAAATCGAGGCGATACTCCTCGTCTGGGGCGTCCGGGACGAGGTTCTGGAAAGGCTCCCCGTTGATGGATACTGGCTCTACGGGGAGTATGACTTCTTGGCCAAGCTGGAATTTCGGGACGAGTTCGAAATGGAAACCTTCATGAGAGACCTCAAGCGCGTAATCCACGGGGGCACTTTCAAGCTGATTCCTGTCGTAATTTCAGCCGTCAAGAACGGTGGAGAAACGAGCGTCCTAGAGGGGCTCAAACCTTCGGCCCCATGATGCCCCTCCTTTTCAGCTCCCCGTAGGCCCTCCTGAGGGCGTCCCTTATCAGATACCTCTTGTTGAGACCGCCGAGCCTGTAGGCCGCTTTCCTCAGGCTGCCTGTTTTAAGGAAAAGCTCCAGCAGCTTTCTGTCCTCCCCGGAAAGGTCGAGGTGCTCGAGAGCCTTCTCAGCTATCTCTATGGGCAGGTTGCCTTCGTAGGCGTAGTCGGAGCTCATAACGGGTTTATCAAAGCGCTCCACGAGGCGGAAGACTATGACGTGGGCGGTGGAATCGTCGTTAACGTATCTGTAGTGCTCCTTCAGGGCTCTGATAAGTTCCTCCCTGCCCGAAAAGCCGTCCAGAAAAGCGTCCTCGTCGGTGAGCTCTCCAACCGTCTTGCTCTCGACCCTCTCGATTATGGCCTTCCCTATCGCGTAGCCGCCGGAGTGTATCAGAACCGTATCGCCCTCCTTCAGATTCGGTTTTCTCCCAAGTCTAACCGTCGCCCTCTTCCTGCCCTTCAGTATGGCTTCAGCGTATCTGCCGTCAAATTCGAGGTGCTTCATCTCCCCTCACCGAGGAGCTTGAACCTAATGGCTATGACGCCGTAGCGGTTCTCCTTCCACTTGGGATACATGCCGTGAAACCTCTTAACGGCCCTCTCGAAGCTCGGCTCGTCGGGAAAGATTTTTCCTACCGGTTCCTCCCTCAAGACCTGTCGGAATGTTTCGTAGCGCTTGACCCCGGTTACCACGGCGGGAACCGAGTCGTTGAAGATTATCTTATCCCCCGGTTTTATACCTCTAAGCTGCGGATACGCCACCCGGACCTCTATCCTCTTCTCCCCGGACTTTATGTAGTCCAGGTACTCCTCGCGGACCCTCAGGTGATAGACCCTCATTTTTACCACATTCCGGCTTGACCTTCTCCTTAAAAGCTTAGCCGATGGAAACTTTTAAATCCTTTAGCACCGAAGAAAGGTTAGGTGTGAGAGATGAGACGAGCCCAGGGAGCCCTTGAGTACCTGTTCATGCTGGCGGCGGTTCTGATTCTGGTAACCATAGCCGCCAGGGTGGTTCTCAACGGCACGAGGAACCTCAACGAGGCGATATCAAACTACACAACCCAAGTAAGGAAGCAGATTCTCGAAGATCTATGAGGTGGAATCATGGATTACGTTCCCCTGCTTTTGGGGCTGGTTATGGGAGCCGTTACTTCGTACACTGACGTAAAGACCGGATTCGTTTTTGACAATCACATCTTTCCGACGCTCACTCTGATAGGAAAGCTCCTTGGATGGGAAGAGGAGGATGAGGAGGAAAGCCTTCCCGGGTGGATTCCCAAACTGATAATACCCGCCGTTGAGGTCGGGGTGCTCTACTACCTTTACCTTGGGCTCAGCCAGGGAAACACACTCCTGGCCGCCTCCGGCTTCATTGGTCTCATACTGGGCTTCGTTCTCGGGTTGCTTCTCTACTACCTCGGCGCATGGGCCAGCGGCGATGCCGTGATACTGGCGGGCTTCTCGGCTCTCCTGCCATACGCGCCGGCAACCGCATCTATCGTTGCGCCCTACACCGTTGAGTATCCCCTCTACCCCCTAACCATACTGCTCAACAGCATCATCGCGATATTCCCCTTCATCTTCGTTTACGCCTTTGGGGTGCTCATCGCCAGAAGGAAGTTTGCCGAGCTGAGGGAGATATTCACCGACAAGGCACGGCTTACCCTCGAAGTATCCCTCTGGATAATGGCCGCCCTCGGGCTGAGGCTGATAATCCGGGAGACCGTAGGGGTTTCAATCGTCGGGCTGTGGTCATGGATATTCACAATCGCCGCGATATACGTCTTCGGAAGGTTCAGGAAGGTAGGAGACGCGGTAGGAATCGGGGTTTTGGCGTACCTGGCATATCAGGAACCAGTTACCACCGCGGAAGCGTTCCTGAAGCTCCTCACCGTGCTGTACCTGTTCAAGGTCTTCTTTTCCCTCGTGAAGTTCATGCGCACCGAGGTTCTGATGGAAGAAGTAACTGTGGAGGAGCTCAGGGAGTGGGACATACTTGGCGAGACCGTCTTTGAGAAGGATGGAAAAATCCTCAGAGACAGAAACGACGCCTTCACAAGGATAAAGAACGCCCTTCTAAGTGCGGACCTGGGAGCACTTCATCCGGATTACGGGAGGGTGATAGCTTCGTCAAGTGCCGAAGGGCTGAGCGGGGAGCAGATAGAAGAGCTGAAGCGGCTCGTCGAGGAGGGGATGCTTGAGAACAGCTTTCTGAGAAAGAAGTCCATGCCCTTCGCACCGGCGCTCTTCCTCGGCTTTCTGATAAGCTACTTCTGGGGCGACATCTTCTGGTGGATTCAGCTGAAGATAGCCGGGATGTGAGAAAAGCCTTTAAATCCGCTGCCGAACATCAACCCGGCCCGACGTCCGCCCACCCCGCAGAGGAGTGAGGCGGGGGTTCCGGTCGGGCCAACAGGGGGATGACGAGCTTTTGCTTTGCTGAGCGGTGAGGAACACGCCCTTCACTGACCCCGCTCTTCTATGAGGCCCCGGATTATCTCCATGACCTCGTGGAGGCTTTCAACGTTGTGGTCGCCCTCAACACCCTCGTGCGGGTTTATGGCTATGCTCACATCGGCTTCCCTGAACATGCTCAGGTCGTTGAAGCCGTCCCCAACCGCTATGGTGAGTTCCGGTTTAAGCTCCTCCTTCAGCTGCCGGAGTATCGTCCCCTTGCTCTTGAAGTCAACGAGGGGGTTGACCTTTCCGGTCACGAGGCCGTTCTCGTCGAATATCAGCTCGTTGGCGAAGACGTAGTCAACTTCGAGCTCCCGCGCTATCCTCCCCGCGAGGCACATGAGCCCGCTGCTGAGTATCGCTATCCTGAAGTCGTTCTCCCTCAGAAACCCGATGAGCTCCTTGGCGCCTTCCATGTACTCGACGGAGTTCGCCCATTCCACAATCTCGTCCCTGGTGTGTCCCTTCCAGAGGGAGGCGTCCAGCTCTGCCCATTCCACGTAGTCTATCCTCCCGGAGAAGAAAAGTTCGGCGTATTCCTTGCCCTTATCCCACGTTCCAAAGCGCTTGTGTAACTCCACCCAGCTGGAGACTGACTTGACCAGCGTTCCCTCAAGATCGAAGGCGATGAGCCTGACCATCGTACCACCTGAAAAGAGAGCGAGGGGAAACTTAAAAGCCTACCCCCTCCAGCCGTGCTCCCCTATGAGGGGCACGAAGGCAACACCGCCGTGATTCTTGGTCTTTATCGAACCGTCGGGGAGCTTGACGACCTCCAGCAGGTCCTGCCACAGATGGTAGCTTCCCACAGGGATTATCAGTTTTCCTCCGGGCTTTAGCTGCTCCACGAGTGGCTCCGGAACCTTTGGCGCTCCAGCGGTTACGATTATCCTGTCGTAGGGGGCCTTCGGCGGGAAGCCCTTCGTGCCGTCCCCGGGGATAACGTGGACGCTCTCCACCCCCGCCCTCTCAAGGTTCCGCCTCGCGAACTCAACCAGCTCGGGAATCCTCTCGATGGTATAAACATCAGTCTTCACCAGCTCGGCTATGAGAGAAGCGTTCCACCCGCTCCCCGTTCCGACCTCAAGGACTTTCATCCCGGGCTTAAGCTCAGCCAGTTCAAGCATTATGGCCACCATGTGCGGGGCACTTATCGTCTGTCCCGCGGGAATTGGAAGGGGCTCATCTACGTGGGCGTAGTCCCAGTAGCGCCTCTGAACGAAGAGGTAGCGCGGATACTTAAGAAAAGCCCTCCTAACGGCCTCGCTTTTTATGATACCCTCCCGGAAAAGGCGCTCGACGGTCTTCTCCCATCTCCTCCGGAGTTCATCCTCCGAAACCATACGGCTCATCGAGAAGGAGTACGCGCCCAGAGGATTTAAGACTTGCGAGAAGTTGTAATGGCCGGCGGCGTCCCCGGTTTCCCGCCCCCTCCCGGAGGGCAGTACACCCGGGATCGCTGGCGGGCTTAACTTCCGGGGTCGAAACGAGACCG
>NZ_SNUP01000039.1:0-496 GCF_012027515.1 Thermococcus sp. ES12
GCACCATTCGGGCCCAGCAGAAGAAGAGTCTCTCCAGTATTCAGCTCAAATGTCACATCTTCAATTGCTCTATGATTATCATAGTAAATGTTCAGATTTTCAGCTATTATCAATTTTCCACCCTCAATTAGGTTTACCTAAAAAATTTAAAAAGTTTATGGAGCTTAAATGCCAAATACTCCTTTAATCCCGTTAATCACGAGTTGCACGACCATTGAAGCTAGAATTGCCCATCACCCTAATAATTGCAAAAAATAACAAAGATATAGAGAAAAGTCTTAAAAACAAAAAGAATTCCATTTTACTCGCCAAATAACCGTTCAAGCATCCACTTTTCATCAAAAGACATTAAGTCATCATAGCCTTGTCCAACACCTACAAAAAGTATTGGGGCGCCTATAGCATGACTTATACTTAATGCTGCTCCTCCTCTTGCATCTGCATCTAATTTAGTCAATATAACCCCATCAATTTTAACAGCATCGTTAAACTGTCT
>NZ_SNUP01000040.1:0-495 GCF_012027515.1 Thermococcus sp. ES12
TATATCGTAAGTTCCCTGTATATTGTCTTGTTTAACTGTACTCCCTTGGAAGATCTCATTAATTTTTTTCTTGATTTTCTTGTCTAGCTCTCCGGATAAAAACTCCTCAATGAAACTTTTAGAATCCTTAAATTTGGAAAAAATGTCTTTCTGAAGCTCTTTTACTAACAAATGATGGTAGTACATATTCCTACTGTTTTGATATAAAGTCGAAGTATAAAACTTGTGAATATCATTCAACAACTGCTGATACTCGCTGGATATGATGAACTTTTCAATATCAGAAACTACACGTAGCGGATCAAAGTGGACATAACTTGGAGCGAATGATCCGTCGAGTATAGTAAATGCTAACATTCTAATAGTTTTAAAATATGCAATTATTTTTTTGAGTTTAGTTCTTTGATTTACGTCCTTAATTCTATTTAGGTAGTCTTCTCTTAGAAACATAAAAGCAGCCAATTCTCTTAGTTTTTTGTATTCATCTGTATTTTT
>NZ_SNUP01000041.1:0-495 GCF_012027515.1 Thermococcus sp. ES12
CGAAAAAGCAACTTTGCTTGGAAGAAACCTCAACAAAGTTGCTTGTTTCACATGAACCACCTTCCTACTGATTCAAAAATCACGTCTTCAATACTTTCAACTGCAAGAATAACTACTCCATCGCTGTTAAATGTAAAAATAGTGCAGTAATTAAAGCCGTATTGAACTAAACGCCTTTTTGCTAAATCCTTAACTTCTTCTAAGTCTTTAGCTGGAACATTCCATTCAAGAAATTCTCCTTCAAGATTTTCAACTTCATCTTTGTTTGGAGAGTATATTATGCAATAAATCATGTTCACTCACCTTCAACGCCAAAAGTTGTCACTACAAAATCACGATACTTCTTATCAAAACAAAGAGTCACTTTGATCTTGCTTTCAATTAATTCTATGTTTGCAACCTGCAAATTAGGAACAATAAGTCTTAATTGCTCAATTTTCACTAAACCACTCCTGAACTGCTGTAAATTCGCTACATCATAATAAAGAGTTAAAG
>NZ_SNUP01000042.1:0-495 GCF_012027515.1 Thermococcus sp. ES12
TCGAAGAAAGAGTATAAGGTGAAATACAGACATAAAAACGGTAATATCTACACAAATACGCTACTTGGAATTTCTATCAAAATATTAGTTAGGAATGGAAGTATTGTTGATATTTTGAGTATTGAAGAAGCGCCTAAAAGACCAAAACCAAGACCAGTTGCGATAAAGAAACCAGTTTTCAGAAAACCAAAACCAAAATTCCAACTTGCTGAATCGCCAAAAAAGAAGATGATGAAAGATCGAGTTAAGCAGAATCTTAGTGAACCATTACCAGCACCAAAACCAATTATTGAAAAAAACATAAATAATGAAGTCTATAAAGCAGTCAAGACTGGGGAAGTTTCTAAAAAAACAGCGAAGAAAACTGGAGACTTGAAAGTTATGTTAGGAGTTGTCCTATTGGCTATTTTAACATACAAATTCTTGTTTTCAAGGTGATGAACATGGCGTTACCTGTAATTCTCACTACAGCATATAAGGAAAGACAGAACATTT
>NZ_SNUP01000043.1:0-494 GCF_012027515.1 Thermococcus sp. ES12
GAATGAGAAGCTTAAAGAATCCTTGGCAAAGGGTGTTGCATTCCACCATGCGGGTTTGGGAAGGACAGAACGTTCGATCATAGAGGATATGTTTAGAGAAGGGCTTATTAAAGCAATAACAGCAACTCCAACATTAAGTGCTGGACTTAATCTTCCTGCTTTCCGTGTTATTATCCGAGATACCAAGCGTTATTCAAATTTTGGGTGGACTGATATCCCCGTTCTTGAGATCCAACAGATGATGGGAAGAGCGGGAAGACCAAAATATGACAGAGAAGGCCAGGCAATTATAGTGGCAAAAACAGAAAAGCCAGAAAACATCATGAAAAGATATATTATGGGCAAGCCAGAAAAACTCTTTTCAATGCTCTCAAACGAAGCATCTTTCAGAAGCCAAATTCTAGCACTGATAACCAATTTCGGAGTTGGAAACTTTAAAGAATTAATTAACTTTCTCGAAAGAACTTTCTATTATCATCAGCGAAAGAATCTAG
>NZ_SNUP01000044.1:0-493 GCF_012027515.1 Thermococcus sp. ES12
TATATTTTTCTTTCTTCAGGTGAAAGTCTACTCAAAATCTCCAAACTCGCAGGGCGAAACATTATGGCTGTTAATATTTTTTTAAATCGGAGTTTTTTCAGGTGTTGATACTTCTTCTTGAGATTGGAAAGTTTTGTCACCTTTGCATTAATGACATCTATATCTATTTCCACTCTATTCTTAACATAGTTTTCCAAGTAATATATATAAAATTCAGCCCTTGAATAGAGGCCTTCCGGAATAGGCATTATTGGTTCATTGGCTTTCTCTTCAGCAATTACCTGATCAAGCTCACGAATTATTTTTTCACTTTCATCAATAATCTCCACTATTCCACTTTCCCAGAGTTCCTTCGCTTTCCAGTCTTCTATCAGGATAGTGTCTCCACTTTTCCATGTCCCAAATGATCTTAGTACCTTAACTGGAATAAGGGCTTTCCCTATTAACATCCCTTCTCACCCACATCGTGCAATAAAATGTTGATACTGTGATG
>NZ_SNUP01000045.1:0-487 GCF_012027515.1 Thermococcus sp. ES12
CTCAGCTGAAACTTGAACGTTCTTAAAGTTCATAATTTCGAGGACTTTTGCCATCATAATTTCGGGACCGCAAGTATAAACATAGTCAAATTCATCCTTTCTCTCTGCTAAAAAATCCGTTGGAAAGCCTTTAACTCCTAAGCTTCCATCGTCAGTTGTTAGAATAATTTCGTCAACATAATTCTCAATGTCGAGCAGTGCAAATTCATCTTTACTTCTAGCTCCATAAATCAAAGTGATTCTCTCAAAATGCCCTCTATAATGCTTTGCAAGAGCATACAGCGGGGGAATTCCAATTCCACCAGCAATCACTCCAATGTTCTTGCCTTTTGGCTCAAACCCTTTTCCATAAGGACCGCGAATCCAAATGTAATCTCCTTCTTCCAGCTCAAACATTTTTGATGTAAATGCTCCAACTATCTTTACGAGGATTAGGTCCTTATCAGCTAAGCTGAACGGCTTTTCCCCAAAGCCTGGAAGCCAGACC
>NZ_SNUP01000046.1:0-487 GCF_012027515.1 Thermococcus sp. ES12
TCAATGTATTATATGACCTTAATGTATTTAAGTTTTTTTAATGTTTTTTGTGATCACAAAAATTGTTTAGATATTCAGAAAAGAATATGCTATTCTAATTATATTATAATTTGCATATAATAAAATTAAATAAATACATATATATATAATTCTTTTTTGTGATCACAAAATTATTTTTTCTTTTGAGGTACTCTTTTCACAAAAGACTAACTGATTTTTGTAGTCACAAAATTTTGATTTTATAACATTTTTAGTTCATTATTGCACTATTTCAGTTTTTCATGATTTTTGTGCTTAAAACAACATCATGTTTTTTGCACATGCAAAATTAATTAACCATTTAGAGAAAAGAGTATCACGTATTAATAATCATAATAATGCACATAATAGAATTAAATAAATACATATTTATATAATTCTTTTTGTATGTGCAAAATTATTTTTTGTTCAGGATACTCTTTTCACAGAAAGAGTTCTGAATTTTGCA
>NZ_SNUP01000047.1:0-486 GCF_012027515.1 Thermococcus sp. ES12
TCAAGCTTTCTGAAAATCTCGGCCTCTTCACAGCTGCTTAGAATTATGGGCCTTCCTTCAACATAGCTTTTGATTATGTTTTCGCTGTATGGGATCTCAGCAACGATTTCGGCATTATATTTGCTCGCTATTTCCTTCACCTTTTCTATTGGCCCTAAATCACTCCTATTGACTATAATCCAAGCTGGAGTTTTCATGAGCTCTGACAGTTCAAGGATAAGCTCAAGGTCATGCAAGCCTAATGGAGTTGGCTCTGTAACAGCGATTATAAGTTGAGAATCCTCTAGAGCTTTTGATACTGTGTTGCTCGTTCCTGCAGCTGTGTCCACCATTAAAAGCTCTTTCTCTAGCTTTTGGGCTTTCTTCTTTGCTGCTACAACTACTGGCATTGCCCTCTCTTCCCCTTCCAAGAGCTTCCCTGTAACGAGCGGAAATCCATAGGGAGTTTCTGTCAGATATGTATAACCCATGAGCTTTTTACCCTCC
>NZ_SNUP01000048.1:0-478 GCF_012027515.1 Thermococcus sp. ES12
TTACTTCTCTATAACTGTAATTCGAGAAGGTGATGCAAGTTTTGAACTAGAATACGTAGAAAAGCCTGAGATTGTTCACCCCGGAGAAGATTTTGAGATCACAGTTAGACTTAGAAATATGGGATTCGAATCTGCAAAAAGTGTTCTCGTTGAGATGAACTCCCCAATTGAACCTACTAAAGAAGCAATATTAATAGACAACACCACTAATCAGCATTTTACATATGTAATAAATAGTGACAAAACCGTGGAGTACAAATTCCGACTCCATGCAAGCGAAGATGCCAATACTGGGAGTTATCCACTTACTCTGAAAGTCTCCTATTTTAGTGGAGATTCAAAAGAACAAAAAGAACAAACCTTTGAGTTTTCAATTCAGATAATAAAACGAAATCAAGCTTTTATTGAGATTGAAGATATAGACCTTGAGCCAAGCACCATAGAGCCAGGAGATGAATTTATATTGAGGATAAAGATA
>NZ_SNUP01000004.1:0-200914 GCF_012027515.1 Thermococcus sp. ES12
CTACTCATCCTCGAAGCAATGAAAATGGAGAATGAAATCCCAGCACCAAAGGATGGAGTAGTCAAGAAAATCCTCGTCAAAGAAGGCGACACCGTCGACACCGGACAAGCACTAATAGAACTCGGGTGAATGGCCATGGCCGGACTGGTGGAATCGATAATAACGTTCTTCCAGGGAATGGGACTGCTGAACCTCACCGCGGGCAACGTGATAATGATAATAGTGGGCCTCACGCTGGTCTACCTGGCCATAAGGTACGAAATGGAGCCACTGCTGCTCCTTCCGATAGGCATAAGCGCCGTGCTGGTGAACATACCCCTCGGACACCTGGCCAACTGGCCCATAGCCCCCAACCTCCCGGAGCACATAGCGGACAACATATTCGCAACGATGAGCTACCTCAACCAGCAGTACGGACCGCCCGGAATCTTCGATATCATCTATTACACCCTCATAAGAACGGAAATCGTCCCGCTCCTGATATTCTTCGGTCTTGGAGCGATGACGGACTTCGGGCCGATGATAGCGGACCCGAAGACGGCGCTCATGGGTGCGGCGGCGCAGATAGGTGTGTTCATAGCGATGCTCACCGCCCTCGCCCTCGCTTCAACCTCCACCAGGCTGCTTCGATAGGAATCATCGGCGGCGCCGACGGGCCGACGACGATATACCTCACCACGAAGCTGGCGCCGGAGATACTTGGAGCCACTGCGGTTGCGGCTTATTCCTATATGAGCCTGGTCCCGCTGATTCAGCCGCCAATCATAAGGGCCCTCACCAGCAAGGAGGAGAGAAGAATCAGAATGGAGCAGCTCAGACCGGTGTCAAAGAGGGAGAAGATAATATTCCCGATAATCAGCATGATCGTTATCGGTCTCCTCGTTCCAAGTGCAGCCCCGCTGGTCGGAATGCTCATGATAGGCAACCTGTTCAGGGAGAGCGGCGTCGTCGAGAGGCTCAGCAAGGCCGCCCAGGAGGAGCTGATGAACATAGTCACCATATTCCTCGGCCTCGGTGTCGGTTCGACGATGCGTGCCGGGAGCTTCCTCACCCAGGAGACCCTGATGATTCTCGGTCTCGGAATAGTCGCCTTCGCCAGCGCAACAGCGGGAGGAGTGCTCTTTGGAAAGCTCATGATGAAGCTCTCCGGAGGCAGGATAAACCCGATGATAGGTGCAGCAGGCGTTTCAGCGGTTCCGATGTCGGCGAGGGTCGTTCAGAGGATGGCCAGCGAGGAGGACCCGGGGAACTTCATCCTCATGCACGCGATGGGACCGAACGTCGCGGGAGTTATAGGAACCGCTGTGGCCGCTGGAGTTTTCCTGGCGGTTCTCGGGTGACTTTCTACCTTTTTGTCAATTTTTGAATGAAAACCTTAAAATAGGAGAAGAGCGCTTTAGGTTAAAGCGGTGGTGAAGAAAATGCGCGTGAAGACTCTGATGACTCCAGACCCAGTAGTGATAGAGCTCCCGGCAACGAGGGAGTACGCCCTCAGCCTCTTCAGGAAGTACAAAGTAAGGTCATTCCCCGTCATCAACAAGAACACGAAGGCTCTCGTAGGAATAATAAGCATAAAGCGCGTTCTGCTCCACCCCGATGAGGAGCAGCTTGCAATGCTCGTTAAGAGGGACGTCCCCACCGTCAAACCAAACGATGACCTGAAGAAGGCCGTTAGGGCCATGCTTGAGATGGATTACAGGCGCGTGGTTGTTGTTGACGATGAGAAGAGGGTTCTGGGCATCCTCACGGTAGGGGATATTGTAAGGCGCTATCTGGCGAAGAATGAGAAGCTGAAGGATGTCACCATCGAGAGGTATTATCAGAAGAACGTCGGCGTTGTCTGGCACGGAACGCCTCTCAAGGCCGCTCTCAAGGCTCTCCTCCTGTGCAACGCGATGGCGATTCCGGTCATCGACGACGAGGGCAACCTCGTGGGAATGGTCGATGAGACCGACCTCCTGAAGGACAGCGAGGTCGTAAGGGTCATGAAACAGACCGCCCTGGCCGCTTCGAGCGAGGAGGACTGGATACTGGAGAGCAACCCCACGCTCCTCTTCGAGAAGGCCGAGCTTCAGCTTCCGAAGAGGCCCGTTTCGGATATAATGAACCGCGAGCTGGTCGTTGCAACGCCCCACATGAGCATCTACGACGTCGCCCAGAAGATGGTTCAGTACCACATCGAGCAGCTGCCCGTCATCAAGGGTGAGGGTGAGCTGGTCGGCATCGTCAGGGACATGGACATCATAAAGGTCATCCTCAACAAGTAAGCCCTTTAAGTCCTTCCTCCTTTTCTTATCGGTGGTTTACCGTGAAGGAAATCAGACTCTCGCTGTTCGGTTTTGGTAACGTGGGAAAGGCTACCGCAGAAGTCCTCCTTGAGAAGGAGGCGTTCTTCCGCGAGAGGTACGGTTTGAAGTTCAGGGTGGTCAGCATAGCCGACACCAGCGGGGTAGTGTGGTTGCCCGAGGGCATAGACCTCAAAGAGGCCCTGATGGTAAAGGAGACCTTCGGAAAACTCTCCGCCTGGACGAACGACTACGAGGTGTACAGCTTCACGCCTGAAGAGGCCGTAAGGGAGATAGATGCTGAGGTGGTCATTGATGTTACCAACGACAGAAACGCCCACGAGTGGCATCTGGCGGCACTGAAGGACGGCAAGGCCGTCGTCACGAGCAACAAGCCGCCGCTGGCGTTCCACTACTCCGAACTCATGGAGGAAGCTGAAAGAAGAAACCTGCCCTACCTCTTCGAGGCCACCGTTATGGCGGGGACGCCGATAATAACCCTCCTACGCGATGACCTCAAGGGGGATACCGTTGAGGGGATTGAGGCGGTACTCAACGCAACGACGACGTTCATCTTGAGTCAGATGGAAATGGGACTTGAATTTGAGGAAGCCCTGAGGAAAGCCCAAGGGTTGGGCATAGCTGAGCGCGACCCCAGCGGAGACATACTCGGCATCGACGCGGGATACAAGGCAACGATACTCCACTGCCTGGTCTTCGGGCCAATAACCTTCGAGGGGATAGAAGTCAGGGGCATCGTCGAGGTAACGCCCGACGAGATAGAGCGCGCCAAAGGCAAGGACAAGACCATACGGCTCGTCGCGAGGGTGGAGGATAGAAAGGTAACGGTTGAGCCGAGGGAAGTCCCCCGGAACAGTCCTCTGGCCGTTGAAAGCCACGAGAATGCCGCGGTGATAAGGACGGACCTCTTGGGAGGGTTAGTCATCAGAGGGGCCGGAGCGGGACTTAAGGAAACGGCAAGCGGTGTTGTGAGCGATGTTATAAAGGCGGCCCTTGAGCTCAGGAGGAACTGAGCCCTTCTTCCGACGGTTAGCATCTGCCCACAGGGCTATTAATCATGACCCTATCACCCCAGCCTCCCGATTTCTTTTCCATTGAACTTGATGCTCAGCTTTCCGTCCACGATATCGAAGGAGAAATCTCCAACTTCAACGTAGTCCTCCACCGTGCCCCTCCACGAGACCCTCTCGTTTTCCAGCAGGATAACCTCGAAGGGAGCCTTCCTGCCCCTGACGAGCACCTTGAAGTTCCGGCCGTCTACCGAGACGACCATTGCCCTCCTTTTGTCGGCCTCCCAGAGGAGCGTTAAACCAGATATGCTAAAGAAAAACCCGAGAAAATCTCTTCCATACGCCCAAGAGAAGATGCTTAAAGCCATAAAAATCAAGCCAATCGTTAGGTACCCCATCTTCCAAACACCCACCTCCCTTGCTGAGACCTTCACTTACCACCACCGATCCTAATTGTTGGGTTAAGGTTTTTAACATTTCTTCCGAATGTTGCCGCGGTGAAACCATGGAGCACGTGATAGCGCTCCACCAGGTCTACGCCGAGCTCATCTTCCGCGGACTGAAAACGGTCGAGCTGAGGAAGGCGAGGGCGTTCAGCGAGGGAGACACGGTTTTCCTCTACGTGGCGAGGGGCAACCCCTACGAGTTGAGGGATACCCTGAGGAGGCTCGGCCTCCACGAGGAGCAGACGCTCACCAGGAGGGGCACCATAGCGGGGGGCTTCGAGGTCGGTGAGGTCATGAGGGCAGACCTGGAGACGCTCTGGGAGATGACGAAAGATACGAGCGGTCTGGCTTTAGTCCATGGTGAGAACGGCAAGAAGTGGCTGGGCGAGTACATCAGGGAATACGGCTACGCCTTCACGATAGAGAGGCCGTTCCTCTTCAAGGAGCCGATGAGCAGGGAGGAGATGAAGGAGCGCTACGGGGTTCACGTGGAGGGGATAATCCATCTCTCAAGAAAAACGAGGAAGCCCTGGGTAAGGGCTTTGATAGAGGACCTCCTGGCGAGGGAGGCAGTTTACCTCTAATCGGACTCTTCTCCCTCCCCCGCTTCCTCAGGTTCAACTATCTTATATGGCCCAAGGCTGAGCTTTTTTATTTCCTCCTCGCTCAAAAGCCTGCTCTTCACCTTCTCACCTATAAGGGCACTGTTGCCCAGCGGGTCGGCTATCTTAACCGTCAGGGGCTTCTTTCCGGCCTTTACCTCTTCTATGTACTCCAGTATCTCGTCGGCCTTTCTAACCGCTTCCTCATCACCCTCACTCTGCCGGAAATGCTTCGCCATTATGAGGGTCTCCCTGACCCTTTCAAGCACTCCCTCGACGTTGCTGACAAAGCCCTCCGCTGCTGGCCCTGGCTCTATCTTGACGCCTATTTCCTCCAGCTCTATCGTCCCGCTCTTGCTCCTCACCACGCGGGTGAAGAGGTCCTTCTCGTTCTCCACCTTAACCGTGTAGAGCTTGGGTGGCCTGTCCTCGAGTATCATGACATCCGCGTTTCTATAACCACAGCGCTCGCAGATTATGGTGCTCTCCATGACCTTTCCAAAGTAAGGGATGTCGTGAACGTATTGAATAGCCTTGAGCGTGCCCTTGCCACCGCAAATCGGACAGTCGCCAAGGCGAATCTCTTGAATCTCTCCTTCCCTCTCGGTCATCTCTCCTCACCGAAGAATAGAGCAGGTAAACCCTTTATAAAATCATGGTAGGGTAGAAAAAGAAAGCCGTCACTTGGCGATCCTTATGTCTGACGGGACGAGAATCAGCTTTATCTCGTGCTTGCAGATTTTAGCGGCCTGTCCACCGAGGGCGCTGACCATTCCCTTTATCTGCTCCGCAACCTTTTCGAGAACCTCCGGTTTGACCTCCAGCGGTGTGAGGTCGACCAGGATTATGTTGCCGTTCTGGAGCTCCTCGGAGATTCTCTCGAGGTCGGCATAGCTGGTAACGACGATCTTCTTGAGGTACCTGACCTGGGGCTTGACAATCTCCTTAGCAAGAACATCCTCCTCGAGAGGGATGACATCGATATCACGCCTAGGAGCAACCTCCTTTTTAATCGCCGCGGGCGGCTTCTTCTTGGCCTTTTCGTCCTTCTTTTTAAGGCTGTCAAACAATCCCATAACTGTTCCCCCCAGTTAATCGTAAGGCTGGATTAATTTGGGCATTGGTGTTTATATCTCTTTCTGAAAACCCCCCAACCCCTCCTCTTCCCGCAGCCGGAACAGACCAAAGACGCTGAGGAGAAAGGTGGCAACCGCAAAGGCAAGGGGAACGTAGGTATATACATCCCATCCCCAGGTAAAGGAGGCGTTGTAGATAAGCCAGACCCCAAGGGTAATCGAAAAGAGCGCAAGCGTCAGGTAAAGCTCCTTTTTGGAGCCCCCTCTAACGGCCAGTCTGAGAAACTGAAACAGAAAAAGCACCAGCACCGCAATGGCTATGATGTCAACAAAAAGAGAGGCTCCCATGGCAGCCACCCCAAAAGGTGAAAAGAAAAGGTTCACTCGGCCCCTACGGCCTCAAGAACCTTCTCCCTGATCTCAGCGGCCTTCTTCAGGGCAAGGTCAACCGCGTACATGACCTCCTCAAGCTTAAAGCTGCCGCCCTCGCTCTTCTGAACCGAGGAAATCATGCCGTTCTCGTCGGTGGTTATGGTTATCCTGCCGTCCATGACGCGCTCCTCGTCGAGGTTGGGGTCGGCAAGGAGGTTGCCGCCGATTTTGGCTATCGTCACGGGAATCGGCACCCTGCTCACCGGAAGCGGCTCGTACTCGTCGAGAACCTGAACCTCGTCGTTCTCCTCGTCGTAGACGACCTTTGGCATCTTCGTGCTCAGAAGGGCGGCGATGGCACCGATTCCACTGGCGTCCAGCAGGTTTCCGTCGTGGTCAAGGACGTGGACGTCTATGAAGACTACACGGACGAGCTTGCCAGGGACTATGACCAGCTTCTCAAGCTCCACAGCTTGACTCTCCCTTATACCCCTGTCCACGACACGCGCCAGCTCGATGGCGTTCTCGTCGGGCGGACCGGGCTCGAAGCTCGGGGAGGCGAGAGGCACGAGCTCGACGTTGGTCGTTATGACGCCCTTCTCAGGAAGGTCCGGGAACGGCTCGCCCATGTCCACCTTTATGCCGACGAGAACCTGGGTGTTGCCGAGCCTCACCCACGCCGAGCCCTCGGCCTTTTCAATGACGTTGACCCTGACCTCAAGATCGCGATAGTCCTCAAGACCGCGGCCGTCTATGCGCCTGCCCTCCTTAAGAAGGCTCAGGATGTGGTCGCGCATTATGCTGGCCATCACTTCCATCTCAGTCACCTCCACCGACCTCCTCCGCTATCTTGAGATACTTGACCTTCAGCGCCTCGCGCTGCTTCTGGTAGACTGCCTTTGCCCCCTTGATTGCCAGCTTCACCGCCTCAACAAACTCCTCTCTGGTGAGATAGCCATCCATCTGAAGGAGCGTTATATCGTTCTTGAGGGGCATTATCGCAACAGGCACGTCTGCTTCACCGTAGTTGTCCTCGTCCTTGTTGAGGTCGAGGACTATTTCGCCCTCTATCTTCCCCGCGGCGCACGCCGCCACGAGGTCCCTCATCGGAACGCCCGCATCGGCCAGGGCCAGAGATGCGGCGGTTATACCGGCAACCCTCGTTCCGGCGTCGGCCTGAAGGACTTCGATGAAGATGTCTATGGCAGTCCTGGGGAACATCTCAAGGATAAGCGCCGGTTCAAGCGCGCCCCTTATGACCTTGCTTATCTCAACGCTCCTCCTGTCCGGACCGGGCTTCTTGCGCTCCTCCACGCTGAAGGGTGCCATGTTGTAGCGGACGCGCAGGATTGCCCTGTCCGGCCTCTGAAGGTGCTTGGGATGAATTTCCCTCGGCCCGTAAACGGCGGCGAGAACCTTGTTCTTGCCCCACTCAACGTAGGCAGAACCGTCGGCGTTCTTCAGCACGCCGACTTCCATCTTTATAGGCCGGAGTTCGTACTTCTTTCTACCGTCTATCCTTCTCCCGTTCTCATCTATGAGCTTTAAACCCTCTGGCTTGCCCATCATTCTCCTTCACCCTCTCCAGCAGTTTGCTCTTCAATCTTGGGTATCTCCTCAACGACTCCCCTCTCCTTGAGCTCCTGGAGCCTGGTCATGAGGAGTTCCTTGACCCTGTCGGTCAGTCCCTGGGTATGGCTCTCCCTGTCCACCTTGAGTATCGCCTCAATCGCGAGCTTCTCAAGTTCATCGTTTCTCCCGCTGACCCAGACCCAGCCGTTCTGGCCGACTATTATCCTCGTCCCGGTCAGCTTCTTGATGAGGTTTATCATCGAACCGCCCTTGCCGATGAGCCTCGGCACCTTGGAGGGGGTTATCTTCACTATCTGCCCTCCCCTGAGCGGGCCGCCCTTGAAGGGCATGCCCTTCGTCGTCAGGTCTATCTGGTTTATCTCGTTGTACGCCTTTATCCTGGCGTAGATTATGTCGCCAATGTCGAATATCTTCCTCAGATCCGTCTTCAGTATATCTATGCGCTCCTCCACCGCGTCCTGGACGCGCAGGTTGGCCTCGTAGGGTGCCCCTATGTCCACGCTCCAGTTGGAGAACCTAACGTCGGTTATCTTACCGAGAACGTTGTCGCCCACCTCTGGGATGTACGGTCCTTCGAGGGGTATCACCCTTATGGAGTCTCCCCTTATCTCAACCAGTCCAACGACCGTGGAGTATATTCTGTTGCCTTCCCTGAAAGTCCCTCTTCCGCTCTTAAACGGCCCCTGGGCAAGCAAAGTGCCCGGGACCACCAGTTCCCTATTCTTTACAAAAATCCGTCTCATAGTCCCTTCCTCTCTATCAGTTTAGTTACAGCGTTGCCCTTCGTGAGGGCGTTAAGCTTCTCATAAAACTCGTCCTCAATTCCTCCAGGAATCTCGATAAGGAACAGCCACGAGCCGTCGCTGGCCCACTCCTCGCGCTTTATCGTTCCGAACTTCCGCACCTCCCCGTAGGCCTTGCCGACGTAGTCACCGGGTATCTTGACGGCTATGACCTTAAGCTCCATCTTTATCGGGAGAAGGGGCCTTATCGCCTTGATAACCCCGGGAACCTGCGCCTCGGCGTCCTTGAAGAGGTCTATGTGGACCCCGGCTTCCTCCATCGCGCGGAGGATTCTATCAACCGGGTGGGGATAGCCTGTTCTCGGGTCAACGGCGTGCCTGTGAATAATCGTCGCTATGTAGCGCCTCTTATCTTCGAGCATCTGCCTCCTCTGCTCTGCGGTGAGCTGAACCTCTCCCTTACGGAGGATTATCTTTGCCACCTCGTAGGGGTCGCTGGTGCCGAATATCTTCTCCATCTCGTGCTCGCTCGCCTTGTCGCCCTTGTGGGCGTCCTTGAAAACGTAGGGGGTGGCAAGGATCTCTTCTATCGGAACCTCCTTGCCCTCCTTGAAGTCCCTCGCGAGGTAGGGGTCAACGAGTATCTCGAAGGTCTCGCCGTGCGTCTTCAGACGGGCGATGACGGCTTTATCAACGCTTATGGGCATCGCCCGTCACCTCAGTAGTTGCTGTCCAGTTCGGAGTAGTCCTCTTCCTTCTCTTCAACTTCCTCTTCCTTGACCTCTTCAAGGATTTCATCGAGGTACTTGGCGACTTCCTCCTTGCCGAGCTTCTTCCAGCGCTTGTCCTCCATGGTTATGTAGGCAACCTCTATGCTGTCCGGGCTCGGCTCCTCAAGGGTCTTCGCGAGGGCCATTATGGCGAGCTTCACCGCACCCTCCATGTCTATGTCGTCGGTGTAGTGCTCCTCGAAGATGGCCATCGCCGTGTTCCTGCCGCTACCTATGGCGACTGCCTTCCACTCGAAGTAGGCCCCGCTGGGGTCGGTCTCATAGAGCTCCGGTTTGTCGTTGACGCCGGCCATGAGGAGGGCGGCACCGAAGGGTCTCACACCGCCGTACTGGGTGTGAGCCTGTTTAAGGTCGCAAATCTTCTTCACCAGAACGGTGAGCGGAACGGGTTCGCCGTAGGTCAGGCGGTAAATCTGGGCCTCCAGCCGGGCCCTGTCAACGAGAACCCTTGCATCGGCGATTATACCGCTCGGAGCGGCCGCTATGTGGTCGTCAATCTGGAAAATCTTCTCGTAGCTGCTCGGCTCTATGAGCTTGCTCGTTATCCTCTTCTCAACCGCGAGAACTACACCCTCCTTCCACTTAACACCCACTGCAGTTGCTCCCCTCTTAACGGCCTCCCGTGCGTAGTTTACCTGGAAGAGCCTTCCGTCAGGGCTGAAAACAGTAATGGCCCTGTCGTAACCTGCCTGCGGTGGTACAAACGCCATTTTACATCACCTCTAACGAATTATCGTCATATCTCCTACTCTCTGGCCATAATTCTCGGACGGCCTAATTAAGCTTTTCTATTCACCCCGCAAGGCGAGCATCGCCATCTTTCTGGCTATTCTCCTGGCGAACTCCAGGGGAATGAACGCGATTACGAAGAGTATCGCCGCCAGAATCAGCGACGGCTCCCGGCCAAAGGGCTGAACTATCATCATGCCGAAGGCCACTATGAGAAACCCCATGCCAACCGCGAGGAACCTCCGGTACGTTTTGTTCATTACCTCAAGGGTCTCCTCCATTCCCTCCACCGAGGCATTTTTATTTGAAACCCGTTTTAAGTCTTTGGTGTTGGCGATGGAGTGTCCGTTCTGCAGGCCGAAGATTGATGTTCTCCTGTATGAGGACAAGCTGATAAGGATACTAATCGACTCGTATCCAGCGAACAGGGGGCACCTGCTCGTCGTCCCCAGGAGACACGTCGAGAGCTGGTGGGAGCTTAGCGGTGAGGAGAAGGAGGCACTGCTGAGGGGAATGGAACTGGCGATGGAGAAGCTGACCCAGGTACTGAAGCCCGACGGGTTCAACGTCGGAATAAACCTAGGCAGGGCCGCCGGCCAGACCGTTCCGCACCTGCACGTCCACGTGATTCCCCGCTGGGAAGGGGACAGCAGGAACCCGCGCGGCGGCGTGAGAAAGGCCGTCCTCGATCTGGAGGACGAGAACCTCAGCCTGAAGGAGCGCTGGATAAAAAACCGCTTATGGGAAGAGGAACTAAACGCCCTCAGGGAGGCCTTTCGGGAGCTGGATACTTGAGCTCGTTCTTCCTCAGCTTCCTCTCAACCGCCTCGTTGAGGTCTATGCCGAGCTCGTGGGCCAGTAACGTTAGGTAAATCACGACATCGGCTATCTCGTCCGCTATGGCTTCCCTCTTGGCCGGGTCTTTCACCGCTTCGAGTACCTCCCCATCGCTCTCCCACTGGAAGTGCTCCAGAAGCTCGCCCAGCTCGACCGCAGCCGAGATGGCCAGGCTCTTCGGCGTGTGGTACTTAGCCCAGTTCCTCGCATCTCGGAAGGCCACGAGCTTCTCCTCAAGCTCCCGGAAGTCCATACCACCACCCCGGCTTAGAAGGCGTGAGGGTTGGAGCTTTTGAGAAGTTCCAGGAGCTTTAAAAACTCCTCTAGCTCCTCCCTGGAGAAGTGTTCCTCAGCATCGCTCTCGGGATCGAGTTTTGACAGCATCTCCCTCGCCTTCATGAGGTCATCCAAATCTTCCTGGAGCTCAAGGGCGCGCTGGATAAACTCATAGCTCGTTTGAGGGCTCTCAAAGGCCCGGCTCTGGTTGGCAACTATCGCTATCTTCAGGTTCGCTATGGTCTCGTCCACCCGCTCGATGAGCTCACCAATCTTCATGGTCACCACGTTCCACCATGCTCTCAGGGGTATTTAAGCCTCCTGCCCTCACCGGTCCCGAAAATCTTTCGACTTTTTGAGGGGGTTCCTGAAGGCAGAGTTTTAACCCCCAACGGCGAAGGAACTACGGTGGTGACATGGAGGCGGTCAAGGCTTACCCTTCTAACTCGGCTGGGGTAAAGGAAAAAAAGCGCGAGAGAAAGCTCCTGATGGGTAACGAGGCCATAGCCTACGGCGCCCTTGAGAGCGGTGTTGTCTTCGCCACAGGCTACCCGGGAACGCCTTCAACCGAGGTCATCGAGACCATCGCGAGGCTCAAGCCAGAGGTCTTCGCCGAGTGGGCGCCCAACGAGAAGGTGGCCTTAGAGGAAGCCGCGGGAGTTGCCTACACCGGATTAAGAGCCCTCGTGACGATGAAGTGCGTCGGCCTTAACGTAGCGGCCGACCCGCTGATGAGCTTAGCTTACTCGGGCGTCGAAGGTGGCCTGGTAATCCTCGTTGCCGACGACCCGGGGCCACATACAAGCCAGACAGAGCAGGACGACCGCTACTACGGCAAGCTCTCGCTCCTGCCTGTTCTCGAACCTGCAGATCCGCAGGAGGCCCACGACCTGATAACCTACGCCTACGAGCTGAGCGAGCGCTATAAGGTTCCGGTAATATTCCGCACGACGACGAGGGTGAACCACACAACAGCTGACGTCGAGGTTGGCGAGTTCATCGAGCTAAACCGGAAGCCGGTCTTCAAGAAGGACATAGAGCGCTACGTCAGGGCCAGCATGGAGGGCAACAGGAGGAGGCATAAGTGGCTCAACGAGACGCTGGAGAAGATCGAGGAGGAGTTCAACTCGATGCCCTTCAATCGGGTCGAGGGGAGCGGTAGGATCGGAATAATCGTCGAGGGGGCGCCGTACAACTACGTGCGCGAGGTTCTGCCCAAGCTCGACGGCGACTTCAAGGTTCTCAAGCTCTCAACACCCCACCCTCTCCCGAGGAAGCTCGTCGTGGAGTTCCTTAAGAGTGTGGACTTCGCGATAGTTATCGAGGACGGCGCGCCCTTCCTTGAGGAGGAAGTCAAGATTGCCGCCTACGAGGCCGGGCTCAACGTGCCGATATACGGCAAGAGGACCGGCCATCTGCCCCTTGAGGGGGAGCTGACGCCTTCACTGGTCAGGAACGCCCTGCTGAGGCTCACCGGCGAAAGCGGGGAGACCTACGAGAAGCCCGAGGAGGTAAAGCTCGCCGAAAACCTCGCCCCGAAGAGGCCTCCTGTTATGTGCCCAGGCTGTCCCCACAGGGGGAGCTACCGCGCCGCGCTGGACGCTTTGAGGGATCTAAAGCTCGGCCGCTACTCCGTCCCGATACACGGCGACATAGGCTGCTACGCCCTCTCGCTCCTCCCGCCGCTTGAAGCCATCTGGACCGAGTTCGTCATGGGCGCGAGCATAAGCCTTGCCAACGGCCAGAGCGTCGTGATGGACAAGAAGATAATCGCCACGATAGGCGACTCGACCTTCTTCCACAACGGAATCCAGCCGCTGGTTGATGCCGTCTACAAGAACCTGAACGTTCTCGTCATGATACTCGACAACAGGACAACGGCCATGACCGGCCACCAGCCGCACCCAGGAACCGGCGGGAGCGAAACCGGCAGGAAGTTCAACGAGATTGACATCGAAGCTCTCGTCAAGGCGTTGGGAGTCAAGTACGTCAAGACCGTTGATCCCTACGACCTCAAGGCCACGAGAGAAGCCATCAAGGAGGCCATGCAGGTTGAAGGGCCGGCGGTGATAATAGCAAAGCAGGAGTGCGTCATTCCTGTCATAAGGCGCGGGGAGATAGGGGAGATACCTCTCGTCATCGAGGACAAGTGCACAGGCTGCAAGGCGTGCATACTCCTCACCGGCTGTCCCGCCCTAGTCTACGACCCGGAGACGAACAAGGTGCGCATTGACAACCTGCTCTGCACTGGCTGCGGCGTCTGCAACCAGACGTGTCCGTTCGATGCCATCAAGTTCCCGAGCGAGCTGGAGAAGGGGGCTTAACCTGCCTTCTCTTTTTCTGTACTCACTCGCAAATATTACTCATTCAGTAATATACTCCACGAGTAATAGCTGTATATGACGTTTGCATCAATATAAATCACCGAACTCAGCCTCCAGCTCGTATGCCTTCATCTCCTCAAACTCTGCCTTTCCTAAAATCCCTCTGAGCTTCCTGAAGTCGTCCTTTGGCCGTTTCCGCTCCTTCACGAGCTCTCTTCGAATCAGCTCAAGCTCTAAGAGCCTCTTCAGCTCTTCAGGGTCGGCGTTCTCAGGAACGTTTACCCAGATGGTAATTACTGGCATGTGACCACCAATAAAAATTTGGATAATGACGTTAACCCCTCACTCCCTCCACACTTCAAGAACCATGTAGCGCCTCACGAGAGGATTGGGGTACAGCTCCCAGTCGATTCCCTCGGTTTCAGCATTTATTTCACCGAATAGGCCGCCCTCGCGGGGGTCCAAGCTTTCCCCGTAGATTTTTCCAGGACGGATTTCAACTTTCATGTACCTCGGCAGTCCGACGATGGCCTTCCCGTTCTCCCGCGCGTACTCGATGGCCCACTTCACAGTGTATAGCCCGGAGTATATCTCCGCTATCCTCACCGGGACGCTGGACTTGCCGATGGCTATGATTTCAATTCCAGTCTCCTCCCAGAGCTTCTTTGCCAAGGGCTGAAGGTCCTTGGCCAAGTCCTTCCAGACCTCCTTCCCGCGGTCGGTTATCGTCAGGGCCTCTATGGTCGGCTCATCGAGCTTCCTGACCTCAATACCACCTATAGTCGAGTCGAGGTGAACGACGTCAGGCTTTGTCTCCCTTGCCAGCTCCACCGCGAGCAGGACCTCGTCCCTTATTGCCTGCCTGCCGCTCATGTCGTAGTTGAACGGATCAGCGTACCTGGCCCTGCTCAGGGTTGCCGTCCGGTAGGGCCTCTCCACGAGCACAGCGGCCGTCGCTATAAGCCCAACCGGCTCGTAGTCCTCGGTGAGAAGTGCCCCACCCGTGTCAGCGGCGACTATTCTCATCGTAACCACCGTTAAGGACCAATTACCAATATATGACGGGAGCCAAGGTATAAAGTGGTGATAGCGTTGGATGTGTCAGGCGATATTGTTTATGAAGCTTTGGGTTCTTACATAGACAACCTCTGCGGTTCGGTGTTTCTTGGAACTGCCAGGGGAAAGGTCGTCCTGTACAAGATGGGAACGTACCCCTTAACGCCCACAGGCGAAACCCTTCCGTTTCTCAACGTCTTCTATTCCCGCGGAATGCTTGAGATAACCGGAATATGGAACCGTGAGGGCAGGAGCGGAGCGTTTCTGCTGAAGATGGTTCCCTCCGGAATAGAGGTGAGGGACGGGGGCATCGTGTACATAACCTTCCATCCCTCGGACGGAGGTATAGTGCTGGTCACCCTTTACGGAAACGAGGGATTGGCAAAGACACTCGAAGGGGCTGTCCTTGACTGCAGAACGGAGAGAAAGGAGGATGAGAAGATGCTGTCCTCCATGCTGCACGTGAAAACAATCAATCCGGCCCAGTGGGAAACACTGAATCCCTGAGCCTCTCCACCTCTTTTCTCATGGCGGTTAATGTCCCCTCATCAAAGCTCGTTACCCGGGAATAGCGGGCTATGACCCCATGGACTTCCGGATGCCGGCTCTCAAGGATTCCCATCATCTCTCTCACGGACATGAGCATTCCCGTGTCCAGGTAGACCAAGTAGGCCCCAATGGTGTGTAGGGCGTCCATATAGGCGTTGTATGCCATCTCAAAGCGTTTCTCCGCCATATAGTACTCAGCACGGCTTATATAGGCCAGAGCCTTTTCCCTCAGAGCATCTTCCATCGCCGGCACCACGCATGGTTTATAAGGAGAGACCTAATAAACCTGTCGAGGGGTATGAAGGCGGAGAGACTTGCCTGGGCTATCACAGTGCTCATAATAGCATACATAACTTGGAGGGCCATCAGCCCACTGATAACCCCGATATTCTTCGGCCTGATTTTAGCATATGCCGCCTATCCCATACACAGGCGACTTGTCCCCAAACTCGGCGAGGTCCACTCCGCTGTGCTCCTCACGGTGGGAATGCTGGGCCTTGGTGGTGTGGTGACCTTCGAGCTTCTGATGATATCCGTCCAGGTCGCTGCGTCCTTCTACCAGAGCGTTGTTGATTTCTTCAGGTGGCTCATGACCCAGCCACTGCCGCCAGAGGTTCTCGATTTCCTCCAGAACTTCTTCAACCAGCTCATCCCGAGGTTGTCGGAATACCTGTCAAGGCAGGCCTTCTCCCTTCCCATGTACCTCCTCCAGCTCGTCGTATTCCTCTTCACCTTCTACTATGCCCTCGCCAACGCCCATGAGATAGCGGAGGAGATAAGGCTGGCGATTCCAGGCAAGAACCGCCGGCTGGGCGAGGAGATACTCGAGAGCCTAAACAAGACCCTCGGGGCACTGGTGAGGGCCTGGCTGGTTCTGAACGTCATAAAAGGTATCCTGATGACCTTTGGCTTTCTCCTGTTCGGGGTCTCCGATTTGTACACCGCGATAGTGGCCGGCTTCCTGACCTTCATCTTCTCCTTCGTCCCGCTCTTCGAGGGCTGGATGATATGGCTCATCGCGGCCGCGTACTTCGCCAAGGAGGCCATGTACCTCCACGCGATAGGGATAGCGGTTTACGGCTTTCTCCTGGTCTCCCCGATGCCGGACTACACTATAAGACCGATGATGGTGGCGAAAGACGCGGACCTTGACGAGACCCTCGTCTTCATAGGGATGATAGGCGGAACCTGGGCCATGGGGGTAAAGGGCCTCATAATCGGTCCGATAGTGCTCAACCTTCTCTTGGTCCTCCTAAAAGAATGGAAGAGGGTCATATCAGGTAAAGAACCTTCACGCCGGTCCTCTCCATCTCCCTCAAAGCCCTCTCCTCATCCTGGGGGTTGATTCCCTTCACGGCATCCCTGAGGAGGTACGTCTCAAAGCCATTTTTGACCGCATCCAGGGCCGTAGCCCGAACGCAGTACTCGGTCGCAACGCCGCAGATGTAGACCCTTTTCACGCCGTTTCTCTTCAGAATCTCCGCCAGTTCGGTTCCCTCGAAGCCTGAGTAGGCCTCCTTGTCCGGCTCCGTCGCCTTCGAGATTATCACTGCATCAGCTGGAAGCTCCACGACGAACTCTGCCCCGGGGGTGTTCTGGACGCAGTGCCTCGGCCAGGGGCCGCCGTTCTCCCTGAAGCTGATGTGGTTCTCGGGATGCCAGTCTCGCGTGGCGACTATTAAAGCCCCCCTCCTCCGGAACTCCTCGATGTATCGGTTGCACCGGGGTATTATCTTGTCCCCCTCTGGAACAGGCAAAGCCCCGCCGGGCATGAAGTCCCTTTGCATGTCCACAACTATGAGCGCCTCCTCGGGCATGGTATCACCCCAAAATAAGATTGCCCAGAATCGTTAAAACGGTTTGCGGAGATGTGCCCCTCACAGCTCAAGCCGGTCTTTAAAACGGGACATATCAACGCCCTTCTCCATGCCGAAGAGGTACGCCAGAACCTTCTCGTCGAGGTCGCCGTAGCGTTCACGCATAGAGTTGATGCCCTCGATGACCTCCTCCCGCTCCCAGCCGAGGGAGTTGGCAATGTAACCCACCATCTCGTTGAAGAGATCCTCCTGGGCTTCTTCCTCCGACAGTAGGGCTTTGTTGACCACGAGAACTCCATCGCGTTCCTCAAGGAGACCCTCTTCCAGGGACTTGGCTATAAGCTCCTTCGCGGCTTTCACGTCCATAAGCCGGAGACTGAAGGCCAGTATTCCAACGAGTTCGCTCCTGGTGAACTCAAGCGAACCCTTATACTCAACCGCGCGTTTTATCGGGTGCACGCAACCACCTAACTTTTTTAGGGCGAGGAAATAAATAAACCTTTGGTGGAGACCATGGAGCAGAGGACGCACAGGCTGACCTCGGAAAGGCTTGTGGGTAGGCCGCTGAGAATAGAACCTGGAATGGCTGAGGTGGAGCTTCTAACCACTGAGGAGATGGCCGTTGACGAGCACGGCCTCGTTCACGGGGGTTTCACCTTTGGTTTAGCGGACTACGCGGCGATGCTGGCTGTCAACGAGCCCACCGTTGTTCTCGGAAAGGCCGAGGTGAAGTTCCTGAAGCCGGTGAGGGCAGGTGAAACCCTGCGAGCGAAGGCTGAGGTTATAGAAGAGTCTGGAGGGGGTGTGGGTGACGGCACGTCCCCCCGAAGGAAAAAAGTGGTAAGGGCCGAGGTTTTCAACGAGAGGGGCGAGAAGGTCTTCGAGGGGACCTTCCACTGCTATGTTCTGGAGAAGCACGTGCTCGAATGAGCCAAAATTTTTTAAGCTTCAGTATCGCATTTCGATATCGGTGTTCGATATGAAGTACCGCGATTTCCTGACCCTGCACATACTCCACCACGCGAGCGAAGAGCCGGTCACAGGTTCGTTTCTGATGAAAGAGCTTGAGAGACACGGCTACCACATCAGCCCCGGCACGATGTACCCCCTCCTTCACTCCCTGGAGGAGGAGGGCCTTCTGAAGAGTCAGTGGAAGGTCAAGAACGGAAGACGCGTGAGGGTTTACGAGATAACGGAAATCGGCCGGAGAACCCTCGACGAGGGCAAAGAGAAGCTGAGGGAGCTCTGTCTCGAACTGCTGGGGGAATGAGGAATGGAGGAAAGGGAGAAGAGAATATTCGGAATAAGCTGGAACGTCTTTCTGCTCGGCATCGTCAGCTTCCTCAACGACATGAGCAGCGAGATGATAATCCCGATAATGCCGAGCTACCTGATGGAGGTTCTCGATGCCGGAAAGCTGCTCAGTGGCTCTGTTATGGGCGCGATAGAGAGCATGAGCTCGCTGTTCAAGGTGGCCTTCGGCTACGTGAGTGACCGCTTTAAACGGAGGAAGGCCTTCGTCTTCGCCGGCTACGCCCTCTCGACTCTCTCAAAAGGAGCCCTTGCCTTCACCCGCCACTGGTGGGACTTTCTCCTCCTCCGCGCGGTGGACAGGGTTGGCAAGGGCGTAAGAACCGCCCCCAGGGACGCGCTGATAGCGGAGTCAAGCGAGAAGGGGAAAACCGGGAAATCCTTCGGCTTCCACAGGATGATGGATACCCTCGGCGCGGTCGCAGGTCCTCTCGTTGCGATAGGGCTGATAGAACTCCTCAAAGACCTTCCAGCCGAGACTACCTACCGGTACATCTTCCTGCTCTCCGCGGTTCCGGGGGCGATATCGCTCCTCGTGATAATCCTCTTCGTGAAGGACAGGGGCGGTGAGGTTAAGAGAAAGATAAAGGGCATATCAACGCTGAGGAGCAGGAACCTCCAGCTCTTCCTCGCGGTGGTCGCGATAGGCGCCCTCGGGAGGTACAGCTACGCCTTCACGATGTGGAAAGCGCAGGAGCTGGGCTATTCGGTCGTTCAGAGCATGGCCTTCTACGCGCTGTTCAACCTCATCTATGCACTCTCAGCGTATCCCCTCGGGGTTATCTCGGACGGCTTCGGCAAGAAGCGGCTCATAACCCTCGGCTTCGGGGTGGCGGCTCTGGCGGCCATGGCTTTCGCCTACGCAAGGGACCTCTACACGCTGATGGCGGCCTTTGTGCTCTACGGGATTTACATAGCCATTGAGGACACGATTCCGCGGGCCTACATGGCCGACCTCGCGAAGGAGTTCGAGAAGGGAACGGTGATAGGGGCATACCACACCGTCTTCGGCGTCTTCGTCTTTCCCGCCTCGGTGATAGCGGGCTGGCTCTGGAGTTCCTACTCCCTAGCCTATGCATTCATCTTCGCGGCGGCGATGAACCTCGTTGCGATGGTGCTCATGGCCTTCGTGAGGGAATGAGGGTTTTCCCAAATTTTCGGGAGAAAAGGTGGAGGCAGGCTAAAAATCAGGCGCCCATCTTTTCAAGTTCCTCCTTCCCAATAAGCAGGGGTCTCTCGGCTTCAATGACGTAGCTCAGCTCCCACCTGACCTCTCCCCTGTTCATCGCCTTTGCGTAGCGCTCGGCGATTTCCTCCGCCTCCTCCAGTGAGGAGGCCTCGACGATTCTCCGGACGTACCATTTCATGTCGCCGAAGCGAAGCTTGAACTCAGCCATGTACATGGCCATCACCGTAGAAAGTTGGTGGGGAACTATAAAAACCTAAGGCTCCACCGCTCGATAAAGGCCGTCCTCCCCAACGGCCCCGAATATCTTGCCGCCTTCCTTGGTCTTAAGCTCGACCATTACGGCCGAGGGCTCACGCTCGACCTCTTCCTCGACCTTTCTCTTGCTGAGAACCTGTATGAAGGTATCTCCAAGGCGCTCGAACTCAAAAACCAGGATATTATCCTCCCAGCGATGGCCGCGGTAGGAAACGCCACCCATCCTGAAGGTAACTTCAAGAACGATTTTCACAAAAATCCCTCCTAACTTGTCAGCACATATGTCTTGAAACTTCAGCTTAAAAATCTGCGGTCAAAGCCGAATATGCCCGAAAAAGGTCTTTGTCAAAATGATGAATGACTTTTCAAAAGTTATTTAAACGAAAAACGCAAATATAAAGCAAGATAAAGTCTCAGAAGCCTTTCATTCTCACTTTACATTCTTGGCTTCTGGGAGATTCTTAATAGATGCTGCTCAATTCGGCCCACAGCATCTGGAGGAGTTGGCATGAGAGGATTGGGATACTTTCCCATTCTCCTTACCTTTCTTCTTTTGAGTTCTATGCTGAGTGCTCCAAGCTACGCCAGGGCAGGTGCGATTCCCGTGGTGCGCAACCTGAATACCGGCGAGATATTTTCCAGCATAAATGAGGCCATAAGCGATCCCGATACAAAACCTGGACACGTTATACTCCTTGACAGCGGTAGGTACATCGAGAGCGTCACCGTGGATAAAGCCGTTGTAATACGCTCTGTTTCTGGAAATCCTGAAGATGTGATAGTCGAAGCCCCAGAACCGGGCCTTCCCGTGTTCAGAATAAAGGCCAGCGGAGCAGTGGTAAAGGCGCTGACCATAACGGGAACCAAAAAATCAGGAATGTATTCCATCGTAATAGACAGCAACACAGAGGGGTGCAGTATTCTCGAAACCCTGATAATTTCGAGCTACGGTGGGATTTACCTGGCACAAAAAGGCGCGGGCCATGTCATCTCCCGGAACCGCTTTGAGAACGTTTCAGTCCCTGTTATGGCATACAGAGACCTCCAGGCAGAGATTTCCTTCAACGAAATCCTGAGACCTGAGAGGGGCATATACCTCAGCTCCACCGTTAAGAGCACTATTATCAACAATACAATAGTCGAACCCCTATATTCGGGAATTTTTCTCAAAGAGTCGTCAGATGACAACATAATAGCCGGAAACAGGATTGAAGAAAGTGCCGAAGACGGCATTACCATTCAATCCAGCGAGGGGAACGTGATTGAAAACAACACCCTAACGCTGAACGAGAGGGGCGTATCCGTCTTTGGAAATGAAAACACCATCAGGAGCAACGTGATAGCAAACAACAGTCTGGGTATATACTCCGCCGATACGAGGGGAAACCTGTTCTACAACAACTACCTCTCCAACGAACAAAACGCGATAGACGTCGGAAACAACCACTGGAACACCACAAAGAAACCGGGAAAAAATATCATTGGGGGTCTCTACATAGGCGGCAACTACTGGAGCGACTACGACGGGAAGGATACAAACGGCGACTGGATAGGAGACACCCAGCTACCCCACACCTCAGGTGGAAATGTAAGAAACGGGGACTGGCTTCCACTGGTTCTTCCAGCCCCAGAAAAAAGGGCGGACCTCCTGATCACCGACATATGGAAAAAAGGAAATGAGATAGGATTTCAGGTCATGAACGCCAAAGAAAAGTTTTCCGAGGAGTTCACGGTCACCCTTCTGATAAACGGAGAAGCAGTAGAGTCCACAGTTCTCAAAGGACTTGGAAGCGGTGAAAGGATTGATGGCAGCTTTGAACTGTCTGAATGCCCCTGGAAAGCGTTCCAAGTGGAAATAATCGCAGACGAAGGGGATTCTATTCCTGAATTCAACGAGAGCAACAACTTCAGGGTGGAGACCTTTAAGTGCGACGAGAAGCCGCCGAAGATACTGAACGTCACCGTTGAGGACGTCGGGACGGAGCACGTAGAGCTCAGCATACTAACGGATGAACCGTCAAAGGTCGAGGTAAAGTATGGAAGAGACGCCCTAAGCTTTGAGGGAACCTTCAAGACTGAAGAATTCTCCCGGGAGCATTCTATCCGAATAGGCTCACTGAAGCCCTCAACCCTTTACAGATTTGTCATTACGACCACAGATGAGAGCGGAAACGTAATGAGGGACAGGGAGAGGTTTTTTGAAACTGAAAAAGTGGCCGACGGAAAAAAGCCAATGTTGGGGGAGCTCTCCATAAGAGGTTCGGGAGACTACTACGAGATTAGGATTCCAGTAAGGGACGAAAGCGGAATCTCAAGGGTGGAGTTCTACGTCGATGGAATGCTTGTAGGGACTGTGTACAACCCCCAGGATTCGGCCAGCGTAGCGTTTAGTCCCTCAGCTTTGGGAATGAGCGGTCCCGGCCTTTACCGCGACCATGAGATAACGGTAAGGGTCTGTGACATGACCGGCGTCTGCGGGATAGGTTCAGAACTCTGGAGGCCAGAATATGAGGTCCACAGTGTTGACGTGGAAATAATCTCGCCCCAGGACAGGTACTCCGTGAAAGCAGGAAGGAACGGAGTCGCTCCCGGAACCTTTGTTGAGGTTGAGATATACGCGGCAGAGTACGAGCTGAGGATGAGGGACTGCCCAAGTTCAGAGCTGGGAGAGCTTGCGTGCATGCACAATCCAGGGGAGATTGTTCCACACGCCATCGGAATGGTCACACTTCATATCTGGGGGCCTCAGAACTATCACTTCTCCCGCACGTTCAGGCCGAGAAGCGATGACGAACTCACATACACTTACACCTGGGACATGAGCGGTCTGCCCGTTGGGTTGTACCTCATCGCGGCAATTGCCAATTCAACGGACGGGGGATTTCACTACTCCAGGGCCATCACCGTGGAAGTTCAGCCCAGGGAGGAGGATTACTCTCTGGAGACAAGAATAGTGCGCCGTGGGAATTACCTCAACGTCACCCTAAGGGTTCTCAACACCGGAGATGTGCCCTTTGGATTGATGGAGATAACCCAGCGCCTCATAGGATTCCAGGCCGTTGAGAGGGACGGCGAAAGCTACAACATGAAGACCGTCTTTGACCCCGCCACTGGAGTCAATACCATTTACTTCACCTTCGATTCCGTGGTCCTTCAGCCGGGAGAGCACTTCGAAGTGAGCTATCCTGCGGTTCCCGTTATGTATCCACATCCAATATACGTGAGTGCAGCCTACGGTGGGATAACCGTCGAGACTTATTCAACCGTAAAAAGATTTTACCAGGGTTATGGGGTCATGAGCTTGGATGGAGGAACCTGGAAGAGGGAAGATATAAGCGAAGCCTGGGAGAGGGCAATCAAGGAAAGTGACTACCTGATAGTTACCGACCCCACGAACCTCTACACACTGAACGACGAGGAAAGCGTTAACCGCCTCCTATCCACCATAGCTGAACTTGCCGTGTACAGGAACGGGGTTATAGGATACGTGGATTCCTTCAGCTCCATCAGAATTCGAGTGGGGGATCCCGAGCTTGTATCGGGTGGCGACACTGACGGTGATGGGACGAAAGAAGTGGTCACGTACAGCTCATCTTCAGGCCTCTGGATCCACGAACCGGTTCAGAGGTTCAGGCACGCCTTTGAGGGAATCGGCAGTGCAAAGGCAATGAGCCTGGTGGACTTTGACGGGGACGGCAAGGACGAAGTCATTTTAGTGTTCGACAACATGACGGTAATGGTCTACGGTAGAGAAGTCGTTACGGATGGGCGGGGAAATCCCCGCGAGGAATATATAAAGGAGTTTGAGTTTCGGGTTCCGCACTTCATCGGGGGAAGACTCGCCTGTGGTTTTCTCCATATGGACGTTCTTGAACAATCTCGGTACCCAAGCTGCCTCTACCAGGCCCAGGATAGGTTGGTGTGGTTCCGCTATTCAGAGACAGACACTACACCGGAGTGGAGGAGCATCAGCCTGGATGTTCCAAAGGACAGCCTCATATTCATCGGCAACTCCCATCCGGAGAACTCCGATGAGGTGATTATACTGAGACCCGATGGAACCCTCGAATTCTACGACCTCATGGGGGTGCAGAACGCAAACCTCCTAGGAAGCGTTCAGACATCATACAGAAAGGGGGATGACGTAGATTGGGGAGACGTGGACGGGGACGGCGTTGGGGAGCTCTTGGTCTTCAAAAAGGAGCTTGGTACCGTTGAAGTGTACGACACCGCTGGACTAAGGGAAACACGCAGGTTCTTTTACTCTGGAAAGGCGATGCTCGTGGATATCGTGGGAGGACAGAGCGATGAGATCGCTGTAGTCCATGGAGAGAACTTTGAGTTTACCACCTGGCGCGAAGTCACCGAAGGTCCTTCACCCCTCTCCACGACCCTCATCGAGCGCTGGGGCACGAGAATGAAAGAGGGCTGGCTTTCTGATGGATACCTCCTCATAGTAGGGGAGACCGAAGTTGTCCCGGCACAGAAAATGAGCTTTGAGCCGCTGTGGCTGGACTGGGGCGCTGTAAAGCACGTCAGGGTGACGGATCTGCCCTACGCGAATACGGAAGGAGACGTTCTAGATCCGGAGCTCATCATCGGGAGGATAGTTGGAGACACGGCGGATAAGCTTGAGGTGGCCATAAGAAATGCAATAAGGGCCGCGAGGGGGGAGTGCTCATTTGACCGCTCCCACGCGTTAATACTATCTGGCTGGCCCAAATGCAGAAGCGGGGGTTGCAGCGACAATGATTTTGCAGAGAGGAGCAGAGCCGTGAAGAGGGCACTGGAGGGGCAGGGTACCCTGGTAACAATGGTTTTTACCACGGACTACCGGGATGTAAAGGAAGGGGACAGGATAGTGGTCAACGGAAAGAGGCTGGCCGTGGAGGCGTTCTTCAACAACACCCCCGAGAAGGACATAATACACCTTGAGGGCCATGGAAACACCAATGTCATCGACGACATCTCAGTGACAGACGTGATCAACAGGAGGAACCCCTTCGGAAGCGCATGCCCCTTTGTCTACGCTGAATCCTGTCTCACAGGGGACTACACAAAAGGAGTGAGCGTAGCAGAGGCGTTCCTTCAAGCGGGGGCGGTTGTGTATCTCGGGTCAACGGAAGAAACGTATTCTGCCCCGTGGACTGCGAGGGCAAAGAGGCTCTACAGGCGCTGGGAACTGGGAACCCCCATCGGTGACGCCTTCAAAGAGCTTAAGCGGGACATGGGGATAGGCAGGGTTTGGGAAATCGAAGACGACACCGACCTTCTGTGGGTCATGTCAATGCATCTCTACGGCGACCCAAAGTTTGGGCTTGGAGCCGGCACACCGGAAGGAGAGAACGAGGGGGCCCCAGAGAGCCTGGAACTGGAGACGCCCGCGTACAGCATTCAGGAAACCGGTGAGGGTTCACTCGTGGAACTCGAAGAGGGAGGCATTCTCCTCCTACCGGGAAGGTCACCAATCCCGTATTACACCTACAGTGTGAAGATTCCGAGGGGGAGGCGCGTTCAAAACGTTGAACTCGTGGAGAGAGAGGCTAAAGAAGTGCTCAGCATCACAATGGTTCCCTTTAGGGTAGGAAAGCTCGGCGAAGAGGTCGGAAGCGGGACCGAGGAGGCCACACCGCTTCCACCTTACCAGTGGCGCGTGAGTGAGAACCCCGACGGAAGCAGTACGCTCTTCATAAGGGTGTTCCCTCTGGAGTACAACAACCTCACCAAGAGGGCCGTGCTGTACGGCCGCCATCGATTCACAATTGAGTACATAAAAACGGGTGTCGAAATCGCGGGTGCGAGGCTTGAGAGGGATGTATACAAACCCGGAGAGCGTGTGAGGGTAGCGGGAGTCATAACAAACTCTGAAGGCAGTACCGATGTTATTCTGAGTGCAGTTCTCAGGAAAGGGACGTATGGAGCCACCGTTTCTGAAGCCAAACTTCTCAGCCTCGGAAATCTAACCGGCACCGGATACTTCTCCTTTGAGTTCCAGACGAAGGGATTAACCGGCGGACAGTACGGGATAGAGATCCTCGCCAGGGATGTAAACGGAAACGTTCTCGACAGAAAACTCCTTCACTTCCTGCTGGGAGTTAAACGCGTTGAAAACATCCTCACCATTCCACAGGAACCCTCTCCGGGAGCCGCCTTCACGGCGGTTTTGAGGGTCATCAACACCGGAGACCTCCCGGTAACGGGTGAAGTCCACTTCCTCTCCGGAACAAAAGAGGTGATCATGAACGTGACTCTGGAGCCCGGGGAGGAGACAACCTTCGAGGAAACCTTCCGCGCCGGGAAGTCCGGTGCAGAGGTTACAGGTTACGTCCTCTACGACGGGACCATGAGCGAACCGGCCACAGCAAGCTTCTCCTTCAGCACATCCCCCAAAGCGGATTTCCACTACTCCCCCGAGACCCCCGAGGTGGGTATGGAAATCCAGTTCAAGGACACTTCCCTCGATCCCGATGGGGAGATAGTCTCGTGGGAGTGGGATTTCGGGGACGGTTACGTGTCCAGAGAGAGGAACCCCACCCATTGCTATCGGAGTGAGGGGACCTACACCGTCAGGCTGAAGGTCACGGATTCAACGGGGCTGACGTCGGAAACGACGAAGAAGATAACCGTGACCGCTGAAAAAGAGGAAGAAGGCCCTCCAGCTGAGAGCCCCACAGGGGAAACAGAGCCAGTTTCCCCCACCTCACCTGGGGGACAGGAAGGAGGGATATGCGGGATGGGTCTCTTACTGCTCCTCCTGCTCGTGCCGCTGGCAGCGAGAGGAAAGAGGTAGCCTACCCACTCTTTTTCAATTTTAGCACCTGCTTGGCAAACTCTTCAAGGACCTCCTTGCGCATGCCCTCGAAGAACTTTATCGAGCCGGCGTAGCTGTGGCCGCCGCCCTCGATTCCAGCGCTCGGCAGGGCCTCCTGGAGCCTTGGGATTATCTCGTTCAGGTCGAAGTTGTAGGCCGCCATGCCGTCGCTGGCCCTGACGACAGCGAAGTCCGGCCCGTAGGCGAGTGTGAGTATTGGCGCATCCTCCCCGTACTTCTCCTTGAAGTGGTCGTGTATCAGGCCGGAGAGCTTGCCCGGGCTCGGATAGCTGAACTTCGGCGCAAAGAGCTCGATGTCTATCGTGTTGAACCTTATCCCGTTGGGCAGGACGACGCTCTTGACGTGAGGCAGCGAAGCCTTTAGCGCCTTCTCCTGCTTCTCCCTGACCTCGGGGTAAATCGCGTTGATAAGCTCGCGGTGCCTCTGGAGATTACCTGTGAGGAGCAGGATCTCGTCTATGATGCCGTGGCCGTCCATGAACTTCCAGAAGTAGGCCTCATGGTCGATTACCTCGGCTATCTTCTTCAGGTCTTCCTCGTCAAGGCCCTTGGCCTTCTTTGCAATCTCAAGGTACTGGTAGAACTCCGGGGCCTTGCTCCTGTCGCCGGTTCCGGCTATAGCCGGCAGGTGCTTTATCCTGTCCTCCACATCAGGGTTGATGAAGCGCGCCACTTCCGTTGCCAGCATTCCGGCCGTTAATTCGTAGTAGCCGCGCTTTATGTGGTGCGGGTTGACGTGTACGTCAACGTAGTCGTCAACCTTGGCCTTATCCTCACTCACCCACTCGCGCGGGTCGTGGTGGTCTATGACCACTATCGGGACGCCAAAGGCCCTTATGCGCTTGTAAGCTGGAATGTCCTCGCTCGTCCCGCCGTTATCCACTATAACCAAAAGCGGGAGCGGGTCGCCGAACTTCTCGTGGTCCTCGACCATGAATATGATGTCCTTGAGAACATCCTCCAGCTCGTAAAACGGAGCTCTGCTCGGCCTTCTCTTGAAGAGCTTCCATCTGGCGCCCGAATCCGGAGAGACCTGCTCGATGAGGGGCACTATAGCGTACTCCAGGGCTAGGCCCGAGGTGTAGCCGTCGGCATCGGCGTGGTGTCTGAGCAGAATCGGTCTGCCCTCGTAGATCGCCCTGCGTATCATAAATGCCGCCTTCATTATCTTCGGCTTGAGCTTCTCAAGAACCTCGCTCTCCACGAGGAAGCCCACATCCTTTGGCTGGGCGCGCCTGTCGAGTTCCTCCTCTATGCGCTTCTTTACCTCCGCGGCTTCCGGCCCCCAGAGCCTCGCCATGTCGCTGACCTCTATCTGAATCTCACCCGAATGGAAGGCCACCTTGCCTATTATCTCCACGATATCTCCGACGTTTATGTTCGGGTAGGCCCTCACCCCGGGAGCCTCGAAGGCGGCCGCCCATGTTATGCCCGTCCCATCGGTTATCGTGAAGACCGTAGGCCCGCCGGTAACCTGTATCTGGGTAACCCTGCCGCGGAGCCTGACGGTCTGACCTGCCATGTCCTTGCTGAGGTCCTTTATGAGCGTGACGGGGAGTTCCTTCCTGACCACAACCTCCTTGTAGTGCTTGAGGGCCGACTCTATGAGGTCTATCTCGCCCTTGTCGGGTCTAACGTCGAGAACCTGGGCCAGAATCTCGTCGCCCGGCCGGTACTCCCTGCCGCCGAGGAGGTCTTTTCTCCGTATAAGCCCCCTGACGTGCGGGTTGAGGCGGACGAAGACGCCGAAGCGCTCCACGCGATCGATGGTTCCTTTGTAAACGTTTCCGACCTCTATGTCCTCGATGTCGCAGGTCTTGTCGAGGACGTAGACGACCTTGTACTTCCTCATGCAATCGGGACAGACCCAGGTAGTTTCCATTCCTGGCTCCCAAGGCTCCTTGACCCTTCCGCAGATGTCACAGGCCAGAACGCGGCCGGTTCCACCGCAGGTGGGGCAGGTGTCGTAGACCGGAACCACTCCTTTACCGTGGCACTCAGGACAGGGTATTTCGTCAACCTCGTCCTCAACCCCTATATAGTCAAGGTTTCTGTAGCCCTTCAGCTTGTCGCCTATCTTGAAATCAGCGGGAACGTAACCCCAGCCCTCGCAGACAGGGCACTCCTTCTCGCCGACCTTGACCTTCCCGGTTCCATGGCACTCGGGACAGTCCTTAACCACCATGAGCATCACACTCCAGAACTCTTCTCACTGGGGGAACCTTAGGCGGCTGAGGACTTATAACCTTTTGTCTCCACTCGGCCGAAAAAGCCCCAGAATAACACCATTGAGAAGCAGTATAGTACGGCGGTTATCATGAACGGCCAGGTGAGGGAGAAGTCGAAGAGCCTGCCGCCAAGGTACTGCCCAACCCCAAATGTAGCCGTCCAGGACAGGTTGCTGAGAGCCATCACAGTCGAGCGCTCCTCCTTCTTGAAGAAGCCCATCATGAACGAGTTCCAGATTGGGTTAACTATGTTCATCAGAATTGTCCTGACCGTGTAGACCACGGCCGCTATTAAGAAGGTTGGAGAAAACGGCATCGCCGCTATGAGAGCGCTGGCGCTTCCGTTGAAGGACACTATCGTCTTGACGCTGCCCAGCCGGTCGGCTATCATCGGCAGAATAAACATCCCCAGCCCCATTATAAACTGCTGGAAGGCGAAGAGCCAGCCTATGCTCTCAAGGCTCGTGCCAAAGCGCTGGTTGAACCATAGCCCCATGTAGGGTATCGTGACCCCAGCGCCGAGGCCTATAAGGGCACTTGGAATGGCAAAGCGTCCTATCTTAAGGAGCAGCTTCCTGTTCAGCTCGAGCCTCTTTTCCGTTTCTGCAAGAACCGACTTAACTAGCACCACTAAGGCAAACCTGATGGGTATTATTACGAGAACCGTTGCAAAAACCTCCCTGTACGGGAGGTACCTGGGCAGAAAACCGGCCATGATGAGTCCGACGGCCGAGCCTATGGTGCCCATTGCAGAGGAGAGGCTGAAGAGGTAGTGCCTCTTCTCGTCGCTCACCTCACCGCTCAGCAGCGCCATGTAAGAAGGGCCCTCAAAGGCCATACCTATGCCCACGAGAACGCCACCAAGGGTCAGAAGGGCTATCGTGGGATAGAGCACCTGAACCAGCCTGCCAAGGAACATCAGTAAAACGCCCAGAAGGACCGCTCTCTTATAGCCCATTTTCGTGCCGAGAGGGCCTGAAAAGAGAAGAACGCTCGCCTGGGCGATAGTTGAGAGGGAGAACACTATCCCGATGTCCGTGTAGCTGAAGCCGAGGGACTTCAGGTAGAACGGGAAGATAAACCACGCTATGTTACCCCCCATCCAGGAAATGAATGAGTACGCAACGAGCAGCCACGCATCCCTGCTGAAACCCCTATAATTCTGCAGCGGCATGAACGTTTAGACCGCCGTCGAGTATATAAACCTACCCCCCACCCCAACCGAAAAGTTTATTAAAAAATTCGAGGATTACTCAGCGTTTAAATCAAAAACACGACTTAATTCTGGCTCAAATTGGAGGGGTAAAATCAAGAGAAAGAGGTAAAATAAGACTTTACATTTCCTCCATGAACTTCTCCACGGCGAGCCTGGTCTCCTCATAGGTCTTTCCTGCAAGGATTATCACTTTGTAGCTCGGGTTGTGCGGGTTATTGAGCTCCTTTATCACGTAGCCCTTCTGGTTTATTTCATCCTTGATTGCATTGATGGTGTCCTTGCCGTAAACCTGCTCAAGCAGCGCCCATGCTTTGTTGCTGACCCAGCCGCCGACGATTATAACATTTTTGTCGGCCGGCAGGTTCTTGAGCTGGGTGTCCTCGACTATGAACTCATAGACGTCGTCGGTAGCCTCTATCTTCGGCGCGGTTATGGAGACCTTCTTGGTCACGGACGCAACGCGTACGAAGCGGTAGCCCTCGATGCCTGTTATCTCACCCTCATTGTTTTTCACAAACACAGGCTCTATCTCAAGCCCCCACTCCGTGGGCAGTTTCAGGGCGGAGCCTTCTCCAATGAAGACCGGCTTAAAGCCGGTGAGGCTCTCATTGACATGGAGGTAGAGGACGTAGAGGTTGCTGTTGGGGTCTATATCCCATACCCACTGGCCTTTGTACACATCGCCGTCCTGATACTGCCTGACCTTTTCGTAGTGCCAGTAGTCGTAGGTGACCATCTGGGCGTTGTTTATCCCCACGAAGAAATCCGTCGGGGTGAACACGAAGAGCTCTTTGACACCCCTTTCGAGGAGTTCGTTTATCCTGGAGGATGGGTATGTATCAAACCACTCAAAGTCCTCGTTTCCGTCAGAATCAACGTACATGATGTAGTAGTTGCCCTTGTCCATGGTCTTCTGCTTGATTATGCCGCTGGGATACGTCAGGTCAACCAGCATCTCCTCCTGGTTGATGTTAATGTCCACGAACTTCAGGGTCCACCTTCCAACTGTTATGCTCTCCCCTAGGGAGCTCGTGGTTGATTCCACTTCCGTGTAGGCGTAGAAGTACATAGTGTCCTTCCCATCCACTGTCGTCGAGATGACCTTGTAGTCCCCGCCGATATTGAGGGGGGTGGTGTTCTCGTTAAAGATTATCTCGACACTCCTGTCCCCGAACTCGGCGGCCTTCTTGGTGGAGTTGAAATCAATCCGTGAGAAGTTTACCTGAACGACTATCCCGTGCCCAACCGGCTCATCGCTGACGTTAACGCCAACGTCAGGCATGTCAACGGAGTTGAGCTTGTACGTCTGGTTCTCATCGTGAATGAGCACGCTGTGGTACTCAACCGGCACAGAAACGGTTTTCGTATACGTTCCCTGGGAAACACCCTGGAGAACCAGAAAGGCACCGAGCCTCGAACCGGTTATCGCGTCCTCACCTATGTGAAGCGGCACGCCGTTGACTATCTTGGTGGTCGGAAGGACTATCACTGTGTTCGAGGAATTGATTCCCGTAATCGCTGCATTAATAGGCGTAAGGAGCAGGCCCAGAACCACCAGGCCCATAAACAGAACCAAAGCCCTTTTCATCGTTTATCACCGATTTAAAGTGCATCTCAACCTTTATAACCTTTCCCCGGAAGTTACTTCTGCGATGATGAGTGAATCCAATGCTGACCGGATGATGAACCCCGAACCTGAGCACGGGATAGAAAACGAAAGGCGAACTGAAATGGAGAAACGACTTGAAGAACTGTACTCCAGCATCGAGGAGCTAAAAAGGGAGAACGAGAGCAGAAAAGCCCCTGATAAACTTGGCTGGGACGACATAGCCCAGGAAATAGTCGGTGCAGTTACCTTCGCCCTCCCATTCCTCTTCACGGGCGAGCTGTGGGAAGTTGCCAAGGACATATCCGTTGAGCGCTCGCTGGCGATACTCCTGATGACGCTTGGAGTGGCTTACCTCTTCATAGCCAAGTCCAGGATAGGAAACCTGAAGAAGGAGGAGCTTTTCCACGTCCCCAAGAGACTTCTAACCGTCACGGTGATAGCCTACATGATATCGGCGGTTCTGATATACGTGTACGGGATAAACGGCCTGGCCGACTTCACCCCGGGCCAATACATCAACGCGACCATACTTATAAGCACCTTCGCGGTGATAGGGGCTATAACGGTGGACATGGTGAAGTGAATGAAGGTAATAACCGGAGACCGGTTCGAGGCATTCGCCGACGAGAGCACTATTCTATTTCCGGAGTACAGAAAGAATCGCGATGAGCTCCTGAACTTCGTGGCAACTCTCAGCGGAGACGAAACGATCGTGACCGCAAGTCTGGAACTGGTGGATCTGATCGCCTGGCGCTTCCGCAGGGGCGAAGAGAACGTTCTGGTATACTCTGACACCGGGAAGTCCCTCACCCTCAAGGAGGTCTACGAGCTGAGGAAGTACCTCGATTTTGACGTCCGCGGCGGCTTTGAGGGAGAGAGGGCAGAGACAAGCGTTCTGTTCGTCGAGGGCAAGACCGACGCCAAGTTCTTCAAGGCGATCTTCAAAAAGCTTTTTGAGTTCAAGGAGAGCAGAGAGGCACCATACAGCCTAAGGTTCATAGAGCGGGTCTTCGAGCGTGACAACTTCGACCTCCTTCGGCGAGAGGAGGACGGACACTATCTTGCCATAATCCCCAGCGAGGGCAACTCCGGGGTGATAAGGAACCTTGGCAACTTCCTCAGGGCGATGGACGTTTTTGGCTTCACCGTTGAAAAGATAGGCGTGGCAATAGACGTTGACGAGGACAGGGAGGCGGCGATGGCTTCGATAACGGGCAGGCTATCAGGGTTCAGGCATGAAAAAACACCCCTCGGCTATCGGGTTGGGGGGACTGAAGTTGTCCCCCTCATAATCGGCCTTCCTTTCGAAGACGAGGTCATAGAATGGAAGAAACCCACCGTGGAAGACCTTATGCTCCACATGATCGCGAGGGAAGGCCTGCTGGAGAGGATAAAGCCTGCACTCAGAGCCCTTAACGAGAGCCTCGGGAGAAGGCTCAAACCCAAGGAAGTCATGTATCTGGCCCTCTCAGCATACGGCCACTGGGGCAACCTGGAGGGCTTCTACGAGCTCTTCATCATGCGCTCGCGCTTCAGAAACCTCAAAGCGGTTCTCAGAGAGGCAGGACTCATGAATGGGCTCATCTATCTTGCAGGGAGAGAGGAAGAGAGAAGGCGTTGAATTTTTATCCCCTGTGCTCAAACCGAAGAGGGTGGTGAATATGAAACTCGTTTCATTCGACGTCTGGAACACCCTCCTCGACATCAACGTGATGCTCGACGTCATGGCCGTTGAGCTCTCCAGGCTGATGGGAGCGTGCATAATAGACGTCGTCGAGGGCATGATGCTCACGCGCGAGAGGATAAAGCGCATGCGCGCCGGGACTCAGGGGGACCCCGAGAGGGCGCTGGAAGAAAGCCAGGAGATGCTGGCTGAACTTCTGGGAACAGACGTCGAGGTGGTTAAGAGGGCCGCCGCGAGGGCGACTCTGAACGTTGGCGATGAGATCGTCATCCCAGGTGCAAAGGAAACCCTTGAAGTCGTTAAAAGAAAGGGACTTAAAATCACGGTAACGGGCAACGTGATGTTCTGGCCCGGCTCCTACACGAGGCTCCTCCTCGAGAGGTTCGGCCTGATGAACTACATTGACAGAACCTTCTTCGCCGACGAGGTTCTAGCTTACAAGCCGATGCCGGAGATGTTCGAGAAGCCGCTCAGAACGTTCAACATAATGCCTGAAGAGGCGGTGCACATCGGAGACACATACGCTGAGGACTTTGAAGGGGCTTTAAAGGCCGGCCTCTGGGCGGTCTGGATAAACCCCGAGGCCGATGAGGTGAGAAGAATCCACGAGAGGGGCTTTGAAGTGCCGGGCGTTGAGGGAATTCTGGAGGTTTTGGAGGAGTTAGAGAAAGGAAAACCTACCTGACCAGCTTTGCCTTCACATAATTTTGAGCCGCATGGTACTGCCTCTCGTCCGCTGTGTGGAGCTCAGCGTTGAGAGCTTCAGCGAGGGCTATGTAAAGGGCGTCGTAGATAGTCATGCCTTCTTTCAGCGCTATCTCAAGGCCGCGCTCAAAGAAGTTCTCGGCCTCGAAGAGGAACATTCCCTTACCAAGTAGCCTGAGAACGGTTACAAGATTCCGGCCGGCCTCTTCGGTTGCCATGCCCTGCTTAACGGCCTTCCAGATGGCGTTCATGCCTTCGACGAGCGCGTAGTCGAGGGTCGCCACGCTGGGCTCCACTGGAACCTTTTCCCAGCCGGGCTCCTGAAGGACGACCTTTACAAGGGCTGAAGCATCAACGACTATCACGGTCCTCCCTCACCGACTTCGCTGCGAAGCCCCTCTCGACAGATACGGGAGTGCGTTTGAGTATCTCAAGCGCCTCGTTTATCTTTTTCCGCCTCTCTTCCTCGTCTATGCGCCTTCTTATGAACTCCCTTATCTCCTCGCTCCAGTTGATGTTCAGCTCCTTCATCTTGAGCTTCAGCTCGTCGGGGACGCGGACGGTGACGATGGCCATGTAATACACCTAGAAATACGTTTTGTATTGCAGAGATAAAAGGGTTTCGGTAATTATCAAGAAGGCACACTAAAAATGTTTTAAATCAACAAAGAATAAAAACAGTTCGGGTGACACAAAATGCATCTTCTTCCAGAGCAAAAACTACATGGTCCCAAAGCTGACTTCGAGTTTTCCACAGATTCAAAAGAGGATACTACAAGTCCGTACCAAGACACCGTAATTATCGATGCCAAAAGAGGGGCAATAATTGCTGAGAGACTATTCCCAATGTACTCAACAGAAGGGATTTTCGGAAAAAGAGAAATGCCAGAAGATTATCCACCCAAAGGAGTTGAAATCGGATCACGAGAACACCTTCTGTTTTTGACTCTCACCGTTGCCATAGATTACCTGAGAAACGCAGATGCACTATGGGAAAGCGCCAGAAAAACGTTTGAAGACCCTAAAACTCAGTTTGTATTCTTCCCCGAGAGGTTGGCTGAGATTCCGTTGGGGCACATCGAAAAGATAAAGTCCGCTCTCACCAAGTACAAACTTGCGTTAAGGCCTAACCGAGATACAAATATCTGGCTTACGATTGCTCTAACCCTTCACGAGGAGTGGAGTGACGATCCGCGAAATTTCTTAGAAGCAATGGAATTTGACGCCATTAAAATCATAGGACATCTCACGAAACACAGGTCAAGGTATCCAAATCTGAACGGAGAGAAGATTAGATCACTGTGGTTGAGAATGCTCAGAGACAATGCTGGGATTAATCTGAACAACCTCGAAAAAGTTCCAATCCCCGTAGACGTTCATATAACCCGCGCCACGCTAAGCTTAGGCATCATACGAGGGAGATTTGAAGGCACACTGGAGGAATTCAGAGAGACAGTGGCAAAAGCATGGATGGAGAGCACAGAACCCATTAGGAAGTCTGGAAAACACATTATACCCCTTGATTTGGACAGGCCTTTATGGCACCTCTCCAGAAACGGATGTAGTTACAGAGCGGGAATACATCCAGAATCATGCCCGAAATTTGAAAAATGTCCATTTAGGGAGTATTGCACTCCCGGAGAGATTAAAATCAAGAGAAAAGGGAAGCACCAATATTGGGTACACTTAAAGACATGAATTTCACTTCTTCCCCTTCGGCTTCAGCCACGCGCCAAGCCCAACCTGCCTCGTCTTCTGGTAGCGCAGGTCTTCCTTCTTGTAGCCGAAGGCCCTAAGGATTCTCTCCACCGCTGGAAGAACCTGGTTCTCGATGTAGTAGTCAGCGTCGTACCTGTGCTTCGTCGGGTCGAACTCGTCGAATGGGATGGCTCTATCTCCAATCCTGCCTGAACCCTTAAGGACGATGTAGCTTATCACCGTCCCGGGGCGTATCTTTATTCCCCTCGCGGCGAGGCGCTTCGCTATGGCCACGTGCGGGCCCGTTGCCTTGTAGTCCTTGAGCTCGCGCGTTATCTGCTCGTGGATAACCAGCTTCTCCGGGGGAACTTCGTACTTGCTCAGCTTTTCGGTGACTTCCCTGACAATTCTGACGGCCTCCTCAACGTCACCGTGCCTGAGTATCGCCTCAAGAACCCTCGCCTGCGTCTCCTTCGCTATCTCGCTCCAGTCCCTCCTAACTATCTCAAGCCCGCGCGTGGTTATCTTGCCCTCCTCGTCTATAACCGCGTACTTCTTCTTCGTGACGAAGAAGCCCCTGACGTAGAAGCCCTCGTATTCGAGTTCAAGAAGGCCGGGCAGTTTGGGATTGATATAGTTTAAGAACTCCATTGCCTTTTTCTTGACTGTTTCAGCGTCCGCTCCAGGAATGGTGGCATGGAGACCGTCTGTGTCTGCATAGAGGACTTTAAAACCGAACTTTTCCTCAAGCTCTCTGATGACCATTTCGATGTACTCCCTGCCCCATGCCGTAACGCTCTCGGCGCACTCCTTGCAGTACCATCTTGCCCTGGCGTAGCCGTAGTAGCCGTAGAAGCTGTTCGCCAGGATTTTGATAGCGCGTTGCCTGTAATCGAGGAGCTTCTTCTCCAGCGGGTCGAGCGTTGCCTTCATCTTCCTCTTTATCTTCTGCCTCTCCTCCAGCAGGTTTCCGAGCAGGCTCGGAATGAAGCCGGGGAAGTCTTTGCAGAACTTGTGACCGACCTGCGGGGCTGTATCGTACTCCTTACATCCCTCGCGGTTGAGCGTATCTGGCGAGACGTTGTGGGTGATGATAATGGAGGGGTACAGCGAGCGAAAATCGAGGTACACAATATTATCCCACAGTCCCCGCTCCGGCTCCTTGACGTAGCCACCGGCGTAGCCCCCCCTTCTCCTCGCCAGCTCCCTCTCGTCGGGCTTGTTGGGAGCGAGTTCGTTCCTCTCGTAGGCTTTCCTGAGCAAAAACCACTCAACAAGGTTGCCGGTGCTGGAGCGGGAAACGTCCCAGAGACCCTGGCCGATGAGCCTGGAAAGCTGGGCCTCCATCGGGAAGAACTCCCTGCCAAGCTCGTAGGTAACCCTCGCGTCCTCCATCGAGTAGCGCGCGACCCTCTCAAGCCCCTCGCCGGTCTCCCAGGCGGTGGCTATCTCCTCGGCGTAGACCTTCTCCTTGGGCTTGCCGAAAACCGCCTCGTATACAGCCTCAAGGGTGTAGGTCGGGAGGTTTATGGTGCGCCTTATGACGGGGTACAGGTCGAAGTGTATCCTGCCCTTCACCTCAACCGCAAACCTGTCCCCCATGCGCTGTATCTTCGGCTCGCTCCCGTCCCTTCCGAGGGTAAAGCTCACGCCAAGCTTCTCACAACGCCTCTTGAGGTAAGCGAAGTCGAAGTTGTCGCCGTTGTATGTTATCAGCACGTCCGGGTCCTTCTCCTTAACGACCTTGAGGAAGCGCTTTATCATCTCCTTCTCGGTGGAGACAACCTCAACGTAGGGCAGGTCGATCTTCTTCCAGGTTATCACCCTCGCCTCGCTTTCATCGGCGTAGCTTATCATGAGGATCGGCCCGGTTCCGAACTCCTCCCCCTCATGGTAGAGCGTCTCGATGTCGAAGGACATGAGTTTAAGCTCCTCATTGCCCTCCATCGGGACGAGACCCTTGTCTATGAGGTAGCGCTTGGCGAAGGGTATGTCGTACTCGTAGATGTCCACAACGGCCGGATGCTTCCTTATCTCTCCCCTTATCGCCGGCACGTCCTGCGGGTGCTCGAAGTAGAGCTTCCATACCTCAACCGGTCGGCCGAGGAACTTTTTCTTCACCTTCTCGGCGCGCTTTACCTTGACAACCTTTCCGTGACGCTCCGCGGTTGTCTTTTTGACTTCCTCTATGGCAGAATCGTCCTTGAGGAGTGCGTAGATATAGGGCTCGAATTCCCTGTCGTACTCAATTTTGAACTCTCCCTTCTCCTTCTTGAAGACCCTGATGACAGGCTTTCCGTCCTCTGTGATATAGTCAACGTCAAGGATCATGACCAACACCTGCCTGATTATCGAACTGAGAACTAATAAACTTCGCCATCGATGTTATCAGAAAAGAGGAGAAAACAACAATCAAGGGCTCACAACTCTTGGAACAAGGGCACCACACTTCCTCTGAAGCTCGGCGTTGGCTTTCAAAAGCTCTTCACTGGGATAGTTGCCACTTTCACGCCATTCTGTGGCAAAGTCGTGGATCAGGTCTAATCCCTCCCGGACGGCGGAGACGTTGGCACTTCCATTGAGAAAAGCCGTTCTTGATGTGTTCAGAAACTCTATGCACTGCCCCGTGTCAGCCATCTCAAGAACCGAATCGTTGAACGTGTCCAGTTCAAGGTAATTCGCGGTCTCGATTAAGTGATTGAGGAGGCGCAGAAAATCACCCTCAAGCTCAACGGTGGAAAGGTTAAAACCGACCGTGGAATTTGAGTCGAGTGCCCCAAGCGCATTCTTGGAGTGGAACTGGATATCAACCATTGTGGAAAAAGTCACGGTGTGGATCCAGCCCCTTTCACAGTTCCTCTGCCCCTCAATCAGGGCGTCCAAACGCTCTCTCTGGACGTAGAGATGGAGGGCCGAAATCAGGACTATCAGCAACACCGCAAGGGCCACCACACTGCTCAGCTTCATTGACTCCACCACGTTAATCCCACGTTCCAAGGTAATAAGTATTTCGGTGAACAAAGTAGAAACACACCACCACCTTTTTAAACTCCCGCTCAAAGCCCCGTCCATGGAGCTGTTTTACAGGGTGAGCTTTCAGGAAGTTGTGGCCGACGCTTTAAGCCTGGTTGAGGAGCGCGAGCTGTCGTCGAAGCACGCCCTTGAGAGAGTTTTTAAGCGGGTAGCTGGTAGGGATAGGGACAAGGCCCGCGGATTGGCCCACGCCTACGTCTTCGAGATAGAGAAGTGGAGGGCGAAGATAGACTTCATAATCAACTCGGTTTTGAGGGGCTCGACGGTTAATGATCTCGACCCCTATCTGGCCAGTCTCCTCCGCATAGGAACCTTTGAGATACACTTCAGAAAGGTTCCGCCGGCGATAGCCACGGACTCGATAATTCGCGTCGTCAAGGAGCGCTTTGACTTCAGTAGGGCGAAGTTCGTCAACGCGCTCATGCACTCGATAGAGAAGTTCGACGTTGATAAGGCGCTTAAGAAGCTCAAGGAGAGGGACAGAATCGAGTGGCTCTCCGTCCGCTTCTCCCACCCGCGCTGGTACGTTGAGTACGTGATAGACCTCCTCGGCTACGATGAAGCCGTTCGCCTGCTCCTCAGCAACAACAGGCCGCAGAGGTACTACGTCCGGGCCAACACGCTGAAAACGGACGTTGATTCCCTCCGCGATTACCTTGAGGAGAACGGGGTAAGGACAGCAAGAACCCCCGTCCCCGATGTCCTGAAGGTTCTCGACTACAAAACGCCCGTAACAAGGCTCGACTGGTACAGGGAAGGGAAGTTCGTGATCCAGGACTTAGCTTCTGCCTACGTCGCCCACGTTCTGGCCCCAGAGCCAGGTGAGAGGGTCCTCGACCTGGCGGCCGCCCCCGGTTCAAAGACCTTCCACGCCGCTGCCCTGATGGAGAACCGCGGTGAGATAGTGGCGGTGGATTACTCCTACGACAGGCTCATGCGCATGAGGGAGAAGATGAGGTTCCTCGGAATCAGAAACGTCAAGCTCGTCCACGCGGACGGCCAGAGCTTCAAGGATAGGGAAAAGTTCGATAAGATAATCCTCGATGCACCGTGCTCAAGCTCCGGAACCTACCGCCAGTTCCCCGAGGTAAAGTGGCGCTTCAACGAGGAGAAGATAAAGCGCATCATAAACGTCCAGCGCAACATGCTCCGCAACGCGTACGAGAACCTCCGCGACGGCGGTGAGATGACCTACTCAACCTGCTCCATTAGAATAGACGAGGACGAGGAGAACGTGCTCTTCGCGATAAACAGGGCCGGGCTGGAGCTTATTCCCTACGACTTCAGCTGGGGCGATAGGGGCTTCCTTGAGGTGGGGGAGAAGGTCTTTAGAGCATGGACCCACAGGCACGACTGCAACAGCTTTTTTATTGCAAAATTAAAAAGAAGGGACTAGCTGCCTTCTAGCTCTTTCATGGCATCTATTAGCAGGTTAACAGCGTCTTTTTCTGTAACGTATGCCCTTCTTACTAGGTGCATCTTCGGGTATGTAGGTATGGCTCCCCACAGGCGCAGTTTGATGTCATCCAGATTGTCGGTGTCCCACGCATCCATTATCATCTGGGTTGCGTTCTCGTGAAGTTCCTTCGCCAGCGAAAGGGTCTCGTTGTCTACTCCCATCGCACTTGCGTTGGCGTAGAGTTCATCGAATTCATCGTGGAGCTTGAAGAAGTACATAGTCCACACCTGGGCAATCACCATCATGCGGTTGTATACAAAGAAGGACTGGGGAACATCGAACTTGAGGTCGTCTATGAGAACCGCGGTATCGACTATCTCGTCCTCAGTATCGGCAACCTGGAAGACTATTGTTATTTCCTTCCCCTGGTACTGGGAGACGTCCACCACGGCAGTCGAGGTGTAGTTCATTATGGCGTACAGGTACACTCCATCGCCAAGGGTTGTTTCGCGCGTATAAGGTGCTATCGGTCCAACGTAGGGGATTGTACCGTTGGGCAGTGTAGCGGCCACGACCTTTTTCCCATCTGGGAACACAACGTAAGAGTAGAAGTAATCCTGGAAGGTATCATCGCTCGGTTCTTCATCGGTGGTGAATCTCCACCTGAACGAAAGCTTGGTGGCCCCGTAGGGAACCCTGAGTTTTAAAGTCAACGTGGCTACGTCGTATGCATCGGCACCCGAAACTGGGTGGCCGTTTTCGATGTAAACACCTCCTACATCCCCATCATCAGAGTAATAGCTATCGTTCCCGGTTATCACGTATCTCGCATCACCGGAGCTGATGATCAGATAGGAGTCCCCCTCAACAGGAAATCCCGCAGCTGGTGTTGTTGCAATTAAAATCTGCTCCTCAACACCCTTGAACTCAGCGCTTACCAAGGAACCCATGAAATTTGAGTTCAAAAGTGCTTTAGCTTCCTCCATGGCGTCCCTGGCCGTAACCGTCCCGTATGTGGCACTAACATACCCGAGAGGTATCAAGCTTCCAAAAAGAAGAAACACGGTCAAAACCATGGCAATCTTTCTCATCTTCACCGTAACCTCACCTTGGGTTTAATCTACGCCATAAAACTATTTAAATATTCTTGAAGAAAATTCGACGATTTTCCGAAAAATTTCAAAAACTGCTCACAGTGGCTTCCTCCTCACAGGTCCTCTTGGGTACTCCTCCTCAAATATCTCCGCGGTAAAGCGGTAGACCTTCGTGTCCTCATCGAGCCAGCAGTCGGGAGGCAATCCTGCCTTCCAGCAGGTCTGAGCTAAAAACTCCTCCTCGTCCCAGCCCCACTCTATCGGCACCTGCGGGAGGAGCAGGCCGGAATAGATACCCTTCTCGATTATCAGACCGTCCCTGCCGACCTTTATCCTCCTCGGCCTCTCCTCGGGCGGCCCCTCTATGGGTTCTGGTGGTGTCAGGACGCTGACCTCAACCACAAGGTCGTTCAGCTCGCTTTCCCTGACCGGCGGGAAGCGTGGGTCGTCCACGGCCGCATAGATTGCCGCCTTTATCGTGGCCTCGACCAGAGGGTAAATCGGCAGTGGAAAGCCGATGCAACCGCGGAGGGCCATCTGAGGCGGGGCATGGCGTTTGTTCAGCGTCACAAAAACTCCCATCTTCTCCCACAGCTCGGGAGGGGTATCCTCAGGAGGTTTTATCGTCCTGCCGTTCCTGACGTACTCCTCAATGGCTTTTCTCGCAAGCCTGACGAGGAACTCCCCCCATTCGTCCCTGATTCTGTACATCGTTCTCACCCCTAGTTCCTACGGCGGGAGGAGTTATTTACCTTTCCCGCAAAGCTTAAAAAATTGCCGAAGGAAGTTAAGTCGGGTGTCGAAAGTGGTGATAGTGGAGTTCGTGATTGTTCCCCTCGGTGAGAAAAGTCTGAGCCGGTACGTCGCCGAGGTGGTAAAGCTTTTAGAGAGAAAGGGTGTTAAATACCAATTGACACCGATGGCAACGATAATAGAGGTTCCGACCGTGAGGGAAGCTTTCGATATAATCGAGGAGGCACACGAACTGGTATTCAAACTGGGCGCTTCACGGGTTTCAACAACCGTAAGGATCGACGACAGACGGGACAAGCATGTCCACATGGAGGACAAGGTAAAATCAGTTCTCGAAAAGGCGAGGGGTGGTTGAGATTAGGGCACTGATTCTCGCCATAGACCGTGATGACGATTTCGGGCAGAAGGCCGGCGTCGAAGGGCCGGTGATAGGGCGAGACGCCTGTGTAGATGCAGCCCTCAAGCTCAGTCTGGCCGATCCGGAGGACAGCGACGCCAACGTTGCTTACGCCGCTGTCAAGCTTCACGACGAGCTCAGGGAGAGCGGGGAGTTTGAAGATGTCCAGGTTGCCCTGATAACCGGCCACCCCAAGGTGGGCGTCAAGAGCGACCTGGAGCTGGCCAGACAGCTGGAGGAGGTTTTGAGGGTCTTCCCTGCCGATGGGGTCATCACCGTCACCGATGGGGCAGAGGACGAGCAGATATTCCCGATAATAACCTCAAAGCTCCCCATAATAAGCTCTCACCGCGTCGTGGTCAAGCAGAGCGAGGGCATAGAGACGACATACTACATCATCTACCGCTACCTGAGGGAGATACTCAGCGACCCTGAGGTGGCTAAGGTAGTACTGGGCATTCCTGGGATGATACTCCTTCTCTATGGAATAGCGCGTCTCATCGGCGTCTGGTATCCTGAAAGTGTTAAGATAGTCTCCGCGACAATAACCGGTACGATACTCCTCTTCATCGGCGGCTACTTCTTCACCAAGGGCTTCAGATTCAACTTCAGGGAGACCATAGCGAAACAGTTCATCTTCGTCATTTCCGTTATCGCGGGCCTACTCATAATCGGAGGCGGCGCCATAAACGCCTACTTCCGGCTGGAGGAGTACGCAAAGGAGATAATAGGCGGCTGGCCAGGAACGCCGTTGCTCGCTACCCTCATTTACATAAACGCGGTGGCGGCCCCGCTGATAATTGGAATCTCCGTGATGATAATGGGAAAGAGCATACAGGCGTACCTCCGGAAGGACTACCACATCTGGTACTACGTCTCAGCGCTCCTCCTCATGCCCGCGCTCTGGATAACCATCGACCTGACGACCAGGTACGCCATGGCCATACTCACGATATCGGATATAGACGTCTTTGCTAAGTTCCTGCTCGCCCTCGCCGACGTGGCGGTGGCGGTTCTCGTTGGAATCTACATGAGGGGAAAAGTTAGGGGATGGGAGAGAGTTGAGACTGGAACGAGCGCTTGATGAGTATGAAAAGAGGAAGAAGAAGGCCGAGAAAGAAGTTGAAAAGGTCAGAAAAAAGTACAACAAGCACCTTGAGAAGAAAATCCGGGAGATTCTAAAGAGGATAGACTCCCTGGAGAAGAAGGAAGTCCCCAAGAACGTGGACGAGAAGATAAAGAAAATCGTGACCGCCGAGAAGAAGAACTACGTCACGGCATTGAGAAACGCGCTGGCAAGCATAGAAAACATGGACGACCTCGGAAAGCGCCTTCCGGACCTGGCAAAGCTCCACGTAGGGCACGGGAAGTATCTTCTCATAATCTTTGAGAAAGAGGTCTACGCCATCAACCGCCTGCTAAAGGAGCTCAACGAGGATTACGTGAAATACTACAACGAACTGACCAGAAAAGGTCTGCCAGAGCTGAGACTCAGGGAACTCCTAAAGGAAGAGGAGCGAACGAGGGGAAGCATTGCCACAGCGGAGAGGGAAAAGCTGGAGCTGGAGAAAGAGCTTAAGGCCAAGGAAGAAGAGCTTAACGAGTTCTACAGGGAGCATGGGTTGGAGGGGCTTGAGGAGGATATAAAAAGCCTCTCCTCCTCTCTCCGAAGTGCCGAGATGGAGATTCGTTCGAAAGTCTCAAAGCTCCAGAAGCCGATAAAGCGGATGCGCCTCCACGAGCCGATAGCCGATGAACTCGTGAGGGACAGTTCAGTGGCCCTCAGAAAGCCGGAGGAACTCATCTCCCTGCTCCAGAGGATATACCCCCGGCTGGAGGGCAAGTACAGAAAAACCGCCCAGTGGCTGATCGAAAACCTCAAAGAAAGGGCTGAAGCCCTCGAAAGGGAGAGGGAAAAGCTTTCAGAACTCGAACGAAAAAGGGACAGAATTCTGGAAGATGGAGAGGCCAGAAAGAAGGATATCTGGGAGATTAAGAGGCTAATCGAAGAAAAGGAGGCCGAGATACGGAAGCTCAAACGCCAGCTTGAGCACCTGGAGAGGGAGCTGGACGAAAGCATCACAAAGCTCGGGGAGATACTCGGGGAACCGATAGAACGATAGGTTTATGAGTTAGGCTCCCCTAATTCTTATGGGTGGTGAGCATGTTCAAGGTGGACAGGCTTCGCTTTGGCACGGCCGGGATACCCCTCTCAACGCCGAAACGTTCAACCATTGATGGAATAATTCACGTGAGAAACCTCGGGCTGGACGCGATGGAGCTGGAGTTCGTTCGGGGCGTTAACCTCAAGCCCGAGCTGGCGAAAAAAATCAAATACGTCGCCAAGAAGCACGACGTTCTTTTAACCGCCCACGCGCCGTACTACATCAATCTAAACGCGGCGGAGAAGGCCAAGGTCGAGGCGAGCAAGAAGAGAATAATCCAGAGCGCCGAGAGGCTCTACGATGCCGGCGGCTGGAGCGTGGTATTTCATGCGGGCTACTACCTTAAGCAGGACCCGGCAAAGGTCTATGAGAGGATAAAGGGCAAAATAAAGGACATAGTGAGCACCCTCCAGGACAGGGGGATTGAGGTCTGGATAAGGCCCGAACTGACCGGCAAACCAACCCAGTTTGGAGACCTGAAGGAGCTGGTGAGGCTCAGCGAGGAGCTTGAGATGGTTCTGCCGACGATAGACTTCGCGCACGCGCACGCGAGGAACAAAGGGAAGTGCAACACCGTCGAAGAGTGGCGCGAGATGCTGAGCTTTATGGAGGACAGGCTCGGGAGGGAAGCCTTGGACAACATGCACATACACATAAGCGGCATAAACTACACCGCAAAGGGCGAAAGAAACCACCTGAATCTGCGGGAGAGCGACATGAACTGGGAGGACCTGCTGAGGGTTCTTAAAGAGTTCAGGGTCAAGGGCGTCGTCATAAGCGAGAGCCCAAACATTGAAGGCGATGCACTCCTGATGAAGAAAAAGTACGAGGAGATAAAAACTTAGGCCCTCTCCAGTCTCCCGTATTTTTCGAGGATTTCCACCAGCCTGTCGACAGGCAAGGCGTAGCGGGTTCTGCCGTCCCTCCCCCTCATCGTCTTTGCCTGGAGGAGGGAGTTTATTATCGCCTCCTCCGTCGAGTCCGCGGCAGCTATGAAGAGCCTGTTCATGGCGTCGTCCGGGAGAAAGCCGATGGAATGCACTTCTTTGCCAGCTGGCATGGTCTGTGCCGTAGAGAAAGCCAGCACTATGTCCCCGCTCCCGTTGTGACCGTAGGAGCCGGTTCTCGCCAGACCCAAAATGGCCCTCCTGGCCAGCCTGGTCAGCTGTCTGGACGTTAGGGGTGCATCGGTGGCGATGACGATTGAAATGCTCCCCCTCATCGATAGACCCCTGCCGGGATAGTCCCTCAGCTCCCATCCGACGGGGACGCCTGCGATTATGAGGTCCTCCCTCTTCCCGAAGTTGCTCAGAACGAGGGAAGCGACCGTGTACTCCTCCCCGCCGATTTCAACGACCCTTGAGGATGAGCCTATTCCGCCCTTGAACTCGAAGGCGCTCATCCCGGTGCCGGCTCCAACGGCGCCCTCCTCAAAGTCGAGGGAGGCGTTCTTGAAAGCCTCAAAGACATGCTCCTTCTTCACGGCTCGCTTCTTGTTGTCGTTGAGGTATCCGTCGTTGCACTCCATCACGAGGGGGTTGACGGAGATGCCGTCGGGATTTTCCGCCAGCCAGAGGTCTATCAGCGCGTCCGCAACCCTGTAGCCGTTGAGGGTGCTGGTCAGGGCAATGGGCGTCTCTATGTAGCCCAGCTCCTCCACCTGGATAAAACCGATAGGCTTTGAAAAGCCGTTGAACGTGTATACTCCGGCGAAGAGCCTTTCTTTGTACGGGTTCTTCACCGGAGGCAGGAGAACTGTGACGCCGGTTCTGATATCATCGCCTTTGATTATCGTTGAGTGACCGACCTTAACGCCCAGATCGGCGATGGAATTCCTCTCTCCATGCTCGTAACGACCAACTCCTATTCCCAGCTCGGGGGCCTTCATGGTATCACCGGATATAGGTGAACCGAAGGATTTAACAACCTTGCCCAATCAACGCTTATAAAGAGCAAAAACCGAGTTGTGAGCATGAGGGTGAAGCCTTCGAAGCTCCTCCTGCTCATCCCCATTGCCTTCCTGCTGGTCTTCTTCTACGTCCCGTTAGTCAGTATTCTAAAAACCGGCCTCTGGGAGAACGGATTCACGCTCAGGCACATCTCGGCCGTCCTGACAAACGACTACCACAGAAGGGTCATCCTCTTTACGATAGGGCAGGCCGTAGCCTCAACCCTGCTGACGCTTGCTCTCGGCCTCCCCGGGGCGTACATCTTCGCCAGGTACGACTTCCCCGGGAAGAGGGTCATAAAGGCCGTCCTGACGGTCCCCTTCGTCATGCCCAGCGTGATGGTCGCCCTGGGATACATCCTCCTATTCGGGAAGAGCGGGATAATCACGGGGCTCATCGGCCGCGACCCCGGAATTCTCTACTCCTGGAAGGGAATCCTCCTCGCCCACGCCTTCTACAACTTCCCCATCGTTATTCGCATGGTCTCGTCGCTGTGGCAGCGCGTTAATCCCCACTACGAGGAGGCGGCGATGGCCCTGGGGGCGAGGGGCTGGACGCTCTTCCGCAAGGTTACCCTGCCGATGATATCCCCGGCGATTTTTGCCTCGGCGATGCTCACCTTCGTGTTCTGCTTCCTGAGCTTCTCGATTCCCCTCATAATCGGCGGCTACCGCTACGCCACCATAGAGGTGGACATCTTCACCTCGATAATGGTACTCCTCGACTTCAAGACCGGCTCGGCGCTGGCCATAATCCAGATACTCCTCAGTATGGGCTTCATGTACCTCTACCTGAGGGCACTCGACAGCTACGCCAAGCGCGAGGAGCAGAGGGTTTTCAGGAAGCCGGTTCCCTTCACGAGGCGTGACTGGCTGAGCGTCAAGGGACTGCTCGTTGGGGTCTACTCACTAATCGTCTTCGTCTTCATAGTCTCCCCCCTCCTGGCCGTTCTCTACGACTCCCTGCGCTTCAGCGGCCAGTGGAGCCTGGAGTGGTACAGGAGGATATTCTCGACCGAGTACAACCCGATGTTCGGAGCGACAACGCTCGACGCGATAAGGAACTCCCTGACCTTCGGCCTCGCCACTGTAGTCCTCTCGGTTCTCGTGGCGTTGCCGATAGCCTACGCCCTCCACCGCTGGAACTTCAGGGGAAAAAGGCTCTTCGACGTCCTCGTCATGCTCCCGCTGGCGAGTTCAGCCATAACCCTCGGTCTGGGATACATAAGGGTCTTCCACACCACGCCCCTGTACTTCACCGCCTGGATAATCATCGCCGCCCACACGGTGATAGCGTATCCCTTCGTCCTCCGCGCCGTTTCCACGAGCCTGAAGAAGATAAGGCCCAACCTCTTCGAGGCGGCCATGAGCCTGGGAGCCAGGGAGTGGAAGGCCTTCCTGAGGGTGGAGCTTCCGCTGGCACTCGGTGGAGTCATCGTCGGTGCGATATTCGCCTTCGCCATGAGCATAGCCGAGCTGGGGGCGACCTACATGCTGGCAAAACCTGAATACACCACCATGACGGTGGCGATATACAAGTTCCTCGGGGCGAGGCAGTTCGGCTCAGCCTCCGCCCTGGCGGTTCTTCTTATGGCCGTCTCAACTCTGGCCTTCATGGTGATAGAAAGGGTTGGTGAGGAGGTATGGTGAGGGTAGAGCTAAGGGGAGTGGTCAAAGAGTGGGAGGATTTTCGGCTTGAGATAGGCGAGTTGAAAGTCAGGGACGGCGAGTTCCTCACGCTCCTCGGTCCGAGCGGCTGCGGAAAGACCACGACGCTGAGGATGATAGCGGGCTTTGAAAGACCTGATAGGGGAGAGATACTCTTCGACGGAAGGCCTGTGAACGAGTTACCTCCCTACGAGCGCGGGATAGGCATAGTCTTCCAGGACTACGCGCTGTTCCCCCACATGACGGCCTTCAAGAACGTTGCCTTCGGGCTGGAGATGAAAAAGCTCCCGAAGGCCGAGATTGAAAGAAAAGTGAGATGGGCGCTCCGGCTGGTCGGTCTGGAGGGGCTTGAAAACCGCTATCCGGAGCAGCTGAGTGGTGGCCAGCAGCAGCGCGTGGCCCTCGCGAGGGCACTCGTTGTGGAGCCTGACGTTCTGCTCCTCGACGAGCCCCTCAGCAACCTCGACGCGAAGATAAGGGAGCGCCTGAGGGGGGAGATAAAGAGAATCCAGCGCGAGCTCGGAATAACGACGATATACGTCACCCACGACCAGGAGGAGGCAATGGCGGTAAGCGACAGGATAGCGGTGATGAACGTCGGAAGGATAGAGCAGGTCGGAAAGCCTCTGGAACTCTACTACCGTCCAAAGACGGAGTTCGTGGCGCGCTTCCTTGGCCTGAGCAACATACTGGAGCTCAAAGCCGAGAACGGAATGGCCTGCCTCGAAAGCCTATGCTTCGACGTGGGGAGGGAAGGAAAGGTCAGGGTCTTCTTCCGGCCCGAGAGCGTTCACATAAAACCCGGCGACGCGGCGGAGGTTCTCGACTACGAACTCCTGCCCGGCAGGATAAGGCTGAGGCTCAAAGTCGGGGATAAGGTCATCCTCGCGGAGCGCTTCCTGGACGAGATTCCCTTCGATGTCGAGGAGATGCCGGAGAGGGTTGGCATTGAGGTGAGGAGCTTCTCGGTGCTGGGGTGAAAAGCCCAGAGGATTTTTCAAAGTGCCGTTTCACACCCATAATATTTGTAATAGTTCGAACTGGCATAACTTGTTCCGGCTTTGTTTTCACTTTTGGCGATAGAAAGGATTAAATAATTTGTCGGCATATTTTGTAATGCAATCCCAAATTGAAAGCGCAAGTTGGGACTGGGAAGCCCATGGGTGTTATCGTTGGGAATCCTACTGTTGGGGGAACCGTGACGGCAGCACCGGCCGGAAAGCCAGAAACAGTGTACCCAACCAGGAGGAGGGAGAAAATTGGACCCTAAGAAGACTGTGGCCGCCATAACGATATCCATTATCTCCCTCTCCCTTTTTATGGCGATCCATAATACAACCACAGAAAACGAACAGGATAGTATCACCCCCCTTCCCCAATGCAGCATAGTCTACGCTCCCAATTTTACACCGTCCAACTCATGGCACTGGAGCGTGGAGGAGGTTATGAACAGAACAATAAAGGGTTTTGATGACAGGATTCTGTTCGAGAACACTGATAGACTGGAAAGGGAGGACTGGCCATCTGCACTGGGCATAGAGCCGCCCTGCTTCATGGCAAAGGGAGCGCTCCACATTGAGGGAGAAAATGTGGGAACAACATACCGGCCGGTGGTGGGGTTCACAGAATATTACGGGGTGGAAAACGCCACAATGCCCAAAGGCGAGGTGTACCTGGCACACTACGCAGTACCGACCGCCGGGGTGATATGGAGGATAAGGGAGTACGGGGTTTACCCCGAAGATAGAGCCAGAGAAGAAACACCGGTAGCTGAATGCAACTGCTCCCTGAAAGACATTATAAAAGCCACACTGGGGAGAATCGAGAAGGGAGGCTTCATTGAGATTGAATCGAGCCTAAAAACCAGCGAAAACAATTGTTTTGAGCTTATCACCTCCAGACTGTACAAAGGGCCGGAGGGCTACCTCTACGTCGAGTTTGCGAGGGTTAGGGGACTGGACCTAATCAGGGTTCTCATGGTAATGGGAAGGGAGCGGGGGGTGGTTGAGGCCTACTCAAGGGCCCTAAGCGCCGGTGGCCCCTTAGAAGAAGTTAATGCGGGATCCTGGCCTGAACACCCGAACATGTCCGCCTGCAAACTCAGTATGAATCCGGAATTTACCCCCGTTAATGCCTGGCCCGGCTGGAGCGTCAGGCGTCCTCTGGGAAATCTGTACGTGGAATACAACGACGGTCTAACCATCATGCCCCAGTTTTCCCCGAAAAACGTCAGCTCGGAGAATCCTCCAGGAGCTTTGTACGGTGTGGACTGGCCCTCCAGAATTGGGATAACTCCCACATGCGCGATAGCCGGTAGCCAGGTAGCCTTTGTGACCTGGAACACCGAAAACGCCACGGGATCAATCTGTCCCACGGTGAGAAACAAGCTATGTGCCATTAACAGACAATCTCCCTTCCTGCCAGGGGGAAAGGTGTACCTGGCCACGTACGTGATACCCCAGGCCAACACGACATGGGTAATTCAGGAAAACCTTGCCTGTAGGGGGTGGAACAACTTTCTGGAGCCGGCAACCTGCGGGAAAAGGGAGACCACAATAAAGGGAGCCTGCACCTGCCCCACCGGGACCGTTATCGACCAACTCGGGAACGCGATAAATGCGGCAGGATTTGAAGAAGTCCCTCTAGAGAAAAAACCCGTTGAGAACGATTACTTCAGGCCGCTCAGCGTCAAGCTCTACCGCAAAGACGACCAGTACCTCTACGTTGAGTTCGCACGGGTTAAGGGCATGGATCTCGTCAGAGTCCTCATGATAATGGGCAACGAGGAGACAGTCAAGGCATACACAGAGGCCTTCACAGCCGGAGTCGTTGAAAACAACTCCTGAGGCCAGTTCATATAATTTCTGACGCATTCCAAGCTTCCTGTTTCCATGAATCGTTCCTTATTGTTTTAACATTTTTCTGTCAAAAAAATCTTTAAAAAACCAAGTTATTAGCAAAAATCAGTCAACTCAAGGGGTGAGGCTTATGGGATGGTTTGAGAACTACTTCGAGTTTGAGAGGTACGGAACCGACATGAAAACCGAAGTGCTCGCCGGAATGACCACCTTCATGACCATGGCGTACATCCTCTTCGTAAACCCTGCGATACTCAGCGATGCCATGGGCAAAGAAGCTTTTAGCTCGCTCGTCGCCGTCACCGCCCTTGCCGCCGGGCTTGCAACGATTCTCATGGGGCTGTACGCCAAGAAGCCCTTTGCCCTCGCGCCGGGAATGGGACTGAACGCGTACTTTGCCTACAGCGTTGTCCTTGGAATGGGCTACGACTGGCGGGTGGCGCTCGCTGCGGTGTTCGTTGAAGGTTTAATCTTCATAGTCCTCAGCGTCACAAAGGTGAGGAGCGCGGTAATCCACGCGATACCCATAAGCCAGAAGTACGCGATAGGTGCCGGTATAGGCCTCTTCCTGACCTTCATCGGCCTGAACGACGTCGGCCTGCTCACCGCCGTGGTGAACGACGCGGGGGTGCTCCAGTTCACCGGCCTCAACACCGCTGCCCTGACCAGCGGGAAGATACTGCTCTTCTTCTTCGGCCTGTTCCTGGCGATGGTTCTCATATCCCTCCGCGTCAAGGGCTCGCTGCTCATCTCAATCCTCGCCACGAGCGTCATCGGCTGGGTCACCGGGATCGCCCCCTGGCCGGACCAGCTCTTCTCAACGCCCGACATCAGCTACACCTTCATGCAGATGGATCTCAAGGGACTCCTCAACGTCGGGGCGCTCGGGGTTATCTTCGCCTTCTTCATGGTGGACTTCTTCGACACCCTGGGAACGGTCACAGGCTTAAGCGCCAAGGCGGGCTTTCTAACCAGGGACGGAAAGGTTCCCGACGCCGAGAAGATACTCCTCACCGACGCGATAGGAACGACGGTTGGAGCGATTCTCGGAACTTCCACCGTCACAACCTACATCGAGAGCGCCGCTGGTATAGAGGAGGGTGGAAGAACCGGAATGACGGCCCTCGTTACCGGCCTGCTCTTCCTTGGAATAGGACTCTTCATAGCACCGCTGGCCGGGGCCATACCGGCCTTTGCAACGGCTCCGGCACTCGTCATAGTGGGTTACTACATGCTCAGCGCCATAAAGGAGGTTAACTTCACCGACCACACCGAGGCCATCCCTGCCTTCCTGGTGCTCATAACCATACCCTACACCTACTCGATAGCGGACGGAATAGGCATCGGCTTCATCAGCTACACGATACTCAAGCTCTTCAGCGGCAGAATGGAGGACATACATCCGCTCATGTACGTTCTGTCCCTGATATTCGTGGCGTACTTCGCCTACCTCGGCGGGGTATTCTGATTCCACCTTTCTTTTTAGAGAATGCAAAAGCCTGAAAATCACCTGGATTCAGCGTTCTCGGCCATCTTCTCCTTGATGAACTGCTTGAGGACGTAGGGACACTGCTCCTGTATGTACTGGGCGAACTCCCTTATCCTCCGCACGGTTATCTCGCTGACGTAGTGCTCGAACTGGCAGGCGTCGTGCTCGGCTATCTCGGGGGGAATTCCGAGGATGTCAATGAAGAACTGAGTGAGTAGCAGGTGCTTCGAATAGGTCGCCTCCGCTATTTCCCTTCCAGCATCGGTCAGAAGAATCCTATCGTACTTCTCGTATTCCACCAGGCCCTTCTCGGAGAGTTTCTTCAGGGCATCCACCACGCTGGGGGGCTTGACGCGCATCATCTTTGCGATATCCTTGACACGGATGACACCCTTGTTCTTGTGGAGGATGTACATGGTCTCGAGATACTCCTCTTCCCTCTTGCTTACCTCCAACGACCTCACCAGTCGTTAGGTTGGCCAAAAATGTTTAAGTAGTTTTCGCAACAGGGGAAACTTTGCCTGCGCAAAGTTTCATCAAAGTTAGTAGCCCTTTTCAAAGATCGTTCTTTAGCAACGTGATTATCCGAATCCAACCCCAGAAAAGAAATCCACTTCAAACACCAATCTTTCAAGGAGTTTCCCTTTTTGACGCCCTTCGGGCATCGATTTAAAAGCGAACTCCCCACAGGAAGGTGATTTACACGGGATTTAACTCAAGACGGGCAAAGCCATGAACAAATCACTTATTCAATTGCCATCAACTCGAGAGCTACAAACTTCTGTGAAACGTTTTCTAAAAGCTTCCTTTGATGAAGCTTTAGGGGATGAATTTTTTGGGGCAAAGCTTATAAAATCTCCCGGCCGTTATCCCATCGGGCATGGGCCGGTAGCTCAGCCTGGTTAGAGCGCGGGGCTTTTAACCCCGTGGCCGCGGGTTCGAATCCCGTCCGGCCCGCCACACAAAATTCCCCTATTAATGCCTTTCTCACAGGGAGTTCCTCTTCTTTGACGCCCGAAGGGCGTCTTTTTAGAGTTAAACCCACTTACAAGAAGCACCTAATGAGTTTTTCCTCTCTAAAATTTGACTTAAAGCAGGTAAACCTCCGTAATAAGCCACACCTCAAAAAGGAGCTACAAACTTTCCATCAACGCTTTGCGAAGCAAAGGGTTGTTAGAATGGCGCCCGGGTCGGGATTTGAACCCGAGTCACGGGAGTGACAGTCCCGTATGATGGGCCTGGCTACACCACCCGGGCGTTTGAGTGGCCGGCGGCGTCCCCGGTTTCCCGCCCCCTCCCGGAGGGCAGTACACCCGGGATCGCTGGCGGGCTTAACTTCCGGGGTCGAAACGAGACCGGGTGTGACCCCGCCGCTATGACCGCCGTACCGGTACAGACCTCCCAGGTTGGGTTTATAAAGATTACGGTCATCTGCGAGTTCACGCCAGCGTTCCAGCTCCTACACAGTAGACAAAGCTTTTTATACATGCAGAACATAAGTTAACAGCCGGACGCATCAGGAGGGTCAATATGAACACCACTCTCTTAATGGTGGGTCAAGCACTCAGTCTCTCCGCAAAGTTTGGCGTTTCAGCGGTACTATTAATGGTGTACATACAGTCACGACGAAAATCCGCGTTCATCTGGGCAATGGCCTGGCTCGTGGCGGCCATGAGCATATTTGCCGACGCTCTGGGGATTCTCCAGCTCGTTGCATTTACCGAGGCCGTCTCTTCTTCCCTACTGTTCCTTGGCTCTCTGGCGTTTCTCTCAGAGGAGATTGGGAAGAACGTCAGGTACCTGGTCCTGTGGGCAGCTCCACCACTCATCGCAGCGGTCTACGGAATCGCCCTCGGAAACGATTGGAATTCAGTCGTCGGCATCCCTTATGGTGTTTCTGCCTTCTTCATAGTTCTTTCGGGCGCTCTGATCGTTGCTTCTATAGATCCAAGGTTCAGAGGTGCCAGAAATGCTGCGCTCGCACTCGGTATCCTTGGGGCCCATAAGATGGACTATCCTTTCCTGAGGGGTGTGCCCTGGTTTGCACCCATCGGCTTCGCCATAGGCGCGGTCCTAACCGTGGTCGCGGCGTATTTCATGGCCCGCATGGTACTGTCCAGAGAGTTCACAAACCTCAACGGAGCTATAAGGCTTGAGATAGAACCCGGAATTGAGCTCGTATCGAGCAACGAGTATCGCAGGGTCAAGGAGGATCTCAAGGGCTACCCCGTGCTCGCATTCATCAGGGAGCTGACACCACCTGACAAGTGGAAGGCCTACTTCCTGACCAGCCTGCCCGGAAAGGACACGATAGCACCGACAAACCTTCCCAGAATTCTGGAGCTGGCCGGCAGGTATCTCCGGGAGGCTGAGATGAGGGGTGTAACCGGGGTAGTGGTTGTAGATGGAATAGAGTACCTCGTGATTCACAATGGAATAACCGCGGTGACCAAGTTTCTCGGGACTCTCCGGGACCTCGTGATAATGAGGGAGGGCCGGTTGATAGTCGTGGTTGACGAGACCGCCCTGGAGAAAAAGGACTACCTCACCATAAGACGAGTTCTCATCGGAGGGTAAACCCTATAAGAGAGGGGCGCAATTTTCAATGTGGTGGTAATAATGGGACTCCTTGAGGATAAGGCCCTCGTTGAGGCTGCACTGTTCGTTTCTGGAAGGCCGCTCAGCGTCAAAGAGCTCTCAAGGGCTCTGGGAATAAGGTCGCTGGATTATCTTGAAAAGCTTATCGAGCTCATAGCGGCCGAGTATGCGGAGAGAAAAAGCGCGATAGAGGTTGTAAAGGTTCTCGGAGACAAGTACGTGATGCAGGTGAAGCAGGACTACAGCCAGCGCGTCGTTCATCTCATGCCGAGGCCCGACCTGAGGACGGGCGAGCTGAAGACCCTCGCACTCATAGCTTACCTCCAGCCGATAGAGCAGAGCAAGGTGGTCAAGCTCCGCGGCAGCCAAGCTTACGAGCACATAAGGAAGCTCCTTGAGATGGGACTGATATACGCCGAACCTTATGAGAGAACGAAGCTCCTCGGAACGACGCCGAAATTCGCCGAGCTTTACGGGTTCCCTGAGAACGATCCCAACATCATAAAGGAGGCCTTCAGGAGGGTCGTGCACGCGGAGTACAGCGACCTCATAGCGAAGCTGGAGGGCAAAGGAGGCAATGAAGAACCACAGGAGATTGAAGCGGAGACCCCGGTAGAGGGCGAAGAGTAATTCCTTGGCCCTTCAGTCACCCAATTTTCCTCCAGAGGAGGAAATCGCCCTTCCTTTCTAAAAACTGGCCCCTGAGACCGAGTTTGGGAAAGGTTTAAATACCCGGAGTCATTATTACCATTAAGGTGAGTGTTATGGGAGTGCTGACAAAGGAGCAGATTGTTGAGATGATTGGGAGGCAGAAGGGCATTTCAAGGGATGAAATCGAGAAGAGGATATCTGAGATTGCCTCCCGCGAGGGAATCTCCGAGCATGCGGCGGCGTTGATGCTTGCCGAGGAGCTGGGCGTTAATCTCGAAGGCAAGGAAGAGCTTCTCCACATAGCCGACCTGGTTCCGGGGATGACCGGCGTTAACGTCGTGGCGAGAATTCTGAGGAAGTACCCACCCAGGGAGTACCAGAAGAGGGACGGCTCCACCGGCCAGGTGGCCAACGTGATAATATACGACGCCACCGGAAAGACGAGACTCGTCCTCTGGGACGGCCTCGTGACCAAGTACTACAACGAACTCAGCCCCGGTGACCTCGTCAAGATAATCGACCCCAGCGTCAGGGAGGGCCGTAACGGCGTCGAACTACACGCCAACTTCAGGACGAGGATAATTCTCAACCCTGAAGACCCGCGCGCGGAGGAGATACCCCCACTTGAAGAGGTCAGGAGTTACAACTACCAGAGGAGAAAGATAGGGGAGCTGATGGGTGGCGAACGGTTCGTTGAGGTTCGCGGGACTATTGCGAGGCTTTACCGCGTCACCGTCTACGACGCCTGCCCGCAGTGCCGGAGAAAGGTGGACTACGACCCGGCCACTAACGCCTGGATCTGCCCGGAGCACGGGGAGGTTCAGCCGGTTAAGATAACCATAGTGGACTTCGGCCTCGACGATTCCACAGGGTACATAAGGACAACGCTATTCGGGGACGATGCCGCCGAGCTGGTCGGGAAGGACCCAGAGGAGATAGCGGAGAAGCTCAGGGAGCTCGTCGAGAGCGGCCTGACCCTCAGGGAAGCCGGAAGAAAGCTGGCCGAGGAGGAGTACTACCACCTGCTTGGCAGGGAAGTGATCGTCAGGGGCAACGTTGTTGACGACAAGTTCCTCGGACTCATCCTGAAGGCCTTCGGATGGGACGAGGTTGACCCGAAGCGCGAGATCGCCAGGGTGAGGGCCGAGCTGAGGGAGGTTCTGAAGGACCTGGTGTGAGGTGTTGAGAATGGAGGAAGTCAGATTCAGGCGCAGGAAACCCGCAGTCGAGAGAAAGATTGGGGAGATAAGGGAGGACGACACCAGGGTTTCACTCATCGGGAAGGCGTTCAAGGTCGATAAGATGGACTACACCTTCTGGCTCGACGACGGAACGGGGGTAATACTCATCGAGAGCGAGGAGAACGTTCTCCCGGAGAACGGACAGATAGTCAGGGTCATCGGAAGGGTCATCAGAAACGAGGAGGGGATGCACATCTACGGCGAGGTCGTCCAGGACTTCAGCAACGCAGACCTCGATGCGCTGGAGGAGATACGGGAGCTTGAGAGGAAAGTCCTGCCCAAAGTTGAGGGCATCATAGAGTTCTTCGGGGGTGAGGAACTATGAAGAAGCGCCTTCCAGCGAGCAGGGTTTACCTCAGGGACATCATAGAGGGCTACTACGTCAAGAGCGAGGGGGACTTTGAGCCGAACTACCTGATCACCAAAGACGCCAGGAAGGTCTACCGCGTCAAGGTCGTCGCCACGGTCGTCAGGGACCCCATGATGAGCGAGGACGAGAGCTACGGAAGGTTCCAGATCGACGACGGCACGGGGACGATGTGGGTCTTCGGTTTCAGGGAGAACACCCGCTTCATAAACCTCGTGAAGAAGGGCGACCTGGTTCAGATCATCGGAAAAATCGGAGAGTGGCGCGACGACAAGCAGATACTCGTGGAGGGCGTGGCGAAGGTGGAACCGAACATGTGGATACTCCACCGCTTCGAAACGCTGAAGGAGAAGGCCGAACACGCCAAGAAGGCCAAGATAGCCTTCGAGATATACGACCGCTACGGGATAACCGCCAAGGCAAAGGTCATAGCCAAGAACAAGGGCGTCAGCGAGGACATGCTCATGACCATAGACGAGCTATACACTATGATGCTCGAACAGAGAAGCACCGAGGAGGCCCTCTTTGAAGAGGAAGTCGTTGAGGAGGAGCCCAAAGCTGAGAACCCGGAGCTTGAAAAGGCCAAGAAGGCCGTTCTCGACCTGCTTCGCGAGAAGGGTAAGGCGCTATCACACAAGTTCATAGTCAAGAAGCTCTCGAAGGAAATCGATGAGGAGCTGATCGAGGAGGCAATAACCCAGCTCCTGGCGGAAGGGGAGATATACGAGCCGGAAATCGGCTACTACGAGCCGCTTTGAGGTTCTTCATCTTTTCCTTTGGAAAAAAAGGAAAAGCTCAGTACTGCTCCCTCATCGTCCTTATCACGGGGTCGTGGATGAGCGTTGAGGTTATGCTGTCCACCATGCGGAAGAACTCGTCGCGTCCCTTCTCAAGCGGCATGTTCTCCAGCCGTATCAGCTCGCATTTTCTTCCCAGTATCCACTTGCCGAGCACTATCTTCTCCCGGTCTCCTTTCCTGGCGTCTATCCTCGCCAGGCCGTAGGGGATGTCAGCGGTCCACCAGTTGGCCTTGAACGTGATGTGCCAACCCGCATCCTCAACGGCTTCCACGAGCTTTTCAAGGGTCTTCGCTGGTCCGTAGGGCGTCTTAAAGGTGATGACAGTCCACAGCTCCTCGGATTCGAGGTTTCTCACGAGTTCGTCTTTAAACTCCATACCCTCACCCCCTCACACCATCGCGGCCACTATGAACGCCATAACTGCCAGGAAGATGCTCACCTTGAGCAACTTCTGGGCCCTGTGTGCCGATTCCCTGTCCTGGTTCTTAAGTATAATGTACGCGGCGTAGAGTATTATCAGGTCAACCGGCACCATTGCATAGTAGCCGAGGCCAACACCGGCCCGAACCGGAAGAAAGGAAGCCGCCACAGTCAGAAGGGCAAAGGTTGCCCCGACGTAAGCCGCCTTCTTCTTGCCCCAGATTATGGGAAGCGTCCTGGCCCCCTTGGCAACATCACCCTCCACGTCCTCGATGTCCTTCACAACCTCCCTGGCAACGTTTACCAGAAAGGCACAGAGAGCGAGATAGCCAGCTAAGCCGATGCGCTCAACGGCGAGAGCACCGTAGAGCGGTGTTGCACCCGTGAGACCCGCAACGACTAGGTTCCCTATGAACGGGAGTGGCTTGAGCTTCCAGGCGTAGAGGAGCATCGCCGCATACGCAATAACAGCGAGGAGGAATGCCCGGACGTTGATGAAGTACGCAAGAACCAGGCCGATCGCGAGCAGGAGCATTGAATAGTAAAGGGCGGTTTTTCTGTCCATTGCTCCCCTGGGAAGCGGCCTTTCGGGCCGGTTGATTTTATCTATCTCGTAGTCAAAGTAGTCGTTTATGGTGTTACCCCCGGCACAGCCAAGGGTGACGACTAAAAAGACCAGAAATGCCGTACCCAGGTCCGGAAAGTGCCCAACCGCGACTATCGAACCCAGGACACCCACAACCCCCGCCAGAATGCAGTTGTGGGGCCGAGTTATCTCCACGAACGCCTTGAGTTCCATTAGGGACACCTAATTCGATTAGGTAATTGCCTTAAAAATCTTTGCTAGAGCTCCTCCCTTCGAAGGAGACCAAGTTCCTCACCCGTCTCAAGCACCCTTATCCGGCCAAAGCGGAGTTCAACCGCTCTGTCGAGTTCATTGGACGAAAGCGGCGTCAGGACCTGTGCTTTCATCCCACCAAAGTTTATCCATTTCAGTATACCCACTCCAAGACAGAGCCCGTTCTCGTCGATGAACCCCACCAGGAGATTGCTCAGCATCTCAAAATCGATGGCATGGATTACCGAGCGGCTGTACTGCCTGGGACCCGAGTCCGCATCGGCCTTGACAACGGCGTACCGCTCTCCCTTCCAGCCGGCTATCACGAGCCACCTGAAAAGCGCCGAGAGGAGATCCTTCTCCTCCTGTTTCAAAGGTCTGCCCCTGAAGAGCTCCGTTCCGGAGGGCACTACCTTCGAAAGGTCAACCTCAACCAGCGACGCGTTTGAGAAGTACGCCCTCCACTTTTCTCTCCGCACCTCTCTGCGCTCACCCCTCGAATGCTCCCGCGCCTTCTCGCTAACGGACAGAGTCACCATCTCCCCGTACGGGGAGAGAAGCCTTCTCAAGTGAGAAAGCTCACCGTTCCGCTCCAGAAAAACCATGAGCTCGGGCCTTACAAGCTCGGCTTTGAGGCGCTTCATTTCAATTCCCGAACCGGTTACAAAGCCGGTCGTGTCTATGAGAACCACGTCGGCTTCCCTGGAAGCCAGGTCTGTCAGTCTCTTGACTCCGACGGCCATCTCACCTATGTACTGACCGGGGGTTATGGTGCCAATGAAGTAGTGGGCCATGGCGGAGAGCTCTCCTGGAGATTCGAAGGGGCCCTCAGGGAAGGCAAGGCTCACGGTGGCTGGGGGAAGAACACCCTTCTGGCCGACGTCGCTGTCAACCACTGCCACCTTAAGGCCCTCATCGAGAAGCCTGTTGGCCAGGAAAGTCAGCAGTGTCGTTTTCCCACTGTCCGTGGCCCCTATCAGCATGACCCTTGCGGGTCTTCCAAGGGACATTATCCTCTCAAGGAGCCCAAACCTGTCCGGTGGGACATCCTCCGTGTAGGTCGCTTTGTTCATATGGGTTCCTATGAAGGCAGGAATTAAAAAGCTAACTTTTGGAAAGACTTATAAGAGCCGTAGTGGTCATAATCTATGGAACCGGAAAATTTGACATAAGACTTAAAAATGGTTGGTTTAATAAAGCTGTAAACGCTAATCCTGCAAAAAGGAGGTTTTGGATATGGAAGGGAGGTCAACCCTTACCCCGAGGCAGATACGGCTGCTCAGGAAGTTCTATGAGGAAGGAAAGACCATCGAAGTGCATACAGTTGAGAAAACTCAAGACGAGCTTGCGGAGGAGCTTGGAATAACCAGACAGGCCTTGAGTAATCATCTCAAGGTGCTCAAAGAACTCGGTTACATAAGAACCGGAAGGGGCTTCATAGACCTCACCGACAAGGCCCTTGACCTTCTCGGCGAGAAGAAGGGCGATGTCTTCGTCTTCGTGAAGATAGAGCCCACCAAGAGGAAGCACGTCTACGAGCACATCAAAAAGCTCAAGATAAAGAAGATATACCGCGTGACTGGAGACATTGACCTCATAGTTGAGGCCGACAAAACCAGGCTCGACGAGATACTCGAGGAGATAGCCTCACTCGACGGCGTCAAGGAGACCATTACCCACATCGTCCTTGAGGCCCTCTGATTCCGCTTCCCCGGAGGGCCGCTTCCTGCCCTCTTTAAGCTTCTTCTCCATCAGCATTCTAAGCTCCATCAGGTTCTTCCCGAACTTGGCGGAGATGGGAACAAAGGTCTCGGGTATCTCACTATAGGGGACACCGAACTTCTCCGCTAGGAAGTTTATGGTTTTCTGGAGGTTCTTTACCTTGTCCATCTTGTTGACCGCTACTATAGTTGGTATTCCCAGCTCTCGAAGGAAACCGTAGAACTCCACATCAATGGGTATCTCCCCCCGCTTCTCCCAGCGCTCTATTATCTCAGGAGCAGCCTTTCCGTCTATGACGAGAACGGCCAGCTCTATCTTCTCGGCGTTGTCCTCGATAAAATGGACTATCTCGTCCTTGATTCTCTCCTGTCTTGCCTTTGGAACGCCGCTCATGAATCCAAAGCCCGGCATGTCCACCACAAGCTTCCCGCGCCAGTTTATCTCCACCGGCTTCCGGGTGACTCCTGGTCTCTTGCCACGCTTTACCCACTTGCCCGTCAGGCGGAAGATGAGCGTGCTCTTTCCAACGTTCGAACGTCCCACGAATATTATCATCCGTCTCACCGTAAGCGATGAAAGTTTTTTCGCCTTATAAGCCTTGGCGGAAAAGTTAAGTAGGCGAAGGGACAAGTCCCAACGGTGGTGTTTTATGGTAGAGGGTGGCGAAACCAAGGCCAACCAGCTCATAAACAAATTCGTCATTTCCCTGACGGACGGAAAGATACTGGGTTTTGTGACCGACATAAACGTCGAGGTTGAGGGTGACCAGTTCTACTTCATCCTCAAGATGAAGGAAGTTGAGAACCTCGGAAAGGGCCAGAGCATGTTCTCCAGCGAGAAGAAGCTCAAGATAAGACCGAGCGACATAGTCAACGTTGGGCCCGACGTCATAATCCTCGGAAACGGCAAAGTCCCACCCCTCAGGGAGATAGAGAGGCTCAACCAGATAGCGGAGGAGTACAACTCCCTCGTGAGGGAGCTTGAAGCCAAGGAGAGGCTCATTGAGAAGCTCAAGGAGGAGAACTACGAACTCACCAAGAAGCTCGACGAGATACAGCGTGAGTTGAGGAAGCTCCAGGTTATGAAGGAGGACTTCGAACACCTCAAGGAACAGCTGGTAAGGCAGGAGGGGCAGCTTGAGATGGCCAAGGACTACATAAGACTCCTCGAAGGGCTGAGGCACGACATAGACAAGATAAAGGACGACGTGGACAGGCTCATCCAGACCCAGCTCGAAGAGGTCGTCAGGGCGATAATCAACGAAGAACTAAACGCAAGGGGATTAAAGAAGACGAGCTTTATTTAACCGAAGATCTGCGCTCCAAATGCGTGGAGGAGTATCTCAAGGGCGACCAGAATCAGCGTAACCGCTATGACTCCCCTTGGGCTTATCTTTATCGCCCTGGTGTCTTCGTCGAAGAACCTCATGAGACCTGCACCGGTTGGTGGAAGCGTTGTTCTCTCTTTTGCCATTTATCTCACCCCTCAAGAAGTGCCTACGGGCGCTAAGGTATAAAAAAGTTTTGATTGAGGGGAAACTTTTTAAAGGCCAAACCACAGCGCTCACTGGATAAGGGGTTTACCCAATGAATCCCGCTAATGACATCGGAGGTGGGAGGAAATGGCGACCTTTAAGCTCGTTATATCCAACCCCAAGAACGGGATAGCCAGACAGGTTGAGATAAGCGGCGAAGGAGCCGAAAAGCTCATAGGAAAGCGCATAGGGGAGGAGATTCCCGCGAGCGAGCTCGGACTCAACCTCACCGAGATATTCGGGGAGGAGATTCCGGGCAACGTCAAGCTAAAGATAACCGGTGGTACCGACAAGGACGGCTTCCCCATGAGGCCCGACGTCCACGGCCCGAGGAGGGTCAAGATACTCGTCTCCAAGGGGCCGGGCTTCAGGCCGAAGGAGAAGGGTGAGAGGAGGAAGAAGACCGTCAGGGGCAACACCATCAGCCCCGAGATCGTCCAGATCAACATGAAGCTCGTCTTCTGAGCTTCCTCCTTTCCCCAAACTTATCGCTTTTCTGCTACACTCAAGTTCTCCCCATCGAGGTAACCTTAATAAACCGCCCGACGCTCTAAATTTAGGGGTGAGAGAAGATGGCAAAGAAGAAGGAGTTTAGGCAGGCCGAGGTTAACATAGGGATGGTTGGTCATGTTGATCACGGTAAAACAACGCTCACAAAGGCTTTAACTGGAATCTGGACCGACACCCACAGCGAGGAGCTGAGAAGAGGAATCACAATCAAGATAGGCTTCGCCGATGCCGAGATAAGGAAGTGCCCCAGCTGCGGGAGGTACTCGAGTTCACCGGTTTGTCCCTACTGCGGTGCCGAGACAGAGTTCGAGAGGCGCGTTTCCTTCATAGACGCTCCGGGCCACGAGGCGCTCATGACAACCATGCTCGCCGGTGCCTCCCTCATGGATGGAGCCGTTCTCGTCATAGCCGCAAACGAGGGCGTAATGCCCCAGACCAGGGAGCACCTCATGGCGCTCCAGATAGTGGGCAACAGGAACATAGTAATAGCCCTGAACAAGATCGAGCTGGTCGATAGGGAGAAGGTCATCGAAAGGTATCACGAGATAAAGGAGTTCGTTAAGGGCACCGTCGCCGAGAACGCTCCAATAATCCCGATTTCCGCGCTTCACGGAGCCAACGTTGACGTTCTCCTTGCAGCGATAGAGGAGTTCATACCAACTCCGAAGCACGACCTCAAGAAACCGCCCAAGATGCTCGTTCTCAGGAGCTTTGACGTCAACAAGCCAGGAACCAAGCCAGAGAAGCTCGTCGGCGGTGTCATCGGCGGCTCGATAATCCAGGGCAAGCTCAAGGTCGGTGACGAGATTGAGATTCGCCCCGGCGTTCCCTACGAGGACCACGGCAGGATAAAGTACGAGCCGATAACCACCGAGGTAGTGTCCCTCCAGGCCGGGGGAAGGTTCGTGGACGAGGCCTACCCCGGCGGTCTCGTTGGGGTGGGAACCAAGCTCGACCCGTACCTCACCAAGGGCGACCTGATGGCTGGAAACGTCGTCGGAAAGCCCGGGAAGCTCCCGCCGGTGTGGGACGAGCTCCGCCTCGAGGTTCACCTCCTTGAGCGCGTTGTCGGAACCGAGGAGGAGCTCAAGGTCGAGCCGATAAAGAGGAGGGAAGTGCTTCTCCTCAACGTGGGCACCGCGAGAACGATGGGCCTCGTCACAGGCCTTGGGAAGGACGAGGTCGAACTCAAGCTTCAGATTCCGGTCTGCGCCGAGGTCGGCGACAGGGTCGCCATCAGCAGGCAGGTTGGCTCAAGGTGGCGCCTCATAGGCTACGGCTTCATAAGGGAGTGAGTTCCCCTCTTTTTCATTAACCTTCGGTGAGACCCATGTCCAAGGGACGGGAGTGGCTGGTAATCCCGGACACGAACTTTCTGCTGGTTCCCGGGCAGTTCGGCGTTGACATAATCGGCGAGCTTAACAGGGTTCTCGATGTCAGATTCAGGATAGCCGTCCCGAATGTGGTTCTCCGGGAGCTGGAGGTTATAGAGAGAAAGTCCCGCGGGAAAGACCTAATGGCCATTAGAATGGCCAAAAAGCTTGCGGAAAGGTTTGAGATCCTTGAGATAGGCCGCTTTGGAGAGAAGCCTATAGACGATCAGATTTTCGAGTTTGCCGTGAAGAACGAGCGCGTTGTGGTCTGCACCAACGACAGGGGGCTGAAGAAGCGCCTGCGTGAGAGCGGCGTTCCGGTAGTTTACCTCCGCTCGAAGAAGATACTCGAGCTCGAAGGCATTCTGGAGTGAGAAAAAACTTAAGGCCGCATTATCTCTACGAAATCCACCCTTTCAAAGTCCGAATCAAAGGTAGCGATTTTTTCAATGCCCTCAATCTTGCACGTCAATGCTATGGAGGCGTCATTTGGTAAAAGTCTGTACCTGTAGATGACATCCAACAAGTCCCCCACCGAGTATTCAGGATTCAAAAGTGTAAATTCTGATAGCAAATCCCCAACAGGTAGCAGGTCAACTTCTACCTTTAGAAGCTTTTTCTTTAGATTGTAAGGGCTCAAACCGGTTGTTAGCCTAAGATAACCATAGGTAACTTCCGAGAGCACAATGGGGCTTATCACGCCCTCAACATCTCCCCTCAAGGCAAGCTGAAGGAGCAACTTGGCGTTCTCGTCTCCTCCAAGGAACTTCAGAAATACGTTGCTGTCAAAAAACACCCTCATTCTCTATCTCCTCTATAACTTCCTCAACTTTCTCTTTTTTGAACATTCCAAAGTACTTCTCCAGTTTTCCAGGTTTTTTGAGTACTATTACTACCTCCTCCCCCTCCCGAAGGTCAAGTTTTTTCTCCGGAATCAATACACCGTGCCTATAAACAGCCTTTATGCCCTCCATTCTCACCACAACGGGTATTCCGAGTCCCTCATATTTATTGATTTCGCTTGCAGATATGACATCACACTTGGAGTTAACACGTCATTGTGGATAGAAAAAGGAGTTGAAAGGCCTACCACAACAACATTAACCACGAATTCTTCGAAAACCCTTAAAACCTCCTTCCCTCCACGCCCTTGGGTGGAAAAGATGTACACGGAGGAAGAACTGCTGGGCGAGATTAGAGAACTCCTCGGCGACGAGGAGCTCTACGGGCTCTACGAGAGGGCATTCAGGGAGTACCACTACTACTTCGAGACGACCAACTACATCGTTCTGAACGTCTATGGCTTCAACGACCACGGGCCGATTCACGTCCTTCTCACGACCAGGAGGGCCCTTGAGCTGCTCAACATCATCGAGAAGTTCGGAATCCAGACGACGGCTGAAAAGCTCGGAAAGCCCTTCCGCTGGAGCAGGTTCATAGTGGCCTTTGGAGCGCTGTTCCACGACGTTGGCAACATGATACACAGGATAAACCACTACGAGTTCAGTGTCTTCCTCGCCGAGCCGATAATAGACGCCCTCGTGAGGGAGTTCGAAAGCAACGACCCACTCCTACTGAAGGCGCTCACCCTTAACGCTATATACACCCACGACGAGGCGGTTCCCTGCACCACAATCGAGGGTTCCCTCGTCACGATAGCGGACGGCTGCGACATGGAGGCCGGAAGGAGCAGACTCGTCCACAAGAAAGACAAGGTTGACATACACGCGGTTTCCGCCCTTGCCATTGAGAGGGTGGAGATAAGGGAAGGAAACGAGGAGCAGCCGATACTCATCGAGATATGGATGAAACACCCGGCGGGAATCTTTCAGGTGGACGAGATACTGACGAAGAAGGTCAAAAGCTCCCTGCTGGCCGGAAAGGTCAGGCTCAGGATACACACCGGCACGGAGGTCATGGAGAAGGTTATTTAACCTTCCACCGTTTCTTTATCCATGCTGGCCGAGGCATGCCGTGACCTGAAGTACCTACTCAACAGGGGCTACCGGAAAAGGTATGCCCTTGACTTCGTGGCCAATCATTACCGGCTGACCAGGGGCGAGCGCTACCTCCTAGCAAGGTGCGTGTTCTCCGACGGGTGGGTGGGGGAGGTAAGGAAAAAGCTCCTATCGCCCGAGGAAATGAAGGGCAGGGTTCTCGGGATAGACGGCTTCAACGTCCTGATAACCCTCGAGTCGCTTCTCGAAGGACGGGCCATACTCTGCGAGGACGGGCTCGTGAGGGATTTGAAGTACCAGGGAAGGTACAGGCTCAACGAAGGCACCGGCCGGCTACTCGGGAATATTGCACAGGCCCTGCAGGAACTTGGGATTGAAAAAGCCGTGGTCTTTTACGGTTCGGCGGTTCCAAGGAGCGGGGAAGTAAAAAAGCTGACGGAGGAAGCATTCGGTCGCAAATGGCTTGAGGTTGAGGTGAAACTCGTAAGAAGCCCAGATTTCGAGCTCAAGAGGTTTGAAACCGTCGCAACTGCCGACATCGGGATAATCTCAAAGGTTCCCCACGTCTTTGATCTGGCAGCCTATACCGGCCTGCTATTGGGACGGAAGGCAAAACCATTTCACGAGATTCCCCTGAATGGGATCCCATGACCATATTAATGCACCCAACTACTTCAGTTTCATTTGAAGTCTTAGAAAGTTTTTAATATGACAACTGACAAGAACATAACATAGTGTCTTTATGGCCCGCCTTGTTTTTTGCGGGTTTGGGGGGATGTGGATGAAACGCGCCGTAACGGCTATGCTGGTGTTGTTGCTTCTCGGGATGGTCGCCGCGGCCGGCTGTCTCGGAGGAGGTGGCGAAACCCCAACAAAGCCGGAAACTCCCGCAGAGGGGACCTCACCTTCAAGCACTCCCTCAAGTCCTTCTTCATCAGAGGATACAAGTTCTCCCTCAGCAACAGAAACTCAGACTGAGAGCCCATCAACCACCGAAACTGAATCCCCTACTGAAACCCAGCCACCATCCGAGGAAGACTACTGGGAAAACCCCTGGGAGTACGCACCCTTAACCATTGGAGACGAAACATACTGGATAACCTACTATAAGTACCGCTACAAGATACAGCCGGATCAGAACTCCCCCACTTACGAATACATTGTAGAAAAAAGCATCGAAAGAAGCACCGTCAGCGTATGCGGCATGGATCTTATGGGAAACAAAAAGGACCTTGGGGAGCATGAAGTGTACGCCTATAAGACCGTGGTAACACCCATCAATGCCGCCGGTCTCGAAAACAAGCTCACCATAACCGTATGGTATCTCTCGAACGTAAGTAATGCGTTTATCTACCCATGGGACGTGCTTTGGCTTTCGTATGCCTCCCCTACTGGAGCCGGAGACAATGTTTTTGTTGGCATGGAGTTTGAGTACAAAGGAAAGAGCTTCTGGATTATGAATCCAGCCCCCTTCCAGAACGGTCTCTTCCCATGCTTTGAAGGGGACACGGAACTGCCAGATGCCGTGAACGAAGATCTTGGATACCTCTACATGGGGTGGGTCGCCCTTATACACCTCGGGTTCTGGCATGAATGGAGCAGTATGAACGTCTTGGTACCCCAGTCGGGAGTCTGGAGCGATGGGATGGGACACACCTGGAAATGGAGCACTAGTCCAGATGGCATAGTGAGATACTCTGGCTTCACCTTCAAGCTGGTCAATTTCGAGTGGAGCTATGAAGGTACGGTGGAAGGTGTCAAGCTTCAGGGAGAAGGTAAATTCTCACCGGACCTGCCACTCCTGGTTGAGAGCGAAGGGTACTACTCCTACAAGGATCAAGTCACCGGTAGGACTACGGTGATTTACAGCTACCTGAAGCTGGAGGATCTGAAGCTGGAGGAAAACCTGCCCTGAGATTTTGTTTTTATTTTACAATTCTACCAAAACGTCCCAATGTTTAAATAGTTTGTTTAACATAGAAAGACCGGAGCTGATATTATGGAACCCAGGTCAAAAAGTGCCCTTGCTATTTTTGTTTTTATCCTGCTTTTTTTAAGCATCAGCGGATGTTTGGGTGGAAGTGAGGGGGAGGCCCCATCTCTCACATCTACCCAAGACGAGCACCGCACTACCGAAACGGATGGGATGTCAACCGACACCACGGAGTACGCCACCTGGGCAAACCCCTGGGACGCCTACAACCCGGTCCAAGTTGGCGGTCAGAGCTACTACATCACCTACATAAAGTACACCTTCACGGTCAAGAGCTCCGAGGGGGAGCGCTCCTACGAGGTGATAAAGCAGAGGGGCTACGTGAAGGCCCACATCTACTCCGACGACAACGGGAAGAAGGACCTTGGCGAGTACACCCTCTTTGCCTACTACGGAAAGATAACCCCCCTGAACGACCCCGACATGAGCGGCCCGCTCGAGTACCTCATACTCATCAAGGAGAGAACCAGGGACAGCGACACCTATTTCCTCACGCCCTTCCCCGACTTTGGGGCCATGATGTCCGGGACAACAGCGGTTATCGAGGCCTCCTACGGCGGTAACTATTTCTACTGGAGCAACCCAGCGGCGGTAGGGGAGTATTCGGAGCTTCCATACACCGAAGGAGACTTCGGAACCGTGATGGGTGGCATATCGGGCGCAACGATCCAGGGCTGGATGGCAATGGTGAGCTCGGCGGTCTGGACGGGACTGGAGGACCACGACCTCTCAAAACCCGACGAGTACAGCTTCTCGTTCATGGGCATGGGATATAGCTACAAGGTTGAGCCTGACGGAACGGTGACCTTTGACGGAAAGAGCTTCAAGGTGAGCGATGTCGAGTGGAGCTGGGCCTTTGGAAACGTCAGGGGGCAGGGAAAGGCGAGGATAGCCCCCGCGTTGCCGATACCTGTGGAGACGGAGGGGACATTCAGCCAGATGGGCGGTGAAAGCTACTACTCGAAGCTGAAGATTGAAGACCTGAGGCTATCGAGGGAGTTCGAGGGCATAGACGTTGAGATAGAGAGCCCAACTTCCCCGGGAGAGACCGGAACATCAACGGAAACCCAGACGGAAACCTCAACGGAAGCGCCGGGTGAGGGCTCGGACAACTGGAAGCTCGCCTGGGATGCAAGTGAGCCCATAACCATAAACGGTGAGGAGTACGTCGTGAAGGAGGTGACCTTTGAAGCCGATTACCGCGTCTCCGGCGGTTCCCATGTCCGCATGGAGGTCAAGAAGGGCTACTACGAGACCACCCTGAACGGGGAGGACGTTTACGCCCTCTATGCCTTCCTCAACATAGGCGGAGAGAGCTACAACTATGTGGTCTACGTTGAGCCGGACTCCCTGGACGAGTACACTTCGGGGATACTCTGGATACCGGCCGTCTACGACATGGTCAATGGGCCCGAGTGGGTAAAGGTCGAGATAACCGGGCCGAACTGTCACTACTCGATAGACGATTCGGGCAACATCGAAGGCGACATGGACTGTGGCATGATAAGCGAGGACTTCCAGCAGTACAACATGATATGGAGCTACCCCACGGGCTTCTACGGTGGCATATACGGGGACGTGGTTGAGGTAAATTCCCTCACGGGCGGCCAGGGCTACACGGTCGAACCGGGAGGGCCAGTAACCATCGCCGGGATGGAGTTCGAGACGTACACAATAACCTGGAACGGAATAGCGCAAAACTCTGGAATACAGGCCAACGGAGGCACGATAGTCGCTCCGGAACTGCCGTTCCCCGTGGAGGTCACGGCTTCCCTCGCGATGCCTGGCGGCATTGGCATCTACGTCCACGCGAAGCTTATCGACATGAAACTCGAAGAGACCAGCTAGCAGGCAAACTTTAAATCTTTTCTTACATTATTTTTATCCATGTTCGGTGAGCACGAGCTGAAGACCCAGTTCATCAAGATCGGCGAGAAAAAGGTACACATCGTCGAGGAGAAGGGCGACGTGTTCAAATACAGGAGAGACGATGTTGAGGTAATGTTCAAGGGAGCGGGCAATAAACTTGAGATACTCCCGGCTCCCGCCACCGGTTACGGTGTCAAGCTTCTCATGATTGACTTTGGAGAGAGCGTGGTTGTACCTCCGGGTGAAAAAATGGAGTTCTTCCTCAGCGCCCCGGTGGAAGTGGACGTTCGGCTCGGTGATGTGACAATAGACCACTTCAACCTGAGCAGGGAAAAGTACGCCCTCTACGGCACCCCTGAGGTCGGGGCGATAGCGAGGTACTGGAGATCCAGGCTATACATCTCCGAACCGAATGAGACGGGAGTGGTTAAGGTTCACATAAACAACGGCTCGAAAAGATGGTGGGAGCTCGACCATCTGGTCATATACCTTAAGGACACAGTGATGTACTACTCCGAGGAGAGGGCCTACTACCCCCTGATAATCGTGGAATTCAAGACCGGAGTGCCGGAAATCAACAACACTGGAGATCCCCCAAAGGAGGGTCTGAAGCCCACCAAAGAGCCCCTCCCCCTTCCGAACTTCGTCATGAGGTGGTGACGGGATGTTCAGCTCCTTGATTAACTCAACGATCACCCTTCCAGTGGAGCCGGGGGTTCCCCTCGAAATTCCAGTAAACGCCATCATAAAGGCCGTCCTGATACTTGTCCTGGGAGTGTTCATAGCGAAGATAGCCAAGAGACAGATAATAAAGGCCTCAAGGAAAACCACCCACGTCTGGATAATCAACGAGGACACCGCGGCGGCGATATCCAATCTCATAATCTTTGTCGCGATAATACAGTCCCTCGATGCCCTCGGTGTCCTCTCGTACGAGATATGGGGAATGCCCCTCAGCAACATGCTTACGGCAATACTCGTCTTCTACTTCGCCTACCTCCTTGCGAAAAAGTCAAAGGACTACATGATCACGAGAACTCCCCAGAGCAAACTTCCCGAGGTTCAGGTTAAGGCGAAGCTCTTCTACTACACGGTCATCATCCTCGCCTTCTTCCTCGCCCTCAACATAGCGGGGATAAGCGGCGAGCTCGGAACCCTCATGGCTGCCGCAGGCATAACTGGTATAATCCTCGGTTTCTCCGCCCAGACCGTCGTTTCCAACTTCGTATCCGGCGTCTTCATGTACTTCGACAAGCCCCTCCAGATTGGCGATGCGGTCAGGCTCAAGGACACGTCCGGAACGGTTGTGGAGGGAGTAGTAGAGGACATCAGGATAATGTCCACGAGGATAAGGCAGTGGGACGGAACCCTGTTAAGGATACCCAACGACAAGCTCTTCAACAGCGAGATAGTCAACCTCCAGAAGTACCCCGCGAGAAGGACGACGCTGGAGATAGGCATAGCCTACAGCGCCGACGCGGAAAGGGCTATCAAGGTCATCGAACGCGTTCTTGAGGAAGAACCCTACGTCCTTGCGATACCTGCCCCAAGGGTCTACGTTGACAGGCTGGAGGACAGCTCCGTGGTCATAAAGATATGGGCGTGGACACCCAGCTCGCTGTGGATAGGGGAGAACCTCCTTCGCTCGAAGTACCACCTGCTCCAGAGGATAAAGGAGGCCCTCGACAGGGAGGGAATAGAGATACCGTTCCCGCAGAGGGTCAACTGGTTCGCCAACGAACTGAAGGTAAAAGTGGACAAAGAATAAAAAGACCCCGATCACTTTTTCTTTATTACCGTTCCGAGAAGCACCGCGAGCACTCCAATCACGGCCGGCCCGCAAACTGCTCCGGAGGGTGACGGTGAAGGTTTCTCTGAGGAAGTCTGTGATGACTCGGTCTTTTCAGAACCTGTTGGTTGATCCTCTGTGGGGCTTTCGGTTGGCAATTTCTCCGGAACCATTCCTTCAACCACTATGGCCAGTCTCGCTGAGTCATCTTGTCCGCCACTGTCCCTTACAGTAAGGGTTACGGTATAGTTGCCGGGCTCTCTGAAGACGTGAGCAGGCTCCCTCTCAGTGGATGTCTTCCCATCTCCAAAGTCCCAGCTCCAGCTCATAATGGATCCGTCGGGGTCATAGGACTTATCGACAAAGTTCACCACCTCCCCGGCCCGAGGATTCTTGGGAAAAACTGTGAAATCTGCTGTGGGGGGCAGATTCTCTGGGGAGACCGTTATTTCCGCACTGTACGTTCCCAACATACCCTCACTATCACTTACAGTCAATGACACAACATAAATTCCCGGAGCACTGTAGACGTGTTCGGGGTTGGTTTCTGTGGACTCTTCCCCGTCCCCGAAGTCCCACCGCCAACTTGCAATATTTCCATCAGGATCCTCTGCTCTCCCTTCAAACCGAACCATGTCCCCTACCCTGATCCCGGAGGAGGGGGTGTATGTGAATGACACGAGGGGCCGTTCATTGTTCAGGACGCGAATGGTGGCCGTACACGTTGATTCCGCTCCCCATTCGTCACGAACTTTCAGCGTTGCTTTGTATTCCCCCTCACTCTCGTATCTGTAGGAGACTTCCGTTGAGTTTCCTTCCACAAAGCTTCCGTCACCGAACTCCAATCTCCAGCTGGTTCTATCGTTTTCTGGATCCTCGATATTAATCCCAAATACAACGTCGAGCGGTTCTTTGCCGGTATCCGGGGTCGCCGCGAGAACACAGTTGGGAGCACTGTTGTTGGCAAGAATATCGACGAGGTTAAGATGAACAATGACTGGGGGTAGATGCGGGAAGTTCGGGTTGATTACCGGTTTTGCCACTATTAGTGGACTTGATTTCCGTGTTTTGTAGTAGCTGCCCATACTAGGCACGTAAAAGTCAAGAACAAGATGCCCGTCCTCACTGTCTAGATAGATAACACCGGTAGCGTTATATTTCCTGTCCTCATCCTCAACCCTTCCTTTATACTCAACGAGAACCGTTGTTTCCTCGGAGAAGCTTACTTTGTGGGTAGTTATCTCGGTCTCCCCATATTCACCTCCGAGGTCTGCATCAACCCGCACACCTGGAGAGACCATTCCGCCAACCTTAAGGCTTGCCTTAACCCCTATGCTGAACATGTTTGTGGTTTCCTTCCATCTCAGTGTCTTCATAACCTTCTCATAGGAACCGCCGATCTCCCCAACCATAATCGAGAACGTTGCCAGCATGTTGGAGGCTTCGTAGTTTCTAAGCTCATAGATAGTCGTGGGGTATGTTGTGATGTCACCAATCTTATGAAGGTCCGAGTGATACTCTGTGAATGCAATCGAAGGGGGCCCCTTAGGAACGGTTGCCAAGATATACTGCTGTTTTCCATCGACAACGGCCAGTTCCCTTGGAGATATTATGGGAAACTCATACACATCATAGTACGTGGTAACGACCACGGCCCCATCCATCATGTCGGCCCATAGCGTGAGCGTTTGCTGTGTGGAAAAGGACTCCCCCGTTTCCTCAACAGTCTTCTTCTCCATGCGGAACTTTATGCTGGCCTCCATGCGCGCCACCTTTTCCTCGCCCAGAGTAAGCTTGAGTCCGATGCTCATCTTGGAATCGGTCGTGGCTTTCACAGTGGTGGTAACAGTCTCACTTTCCCTGCTTCTGTACTTGGCATAAAATACACCATCCTCGTTTATAACGTCGTAGTCAACGGGCGGAGCGTTGATGACCGCTATGACCTTTTCCTCGACGACCATTGTTCCCCTTCTTGGGGGCCCAACGATTATAGAGTTCCCATCCACGTCCCCTACGGCCAAGCCCGCACCGTACTGGAAGTGAGAACTAAACCCTCTGCCGTTGAGTATATTGCCCTGCATGTCGTAAACTTTTATGAGACCCTGCTGGGAGGCCCATACTATCTCCTCCATCCCGTCGGCGTTGACGTCTCCAACGGCGATCCTGTCCCCTTTCTTAAATGAGATGGGGAAACGCGAGATCTCTACCGGCCGGTATTCTCCCCCCTCCCTAATGAGTAAGAAAACATGAACTCCTATGTTCTTTCCCCTGTTGCGCGTGTCCTGAGTTGCCACTATGAGCTCATCCACACCATCAAGGTTTACGTCTCCAGCGCCCATCTCATCCCGGGCCGTCAGCATGAAGTAGTCCTCCGTTGAAAAACGGCCAAGGATGTCTCCCTCCATGCTATATACAGTTATAATCCTCTCACTGAAGTCTGCATGAACAACCTCACAGACACCATCCCCATCAAAATCCCCCACGGTTATGCTGTCCTCATTGCTGAAGTCGTCAACTCTAAACCTCTTTTCAGTTTGCAGTGTCTCAGAGAGGGCATTTATCCAGTTGCTACTCCGGTCGGCAAAGATGACCTCAGCTTTTCCATCGCCGTCCACATCACCAGCCGCCAAGTCATCCCCGGCCTCAAAATCCAAATCTCTTTTAGCCAGCATCATACCCTCCTTTGTGAACACGTAAATATCATCAGTACTTCTGTCTCCATGTATTATCTCAGCCTTTCCATCGCCATTTATGTCCCCCGCTGTTATTTCGTCCCATTTCTCATAATCCTTCTTGAATGAATACAAGCGTCTCCCATTTTCGTCCTCGTAGACGAAGAAGTTGTCCCCCCTGTCGCCGATGATTATCTCCTCGTCCCCGATGACCATCCCGTCTTCCCAGAAAGGCACTTCCTGGGCGGCACCACCGGATACGTAATCAAAACTGGAAAATATCAACAAAAACCCGCAGAGAACCGGGATCCAACACTTCATATCCCCTACCCCCACTGCCGTGAGCTTACGAAAATCCATAACAGGACTTTCGTAAACTCATAATTAACAAATACTTTAAAAATAATAAAGTTTTTTAAAATATTAATCAAAACCTTCAGCCTGAAGTCATCACAATCTAAACCCTACTTTGACTCCTTCTCGATTAGAGCATAGAAAAACCCTATCGTCCCGTGTCTGTGCGGCCATGCTCGCATGGTCCCCTTCAGAAAGCCCTCGTCGTAGGGGTCCCTCAGCGGGACGAGCCGGGCATCGCCGTGCCGCTCAAGGAACCAGCCCACCACATCCTCGTTCTCCTCCTTGAGCATGGAGCAGGTGGAGTAGAGGAGCCTGCCACCGGGCTTTAAAAGCTCCCACGCGCTCTCGATGAGTTCCTTCTGGAGCTCCACAACCTTTGGGATGTTCTTCTCGCGGAGGCGCCACCTGAGCTCGGGGTTCTTCGCTATCGTCCCGTCGCTCGTGCACGGAGCATCGAGCATCACCCTGTCCGCTATTCCCTCTCCCAGAAGCTCCGGCGCCTTCCTGCCGTCCGCCCTTATAGTCTCCGCTATCTCAACGCCGGCCCTCCTGAGGACTTCCCTCATGCGCTTTATCCTTGCGCCGTCCACATCGAAGGCGTAGATTCTGCCCTCGTTGTTCATCAGCTCCGCCATGTGTGCGGTCTTTCCACCCGGAGCGGCTGCGAGGTCAACAACGGTTTCACCCGGCCGCGGAGCAAGAACCAGAGAGGCAACCGCGGCAGCCTCCTCCTGTGCTATCGCCCAGCCCTTGTTAAAGAGCCATTCGGGGTTGAAGGGATCGAGGATTCTGAGAACGGTCTCAATCCTCCCGCTCCTCTCGAAGCGGACGTTCCTTTCCCGGAGGTAGTCCTCGACCTCCTCAACGCTCGCCTTCAGAAGGTTCACGCGAAGGCTTACGGACAGGGTCTCATTGAGGGCTTTGAGCAGCTCCTCTGCCTCGTCACCGAGAAGGCTTTTCATCTTCCCTATGAACCACTCCGGAAAGAGGTAGTCCCACTTCAGCCTCTTCTCCTCCGAGTCGAGCTTCGGGACGTAGTCTATGACCTTGGGCAGGAGGTCGTAGTAGTAATAGCCGACGTAGGGGTGCGTCCGCCTTGAAAGGAACTGGGCAAGGCCCTTCAGGTGCTGGAGGGTTTTCTGGTTGGGGTCGCGGAAGACGGCTATCTCAACGGCCACCCTCAGCGTGGCCCTCAGCCAGGGGTCGAGAATGAGGGGAGAAACGCCCACGAGCTCCTCGATTATCTCGTCTATTAAACCGAGCCTCCGCTGGACGGAGTAGAATATCCCTGTGAGCTTTGAATTTTCCCACCCTTCAATTTTGTATTTAGCAAAGGCCTTTCTCTTTGCCTGCTGGCTTGGCTTTACCTCCTCCCCAAGCTTCACGGCCTCTATGAGCGCGTAAAGCTGCCTGTCGCTAAGTTTAAGCTTTCCCAACTCGGGCCCTCCTTCCATACGGATATCAGAAACTAACCTCAGGCAGTTTTGAACCTTTCCATTATCCTTGCCGCGATCTTCCGAACCTCTTCATCGTCAGACTTAAGTAGTCCCTGGAGGATCGGCTCAAAAATCGACCTGTCTATCTCGGGGCGAATTCCCCACATTGTGATGGCATCGAGCACCATGAGTGCCGGGAACTGAAGCTGGGGATTCGTCAAGGCATCCTTCAAGAATTTCAGAACCTGCGAGACGGCCTCTTCATCCCAGGCGTAAATAAAGTAATAGCCGAAGAATTCCAGAGCTGAAAGTGGCCGCTCCTCAAGGAAGGAAAGGAAGCTCTCAAGAACGTCTCTCCTACCGCCACGGGAGGCGAGAAAAGCCAGAATTTTTGCCGCTTTGTTTCTCTCCCAAGGATTACCGGACTCTATGACCTCAAAGAGCACCGGAATCAGAGGATTCAGAATTTCAAGCTCTCCGTTATTCAGTCTGGAGACCAGCTTGGAAAGTGCCCACAGGGTATTCGATCTCCTCTCTGCATCGCGAGAACGCAGGAAGCTCTCCAGCTCCGAGACACCCTCAGGTCTTGCACGGAGGACATCAGCAATCGCAGCAATATCACCGTCATCAACGAGCTTTTCCATGGGGGGCAGCTCAGATACTTCCCCAACCTCACCCGAGGGAGGTTCCTCCTCAATGAATTCCGAACTGGGAGCCGGAGGAGAAAACTCAAGAACGGCAGGTGACCCCTCTGAGGAACCACCGACAACCTGAATCCGGGGGGTAAAGTCCTCAATTCCCTCATGCTTCAAAGTTTTGGACAGCCACCTCAGAAGGAACTCGTCCCCGAGTGAGATAGCCAGATCCATCGCCATCTCATACTCGCCCTCCAACACGAGCCGATGGAGGACGTTCTTGGCCTCATCTGGCCTGGAGCGGTAGTACGACGCCAGAATCTCCTCGATTCTGCCCTGGAGTTTTTTTGCCTTTGAACGTATCAGAAAATCGTCACTCTGGACCGCGAGCTTTTTAACCCGGGAGAGAAGCCGGGGCAGGCTCTTTATTGACTCCCCAGGAAGCTCAGCGTGAAGTGCCTCCAGAAGCACATCAAGGACAAAGTCTCGAAGGAGGTCGTCTCCATCACCGAGGAGCAGGTCCGAGGCCTCTTCAAGAAGAGTTAGGACGCTCTTGGAATCCCCGGTAAAAACAAAGACGTTGAGCAGAAGCCTGAGTCCCATACCCTTCAGGCGCGGGTTCTCGTGAGAGACCAGCCAGGAGATCTTGGATCGAATCGCTGGAGACGGATGCGAGGTCGTGAGCTTGGTAACGAGGTTGGCCATCTCAATCGACGCAAACTCCATCTTTGGATCACTGATGAGACTGACCAATACATCCACAAGATACAGGAACTCGTCCTTTCTCAAAGGGAATCCATCAACCAGCACGGAGAGAACTCTGAGAGCCTTCGTGACTAGGCGTGGGCTCCCGGACTCCAGAGCCGAGACTATTGTTCCAAAACCGTTGTTCATGACCAGAAGCTTTGTCCTGTCGTCTCCCTTCTTCAGGACCTCTCCAAGTGCAAGAAGTGCCCTAACCTTGGTATCTTCATCCCCGTGTCCAACCATATCCAGGAGCATCAGAAGAACGTCACTGTCCCGGAGGGCCAGCTCAACTGCCTCGTTTATCTGCCATGAGAGGACCATTTCGCGCAGTTCATCCTTAGAGGGGATAGTCCTTTCAAGCGGCACAATGAGTAATATAGCCAACTTGACATATATCACTTTCGCTTGAAAGTCCAGTAAAGGTCATTGCGTCTTTGGGAATCCGAGCAGATCCGCGAGTCTCGGGTCTGCCCCCTCTGGATCCTCCTCCCAGAGCTTTATCAGCAGGGCTGTGCCTCCAATTATCAGGGCAAGGTTTAGAGCGTCCTCAACGCGTCCCTTCAAGAGGAGCTCCCTCATAACTTCAAGCGCCTCGTCCTTTTTGGAACCGTAGTGGGAGAACAAAGCCTTCTCAACCTCAGTCCTTACGTTGGAGGCCCTGGAACGGATAAGAACGTTCTCGGCCCTATTTTCTATGTCCTTGAGAATCGGCAGAAAACCCACCAGCGACTTCATCATGTCAGGAGACATGTGAAATGCGAGCACCTCCTCAAGAAAATCAAGGCCTGTCTCAACCAGAAGCACGTTATCACTCCTCATGAGATGCGAGATGCACTCCAGAACCTCACGACCCTTTCCATCCAGACTTCCCGAATTCAAAAAGAGGCGCATTCCGAGGGCCCGTATGTAGAGATTATCGGAGGACAACAGTTCGTTTATCCTCTCCCTGCTCTTCCAGCTCAGGGGAGGCATTTGAAGCTCACCAAAGAGGTCCAGAACGAGGAGATGCAGGAAGGTATCGTCCCTCTCCATAATGGGAACGACCGCATCTATGAGCGCCAGGAGGCGGAATTCATCAATCTGAATCCCATCGAACAGCCGAAGGAGAACCTCTATCGTCCTTGAAACTATTCTGCTGTCCTCGTCTCTAAGGAGAACCATCAGTCTGTTAAAGCCGTTTCTAAGTACGGTAGACTTTATCCGACCATTCTGCTCTTTAAGGAGCTCTGCAAGTGCCGTCAACGCCCTTAGGCGCGTTGCAGTATCCTCATCCTCTAGGAGGTTGAGGAGAGACGTTACAACGTACTCGTCCCCGTTGGCAATGTCAATTATATCCATCGCCCGCCAGGACATCACCAGCTCCCTAATTTGATCCATGGGTTTCACCCCTCATTATACCCACGAGATATTGAACTTCATCCAATATATTGTTTTCGCTTCACATCCGCTGGAACCTGTACACGTCAACCGAGATTCTCTCAAGTCTCTTCCGATGGAAAAAGAACTGGGCCGGAATCTCGAAGGGAAGTGTTACTCTGTGAGTTATCGAAAAACCGGAGTCCTTCACAAAGGATTCGATGAAGCGTCTCACCTCCGGCTTGGCCAGGTGTATGGAGTAAACAACGTCGCTCACCTCGAAGGCCTTCAGCAGGAAGGGCCTGTCCGCGTGGCGATTCTGGCTCCCAAAGGGCGGGTTCATCACCACAGTATCAACCCTCACCGAAAAATCGGTGACATGGGTGCGATGGATTTCAACACAGTCAGTAAGGGCGAGACGTTCCACGTTTGCGCGGAGAATATCAACCGCCTCGCCGTCAACCTCAACCGCGTGAACACGCTCGGCGCCCAGTAGGCAGGCCCCCACCGTCAGGACGCCGGTTCCGGCTCCGAGATCAGCAACAACTCTACCGGCGATGTCGCCCATGGAATGGGCCAGCCAGAGCAGCTCGGCCGCGACATCCCCGGGGGTTCGGTACTGCTCAAGTTCTGGCTTGGGGTTTCTGAAGCCTTCAAGACGGGAGAGGGCCATGGCAAGGTGTTTTTTCTTCAATCTCTCACCCCGTGGACGGCTATGCCGAGGGGCTCGTCCTTCTCGCGCTCCACTCCGAGTATCTCGTCGAATTCGTATTCCTCCCGCAGGCCAAGGAGTATCTCAACCTCCCTGGGGGTCAGCACGGGCTTCCGCCAGTTCTCATAGTCATCTATCGGAACGCGTGGGCAGGCCACGACAACGTAGGCGTCGAAGTCAAAGCCTTCGAGGGCCGGGTAGCCGATGTGGTTCATCGCTATGAGCCTCGCGTACCTTCCATGCTCGCGGAGAAGTCTGACTACTCTTTTTGCCTCGGCCAGGCGAAGCTGGCCCTTCTTGGTGCTGGTTATCACACCGAATTTCCGAGCGTCCATGGCCTTCGCTATCTGCGCCCACCTCTTCCTTATTAGCCGTTCAGCCTCCTGGTCCATCCATACCGCATCGCCGCTATAGGGGTTTACAGCCAGAGTCGGCTTTTTCGTGGCCAGGGCAACGCCGAGCGGGTGAAAGTAGCCGGCGCCGATGAAGAGAACCCCTTCCGCATCAACTTTCGCCGCGGTGAAGTTGCACCCGAGAACCTGTCCCGGCCAGCTGACGCGGGAGTCGCCCTTTCCGGTGATAACCTCAAAGCCATGCCTTTCCAGGAAATCCCTGGCCAAGTCAAGTTGATGGACGTGCTGGGCCGTCGTCACGAGCGCTATTCTCGTCCCAAGCTTTCTGATCTCGCCGAGGTTTTTCTCAAGCGCAGGAACCACATCAACGCTCGCGAAGGCTGGAACGAATATCGTGGGAACCTCCAGGTGGAGGCGCATGTAGCTGTGGCCAAGATGGATTAGAGCGTCGCATCCGAGCAACTTCGCCTCCCTGTCGGCCGGATCGCAGGCGCCGTAGTTGATATCCCCGCTTATTATTGCCTCGATTCCTTTCTCTTCAAGGAAATCCGCCAGATACTGGGCCTCCCTCTTCAGCCCCTCGGGGGTCTGGATGAGTACTCGCTCAGCGCTGAGGTCTCGCAGGGCTTTCAGTATCTCGCCGGTTGGAATCTCGTGCATGGAACCACCACACTGTGTAGCCGGGAAGCGTTTAAATGTCCATCGGCGCTGATACCATTAGAAAGAGTTAAAAACCAAAAATCGTTGCATAAAACGGTGAACAACGTGGTAGAGTTCACCGAGCTCATGAACGAGGCGTGGGGTAAGTTTGAGGAAACAAAATGGCTCCTGCCGGTGCCGGTTATCCTGAGTCTGATGGATTACAGCAAGGTGATGGAGGTTCTGAACCTGGAAGGCCCTCACGTTGGAATCCGGTTCCCGCTTCCCGAGCCCACGCCAACCCTCTGGAGCTTCGTCTCGCTGCCTGCGAATGCGGCCGGCTCAAGCTTCTCACCCCAAACTCTCTTTGTAATGGCCCTCTTCATCCTCCTCGGGAGTTACTTGGAGGCCGGCTACGTTGGGAGCATAAGAGACGCGGTGAAAATGACCGGGGGAAGCTTCCTCGACAACGCGGGGAGGGACTTTTTTTGAGTTTCTCCAGTTCAACCTGATGCTCTACGCCGTCATGGTTATCCTTATCGTCCCCCTCATGGCCATGCCGTTCATGTTTCTCCTCGCCTTTCCGGCCTTCCTAATATTCCTCTACGCAATCTACGGAGTACCCTTTCTAATCTCGGTTCAGAGACTCGAATTCCGCGATGCATTGGCGGAGAGCATTCATCTGGCAAAAAGGGGTGGAGAATACCTGGACTACGCCCTCAAGTACCTGGCCATAGGGGCGCTGATTTCACTCCCCCTAACGCTCGTCGTAACGAACATGGGTCTGCCGGGTCTCGTGATTGGACTGCTGCTATCCGCACAATTCTCCCTGACTTTGAGCACTGCCACGGTTCTCTTCTTTATGAAAGCTGGGAACACGACATGGGAGTGACGGAGATAGACATCAGTGGCTTTCAGTAAACTTTATCAACCATCAATGCACATATTACGTCTGCCGTTCGGAGGTGGTGGCATGAGAAGGGAAGTCGGTGTGGTCCTTGGGATTCTGGTTCTCCTGGCAATGGCCAGCCCGGTCTCAGCCTTCAGCAAGGGAGGGGGAGACTACTGGCACCCGTATCCAACAAACGTCATACCCGGCGATATCGTAATCGGACACGGCGAAAAGAGCGACTTCTTCATACCCGGCTACTGGACGCACACTGGAATCATAGCCTACTATGACACCTATTACAGCGATTGGGTTGTCATTGAGGCCTGGGAGTCTGGAATAAGGATGGTTCTTCTGTCGGACTTCCTTAGCAGGTACGACACGGTTGCCGTTCTTCGCGTCGCCACCAGTGACTACGTGAGACAGAACGCGGTTTACTTTGCCTACTACCAGCTGGGCAAGCCCTACGACTGGGGCTGGTGGACAAAGCAGGTTTACGGGGACAGCTACTACTGCTCCGAGCTCGTCTGGGCAGCCTACATAGCCGCCGGCGGTCCGGACATAGACGCTAACCCCGGCTGGACATGGACATACCTCAACGGTGTGGCCCCGCAGGAGATTTACGACGACGGCGACACCTACGTGGTCTACTACCACTCGGTCTGACCCTCCCCACTTTTTTGTGAAGGGAAAACCTTAAATATCCTAAATACCAACAATACCTCGAAGTTCGATGCATCGGGGTGAGTGGTATGGACGATTTTATCATAACGACCACCGAGGAGATACCTGGCTACCGGGTGGTCGAGGTCAAGGGGCTCGCGAGGGGCGGTATAGTCCGGGCCACCCACGTCGGGAGGGACATAATGGCGTTCTTCAAGAACCTGAAGGGCGGCGAAGTTCAGGAGTACACCCAGATGCTCGCCGAGGCCAGGGAAGAGGCCCTGAGGAGGATGAAGCTCCACGCCGAGGATATGGGGGCCAACGCGGTAATAGGGGTTCGCTTCATGACCTCGGCCGTTGCTTCCGGCATGGCCGAGATATACGCCTACGGCACGGCGGTGGTCGTTGAGAGGATCGAGGAGGAGTGACCATGTACCTCCTTCCATTTCCAATACTCGGCGGGCTGCTGGCATGGGCGACGATTTATTTCCTTGGCTTCGATAAGCAGAGGTGGGGGGAGTTCGTCCTCGGTTTGGCCGCGTTCTTCATTGCGATAATCATTCAGAACCCCGTCCAGCAGCTTCCCCTCCTTGGAATGGGAATAAAGTCCAACGCCGACGTTATAGCGAGGGGAACCGCGTTCACCGTAGGTGTTTCGGTATGGTTCGGCCTCACCGCGGGAATATTTCAGGAGGGCGCAAAGTACCTCCTGGTGAAGGGAAAGAGCCTGAACACGGGGCTGTTCCTCGGCCTGGGCTTCGGAATAACGGAGGTCTTCGTTATAGCAGGAGCGGCCCTCGCAGGAGCGCTCGCAACGGGAAAACCGCTCGACGTCCCGCTGAGCACGGCGCTTATATCAATGGTAGAGCGCTACTTCGTCGTCCTCTTCCACGTGGGAACCGGGATATACCTCGCGTACGCTTACAGGGAGGGGTTCGGAAGGAGCGGCCTACTGGCGATGGTGGGAATCCACGCGGTCATAGACTCGCTGGCGGCCTACTACCAGCTCACGAAGAGCGCGCCGGCCATGTACGCGGTAGAGTTTATAACCGCCATTGCCGCACTGGGTCTGCTGTACTACACGATTCCAAAGGCAAAACTCGAACTCCCGAAGGAAGAGGAAGCCCTGTGGTGAGCGACGTGCTGATGGACAGAAAGGAGAAAGCCCTAAAGAAGCTGAGGAAGGACCTTCGCTCAGGGCTCTACTCCTACTTAGTTCTCCTTCTCCTGGAGAGAGAGGATGAGCTTCACGGCTATGCGATAAGAAAGAGGCTCGAAGAGCTGAGCGACGGCAGGATAGTGCCGAGCGAGGGGGCGCTCTACGACATCCTCAAGAGCCTGAGGAAGACCGGCCTCGTCCAGGACACCTGGGCGGAGGTCGGCGGGAGGCCGAGGAAGTACTACTCCCTGACGAAGCTGGGCAGGGAAGTCCTGGGCGAGCTGAAGGCCGAGATAGGGGCGATAATGGAGACCCTGGAGAGGATGGAGGAAAAATAGTCAGAGGGGGAGTTATGGGGCCGTCCTGCTCCTCCTGATTTCGCTCGGCGCGATATTCTACGCGGCCTTTACCTCTCTCCTCAGCGCCTATGAGGAGGGCTACTACTAGCTCTCAAGGGCTTTTATCAGCTCATCGCTATCGGGTTTTCGGGTTATTCCCATCTCGACCGCGTGCTCAAGCACGTAACCCGGAAACTCCCCACCGAAGAAGGCCTTTATTCCCTTTCCAGGGAAGTAGAAAGCGTAGATGCGGACGTTTCTATCGAGACACTTCCCCCTCGCGACCATGAAGCCCTTCTCGGCGTTGACCCTCACCACCTCCCATGAGAAGACCTCGGCGAGGCCGAAGAAGGCCTCAAACAGCTTTACCCTAGCGTCCTTTAGGGCCTTGTTTACAGCCTGCCGGGAGATTCCAAGGGCATCGGCTATCTCGACCTCCCTCATTCCCCTTGCCTTCATCAGCCATACTCTCTCCATGCCCTCAGGAAGTCTAAGCATTTTCCATGGCCTCCCTGACCGCTCTGAGGACTTCTCCCCATCATTAGAGGAGAGAAGATAAGACTTTCCGTCCGCGACTATCAGGATGAGGTCATCCTTTTTGAATACCTTAACCATGAAAGCTATCAACAGAACAAAAAACATCCCTGGAACCAAGGTTTTAGAGCCCCACTTAAAGAGGGGGAAGACCACCAGAAACGCGGCACAGCCAAATGCAACCACGCGAAGGATGCCTTTTTCGGTCTTCGGAAGGGTTAGTGAAAGGAAGAAAAGGGTAAACGTGGCCATTACAAAGACGTCCATGTAGGGCCTTAGGGGATTCCCGCCCCAATCCAAAACAAAGAGATCCACGGATGCCCACAAAACCACCACGAGCCAGGTGAAAGCGTAAGCTTTGAAATGCCCCGTTATACTCCCTCTGTCCAGCCTTGAAAGAATCGACAGTTCCTCAACGGAATCGAGAGGTATTCTCTGCTTTATAGCCCAAAAGCCGTAGAATAAGATGAGTTCATTCCCGTCGAGACCAACGCCAACGCCGTTGGAAAAAACCCAGATGATAACAAAAATCCACTCCACCGGAATTCCGGCCAGCTTCGATAGATACCACACCCCCATTATCCCGATAAGTCCGGAGGCGAAGAGGAGGAGTGGAATGCCCCCAACCGGGAGCGGAGCTGCCTTAATCATCCGCAGCGGGTACACCCCCAAATCCTGTTTTCCCGACATCTCCGGGGAGGATCAACCCCTCCAGGACATCGAAAAGCATTTTCCTGTTTTCAACGGCCAGCAAATAGCTCCTCTTTGAGGTTTTTATCAGGACGTAGTCCTTTCTGTAGTACCCAACGAGCAGAAGGAAAGATAGGAGTGCCGCCGTGAAAATTGAAAACGCATCAACGGAGCCTGGCCTCAGCAGGTTCAGCATGAAAGCAAGTGCGGGAGGGAAAAGAACCAGGGGAAATGCCCAGTGTTCCTTGCTAAAGGGGAGCAGGAGAAGGGCCAGATACACAAACCCGGTGCTCATAAGGACGAACCAGCCGTTAAAGCCATACTCCTGCGCCAGGGGGTAAAGGAGAATTTCTCCCAGTGCAAAGACCATCACAAAAACCACAAATGCCAGCATCACCGGAAACTCCTTCGCAATAACCGCCCCTTCCAGCCGATTGAAAACCTTCAGCTCCTCGATGTCCTCGATTCGAATCTCACAGCTCAATTTCCCGAAGAAATAACTCAGTTTCAGTTTTTCCCCTTCGGTCTCAACCGATTTTCCCCAAGAGGCCGCCAGGAGGAACCAGCCCAGCAGGGAGATCCAAGTATGGTTCCGGAAGAGGGGAACCGAAACGATAATCACACTGCCCGCTGCGGCCAGTAGGAGTTGAACGCCGGAGATGTTACAGGGAACCGCACCCTCTACCTTCATTCCCCTCCCTCCAGGGCCGAGATCAGCTGCTTCAGTTCTGATCTGGACGTGTAGCTTACCGAGTACACTCCCCTTTCGGTAACTATTATCAGGGTGTTTCCAATCAGCGGTCCGCTGCTCCAGAGGCTTGCCGCCATCAAAACGCCCGCCATTAAAAAGCCGGCGAGGACAGGGAGGACAGTTTTCCACGGTGCTACAAAGTAGCCAACGAACATCAGGGCTCCCGTCATGAGAAGAACACCCACGGCCCCCGTCTTTCTTCTTTCAGCCGAGAGGACATGGTTGGCAAGTTCAATGGCCCCAAGGAGTATCCAGCCGAGTCCAACCCAACCGTTTTCCGAAAAGAGGAGTATCAGCAGGCCCATCACCACCATGCCGGCTGGAAGCAGCAACGCCTCCGGACGGTACTTTGCGAGCACGAAGTATCTGCTGGAGGGGGCGTCTATGATATCCAGAATCTCGGCCGAGGTTATCTCCCTGCGGTGCTTGAGGAGCACTCCCCATTCCAGGATTACCCTGCCACTCTCTACCCTGACCTCACGACCGTAGAAGGCGAGAATTCCAGCCGAGAGGAGGACGAAAAACGCCGCCACCAGAATGGGCTCTCTCAACAGAACGCTGGCGGTGAATATGAGCAGGTCGATGAACATGAGGAACGTGTATGCCCTCGGTGTTCCCGCTCTCATGCTCCCACTTGTCAACCTATGTAAGTTGACAAAATATTTAAGCCTTTCGATGAATTTAAATAATTTCATACATTCCTTCCGATGGTGATGGGATGTCCCTTGAGGAGCTCTATCGCTACATAAACTGGCGGATGAATCCAGGGGATGAAAAGGCAAGGGAGAGGTTCGAGAAGATAGAGAGGTTCTTCAGGGAAATCTCCGACGAACTGCCTTCAAGCGGCAGGGTTCTTGACATCTGCGCAGGGACGGGCATAGCGGGGGTCGCCCTCGCGAAGGTAACGGGGGCCAGACTGCTGACGGTTCTCGATGCAAGAAAAGACGACCTTGAGCTGGCAAGGGAATGGCTCAAGCTGGCAGGAATACGCCCCGAACTGAGGATAGTCCCCGGAGATGCCAGAGAAGTCAACAAACTGGTAGGCGAGCACGACATCGCGCTACTGTGGGGATTCACAATGCCGCACTTTGACCCTTTCGATGCCGTCAGGCTCTTCGCGGGAGTTGCCCTATCGCTCAGCGACGACGGTGTATTCCTTGTGGAGGACACGGACAGGGTTTACTGGATAATGTACCGCGCCGGCTACCGGAAGTTCCTGGTCGAGGGGAAGAGGGATGGTTACACGATAGCATCAATTCATGAGGGCTACGACTTCGTCAGAGGGACTTTCATAAGGGGTTACTACCTCCTTCCGGGGTTCAGGAGGATAAGTGGCGTGGATTTCCACTACTGGGACATCTCAACCCAGCTCGCGATTGGCAGGATTTTTTTCAGGGAAGCCAGGCTCATACCCGGGAAAGGGCATGGAACTGAGAACGTCTGGGGTGTGCTTTACTTCATAAAGCCGAGAAAGGATGTAGCAAAGCTCGTGCTGAAGGACTTCAACGCTCCGCTTTGAACCTCATCTCTATTTCCTGGCTCTCGTTGCCGTTTTCAATCACCAGATAGTAGCTCCCGTCAGAAACGTTGAGGTCTATGGTGACGTTTGTGACGTTCTCCCATTTCATGAGGACGTTATTATTGCCGCTTCCTTCGAAGTATCCTGACTCTGACGAGACCACATAGGCGGAGAATGGCCTCTCCGCGAGTATGTAGCCGTATATGTGAGAATTTGCGGGTAGGATTTCAGCCTGAACGTCGTTTGGCCCAAAATCAATCCTCTGATAGGAGTAATCACCCGGAAACATCTCCGCATTGACGACTAGGGTAACCACCACGGCCACCGCAACGGGCACCAGCAGAAGGAAGTATCTTCTCCCTCTCGTCATCAGGTACCATGTTCTGCCTTAGTTCTTAAAACTCTTTCGAATCCTCACCCTAAAAAGGGAAAGAAGCCCAGAGCTGGGATTTTTATGGAGATTCTGCAAGGGAAGAATGCAAAGGTTGTATGTTGTTTCATTCACTCGACCAGATTTTGGTAATACTGCAACTGAATTGTCCGCACTCCATAACCCCCGGAAGAGAAATGAGGAAATTTCAAAGTAAATGAACATCACAGTACGTAGAACTCCGGCCGTCTATCGCTGAATACGTCGTTGATGTCGTTGAGCCTCTTGTCCCGTGCAAGGTCAAGGTTAACCTCAACGACGGCGACCTCCTCTTTGTCCTCGCTTCCCATTGCCAGAATTTCGGCCTTCGGCGAGGCTATGGTGCTCTTGCCTATGAACCTAAGTCCCCTCTCCTCGCCCACCCTGTTGGCTGTTACCGTGTAAACCCTGTTCTCCAGAGCTCTGATAGGCATCGCTCTCGGTGCGTACGGCATCACAAGGTTGCTGGGGTGGGCTATGATGTCGGCACCCTTCAACGCCAGGGTTCTCGTTGATTCGGGGAAGAACCAGTCAAAGCATACCATCACGCCGACCTTGGCTATGCCTATGTTGAAGACGTGGAAGCCAAGGTTCCCGGGCTCAAAGAAGAGCTTTTCACGGTAGAAGAGATGTACTTTGCGGTATTTGCCTATGTAGCCGCTTCCTATCGGGCCGGTCATCACGGCCGAGTTGTAGAGCCTGCCCTTTTCGTCCTTTTCAGCGGTTCCGGCGACTATGAAAACACCCAGTTCCCGTGAAAGCTCCATCAGGAACTGAGTCGTCGGGCCATCGGGGATCTGGCCGGCAACCTCTTCAACCTCCTCCCGGCTCTCAAAGTTGTATCCTGTATCAAAGAGCTCCGGCAGAACGATGAGCTGGGCACCCCTGTCAGCCGCCTCGCGGATAAGCTCCTCGGCCCTGGAATAGTTCACCTCCGGCTCAAGGAGGGCCGGTTCCATCTGGACGTAAGCCACCTTCATGCTACCACCGGCTTAACATCGCCCCGGGAATAGATAAGGTTAGCGGAAAGTTCTTCCAAACATTGGAAGGGACAACATATACAAACAAAAATGATATCGTCTCCAATTGTCCATTGCGATACTCACACCAACGCATAAACCAAAAAACAGTTCACAACTACAGAACTAAGCCAGAACAGATTTTAAAAAAGGGGAAAATTGGAGGACTTGGAACCTGCTCCCGCAGGGCCTTTCGGGACGGTTGGGACGATACGGCAGCTTTTCAGCGGTTCGGAGGTAGCCGACCCTCTCCCATGGAAAAGCTTAAAAAGGAACCGCTGGAGCTAAGGCTGGAGAGAAAGCTCAGGGGTGATGATCATGAAGAGGCGCCCAAGGAAGTGGAAGAAGAAGGGAAGGATGAGGTGGAAGTGGATCAAGAAGAGGATCAGGAGGCTCAAGAGGCAGCGCAGGAAGGAGCGCGGACTCATCTGATGCTCCTCCTTTTCTCCACCGTTTTGTCCGGTGGTTCCATGTACTCTTTTGAATCCTTTGAGAGGCTCTCGATGGAGATTGAAACCTCCAGAGGGAAAACTCTCCTGATAGCGGATCCACACATAGGCTTTGAGCTGTCCAGGGGACTTAGAATAAGAACCAGGTTTGAAGAAAAGCTCGCAGGGTTCATAGCGGAGAAAGACCCAGATCTCCTAGTCATCCTCGGTGACGTCAAGGAACCGATAGGATTGAGTTTCACGGTGAAGCGCCTCCTAATGGGATTCTTCTCCGACCTGAGGGGAATACCAACGATAATAACCAAGGGAAACCACGACGGCAGGATAGAAGAGGTGGCGGGAAAGTTCCAACACGTTGAGGTCGTTGAGCATGCGCTTATCGATGGGATTCTGTTCCTGCACGGGCACACAAACCTTCCTAGGGCGGAGTTCTCAGAGGCCTATCTGGGCCACATACACCCGGCCTACACCTTCAAAAGTGGAGGAACAGCGAGAAAGACAAAGATTTTCTTCCGCGTGGGAAGGTTTCTCATCCTGCCGACGATTAACCCCTTCATCGAGGGCTTCGATGTACGGCAGGGGATAAAGATGGTGCCCTTCCTGAAGGATTCGAGGGAGGGCGAGGCGTTCCTACCTGAGGGCGTTTACTTGGGGCATGTTCCACTCCAGGAACAATAGACTGCCCTTTTGTCCCGCTCGCGGGGAAAGTTTATTAAGGTATGAAGGGAATACTTCATAGGTGGGATAAAAGTATATCAGGTGAGCCAGAGATGAGCGACGTCTACGAGAGGCTTGAGGCACTGCTGCGTTCACTTGGGGTCAAGAAGACCGAGCTGAGGATATACCGCCTCCTCCTCGAAAAGAGCGAACCCATGAGGATAACAGAGATACAGAAAGAGCTCGGCATAAGCGAGCGCTCGGTGAGGGAGCACGTTCTGAGCCTGTACCGGAAAGGAATACTTAGGAGGAAACTCATCGAACAGGGCTGGCTGGGCTACGTATACACAGCGGTTTCGCCAAGTGAGGTCCTGGAGCACCTGAAGGAGAACCTGATAAAGAGGATAAACGAAATCGAAAAGGAGCTGAAAAACACCTCTAAACAGAGGAACTAAAGAGCCTCTATAATCCCCGTCTTCTCCAGCAGGGCCAAGAGCTTTTCCAGCTTCTCCTCTTCAACTTCTCCGAACTCCTCCTCCAGCGCGCGTATGGCGTCGTCCTTTGGAAGAAGCTCGCCAAGCATTAGAAGCTCGTGGAGGTGTACGAGTGTCTTCCTGTCCCTTGTCAGCCCTTTGAACTCCTCGTAGGCCTTTTCATCGATGCTCTTGATGAGCTCACCGGAGACCCTTCCCTTCCTGACCCAGCGCATCCAGGGCCTCTTCTCAAAGGGATGGCCGCTCTCGATGCCCAGGAAGTGCGAGTCCCTGGCCAGGCCCATCATGACCAGCTTTTCCGCGTGTTCTGTGTCCCTCTCACGGGAAAGTTCGCCGAGGTACTTCATGGCGTATCCGCGCGCAAAGCGCTGGAGTTCATCGCTCCGGGCCTTGGCAAGGGCAAGTGCAGTAGCCAGGACTGCCTTCCCGATAACCTCAATACTGGCTTTGCTGACTTTCTCAACGGTGTCCTCGCTGGAGTGATAGAAGCGGTCTGGCCAGGTTATCGGCATCACGGCGGGAACGCCGAAGAAGTTAAAGACGTCGTGGTCACTTCCCATCTCGTAGGGGTAGCTCTTGAGCTTTAAGCGTGGCATCGGGCTTCCAGAGAAACTCTTTCCTGAGGAGTTGGAAAGTTCGAGGAAGTACTCAAGGACGCCAGAAACCACCGAGAACCTTGACAGAGGCGTTCTCACAAGCATTATCGTTGAACCCGCTCTGTCCTCGCTCCCGGCAACCATGTCAAGGTTTATAACGGCGTAGTACCTGTCCAGCCCCGCGTAGTTCTCCACAAAGGCCTGGGTTCCGTAGTACTCAGGAACCCACAGGAAGGCAAACCCAAACCGGAAGGATTCGTCGTAGAGCCTCCCCAGAACCCTTGCGAGTTCCATAAGCATCGCACTGCCGCTGGCGTTGTCGTTGGCACCGGGCTTTGGATGGCATATATGGGCAGTGAAGAGGATGAAGGGTTCCTTCCCTACCTCAGCATAGAGAATCGGCAGAACCTGGCGCTCGTTTATCTGGGTCTCAACTTCAATCCTCGCCTCGACTTTCTCCCCGGAGTTCAGCTTCCCCACGACCTCCTTTGCCAGACTTTCAGGAACGGCAACGGCGGGAATTCTCGCCCATTCCAGGTCGTCCTTGGAGAGGAAAAGCCCGATGTAGGGAATCGCATCCCCTGTTCCCTCACGGTATGCAATGAAGCCAATCGCCCCCGCCTCGTTGGCCTTCCTGTACGAGTCGCGCCAGTCCCCACCAACCAGAACTATCTTTCCCTCCACGCTCTTCCAGTCTTCCTCGCGGGCTATGTGGACGACCTCGCCCTCGGCCTTTCCTCCAGGCGAGTGCGCCATGACTACGAGGGGGCTCATGGATGTCGTCAGGGTTTTCCCCAGAATCTCCACCCTTCCGTGCACTAAGTCCCAGGCTATGGGGGACTTCAGTGTCAGGAACCAGCTCTTTCCGTCGTAGAATTCCTCGTAAAGCTCCGCGCTGATCCCCCATATCCTCAGCTCTTCGCGGATGAAGCGAACGGCCTCAGGGAGTTCCTTCGAGCCCTGTATCCTGTGGAACTGGCTTATCTCGGCTATGTAGTGCAGAACGTTTAAAGGGTCAAACACCTCGGCTTCCTTTAAAAAGCGCCTCATAATTATCCCCAAGCATAGTTCTTTAAAGGATATTTAAGGTGCTCGCACAGAAAAGGGAAATCAACGTCCAAGGTGAAGCATCCTCGGCGGCTTCAGATGCTTCAGAGTGTCCAGGAGATCGGGTGGAAGAAGAAGCCGCGTGCTCTCAAGGAAACGGACGAACTCCACATCAGGGGCTTCAATCGTCTCTTCAGCTTCCTCCGGAGATACCCTGGGCCTTGGACGCTCCTCACCGGCGGTTTCCTTTCCGAGTCCCTTCCTTATCTCCTCCTCCCTCTTCTTTGCCCCCTCCAGCTTTCCACGGTTGTAGGCATTCTTGACAAGCTCATAGACACCAAGCTCCTGGGCTCTCGCGTAGAGCCTCTCTCTGCGCTCACGAACCCACTCCGCCCATTCACTGTGGCCCTTGTAGCCCACGAAGTAGCCGAACTCGTAGGCCTCCTGGACGAGTCTTTTAACATCTTCCATGCTTTCACCTCAGAACGGTGCCTCTGGATAAACCCTGAGGCCCTCCTCGGTGAAGCGGAGCTTCTTGAGGTTGCTGTCGTGGGCAACACCATGCATCTTCAGAACCTGAAGGGCCCTGACCATCTGATAGTTCCTCATGAAGTGGTGGAGGACTATAACGCCGTCAGTAAGGTAGTAGTCCTCAGTGTAGTTCTCGGAACTCATCATCTCCGCCACTATGAGGCACGTAACTCCTCTCTCGTGGAGCTTTCTTATGAACCTGCCCAGTGCCATCCTCTTGTGTTCGGGGTCGAGAACCGAGTACTCCAAGGACGTGAACGAGTCTATAACCACCCTCTTGACGCCCTCTGCCTCGATGATCCTGAGTATGTTCTCAAATATCTCGCTCCAGGTGAACCTCCTTCCGGCGCCGAAGATGCTCTCTCCCATGTCGTAGAAGAGTATCCTCTTCGACTTGAGGTGGGTCAGAAGGCCGAAGTTGTAGCGGAGCATGTCCTGGGTTATTATCTTTGGGTGCTCCAGAAGGGATATGAACAGCCCCTTCTCCTCGTTTTTGGCGCCCTCAATCAAAAACTGAATTCCGAAGGTCGTTTTTCCACTCCCAGGGGGGCCAACGATCAGGTACACTCTCCCTGGAATAAAGCCCCCACCGATTAAATCGTCGAGCCCCGGAACGCCGGTTGAAACCCTGTCAAGACTCTTGAGGAGTTCCCCTACGTACATGATCACTCCCTCCGTACTACATAAACGTTCCCAGGGTATTTAAGGTTGAAGTGTCCATTGATGTCCATATGAACCGACAATATGAGAAGCGGTTTGAATCATGACGTAACTGAGTGGCACAGGGAAGGTTCAAATTCCATCACCCAAAACGAAAAGAAGCAGACGTGTTTTCACCTCTGCTTACGGTCACTTTGAGGGCTTCCGGAACTGGCCGCTCCACCCTGTCGTGATGCCGAGCCGAAAGACCCCCTTGAAATCGGAGAGAGTTGCACTAACCCCAGGTCACGTGTCTGTTGACGAGGAAGCGCACGACGAACGAAACTACTATGCCGATCAGGTTGGCGATGAGATAGTACAGCCCCAGGTAAACGAGGCCGGCGTAAATGAGCCACTGGACAACTGCACCAGTCAAAGCCGCTATGTGAAACGTGAGGAGCCTCCGCCAGAGGGGTTTTTTCTTGAGGTCTCTGAACGTCCAGAGGTCGTTCCATGTGAAGTTGTTCAGTATTGCCAGCTCGGTCGCCGGAACGTTGGCGAGTATCTTATCCCAGCCAAAGCCTGAGACAAAGAGCCACAGAAAACCCTCGTTGACGAAAACGCCTGAGAGGCCAACGAGGGTGAATTTGAGGAGCCTGTCCAGCTCTCCCTCCCAGCGCATGAGCCTGTAAACGTGCCTGAGGTAGTTCAGCATGGTCTTGGTACCGAGCTTGCTCTCGCCGGCCTTCCGGAGACCGAAGGTGAACGGAACCTCTGCGACTCTTTTGTACTTACCCTTGATGAGAATCTCCATCAGAATTTTGAAGCCAACCGGATTCAGGTTCACACCCTCAACGACCTGCCGTTTGAGGGCAAAGAAGCCGCTCACGGGGTCTTTAACATCCCTTATTTTGGGCAGTGCGAGGCGACCTATCATTATCGCACCCTTGGAGATTAGCTTTCTGTACCAGTACCAGTTCCTCACGCCTCCCCTCGGGACGTACCTGCTTGCGATGGCCACATCGGCACCGTCTTCGATGGCCTTCAGGAGCTCGGGAATAACCTCCGGGGGATGCTGAAGATCGGCGTCCATGACAACAAAGACATCGCCAGAGGCCTCTTTAAAGCCCCTTATAACGGCAGAGGAGAGGCCCCTCTCCCGGGTACGGCGTATCACCCTGACGGGGTACCTCTCACCCAGCCGCTGGGCAAACTCCCAGGTTCCGTCGGGGGAATCATCGTCGACAATTATTATCTCGTAATCGTAACCATCAAGCGCCCTGCTGATTCTATCGAAGAGCTCCTCAAGGTTCTCCCTTTCGTTGTAGGTAGGAACTATCACGCTGATTCTCAAGGGGCTTCCCTCCACCCCAATCAACTGTTCCGTAAACTTTATAAGTCCTGCGACTGCGCTTATCAGCGGGCATGGGGCCGTGGGGTAGCTTGGCCTATCCTTCCGGCTTCGGGAGCCGGGGACCCGAGTTCAAATCTCGGCGGCCCCACCATTAGAAACTTTTGCTTGGCAAAAGTTTCATCAAAGTTTGTGGCTCCTGAACAAATTGCTGGACTCACTTGTTTTCACCGCCTAAATTCCATCTGAACCGAGGACTCAAACGGTAAAATTTATAAATCCACCCCTTAACCTATCAACGGGCACAGCCCCGTGGTGTAGCGGCCAAGCATGCGGGACTCTGGATCCCGCGACCGGGGTTCGAATCCCCGCGGGGCTACCATTCAACTGGGCTCCAGACCCTCGAACCCCACTATCTTCTTCATCTTAGATTTGTGTTTCAAACCACACATTACACCTCAAAACGTATCCCATTGGTTCTCCAAGCTACCTCATCACTACCGTGCAGGGTTCAATATCCCAACGCTCTATGGAATTTCTCCAAGATACTGTTGTATTTTTTACAATATTCTGCATAATATACAATAAAACTGAAAGGGCTCGCCGGAGAACAAAGAGATAACGGGAGTATTTTTGAGATTCATTTCAGAAATGAGAGATTTAGCCAGGAATGATAATAAAACATCTCAAAATTCCGAAATCAGACTTTTTAGGAACTTTTAAATACTATGCCGCCAAGATTAAAGTGATGTTACATATGCATTGCTTAACACGGAGGGGGTGAGGATGTGAGCAACGTAGTTAACCTGGAGGGTGAGATTATGAACCTCCTTAGGGTCCACGGATCACTCAGTGTCGCTTTTCTGACGCGGTTCCTCAACGAGAGAGGCATTTTCTGCACGAGGCAGAAGGTTGAGAGGACCCTCAGGAAACTGGTGGAGCAGAAGAAAGTGGAAGCGTTCTACACCAACGGGAATAAGAGAAAGCATTACAGGTTGAGATGAGCCATGGGCGCGACAACCACGATACTCGGAAACGACAGGAGAATGTTGATGATAGAGTATCTCAAGGAGAAAGAGGGGCAAGCAGAGCTTAGGGAGCTTGTTGAGTACATAGCCGAAAGGGAAGGAGACACGGATCGGAAGCACAGGAAAAGCGTCTACGTCAGCCTGGTTCAGACGCACATCCCCAAACTGGAAAGGGAGGGTGTCATAACCTTCAACCACGGCATCGTCACGCTCCTGAAGATTCCGGACGATGTTACCGTCTACATGGAGGTAGTCAACAAGCACGATATAAGCTGGAGCACCTTCTACATGGGAACGTCGTTAATATTCATCATAGCAGGATGGTACCTGGGCAGCATGCCCTTATTGCTGGCTGCCATCGTGTATCTGGTCATAAGCCTGATACACCACAACCGAGTAAAGAGGCTGTTTTAGCTTAATCACGCTACAACTTGCCTCTTCTAATCAAACTGGGCCTTTTTATCCCCGGTAATGAGGGATTACCACCCAGTAAGCCGGAATTTACTATATAGGTTGACTTCACTAATAAACAGTGAGGCATCCCCATGATGGCCTTCGCCTAGGGTGTCGGTTTGGAAAATATGGAGGAATGTACCATGAAGAAAATTTTGGCCCTCGGTATGCTAGGGCTGATGATCGCAGCGGCCTTTGCTTTGGGCACAAGCGCGACCTTCAGGGACTACAGGTCACAGAGGAGCACCCATATTGCCGTCGTCGCAGACGACGCGGAGCTCATCGACCTGACCCCGGTCCAGCCCTATACGTACCTTAACGATGGAGGGCAACTTGTTATTGACTTCTCTATGAACAACCCTAAGTGGCCAGGATGGGAAAATGAGAGCTGGTGGATGGAAGACATGCCCTACAGAGGACTCGGCTTGAGCCCGCAGAGCAGGTACAACTTTGACCACGTTTTCAACGTTAGCAACCACCTCTGGGAGCAGGAGACCATAGTCGTTAGGATAGTATCCTCGGACCCAGGCATAGTCTCATTCTATGACGATACTGGGAACATGTACTACACCAACGGCTTTGGACAGCCCTACAACTCAGACACCGCCTCGGGAGACGTCTGCTTCTACCTTGACCCCGGAGAGGCGCTCGGTATCGGCATGGAGCTCGCAGCTCCGAACACCCTGGGTGAGTACGACGTTAACATAACCATCAAAGCATGGCCTGCCGACGAGGCACCGTTTGTGTGCGGAGGTGTCTGAAATGAGAAAGATCATTGGACTCTTTGCACTAATGATCGGTCTACTCGTTGCAGTTGCAGCCAGCAGCGCCCACTTCGCGTACTTTGAAGCTGACAGGAATGTCCACATTGCCGTTGTTCCCGACGACAACGAGCTCATTGACCTCAGGCCACTCCAGCCCTACGCCTACATAAGCGACAACGGAATGCTCGTCATAGACCTAAGCCAGAACAACCCCAAGTGGTGGGAGCTTGTTAATGAGGAGTTCACCCCAGGCAAAGGTGTCAGCCCGAACAGCACCTACGTCTTTGAGGAAGTCTTCGGAGTCAGCAACGACCTTTGGGAAGGCACTCCGATCTGTATGCACATAACCTACAGTGGAGACGGCGGCGTTAGGTTCTTCGTGGGAGACTACACCGGCCAGGAAGGCGAGACAACCCTCGACGTTACTATAATGCCAGGGGAGGTTGTCAAGATCGGCATGATCCTCGACAGCACTGACCTTGAAGAGGGCGACGCCATCGACGGCCAGCTTCAGTTCTACGCCGAAGCTGGAGTATGTGAGGAGGAGTGAGTACGATTTCTTTCTGGAGCGTTTGCTCCTTTCTTCATAATTATTCGGGGGAAGAGAAATGGGAACAAAGACTAAGATCATTGTTGGCATTGGGATACTTATTATCCTGCTCATAGGGGTCAGGGGATTGTATCCCTCGGACCCGATCACAGTTGTATATGCGACTCCAGAGGAAGGAAATGTTTCAATAGAAAGTCCCATTCCCCCATATGCTTATTCAGAGGATGGTGTTCTTGTCGTGGATATATCCCCGAACAACCCATTCTATCCAGGAGAGGGAGATGGCTTGAGCGTTGAGAGTGTGTATGTCTTCGAGAATGCTTTTCTGATTGAGAACAACCAGAGTGAGACGGGTTATAAAGAGATATGCGTGAGAGTTAGCTCAGAGACACCAATGATGGGGTTTTTCATCGGAGACTTTGACGGAAGCTGGAGTGATGTGGTTGAGATAACTCTCCATGCCAATGACAGCGCGGGCGTTGGGATGAGAATAGACACCCACGGGCTGGCCGTTGGAGACTACACCGAAATGATGCTAATAGAAGCCTGGGGAGGAAGCTGCGGATGAAGAATGTAATTGAGTACACCCTCCTGGCAATCATCGGAGTTCTGGTTATAGGCTCTCTGATGGGAATTCTGCTGGACAGGCCGGTTTTCATGTCCTACGCTTATTCGGAAAGCATGAAACCGTCCATAGGTAAGGGAGACGTCTTCTTCATAAACCCCCTTGCGAGAGATCCGGACGTAGGTGACATAATAGTATTCCGAACCGGAAGTGTCTGGACAGTACACAGGGTATTTGCCATAACCGAAGAGGGATATATAACTAAGGGCGACAACAACATCGCAACGGACCAACAGAGCCACAATATCGCCCCAATACCAAAGGAAAGGATAGCAGGCACTGTGATAACTATCGGCGAAATCCCAATAAAGATACCAAAAATCGGCAATTACCTCGGGAACAGCCTCTCAGACCGTGGCAAGATACTAGTTTCGGGGCTCTTAATCATTATTGGGATCGTAGCATTTAGTAGTGAGGAAGCCTCAAAGCTGAGAAAGAAAAAGAAGAGAATCTTTGCAGTGAAGTTCAAAACCATTTACCTTCTGGCTTCAGTCTTCCTCCTAGTAATGGTGGCAATCTCAATGTTTGTTTCCTGGGAGGTAATCCCGATAGACTATGCCGTAACATCCGCGGGCGGCTTGAGGGAAGACTGGTATCTGCCGGGGGAGGAATTCCAGCGCGAGCTGACTATAAAGAACAACAACTTCTATCCGATGCTGTACTACGTTTCTGCGAGCTACCCCGTTACACACATTTCTACTGAGGAATTCAAGCTCAATGGAGGAGAAGAACAGGGGCTCACGGTAATGCTGCAAGCCCCGGAAGTTACATCAATGTATTCGACCAAGGTTAAGGTCAACGCATACATGCCCCTTCTGCCGGCATCGGTCATGGGGAGCCTCTACAGTATCCATCCAATGGTGCCGCTCATGGCGATTTTACTGGAGGTCTCCGTATTCCTCTGGGCTCTCTACTTGGTCTCAGGCATTGGAAACGAAGACGTGCTTAGAATCAGGAGAAAAAGGACTTCCTCCCTAAGAGGAATTACGGAGGTGTTTAGGATATGAGGGCTCTATTCTCAATCATCGTAACACTTGCACTGGCATCGCTGATTCTCGTAGGCTCCAGTGGGACTTTTGTAAGCTTTGAAGCATCGAGAGAGGTTAAGGTCGCGGTTGTTCCTCATGACAAAGAATACCTAGGCTTTGACTGCGAAGACGGCTACGCCGCAGTTGTAGAGGTCAGTCCCCACAGCGAAACCGACTTTGATGCACTGACAGTCAGGAACTATCTGAACGAGCTGAAAGATGTCTGGATACGTCTCGACCCGGATTATTCAAGCTTGCCGGGCAACGTTGACATGTTTATAGAAACAGAAGACGGAACCGAGAGGATGATAGCATCAGAGGAGGAATACACCTTCTCCGGGCACGTGAGCGTAAGCGACGTTGTACCCGGCGAGTATGTGATTCCCATCACCATGTACGCCCGCTGGGATGGGGGCGATGCCGTCATAGAAACCTGCTCCATAAAGCTAATCGTTAGGGGCGGGCCAACAATTGAGAAGGAACTGATAAGCGGCGATCTTGAGGTTCCAACGCACACCTACGAACAGTGGACTTTCCGCATCACGGTAACCAGCCCGGATGTTGCAAGAAGCCTGACGATAAAGGACGTCATTCCCGGAGAGTTTGATATAGACTCCATAGTCCCAAGCGCAGGGACGTATTCCATCGTACAGACCGGGGCGGCACACCACATAACATGGGGGGTAGAGGTCCCGGCCGATGGAAGCGCGTATCTGGACGTGACGATACACACCAAGCTCAACCCGGCAGGGAAGCAGGAGTTCACCTCATGCGGCGAATACCCGCTGAACGAAGGGGCCGAGATAGTGGGATACGACATCAAGAGCAACGGAATAAACGTCACGGCAAAGTGCGACAATGGCAACGACTGCCACTTCTGCATGTGGAGGAACGTTTGGGGGCCAGCAAAGATACCCCCTGACACCTCCGCCGATTACCATGTGGTGCTCGGAATCGTCAACGGTGGGGACGAAAAGACGTTAACGATAAGGCAGTACGTGGGGGAGCACTTCACGGTAAGCGGTTATTCCTCCACAGTCGGCACGGTATCCGTGACCCCGATGCCCGACGGCACCACAGAGGTCAGATGGGTAGTGCATCTGGAGCATGGAGAGACCGCAGTAATGCACCTCTGGGAACACACTGATGGAATAGAGGCTGGCAGGCACCACTCAAGCAAAGCCCTGGTCATCAGCAGGGCGCTCGTTGATAATTGCGGATACTACGGATGCGATGTATACGTCAAGATTGGAGGTTGCGGCTGCTGCAGTTGCCGCACGTCCGACGTCGACCTTCAGGCCCTCGGAGACAACGACAGAAGTTTTGAATCAGACACTGACATGGAGGCATGTGAATGATGAAGAAAGAAGATATTTCGAGATTCATTAGGAGGAAAGATGTGCTGGGTGCATTCCTGGTGCTCTTCCTTGTGTTTGGATTTTATTCGGTGAAGCTCATGAGCGCAAGCCCGTACGTGGTGAACACTCAAACGCTCGGAACGTTCAGGGAGGAGGGTCAGTTAAAGCACGCCGCATACCTCAAGCCCAACGAACTCTACGGCTACATGGTTTTCAGGGACGAGTACCCGATATCCCTGGTTGACAGGTTCCTGCTGACGTACACGTACCGTTCAGGCCCTCCGCTGAGCAGTGGCACCTACGAGGTCACGGGGAAGGTTATCTACTACGTCAACAAGGGTAGCGACGAAGTTATCATGTGGGAGGAGACCCTTTTCGATGAGAAGGGCAAACTCCAAGAAGGTGGATTCACGGTTGAATACACGCTAGATATGAACAAACTCAACGAGCTGAGTGCAAACGTGGCGGAAGAACTTGGAATGAAGAGGCTGAACAGACGTGTTATCATAACGACAAGCGTTAAAGGAACCGGGAAAGTTGGAGGAAAGACGATAAACGAAAACTTCGACCAAGAAGTGGAACTCGTAAGAGACGGCGGTGCGGGCCTTTACTACTTCACAGACACCACCAAGAGTGCAAAGAGGACACTAACAAAGACGACGCGGGAAGAAGTGAGTGCAACCGTTCTGGGAGTTGAGAGCGACCTGGACACCGCCAAAGTCGTGACCACACTGCTGGCACTACTGATGCTGATACCTCTGGTGGGCTACGTTTACACCGCGAGGCCGCCCAAGGACGAGCTGGCCAAGATAAAGCCGTACATAGTCAAGGGCGCTCCCGGGCCGGTCCAGAAGAGGGTCGTCCTGAAGACCCCCAAGGACTTGGAGACAACTTTCGAGCTTGTGGACAAGCCGATACTCCACTATATAGACGACGAGGATGAGGTCTTTGCCATAATAGACGACGGAATATCCTACGAGTACCGGAAGCCATTGCCCAAGGAAGGGGATGGAGCCAACTGAGGGCCCTCCCCTTCTCCCAACCCCTTTTCTGGTTTTCATAACCAACAACTTTAAAAGCCCTATCCGAAAGGCTAACCTAGAAGTTCTACAAGAGGTAAGAGGTGGTTAGAGATGAACCCGTTCCACGAGCTTGAGCCCGGACCGGAGGTTCCAGAGGTCGTTTACGCTCTCATAGAGATTCCGAAGGGAAGCAGAAACAAGTACGAGCTCGACAAGAAGACCGGCCTTATAAAGCTCGATAGAGTGCTCTACAGCCCGTTCTTCTATCCGGTCGACTACGGAATAATCCCCCAGACCTGGTATGATGACGGAGACCCCTTCGACATAATGGTCATCATGCGCGAGCCGGTTTACCCCCTCACGCTCATCGAGGCGAGACCGATAGGCATAATGAAGATGGAAGACAGCGGCGATAAAGACTGGAAGGTTCTCGCGGTTCCGGTCGAGGACCCATACTTCAAGGACTGGAAGGACATCGACGACGTCCCCAAGGCCTTCCTCGACGAGATTGCCCACTTCTTCCAGCGCTACAAGGAGCTCCAGGGCAAGGTCACTAAGATAGAGGGCTGGGGCAACGCCGAGGAGGCCAAGAAGGAAATCCTCCGCGCCATCGAGCTCTACAAGGAAAAGTTCGGAAAGAAGGAGTGATTTCTTTTCCCCTTATTCCCCACGGGAGGTAAAGGCATGTACAAGCTCCTCAAGATTAGGGACGTTGTGAGAATACCGCCCAAGATGTTCACGATGGATCCGAAGGAAGCTGCCAAGCTCGTCCTCCGCGAGACTTACGAGGGCATCTACGACCGCGACGAGGGTGTTATCCTAGCCATCATGGACGTCGAGGATATAGGCCAAGGCGTCATTGTGCCCGGTGACGGGGCAACCTACCACGAGGTCGTCTTCAACGTCCTCGTCTGGAAGCCCGAGATGCACGAGGTCGTTGAGGGCGAGGTAATCGATGTCGCCCCCTACGGTGCGTTCATAAGGATCGGTCCGATGGATGGCCTCGTCCACATCAGCCAGCTCATGGACGATTATGTCGTCTTCGACGAGAAGAACAAGCAGTTCCTCGGCAAGGAAACCAAGAGAATACTCAAACTCGGTGACGAGGTTAGGGCAAGGGTTATTGCGGTAAGCATCAAGAGCCGTGTTATCAGGGAGAACAAGATAGGCCTGACCATGCGCCAGCCAGGACTCGGAAAGAGGGACTGGATAGAGAAGGAAAAGCGCAAGGAGGCTGAGGCCTGATGGTTAAGGAGAGGGCCTGCAGGCACTGTCACTACATAACCACCGAGGACCGCTGCCCCGTGTGCGGCAGCAGAGACCTCAGCGAGGAATGGTTCGACCTCGTTATAATCACCGACCCGGAGAAGAGCAGGATAGCGCAGAAGCTGGGCGTCAAGGTGCCCGGAAAGTACGCCATAAGGGTCAGATGATGCTGTTCGTACTAACGCCCGAACTCAGAAAAGCCCTGAAGGAGCCCCTAGGCAGGCTCGTCCGGGGTGAGATTCCCGAGCCGTACCTCAAGATTAAGGGAGAGCTTGAAAGGGCACGGCACGTGGTTACCGTTGGAGACGTTGTCACGGAGAACGTCCTCAAGGTGGGCATAAAGCCGAGCCTGGCGATATACGATCACAGGACGAAGAGGCGGGAATACACGCCGGACATAGAGACCGGCGCGGTGGTCATGACGGTTCAGAACCCTCCCGGAACAATAACGAAAGCTTTATTAAACGCCATCAAAAAGGGGTTTGGACTGGCCGAAAGGGGCCGGAGGGTTTACATAAAGGTGAACGGCGAGGAAGACCTGGCGGCCATTCCGGCCGTGCTCTACGCCCCGGAGGGCACTTTGGTGCTCTACGGCCAGCCGGATGAGGGAGTAGTGCTTATAAGGGTAACACCCGAATGCAAGCTCAAGTGCGGGAAGCTCATGTCCAAGATGGAGGTGGTTCGCGATGGAGATTAAGGTTACCGAGATTAAGGAGAACAAGCTCCTCGGAAGGAAGGAGATATACTTCGATGTCATCCACGAGGGAGAGGCCACGCCGAGCAGGGCCGACGTTAAGGGCAAGCTCGTTGCCATGCTCGACCTCGACCCGGAGACGGTAGTTGTCCAGTACATAAGGAGCTACTTCGGTAGCCGCGTCAGCAGGGGCTACGCCAAGGCCTACGAGAGCAAGGAGAGAATGCTCTACATCGAGCCGGAATACATTCTCATAAGGGACGGAATAATTAAGAAGGAGGAGGAGTGAAATGGGGCAGAAGTGGAAGCTCTACGAGGTTCAGGGCGGAAAGGTTAGAAGGAAGAACAAGTTCTGCCCGCGCTGCGGTCCTGGAGTGTTTATGGCCGAGCACAAGGACCGCTGGAGTTGCGGCCGCTGCGGCTATACCGAGTGGAAGAGGAAGTGATTTTTCTCCTTCCTCCGGCTTTTCTACTACCCTTCCTGCGTTAACCACAAAAAGGGATTGGAGGTCCCTCCATCATGCCAGTCTACTACGGCATCAAGCTCAAGCTCCACCCCCAAGTCTACGAGCCCGCTGAGGACACGTTCCTTTTGGCAGAGAACCTCGCGGTGAGGGAAGGCGACCTGGCCCTCGACGTCGGTACCGGAACCGGACTTATAGCCCTCCTAATGGCAAGGAAGGCAATGTTCGTTTTGGGTGTGGACATCAACCCCCTCGCGGTGGAGCTCGCCAGAGAGAACGCAAGGATAAACGGGATTAAAAACGTCGAGTTCCGCTTGAGCAACCTCTTCGAGAGCGTTGAAGGCAAGTTCGACGTGGTAACCTTCAACGCTCCCTACCTGCCCGGAGAGCCTGAGGAGCCGATAGATCTGGCACTCGTGGGCGGCGAAACCGGAAGGGAAGTCCTCGACAGGTTCATCGGGGAGGTTCCAGCATATCTCAAGCCCTGCGGAACCGTTCAGATAGTCCAGAGCTCGATAACAGGGATTGAGGAAACGCTGAGGAACCTGGAAAAAGTTGGTCTAATGGGAGAAATAGCGGCTAGGAGGCATGTATTTTTTGAGGAGATAGTCCTTATAAACGCTAAGCCGAGTGATTGCGTTTGACCTCAAAGAGGAATTTGACCCTGGGTTTCTCCACCTGCTCGACCTCGTCCTCAAAGAAGTCGATTTTAATCCCCCTTGCATTCAGCGCCGGCTCGGGTTTCATCCTCTCGAACATGAAGGAAAAAGCGATGGTCAGCTTTTAAACCTTTCGCAGATTGACGAAGCATTTTTCGACGATAAAATACTGCGCAGTTCCGACCCATCACCTTTTTAAAAGGCTCGCCCAAAGCCAACCCAGAGAGATGAATTAGGTGAGACTAATGGCGATAACGTTCGTGTCCAATCCAAACATGCCGGAAGAGATAGCGAGACTGTTCAGGAAGCAGCACTACGCGCTCGTGGGTAGGCACAGCTCAGTGAAGCTCTGTCACTGGCTCAAGGAGAGCATAAAGCACGACCGCTTCTGCTACAAGCAGAAGTTCTACAACATACACTCCCACCGCTGCCTGCAGATGACGCCGGTTACAGCGTGGTGCACCCACAACTGCATATTCTGCTGGCGCCCGATGGAGGGCTTCCTCGGCACGGAGCTCCCGGAGCCGTGGGACGACCCGGCCTTCATCGTCGAGGAGAGCATAAAGGCCCAGAGGAAGCTCCTCGTCGGCTACAAAGGCATGCCGGGCATAAACATGAAGAAGTTCGAGGAGGCGTGGAATCCAAAGCATGCCGCTATAAGCCTCTCGGGCGAGCCGATGCTCTACCCCTACATGGGCGACCTCGTCGAGGAGTTCCACAAGCGCGGCTTCACGACCTTCATCGTCACCAACGGAACGGTTCCGGAGAGGCTTGAGGAGATGATAAAGGAGGACAAGCTCCCGACCCAGCTCTACGTCTCACTGACAGCCCCTGACCTTGAGACCTACAACCGCGTTAACGTCCCGATGATTCCCGACGGCTGGGAAAGGATAAAGACATTCCTGGAAATGATGAACGGCCTTCCCACGAGAACGGTGGTGAGGCTGACCCTCGTCAAGGGCGAGAACATGCACAACCCAGAGGGCTATGCAAAGCTGATAAGGCTCGCCAGCCCGATGTTCGTTGAGGCAAAAGCTTACATGTTCGTGGGCTTCTCAAGAAACCGGCTCACCATCAACAACATGCCCCGCCACGAGGAGATAAAAGCCTTCGCAGAGGAGCTGGTGGAGCATCTGCCCGGCTACCACATCGAGGACGAGTACGAGCCGAGCAGGGTTGTTCTCATAATGCGCGACGACGTCGACCCCCACGGGAGCGGAAGGGATGGACGCTTTATAAAACATTGAGTCCTCTCTTCTCCTTATTATGGAAAAAGTTTATTTATTCTGGCCGCTTAGAATGAGCTTAGGGGTGTAAGGTGATGAAGAAGGTTCTGGCTCTAGTAATGATTGTTCTCATGCTGATTCCAGCCGTTAGCGCCGGAACGATAGACGGCTCCGCAAGGTTTCTTAAAAATGCCGCCAAGTCAAGCCAGCAGACGAGGGAAATAAGCCTGGCTATAATGGCACTATCCGAGGCCAGCAATGATATGGAGTGGGACATAGGCCCAGACCTGGAGGGTCTCATCACGATGCTTCTCCAGTACCAGAACCCCGACGGCGGCTGGGGCCTGTATCCCGGCGAGACCAGCAACGTTCTCGACACAGCTTACGCTGTCATTGCCTTGGAAAAGGCAGACCCAGTCATTGGGACACTGCGGGTTGAGGGTGTTAGGGACGCCATTAAACGGGGCGTTTCATACCTCCTCTCAGCGGAGAACGAGGGTGGATGGGGTTACGTGCCGGGAACCCCAAATTCATGCTACCCAACTCTCGTGGCGATATGGGCCCTTGGAGAGAACGGATACAACTACAACAGCAAGGTTGTTAGGGACGCGATAAAATACGTGGAGAACACAACCACCTGCGAGATATCCCAGTACGAGGCCCTCGCCCTAAAGCTCATAGCGTACCACAGCACCGGCTATCCAGTATCCAACGAGACCATTGAAAGCGTCAAGGGAATCCTCCTCAACGACGAGAATCTCAAGATGAAGGAACGCGCCATGCTAACGTACGCCCTTGTACTCCACACCCCCATAGACTTTGACACGGCGAGAATACTTATCACGCTGGAATCGTACAGCAAGAGCACGAACGACCTCGTGTACTGGATGAACACCCCAGACCTGTTCTCCTCAACGGAACTTATAGCCACAACCTCCTACGCACTGATGGCCTTCTCGACATCGTTCGAACTTCCACCTGCGAAGGGGGTGAAGAACCCCTATGAGATGCCCTGTCGGGAGCTGAAGAACCTACAGAACCCAGATGGAGGGTGGGGTCTTGGACTCAACGAGCCCTCCGATGAGAAAGCCACTTACTATGCACTGGTGAGTATCCAGGCATGCTATCCCGAGAAGGAGAGCATTGAAAAGGCCCTCTCATGGGTGAGGGAGGCCTTCGAGAGGGATGCAGCCTGGATGAAGCAGAATCGCAGGATGTCCGTTGGCTACTACTACGCACTAAAGACACTCCTACTGTACAACAATCTGACCGCCGAAGAGAAGGCTCAGGCTGAAGAGCTGATACGCAGTGTCCAGCTCGACTACGGCCTCTGGGGCAACACTGTTCTTGGTCCGCAACCCTACGAAACAGCCCTGGCCATCAAGGCTCTACGTGAGCTTGGAGTTCCAGCCAACGATTCCCTGATCCAGAAGGCCAAGGAATGGCTTCTGAGTATAACCAACGGTGGATGGGGAACCCACGTGACGACGAAGTACTACTCATACATGCTCAAGCCGGACGTCCTGACCACAATAACCATTCTGGAGGCCCTGGATGGGATAGCCTCCCAGGAAGAGCTCCAGCCCCACTTAGAATGGCTCATTGACCAGAGGATAGAGGATGGCTGGCCGTACTGGAAGACATACTATGTCTGGGAAAAGAACAGGGAGTTCCCAGGAACGCCAACCGTTGAACTCACCGTCAGGGCTACAGACCTCTTGATTGGTTACGGGTACAACTACACCAACGAAACGCTTGAGTTCGTAATGAACGCCAGAGACTCAGGTGCAATAGACAACAAAACAATAGAAATCGCCAGCACAGTGGGCTATCTCTCCCGCTTCCAGTACGTTCCACCGGTGAGCCTCTACGACGTACGGGCTTCCCTTGACAGCGATGTGTTCGGGATAATAGCACCCCACATGGACGCCGTCACCGTAAACGAGACAATAGCCATTCTCAACGACCTCTTCAGTGGTGGCTTCATAGCGCTCAACACAACCAGCATAGGCGAGGGTAGCTACATAGTTCTGGCCCACTACGGGGAGTACTTCGTGAGACCGTATAACCCCTACCTGAAGTTCCATCTTACAGACGAAACCGTCACCGTCGGAAACGTCACGGTTCCTGTGGACAAGGCAGTCGTTCTCATTCCGGGCAAGACCCCCAAGGGAGTCGTCCTGTTCGTATTCTACGGACAGGAAAACGCCGAAATTGCCAAGGAAGTCTTTACAACAGGATTCATAAGGTACATTAGGGGAGAGGCGATGGTCCTCCTCAACGAGAACGGCAAGGTGAGGGTAATAGTCGTGGGGTGATCAAGGGGTGAGGGCTCTAATCATAGGGGTCGGCCAGTGCGGAACCAAGATAGCCGACCTCTTTTCTCTCGTTGATTTTGAGGCTCTGGCCATAAATACTTCCAGAGGCGACCTGGAGTACCTCAAGCACGTTCCACAGGAGCGCAGGATACTCATAGGCGAGAGCCTGACCGGCGGCAAGGGAGTCAACGCAAACCCGATACTTGGCAGGGAGGCCATGAAGCGCGATTTGCCCCTCGTCATGCGCAAGATAGGTTCAATAATCGGCTACGAGGACGTGGACATCTTCTTCCTCACCTTCGGCTTTGGAGGCGGAACCGGGGCAGGGGGAACGCCAGTCCTGGCCGAGGCGCTCAAGGAGGAGTATCCCGACTCCCTTGTGGTTGCAATCGGCGCTCTTCCCCTCAAGGAGGAGGGGATAAGGCCCACAATTAACGCGGCGATAACGATAGACAAGCTCTCCAAGATAGCGGACTCCATAATAGCCATAGACAACAACAAGCTCAAGGAAGGTTCTGACGACATAAGCAGAGCCTATGAGAGGATTAACTACACGATAGTCGAGAGGATAGCCTCGCTTTTGGCCCTCGTTGATGTCCCGGGGGAGCAGACCCTCGATGCGAGTGACCTGAAGTTCGTTCTCAAGGCCTTCGGGAGCTTCGCGACGGTTGGCTATGCCAAGGCCGATGCAAACAAGGTCAAAAGCCTCTCAAGGCTCATCATCAAGTCCTTTGAGAGCGAGGGGCTGTACCTTGAGGCGAACATTGAATCGGCCCTTTACGGGCTGGTCGCGATTCACGGCCCGCCGGAGATACTCAAGGCGGCGGACATCTTTGAGGCTCTCAACTACCTGACCAACAAAATCAGGGGCAAGCAGATATTCCGGGGTTTCTATCCTGACCCGCGGGAGAGGGAGGTGGAGGTTGTTACGCTTCTCAGCGGCATCTACGAGAGCAGGAGCATCGAGGACATAATACTCACCGCCAAGAGGTACGCCCAGTCCTTCATGGAGGCGAAGGAGGAAGCGGAGAGCAAGAAGAAGGAGCTCCTGAGCGGTCTGCCCGACTTTGACGACGTTTACGCCAAGGGCGGAAACGAGCTGAAGGGGATCCCCGACGGGGATTATCCCGATATAGAGGGCATAAGCAAGAAACTCCGGAGGGAGAAGGATGGCTGAGCCGATAAAGGACTCGGTGGAAGTGGCCCTCGACCTCGACGAGAAGGAGGTCTACGCTCACATCGCCCACGAGAGCGCCGAAGACATCATCAGGATAATCTCCTCCCTCGATGCCGCGAGGGCAAAGCTCCACGGCGAGGTCATCTACTACAAGGACGACTGGGACGACCTCATCCGGGAGAGGATAGCCAAGGGGAAGCGGCACACTGCCTTTGATTTCTACAACCCGGCACTGCTCGACATCTGGGAGGGAAAGGTCAAGGAGATTAAAGAGGCCAAGAAGAGGGAGAAGGGCCTGTACGCCGTTATAGGGGGTGTAGTGGGAGCGACGGCGGTTGCATCTCTCCTCACCGGCCAGCCGTACCTCATAGTCGGGCTTGCAATACTGCCGGCGGTTCTCCTGGTTCGGGATTCCACCCGCGAGAAGCTTGATTTGATATACTACGAGCTGACGCAGTTTTTCATCGACGAGCTGGCCGAGCTGATAGAAAAGCACTCCCTTCAACCGGAGAGGTACAAGTTCAAAATTTTCAGCGGGGATTATTTTGGCGTTGAGACCAAACGGGTCGGAACCGGCCTGTTTGCCGTTGTAAACGCCGGAAAATCGGAGAGTAACGATTAAATAGATGTTCGGAGATATACCATACTGAGGGGAGAAATATGCTGATAAAAAAGCGTGGTCAGGTTTCACTTGAGTTCATGTTAATCTTTGGAATGATGCTCATACTCCTGCTGTACTCCGTAAACAACATAACGTTCAAGGAGGGCTCAACATCAACCGAGACCCTTCGAATCCAGATAAGCCTTGAGGAGAAAAACCTAGCCAACGCCATCTCCAACACTATATCACAGGTGTACGCCCAGGGGCCCGGAGCCAAGTCAACCACCTACGTGAGACTGACGTACCTGCGTGACCCCGAAATGCTCCGGAAAGGGCTGAACATCAACAATGCCTCCCTGTTCATAACCTACGGAAACTACAGCACTGAAGGCAACGGAACCTATATCACGATCACCGGAACCAACGTAACCGCCGTTCTAACAGGGGGCGATAAGAACGTCTTCTGGAGCAGAGGGATGTACCAGGCGGTTCTGTACACCAACTCATCGGTATGGGCACCGTCCGGAAGCGTCACCTTCGGTTCATCAACGGTCTACGGTCTGACCATCGACCCCGCAACGCTCCCGGCAACGCTGGAGATAGTCGTCGAGTGGAATCCAGATAATCCAAACTCATGGGCCTTTGACCCAACCACCGGCGAGCTCCACATAAACATAAACCCCGGTGGATAAAGATGAAACGGGGACAGATAAGCCTCGACTTCCTATTTGCAGTGACCCTGATAACAATTACGATGCTCAACCTAGTCTACATTGCGGACAGCGAGAGGGCCCATTCCGAGACCTTTGACACCATCGCAAAGCTGAAGGCATTCTCCGTGGACATCAGGGACTCCGTGGTGAAGGTTTACGCGGCGGGGGATGGGTTCACGGTAAGGAAGGAACTTCCAATAAAGCTGAGCTCTGGGGACAGGGTCACGGTTAGCCTCGTTACCCCGAATAGCATCATCGTCAACGCGAGTTTGGGAGGACGAGGCTACACCGTCGTCCAGAGGAGCCCGGTTCCAATATATGAAAACAGCTCGGTAACGCTTACTGACACGAAGGGAGACTTCGGCATAGTGGCGACGTACAACGAAACGGAGGGGAGGCTCGATGTCGTCCTCTCCCCGTAGAGGTCAGAGTGCCATAGAGGTCCTGTTCATCCTGGCAATAATCCTGGCCGGTGTCCTAGTGGTTACTCCCGCCTATTTGGACGAGAACACGACAATGTCGGCGGTATCCTACGTCCGTACTTCGGCTTCCGACGCGTGTGCCTACCTGAACGCAGGGGTTGTAATCAATGACAGCATGTATTCCCCTCTCAACGCTATAATAATGGCCAGCAACTACACGTACAGGGCCTTTCAGCTCGCCGGTGTTCGCAGTGCTGATGTAAACGGCAAAATGCAGATCAACGTCACCATAACCTATGCAGGAGCAGGGCTTCCTGAAGCCACCGTAGAGGCCAACATAAAGCAGTACATAGAGGACGACCTGGTCTCCAAAACCAACGTCGTTAGAGAGAGTGGAAAGCTGTACCTCCGGGGAAAAGAGATTGAGATAAACGTTGATGTGGTGAGAAGATGAGGCGCGGTCAGTTGCTTTCACTCGATGCAATGCTATCCATGGTAATAATCATACTCCTGCTTGGCACGGTTACCACGACGTCCAACGCCCTGAAAGGGGAAATAACCACCGTACTGGGCTGGTACGAGAGGGCCAACATAGGCGACAACATGCTGGACATACTAGTGAAGAACCCTGGAACCCCAGAGAACTGGATTGAAAATCCCACAAATATCGTCTTGTTAGGTCTAAGAGACAACTCATACCCCTTTGCGGTGAGTTCAGAGAAGATTCGGGCGCTTGCCCATTTTGTTAATCTCTCACCCATAATCACAAACCTCTATACCTTGGCTGATTCCAAGGATTTTCAGCTTGAATTCTACCTAACCACAACAAACATAACGGTATCCGGCGAGTTCCCAGAGGAAATATTCATGAATCTCACGAGTGAGCTACAGAACATTAAAATAGCCCTTTCAACTGATAATTCTGGGAACAGAGCATTTCAAGTTGAATGTGACAGCGTCCTCCTTAACGGAGAACCCTCCCCAACTGGGAACGCCATTGAACTAAATGCCGGGGACATTTTGGAATTTGTAACGATTGACGAGGCACAGGTTCTAATTTCAGGAAACACCCAAGTGGGGATAATTCCCTCGGGGTCATACGTGGAGGTGCAGGTTATAGATTCACGGAGCAATTATCACTACAGCTTCGATTCTTCGGGTGGCGTCTGTACACTGCACATTGGCGGCCAAGGGCAGGTAAAGCTAATAATATACGGGAACAGTGCAGGGAGTCTCACTATAAAGCACGTGGTAATACCAGCGGCCAACCTAACTACTGCATCCATCAGGATTGCCCTAATAAACGGAACCGTTGTGGAAGACCAGACTACAATAAATGCCTCAAGATCCCGTTCCCCATGGGTAGAGTACATCTCAAGGAGGATTGTTAGTTCTGACATAATCTATGAAAAAACAAGGGTTGTGGGAAGTGCCCAGCCTTTCCCAATACTCCTTGGGACTCTAATTCATAATGTTCCAAGCTATGCATATTTTGAGGTTCAAGTACCAGAGAACAGCGCTGGAAACATGACCCTCGTTGCCATTGACGGGACTATCCTGAAGGGAATCCTGATCCAGAGAGACGCTCCGGGAGAGCCTCTGAGCGGTACCATAGCATGGAAAGCAGATGGACGAACCTATGCCGAGTTCTATGCCGGAGACGCGACTTCCATCCGGATTCCATGGAGTTCGCTGTTTTCAGAATTTAACGATGAAACCAATGAAAAACCGGTGGAGCTCTGGATGTACGAGAACTCCTTCGGCAGCAACGTCACAATAAACGATCTGGATAATATAGGTCTGCTGATGAAGCCTTCATTCAGAACAACGGTCATAAAACTGTGGGTGTGGGATGACTCATGAAGAGACGAGGATTCATATTCACCCTGGATGCAATACTCGCCCTCCTCCTAGTCACAATGTTCGTGGTGAGTATAACTCAGATCAATCCAAGCACTCAGGTGTACTCCACGTACATGCGCTCCCAGTCCAAGTACCTAGCGGAAGATGCCCTCACAACCCTGCGAACACAGCCCCTCTGGACTTTCGTTCCACAGGATGTTATAAAAAACTGGACCGATGACGGAACGCTAAACCTCACTCTCGTTAGCCCTGACATGTCCCCAATAGATATCGTTGCCACTTACTGGGCCACAGCCCCTGTGTTTCCTGGAGCAGACCTAACCCACAAAGCGGAGATTATCATGGGGTACATACTCAACAATACACTAAAGGACTACAACTACGAACTCATGATAAACAACTACACAAGTCCCTACCTTCGTAAGGTTGGTTCCAACTATTCCGCTGCCCAAGACGTGACGCCGGCAACGCTGATACTGAGCGGATATGCCTTCAATCAGACTCCACGTGGTTATATGGCGAGGGCATTTCTAAGCAAGCTGGGAAGTAAGGAAAACACTTATACAATAAGGGGCGGCTACATATACGCTAGAACGGACAACCAATATGATGAGGTTGTAATCAGATACATAATTCCCGCCGATGCCATTCCGCGCGATGCTGAAATAGAAGAGATAAAGTGGTTCCTTGAGCCAGCTTGGGTCGGCTCTAACTACGAGATATACCTTAACGGGCAGCCCATATGGTCGGGATACGTTAATAACAACAGGTTAATCTTAGATACAAACCCCAGCGGTGGATACGCCCTGATAGAAAACTTTCACCCAGGAGAGACTAACGTGTTTGAGGTCAGGGTCTACAAATCCGGGTACGACGGTGGTGAAGATGGTGCCCAGTATATAAGGATTAAGTACCGCACAGCTATACCCTCCACCTTAAGGTTTACTGACAGGTTCTACTTTGAGGACGTTACTGCCAAGTATGGAATAACCGCATGGAAATATCTCTTTGTGCCGGGTGAAATACACTCCCTTAGTGTCCAGGTAGCTGTAGGGAACGTCTCCGCCACCACCCCAGTTACCCTTTCCTTCATGTTCAACAATAAGGTTCCCGTACCACTAAGCACGCCCTGTCAGTATAACGCCACTACAAGGGTGAAGGTGTGCTACTGGGACAATGCCACAATAGCTAATGCCCTTGCCAGTGCTGGATACAACTACACCCACATATCAAGCAGATACACGACCCTTATCATTGAGGCCGGGAATGAGAATACTAAATACACTCCCAACATTCACCTCATTGGGAACGACTCGTTCGTCTATGCCGATTACACCCCCGGGGTCTTGATAACCTCTTATACCATTGACATAACCGAGCCTATCATCCTTCCTAACCAAGACTGGACACGCTCGGTTAACATAAACTTCGATGTTCCCCAAGGCGTGACTCCATTATGGGTTAAATTCCAGTTCCCTTGGTTGTACTATGTCAACTACAACGAACCATCCCAGTCAATAAGAGTGGACAATCCAGTAATAGCCCCTACATACATATACCAACACCCTCCAAATCCGTTTATCTATGCCCTTGCAAGGGTAGGATACACGAGGGATACCTTTGACTATCAGTACAATCCCCTCCCGAATGCTATAGCTCCCGGAACGAACACGCTAAGCATAAGCCTTGGAAACGGATATTATCTCCAGCCCAGAAACGGTGATGGAGAGCTAACCTATGTCATCCAAGGGTTTGCTGGATACGGTGATGTTTTTCCAGAACTTATCAGGGCCGGATGCTCCGGTTACAATATAACCTACTACTGGATTGGAGACAACTCTCCCCACTACGTCACCGCGGGCGACTCTCCTTACTGTGATGTTACCGCACAGGATCTCCTTAACGGCATGGACAGATACGCTGTTGACGACGCCATAATCAGGCTCTTCCACAATCTCGGCGGGGATGGAACACAAGCGAATCCAATACTAATAAAGTTGCCCCCCTCAGTCAACATAGTCTTTGTCTCCATGGGCAACATACCCGGCCTCTTTGAGCCCATAACAATAACACTCAGAGTCTGGAGGGAAAGCTGATGAGGAAGCGGCGGGCGTTCCTAATGAACTCTACTGTTATACTCCTTCTGATACCCCTTATGCTTCTCCTGGCGACTTATGAGGACGTATCCTCACAGATAATAGCGAGTCAGAGTGAGAGAACCCAGGTCGAAAGGACGTACAGAATAGTATCATATGTTGAAATGGACTTCCAGAGAACCCTCGAGATCTCGGGAAAAAGGGCCATAGTCACCATAGTTGACTATATAGCCAACACTCGTGACTTTTTAGACCCTAACAATCCGAATCACATGGCAAATGCAACAATACGCGACCTTGTTATCCTTGGGGAAGCAGATGAGGTAGCTAGCAACTACTCCGAAAGGCTAATGAGGGATCAGACCGTGGCAGGATGGCTCGGAAACATCTCCAATGAACTACTGAGGCAGGGATATGAGATAAGAATAGCAAACAAGACAGCAACCCAAATAAAAGCAATGAGCCCCTCACAGAGGGCAGACTTCCTGAGGCAAAACATTGAGCTGATTGTGGCCCCACTTGACTCATTCAGGATCGTGATAAAGGCAAGGATAAAACAGGTAACGATATCCGACATTTCAGGAACAGTTGTCTACAGCGGACCCATACCCCGGGAGGGTTATGTGTACTCCATTATCTCAATTGAAAACCTCGAAGATCCACTTTTTTCAGCCCTAACTTACGGTAGGTACTACCGTTCGATAGAGCCGTGTGAGTACACCTTCCCAGAACTCATAGAAAGACCAGTAAAAGCTCTATATGGGAACGGCAGCAGTGATGAGGATCATGTTCTCGGCAAATACTCCTCCACAAAATGGGAGGAAGGATATCTGTTTTATGGAGACTATTATCCTGGTGATGGTGCCGATGGTTACGTCCTGCGCAGTGGAGACATAACTTCCATTACCGCACCAGTGATAGTCAACACTACAGTAAAAGGGGTACCTATCTCCCCCAGGGAAATCTTCAGCGACAATGATGTTGGCGTCCTAGTGTTTGGCAACATCGGTCCTTCCATCCACTGGTGCAGCTCAAACTACAAGTGGAGAGTCAACCTCACAATCCCGAGCTTTACCGACGGGAGCCTTGTTCTCCTCCAGATTCCTACATCAACATTCCCGAACATCTACCATACGGATGGGCAGGCATCTATGATGATATACGAAAAATCCGATGTCACATGCATTCCTGTACCATTCTGGATCGAGTATTGGGGTACATCCTACGTATGGGTATGGATAAAGGCCAGCGGTACAGACTACACAATCTACTTCACAGACAACCCTTCCTACGCTACCGACGGCTACAACAAAGAATACCTCTTCTGGCTCATTGACACCTTTGAGGGGACCACAATAAACCCTGTCCTGTGGAACAATCTTGCCGATGCTTATTTGGATGGAAGCGGCCACCTCGTTGTTCCTGGTGGGGCTGAAAAGCTCGCCCTCCAAACAATTGATTCAATAGACGGAGAGTTCTTTGTAAGGTTCAGGATGAAACCGGACTTAACAAGTCTGGACTTTGATTCAGGTATTGAAACAGAGTTCAACTACACTGAAACTCAAGCCCTAGGGGATTACCTTAAGGTCGTGATAAACTACGATGGGCCACAGTTGGCCGATACCACAAACGTCCAGGTGCCCATCAGGCTCAGCGCTGAAAATGTGAGCAACATAAACTCGGACCCCTCCACCAATCGGGCAGAGATACTTGTGTACTCCGACGAACTCCTCCAGAACCAGATGCCCTTCTGGATCGAGTACTGGGACACAAATGGCGCTCAGGTATGGGTAAAAACCAACCTAACATATACCGGGAGGACTTGGAGCGGTGGATGGGTATATCATTATACCGCTACAGTCTACATAAAATACAACACGGGTACGCTCACGAGAGGAAACGGAGACCAAGTCTTCGAGTTCTTTGATGACTTCACTGGAACAACCATAGACACCGGAAAGTGGGATACCCATGGAAACCCCTCCGTAAACAACGGCTACCTCCAGCTACCAAGCCGGAGCTGGATATGGTCAAAGACAACGTTCCCAAGCACATACATAATGGACATCAGAGGGAAGCTTGTTGACAATCCTGGAATAATGTGGAACATCCGCCGGAGCACCGGATGGGGGCGTATTGAGGATATCAATTACTACAACGATGGTAGGGGATATCTGTGGTGGTTCAACGTCCTGACAAGCAATTGGATAGGATGGTACGACTCCAGCACAACGGAGTATAACCTAAACTCATTCCAAAACATAGAAGTACGGGTAACATCATCTTGGACAGACATATACCAATTCTCCGATTGGACTAACAAGATTTTGAGGAGCTCGTATAATGCGGGGGCTAGCAACAACCGTGCAATTGGTCTGGAACAATGGAATGGTGGACCCAGTGAATACGACTGGTTATTTGTCCGCAAGTACTTGGAAGACGAATACCTAGACTACACGATAACTGAGGCACCAGAGGGAACACAGACCATCATAAAGACGGATAAACTCCAGTTCATCGATGACAACTCAGCCTTTAACGACCACGGCGGAGATACTTTGGCGGTACTAGAAAACTGGACCAACAGTATAGTGTCGGGCAATCCCACAGTTCTGGGAGACTACCACAGATACCAGGTGGTTTTCACCCCAACTCCCACTGGGGTAGAGTTTGACTTTACCGACCTCGACAGCACCCTCAGGAGTGTTACCTCAGGGGTTGATAGAGAAATCAGCTCACCCGTAAAAGTTGGAATAATCATCGACAGCCCCAACACGGCGTACTTTGATTGGATAGTTATCGGCAGAATGCCCTACTACACCGCGGACCATACAGAAATCCAGAGCACGGGAGTTGAGTCCTCCCCAGTCACAAGCAACACTTACAACGCCCGCGCTTACGACCTCCAGCCGTTAATATCATGCATAATCGGTCAGAGGTACTTTGGAACATATGAGGGTATCTCATTCTTCGAGCGTCTCGAGAACAGCGTGACAAATCACGACAAGTACTTCCAGCTGGCAAAGAGGATACAGGACGAGCTCGGACTGAAATACGGTGGGGAGTACTATCCGATAGGACTCGTAAGCTTCATGGTGCCTAACGCGGACTATGACCAGAAGCTCTTTGAAATATTCAACAACTTCGGGATAACCGTCGAGGAGGGGCAGAGCAGCGTGGATTACTACTTCCTCAACTACTATTTCGGAAGGATAGAGAAGAAAACCGGCTACCGTGTCTGGGGTATTTCCTACGGCACAAGCGCACTAACTGGAGACCTGACCATAGTGCCTTTCTTCATGGACAACCAGACGGCCGCTGCAATACTCGGACCTGTCGGAGCAGAAGACCTCCTGAAGAGGTGAAATCATGTCGGTGGAGGACTTCCTTTACAGAATAGGCGAGTCCGTGGATTCAGCGATCCACGGCATCATCAATTTCATAAACCCCACACCATCGGAAGAGCCCCCGAGCTTTAGATACCTGAGCAGGCTCGTGAAAAAAAGACTCACGACCCATGAGTACCTCAGTCTCAAGCTCCAGATTGCTTTTCTTCTTTACCTCATTATGAACCTCATCCTGCTCTTCCTCAGGGCCAGTCCGCTGTGGCTTGTGGGAGTTGCGGCGGTTTACTTCCTTTACCTTAGATATACCCTGGTCAGGAACAGAGAGTTCTTTGTTGAACATGAACCGTACAGGTTCTTCTACTACGCAATATCACTGATTTCATTTGCTGTTTTCATGGGATATATCATGGTACGGAGGATCGCAACAAGCATCTACTATTACTACGCCTACCTCCTCGTTGCATTCGTGGCCGTCATGGCGTTCAGGTGGTACTTCAAGCAGAGATACGGAAGGGACTACACCTACGGCGTTGTTGAGGAGATTAAAGGCGAAGTAGTTAAGGTCTTCGTCCACGAGGACATAGCGGCAAACGTCAAGCCGGGCCACTACTGGGTCGATGCTGTAGAAGACTTGGAAGTCGGAAGGGTAGTGAAGCTTATCGTGGAGGACAGAAAGCTGAAGGGAGCCGTCCCGGTCAAGATTATAGAGGTTTACCTTAGCGATGTCGAGAATCAGTCCTCCCATAGCTCAACCGAGCCGAAGGAAGAAACCGAGTGAAGTACGAGCAGATATACCGAATGACAGGGCTCAATCATGTTGGTTTTTACAAACCCCTCCCCCTCCATTCTTATTTCAAGAGGCTCGACGTTACGACATTCCGGTATTAGGAGGATGGAGTCCCCGTTATCCACGAAGCCATAGCCAATCCCATTGCAAATTCGTTCAATGAAGCTTTTGAATCCATCCCACTCCTTGATTCTGATGCTGTAATATACGGTATGCCCCAAAGTATCACCCACAAGAGTAAGAACTAAAATTTTAAAAAGTTTTTGATTTTGCAATGCTTCTTAGTAACCAAAACGCTTTAACACCTTCCCCGGAAGAAGAGGACGGGATGATGACTGAACCCGTTGCCGATAAAAGATGAGGAGAGGCTCGACTAGCTGACTAGAGCTCGCCGCAGAGCTCCGCGAAGTTACGGTAGATATCCGCCCCGCGCTCGGTATGGAAGACCTCGGGGTGGAACTGGACGCCGTAGATGGGCAGGCTCTCGTGCTTCATAGCCTCGATCGGGCAGGTCTCGCTCCTCGCGAGGAGCCTGAAGCCCTTGGGTAACTCCTTCACCTCGTCCATGTGGCTCTCCCATACCTTGAGCCTCTCCGGAAGCCCACGGAAGATGTCGTTCTCCTCCAGTATCTCCACCTCAACGAGGCTGTACTCGGCCTTCTCACCCCTGCCGACCTTCCCTCCGAAGTGCCTCGCTATCAGCTGGTGGCCAAGGCAGATGCCGAGGATTGGGACGTTGAACTCCTCGTAGTGCTCAAGGATTGCCTCACAGTTGCCGGTCTTGTTTATGTCCGGTCCGCCGGAGAAGATTATGCCTTTGGGCTTCATCGCCTTTATCTCCTCAAGCGGCGTCGTGTTCGGGATTATCTTTGCCTCAACGCCAAGGTATCTCAAAGTCCTCCATATCCTGTGAACGTACTGCCCGCCGTTGTCCATTATGACTATCATGCCACCACCTCACTCGAACTCAATCGTTGCTGGAGGCTTGTTGGTGATGTCGTAGAGCACCCTTCCAACATCAGGAATCTCGCTCGTTATCCTGAAGGCTATTCTCTGGAGGACCTCGAAGGGAACGTTCATTGCGTTGGCCGTCATGCCGTCGAGGCTCTCAACGACGCGGACGGCGATTGTTTCCTTGTAGGCCCTTATGTCGCCCTGAACGCCGACGGTTTTGACACCGAGAAGAACGGCGAAGGCCTGCCAAGGCCTCAGCCCGGCCCTCTCGATTTCCTCCTCGACTATGGCGTTTGCCTCTCTAACGATGGCGACCTTCTCCGGAGTAACCTCGCCGAGGACACGGACGGCAAGACCCGGCCCCGGGAAGGGCATGCGGTTGTATATCTTCTCCGGGAGGCCGAGCTCCCTGCCAAGCTCCCTGACTTCGTCCTTGTAGAGGTCGCGGAGCGGCTCTATCAGCCTGAGGTTGAGCCTCTCAGGCAGGCCTCCAACGTTGTGGTGGCTCTTGATTTTGCCCCTGCTCTCAATCCAGTCCGGGGCAATAGTTCCCTGGATGAGAAACTGGGCGTCAATCTCCCTTGCGACCTCCTCGAAGACCTCGATGAAGACCCTGCCGATTATCTTCCTCTTCTCCTCTGGATCGGTGACCCCCTTGAGCTCGCTGAAGAACCTCTCGCCGGCATCGACGTAGTGCAGGTTGAGCCCGAACTCGTCGCGGAAGGTCTTGACGACAAATTCCGGCTCGTTCTTCCGCATGAAGCCGGTGTTCACGAAGACGGCGTGGAGTCTGTCGCCAATCGCTTTGTGAGCAAGCACCGCTGCGACCGAGCTGTCAACGCCGCCGGAGAGGGCTATTATGGCCTTCCCGTCACCGACCGTATTCCTTATCTCCTCAACCTTCTCCTCGATGAACCTCTCCCACATGAGCACCACCTTTTTGCCAACCATTCGGACGTCAATTTATAAACCTATCCGAGCGGAAATTAGACAGTTTCACGTCAAAATTTCATCGAGCCGATCCTCCTCCCGGGCCTGCCTCAGCTCCATCGCGATTCTCCTCCCCGTGCTAACGGGTTCGTCATAGCGGAGCCAGCTGTAGGGCGAGCCGTGGACAAAGGGGTTTGTTCCCGCCACTATCCTCGCGGAAATCTCGAAGACCACAAAGTCCAGCTCCTCGGTGAAGACCCCCTCCAGACAGAAGGGGCCCCACAGGCCGCCCATGAGCTCCTCGGCAGCTTTGACCGTCCTCTCGCCGGCCTCGATAATATCGATCAGCAGGCTCTCCCTCAGGACTATCGGGATGTTGCCCACCACCGTGTAGTTGGTGTTAATTTCGAGATCGAACTGCTCTTTGGCCGGGATCCTTCCTATCGCGTCGGCGTTGGACTCATACCTTCTGTCTATGCTCATCAGCTCCAGCTCGCGGTTGAGCTTCGAGTAGAAGTAGTGGGGATAAACCGGAACGCCGAGGACGTACTCCTGAATCTGAACCTTTCTTAGGTCTTCCTTGTCCCTGATGCCCAGTCGTTCCGCCTTTCTCCAGAAGTCCTGTGGGCTGTTAGCCAAAAAGTAGCCCTTTCCACCGCCCGCGCCGAAGGGCTTGACTATGACCGGCCCGTCTACCTCGTCCGGGTCATCGTAGACCCTCGGGAGGCGAAGCTTCGCCCTCTCGAGCCACTTCCTCTCGAGGTTCCTGTCGCTCTCCCACTTCAGGACTTCTTTGTTGCCGTAGTAGGGGACGCGCATTTTTTCAACAAGCTCGATTCCGAGATGGGCGACGAAGGAACCGGTTGGTATGACGACCGCATCGAGCTCAAGCAGCTCTTCCTCCGGATAGGTTCCCCCAATGAAGTAGTCCGCCACAGGGAAGTAGCGCGTGTAGAGGGGCTTAACGCGGGGGTTTCCAAAGGCTATCGTCTCAAAGCCCTCCCCCTTTGCCCCCTTCAAAATCTGGAGGGCAGAGTGTGAAGCGTAGGTCGCTACCCTCATTCCTCCTCACCCAGAAGCTTTGGCAGGGACTCATGGATTGCCCTGAGCTCTTCGAAGGGCTTCCGGAGGAGCTCCCTTCCGTCCCAGAGGAAGGCCGCCTCCTTTCCGCCGGCCCTTCCAATGACGGCGAAGTCCCTGAAGACGGCGGTGAGCTCATCGAGGTTCTCCTCCGGGAAGGCCACGATATAGCGGGAGTGACTCTCGCTGAAGGCGACCTCGACCGGGTTTGATGTTTCGGCTGGAACCTTCGAGAAATCCACCGTAAAGCCCGTGCTTCCTGCTAGAGCCATCTCCCCCAAAGCGACGGCCATACCGCCCCTGCTCACATCGTGCACCGCCCTAACGAGACCTTTCTGTATAGCCTTCAGAATCCCCTCGGCGTTGGCCCTTTCCATTTTAAGGTTTACACGGGGGGCAAAGCCGCCCTCGACTCCAAAGACCCTGTAAAGTTCTGAACCGCCGAGTTCAGGCCTTGTGAGGCCGACCACCGCGATGAGCAGCCCACCGCTCAGCCCCATCTCCGGAATTTCCTCAAGCTTTACCTTCCCGAGGCCGGCCACAACCGGAGTCGGCTTTATCGGCCTGTCAACGACCTCGTTGTAGAAGCTGACGTTGCCGCTGACGTACGCCAAACCGAAGGCTTTAGCCGCATCGGCCAGCCCCCTCACCGTCTCGGCGAAGCTCCAGTAAACCTCGGGCCTCTCGGGCGAGGCAAAGTTGAGGTTGTCCACCAAGGCCAGGGGTTCAGCCCCAACGCTGACGAGGTTCCTGACGACTTCAGCGACGGCACCCATCGCACCTTGGTAGGGGTTGAGGTGGCTGTGGCGGGGGTTTCCGTCGGCAACGAAGGCCAGGCCGTACTCGTCGTTGAGCTTCAGGACGGCGGCGTCTCTCCCGGGCTTGAGGACGGTCCTCCCCTGAACCTCGTGGTCGTACTGCTGCCAGACCCAGCGCTTGCTTACGACGTTCGGGCTGCTCCAGACGAGGTTGAAGGCCCTCTCGAAGGGGACGTCAGGCGTCTCAGCAGGCTTTTCGATGCTGTAAGGCTTCATCTCCCACTCTATCGTCGGCACATCTGCGAGGAGTTCCACCGGAAGGTCCGCTACCTTCTTCCCCATCCAGTATATCACAAAGCGCGGCTCCTCAACGACCTCCCCAACAACCGTCCACTCAAGGCCGTACTTCTCGAAAATCTTTCCGAGGGCATCGACGTCGGCTTCACTAACCGCGAAGAGCATTCTCTCCTGGCTTTCGGAAATCATTACCTCGGTAACGCTCATCCCCGGCTCGCGAAGTGGAACTCTGTCGGCGTAGATTACCGCGCCGAAGCCCTTCTTCCCTGCCATCTCAGAGGCGGCGCAGGTTAAACCGCCACCACCGAGGTCTTTGAGCGCCTTTACCCTGCCGGCGTAGACCGCCTCAAGGGTGGCCTCTATGAGCAGTTTCTCAGTGAAGGGATCAGGAATCTGCACCGCGGAGCGGTCTTCCTCCTCCGCGTTCTCGCCCAGCTCCTCGCTGGCGAAGGTGACACCGTGAATCCCGTCCCTCCCGGTTCTGTTACCGACAAGGATGAGTTTGAGACCGGACTCGGTGACGTAGCTGTGGACGAGGTGTTCCGGTTTCATGATTCCAACGCAGGCAACGTTGACGAGCGTGTAGTCCTCAAGGCTCTTATCGAACTCGGTTTCTCCTCCGACCGTCGGGACACCTATCCTGTTGCCGTAGTCGGCTATGCCCTTGACGACGTACTCAAAGAGATACCGGTTCCGCTCCTTCTCCAATGGCCCGAAGCGTATCGGGTCAAGCAAAGCTATCGGCCTTGCACCCATACAGAGTATGTCCCTGACGATTCCACCGACGCCCGTCGCCGCTCCACCGTAGGGCTCCACCGCTGAAGGGTGGTTGTGGCTCTCGATTCCGACGACTACCCAGGTCTCATCATCAAACCTGATTATTCCAGCGTCCTCACCGGGGCCCAAAATCACGTGCTCGTTCTCCGTCGGCAGGAGCTTCAGCCACGGCCTGCTCGACTTGTATGAGGCATGCTCGCTCCACATGACCTCCAGCATGGCCCACTCAAGCTCGTTCGGCTCTCTCTTCAAGCGTTCACGGATGAGCGTCTCCTCGTGCGGGAACATTCCATCACCTCCTCGCCCACTCCACCATGCTCCTGAAGAGCCTCAGACCGTCCTCGCCCCCCAAAAAGCGGTCGCTCGCGCGCTCCGGGTGGGGCATGGTTCCGAGGACGTTGCCCCTCTCGTTGGTTACGGCCGCTATGTTGAGAACCGAGCCGTTTGGGTTCGCTTTTTCGGTTACGTTGCCCTTTTCGTCGCTGTACTGGAAGACGATTCTGACCTTTGACGGGTCATCTGCGTAGTAGTTACCCTCCGCGTGGGCTATCGGCATCCTTATGACCTCCCCCGGCTCGTAGAGTGAAGTGAACGGCGTCTCTACATTGGCAACCCTCAGGTGCACCCACCTGCAGAGGAAGCGCGGTATTCTGTTCGGCCTCAGCGCCCCCGGAAGGAGACCGGCCTCGGTAAGGATTTGAAAGCCGTTGCATATCCCCAGAACGGGCCTCCCCTCGCGGGCGAACTCCCTGACCTCCTCCATTATCTCCTGGCGAGCAGCTATTGCTCCAGCGCGGAGATAATCGGCGTAGCTGAATCCTCCGGGTAGAACCACCCCGTCAAAGTCCTTGAGGCTGGCCTTGTACCAGACACGCTCGGCCTCTGCACCGGCCCTCCTTATGGCCCTCTCCGTCTCAAAGTCGCAGTTTGTTCCGGGGAAGACGATGACCGCGAACTTAACCATCTCAGCTCACCGGTTCGATGCTGTACTCGTAGTTGTGGATCAGCGGGTTGGCAAGGAGCTTTCTGCACATCTCCTCGACCTCTCGCTCAGGCTTCTCACTCTCCAGCTCGAACTCGAAGTACTTGGGAACGCGAAGGTTCTCCACCGCGTAGCCGAGGTTCCTGAGGGCGTTTCCTATGACCCTTCCTTCCGGGTCGTTGAGGCCTTCCTTAAGGCGAACGATGACGGTAACCTTCCATCTCATTTCAACCACCTCACGTTACCACCTTCTCAAGCTCGTCCAGCTCAACCGCGCGCTTTATCTCGAGGGCAATCCTCCTTCCGGTGCTCATCGGCCTCCTCCAGAGGGCGTTACCGTAGGGGTGACCCATCGCCATGTGAATGTTGGTTCCACCGCCCGTCCTCGGGGCTACATCGTAGATGTAGAAGTTGAGATCCTTGTCAACGGCCGTCTGGAGCGTGAAGGGCCCGATTATTCCGGGTGGATAGTACTCCTGCGTCGCCCTGACGTAGCGCTCGGCCATGTCGAAGACCTTCTCCAGAAGGCTCTCACGGAGCGTTGAGGCGGCATGACCGCAGACGGTGTATTCCGGCTCGAACTGGTGCTCTGGCAGGGTCAGCTGCTGGCTCGCCGGAAGCCTCACGTGGCCGTCCAGGCTCGTCTCGAAGCGCCAGTCGATTCCCAGGAGCTCAATCTCCTCATCTATCGGCGAGTAGAAGAAGTCGAAGTTGAAGACCGGGCCTATGATGTAGCGCTCGATTCTGGCCTTTGCCAGATCCTCCTCAGTTATGACGCCGAGCTTGATGAGCCTCTCTGACTTCTCGCGGAACTCCTTGTAGCTTGCTGCCGTGAAGAAGCCGCGCTCAAGCCTCTTCTTCGCGTGCGGCAGCTTGACGATGACTAGGCCGACCTCATCAATCTCTTCTGGGCTAACGGGCTCCGGATAGGGAAGACCAGCCTTCTCAAGGAGCCAGTAGTAGCTCTTCTCCTCGCTCCTCTCCTCGCTCCGAAGCAGGTTCCTGCTCCCGAAGAGCGGAACACGGAAATCGTTCTCCACCCTGTCTATGCCCGTGTAGACCACGAAGGAGCGGTTTGGCACAAAGATTACGTTCCTCTTTACCAGCTCCTCTTGGGTATCAATGATTTGGGCAAACTTCTCAAGGACTATAACCTCGTCTATGAAGCCCCTGGTTAGGTTATCCCTCGTCTTCCTCAGCTTGAAGTACTCCGCATAGGTCCTGTGCCTGCCCCTCTGGGCGACAACTAAAACTGGAAGGCCCTCCTCCTTCGCTCCATCGGCTATGTCCAGCGCGGAGTGGCTGCCTATAACGCCGACGGTTATCTTTTCAGGGTCGTATCTCTCAAGGACTCTCAAAATTTCCTCACGGCTTATCATCTTAACCACCTCAGCATGAATTCGGCTCGAAATCCTTTCCGAGGTTCCGCAGGGTTTCGATTCTCTTCTCAACGCTTTTCCGAGTCCCAACGTCTCTGCGGTAGAAGAGCTCTCCCTTCACGTAACTGACGGCATTCTGAGCTATCGTCTCCGCCTCTTCGAGAGTATCAGAGATTCCAACGACCGCTATGGCGCGCGAGCCGAGGAGCGTGAAGCTCTCATCGATTGAGGCGTAGTAGAGCCTTGCCCCGGCTTCGGCTATGGCTCCTTCGTTCACTTCGACCTTCACTCCATTCACGGGGCTGACTGGATAGCCCCTCGGTGCGAGGTACTTGACGACGGTGGCTTTGTTTTCAAACTCCGCTTTTCTCAGCCTCCCATCCACGATTCCCTCGGCTACCTCAAGCAGGCCCGTCCTGAGGAGCGGGAGGACGTTCATCGCCTCGGGGTCGCCGAAGCGGGCGTTGTACTCGATTATAACCGGACCATCTCTGGAGAGCATGAACTGGCCGTAGAGGATGCCCTTGTAGGGGATTCCTTCCTTCCTCGTCGCCTCGACCGTCGCCTTGAGCGTCTCCAGGGCCTTTTCGTAGTCCTCGCGCGTCACAAAGGGCAGCAGGCCGTTCGCGCATGAGTATGACCCCATGCCCCCGGTTATCGGCCCCTCGTCGTTCTCATAGGCGTGGGGGTAGTCCTGGGCAAGGGGCATCGGGATCACTTTCTTTCCATCCGTAAAGACCTGGAAGGTGAACTCGACGCCGTCGGTGCGCTCCTCGATGAGGACTTTGCCGTCCCGCCTGATGAGTTCCTCGGCGTAGGCTTTTGCCTCCTCGTTGTCCCCCAGCTGGTAGCCAACGACCTTAACTCCCTTACCGCCCGTCAGGCCAAGGGGCTTCACAACGACGGGCTTTCCGAAGTCATCCACCCAAGAGCGCATCTCGGAGACGTCCTCGAAGACGCGGAAGAGCTTCCTGCCGGGGATCTCGTGCCTCTCCATGAAGGCCCTAGCGAAGGCCTTGTTGGTCTCGAGCTGTGCAGCTTTCCTGCTCGGGCCGACCGCTGGAATCCCACTCTCTTCGAGCGCATCAACGATCCCCCTCTCCAGGGGAGCCTCCGGGCCGATGAAGGCCAGATCGACCCCCCACTTCTCCGCAAACTCAAGAACTCTGGGAACATCGGTTTCCCTGGCCAGGCCGTATCCCTTCGCCAGCCTTGCCAGCCCGGGATTTCTGTGCTTTGAAACGACGTAGAGCTCCGCACCGCCCCTTACGAGGGCCTCACCTATGGCGTTTTCCCTACCGCCGCCTCCAACGAGCAGAACCTTCATGAGCTTCACCATTTATTTGTCAAAAACTTCAGCTTTTAAGCTTTGTTTTTACATTAAAATGGCAAAATTTATAAAGTGCCGCGGACAATTTCTTTCGGTGAAGCCCATGAAGGTGCTCGTGGTTATGGGAAGCAGGAGCGACTCCCATATTGCGGAAAAGGTAACCCCGGTTCTCGACGAGTTCGGCATCGAGTACGACGTTGAAGTTGCCTCGGCCCACAGGAATCCGAAGAAGGTCGAAGAGCTAGCTAAGAAGGACTACGACGTCTTCATAGCGATAGCGGGCCTGAGCGCAGCTTTGCCAGGAGTCATAGCGGCACACACGGTTAAGCCGGTCATAGGAGTCCCCGTTTCGGCGAAGCTCAATGGCCTCGACGCCCTCCTCAGCATAGCCCAGCTGCCGCCGGGCATTCCCGTTGCAGCTGTGGGAATAGACAACGGAAAAAATGCGGCACTGCTGGCGATCGAGATCCTGGCACTCCAGAACGAAGAACTCATGAAGAAGCTTGAGGAGTACAGGGAAAGGATGCGGGCATGAGCCCGCATCGAGACAATCTCTTATTCAATCCCCACTTTATTTTAGAAACGTCTGATTTAAGCACACATTTTGGAACATTTCAGCCTTTTTAAGCCTTTCCTTCTTTCGTCGAACTGTAACAAAATGTTAATCAAATTATGTGTTTCCTCCTCTCATAATCCTGGGAGTGCCACTCTGAACTCCTGGTTCTAAGCTCAACGGAATGGGCGACCATCTCGGCGCGTTTCTTCGCTTTCTGAACATCCGTATCCCACGCTAAAGCGACACCTAGCCTTCTACCAGGGTATGCCTCCGGTTTTCCAAACAGCCTAACGGTAGTGTTGGGTACGCCCATGGCCCCTGCAAGACCCCTGAACCTCGGGGAGTGACCGGAAACGTTGGCCTTGATGACGTGTGTAGCGGCTGGCGTTAGGAGCGGGAACAGCCTGTAGCCTTCAACCCACTCGCCGGGTATCGGAAGGCCGAGGACCGCCCTGAGGTGGAGTCCAAACTCCGAGAAGCCGGTCGGGTGGGAGGCAAGGGTTACCATGCCCGTATCGTGGGGCCTCGGGGAGACCTCGTTCGCCCAGACCTTGTCGCCCTTAACGAACATCTCAACGCCGAACAGTCCGAGGCCGCCGAGAACGTCGGTGATGCGCTTGGCTATGCGGTAAACCTCGCGCTCGGCCTTCTCGCTTATCTCAGCCGGCTGCCAGCTCGAATGATAGTCGCCGTCAATCTGGTAGTGGCCGACCGGCTTCGGGAAGGTGGTAACGATCTCACCGTTCTCGTCGTAGTGCCTGACGGCAAGCTCGGTTATCTCGACGTCGAAGTCTATATGCTCCTCGACTATGATTTTCTCCGCGCTGCCGCGGGCCTTCTTCTTGGCCACCTCCCAGGCTTTTGGAACGTCCTCCGGTCCCTTCACGAAGTAGGAGCCCTTTCCAGAGGAGCTCATTATGGCCTTGGTGTGGCAGGGGTAGCCGATCTTTTCGCAGGCATCGTAGAGCTCGTCGAGAGTTGTTGCATAGGCGTAGCGTGAGGTCGGAACTTTAGCCTCTTTCGCGAGCGTCTCCCTCGTCCTCTCGCGGTGCATCGCTATCCCCGTAGCTTTAGCGTTCGGGACGACGAAGTAGCCATCCTTCTCAAGCTCGAAGAGGGCGTCAAGGTTTATGGCCTCTATCTCCGGTATTATCGCATCCGGCCTTTCGCGCTCGATGACGCTCCAGAGGAAGTCAGCGTTCTTCATGTCGCCGACGTAGGAGCGGTGAGAAACGTGCATCGCCGGGGCGTTGGCGTAGCGGTCAACGGCGATAACTTCAACTCCCAAGCGCTGGGCCTCGATGGCTATCTCCTTTCCAAGCTCGCCGCTTCCAAGGAGCACTATCTTCTGGGCAGAATCGGTCATAGCCGTTCCGAGCTCATCGCGGGGCTTAATCATAAGGATCACCTCAAGTTTTGACGTTAAGATGTTAAAAATTGCTTATATTTAAGTCTTTTTAAGCAGGAAGATGGCAAACCTTTTAAGCATGCTCGAGAACTATCGGCGGTGATGCTCATGCTGACCTACGCCCAGGCTGGAGTTGATGACGAAAAAACCTCCCAAGCGCTGAGGGGACTTATAGACCTCGCAAAGGCGACCTTCGAGTTCAGGAGAGGAAAACCCGGTGAGCCGAGAGGGATAGGCCACTACGCAGCTTTACTTAACTTCCGTGACTTCTACCTTGCCATGACGACCGATGGAGTTGGAACAAAAGTGCTCGTTGCCGAGGCCGTTGGGAAGTTCGACACGATGGGGATAGACATGATAGCCATGAACGTGAACGACCTGCTCTGCGTTGGGGCGGAGCCCATAGCGCTGGTCGATTACCTTGCCGTAAAGGAGCCTGACGAGAAGGTTTTTGAGGAAATAGCAAAGGGCCTCCACGAGGGGGCGAGACAGGCGGGAGTGGCGATAGTCGGCGGGGAAACGGCGGTTATGCCCGATTTGATAAACGGCTTCGATTTGGCGGGAACCGCCATCGGCGTGGTGGATAGAGAGAAGGTCATCACGGGTGAGAAGATAAGGCCCGGCGATGCCGTTATTGGCATAGCGAGTTCGGGAATCCACTCCAACGGCCTCACGCTGGCTAGAAAACTCCTCATCCCGAAGTACGGCCTCGACTACGAGTACGAGGGCAGGAAACTCTGGGAGTGGCTCCTGGAGCCGACGAGGATTTACGTGAGGGCAGTTCTTGAGCTGCTGGAAAGCGTTGAGGTTCACGGGTTAGCACACATAACCGGGGGCGGGCTGACCAACCTCAAGCGCCTCACGGGCTACGGCTTCAGGCTGAAGATGCCACCCATTGATGGCATATTCAAGCTCGTCCACGAGAACGGCGTCCCCCTGGAGGAGATGTTCAGGGTTTTCAACATGGGCGTTGGCATGATAGCGATAGTCCCGCCGAAGGAGAAAGAAGAAGCCCTCGATATTCTCGGCAAACACTTTGAGAGCTTTGAGCTGGGGACGGTCAGGGAGGAGCGGGGGATAATCGTTGAGAACTACGGGGTAAGGCTTTAAGCCCCTCCCCCAACTTTTTTCGGTGGTCCCATGGAGCTAACCGTAAAGAAGAAGGCATTCCTTGAGAACCTGCTGGAGCTGGTGGAAAAGGCCGTAAGCGAGTACGGAATCCGGCTGAGGAAAATAGTGGTGGAGGAAGACGAAAAGGGCTGTTACACCGTCTGGATAACCTACGAGGCTAAGCCCCCGTAAGCCTCCTGTACAGCTCCTCGTAGGCGTTGATGAGGTCGCCCCTGTCGAAGCGGAAAACGTCCTTGTCGAGGCTCTCCTTTGTCTCCGCGTCCCAGAAGCGGCAGGTGTCCGGGCTTATCTCGTCGCCGAGCACTATCTCGCCCCTCCCGTTTTTGCCGAACTCCAGCTTGAAGTCGACCAGTATGATTCCACGCTCGGCAAAGTACTCCCTCAGGACATCGTTAACCTTAAGGGCAATGCGCTCCATCTCCCTAATCTCCTCCTCGCTCACGCCAAGAATCTTTGCGTGGTGGTGGTTTATCATCGGGTCGCCGAGGCTGTCGTCCTTGTAATAGAGCTCGACTATTGGCTCCGGCAGCTCGGTTCCCTCCTCAAGCGGAAGGCGCTTCTTAAGGCTGCCGGCAACGACGTTCCTGACGACAACTTCAAGCGGGTACATTTCAAGCCTCTCAACGATGAGCCTGTTCTCACCGGCGACGCCTATGAAGTGGGTCTTAACCCCCTTCTCCTCTAAAACCTTGAAGAGAACCGCGCTTATCTGGGCGTTGAGCCAGCCCTTCCCCTTGAACTGGGCCTTCTTCTTGCCGTCGAAAGCTGTAGCATCGTCCTTGAACTCCATTATGACCTTTCCATCATCGAGCGGGATAATTTTTTTCGCCTTACCTTCATAAACCTGCATGGGCTTCACCATGTTTGTGTAAAATTTTAGGCTATTTAAGGGTTATTTTATCATAAAAATGGCAAACAATGGGCAAAGCTTTTAAACACGGGGAGCTAAAATACTGCCGTCAGATTCCAGTTTAATTAACGTGTTTAAGTTAATTGCACGGCGGGATTCATCATGAGGGAGAAGTGCGGGGTCTTCGCAGCAAAAACCGAAAACGCAGCAAGGAAGGCCTACTACGCGCTCATAGCCCTCCAGCACAGGGGACAGGAGAGCGCCGGGATAAGCGTGTGGAAGCACCGCATACGGACGGTGACGGGGAGAGGACTCGTCTCAGAGGTCTTCAGGAACGGCGAGCTGGCAAAGCTCAAATCCAGCACGGCGATAGCCCACGTCCGATATTCAACCTCCGGTTCACTGACCGAAACCCAGCCGCTCGAGGCAGTCTGCTGCGGGAAGAGGGTAGCCGTTGCCCACAACGGAACCCTCACTAACTTCCTTCCCCTCAGGAGACACTATGAAAAGCTGGGCCTTAAGTTCGGCCATTCAGTTGACTCCGAAGTTCTCGGCGTTTCTTTCCTCTGGCATCTGAGGGAGACAGGCGATGAGTTCGAGGCGATGCGGGAGGTTTTTAACGAGGTCAAAGGCGCCTACTCCGTTGCGTTCCTCTTCGATGGGAAGATAATCGTCGCAAGGGACCCCGTGGGATTTCGCCCGCTGAGTTATGGAAACGGAGACGGCCACTACTTCGCCTCAGAGGACTCAGCGCTGAGGCTCTTCGTTGATGATGTGAGGGACGTGAAGCCCGGGGAGGTCTTTCTGGTCTCGGAAGACGGGGTTGAGAGCAAGGTTTTGGCCAGAGAGAGCCACCATCACTGCGTTTTTGAATACATATACTTCGCCCGCCCGGACAGCACCATAGACGGGGTCAACGTGTACAGCGCCAGGGTCAGGATGGGACGGGAGTTGGCAAAGGAGAGCCCGACAGATGGGGACGTCGTTATAGCCGTTCCTGACTCCGGGAGGGCGGCAGCGCTTGGCTTCTCCCAGGTCAGCGGGATTTCCTACTCCGAGGGGCTGATAAAGAACCGCTACATAGGGCGGACGTTCATAACCCCCGGCCAGTTCTACCGTGAGCTGAAAGTCAAGCTCAAGCTCTCCCCGGTGAGGGAAGTCGTTGAGGGGAAGAGCGTCGTGCTGGTCGATGATTCAATCGTCAGGGGGACGACCATGAAGCGCATCGTCGCCATGCTGAGGGGGGCGGGCGCGAGAGAGGTGCACGTGAGGATCGCCTCACCCCCGATAAGGCATCCCTGCTACATGGGGGTGGACATCCCGACGAGACACGAGCTCATAGCGGCCTTTGGAAGTGTCGAGAATGTGAGAAAAACCATAGGCGCCGACAGTTTGGCTTACCTCAGCGTCGATGGGCTGAAAAAGGCCGTGGGGAGGAGAGACCTCTGCCTTGCCTGTCTCACCGGCGAGTATCCGGAGTGGGCCTTCCGCTTCTGAGCTTTCTCACTTTAGCTGCCGAGAACTTGAACTCCGGCGTTCCGGCCTTGTTCAGTGCCTCGCTCGTCAGCCTGTTGGCCTTGAAGTGGAATGGAACCGCCACAACTCCTGGAGGAACCTTCCCCAGTTTCACCCTCATGCGCACCCTGCCGCGCCTCGTTTCTATCTCCACCCAGTCCCCGTCGTCGATGCCGAGCTTCCGGGCGTCCATGGTGTTCATAAAGACCTTGGGCTCACCCATAAACCGGACCAGCGAGGGGCTCCTCAGCGTCATCTCGCCGGTGTTGTAGTGGCTTATGAGCCTGACCGTCGTCAGGATGAAGGGATACTCGGAATCCGGCTTCTCCCACGGCGATATCCTCTCCACCGCTATGAGCCGGGCCTTTCCGTCGGGGGTTGAGAACTCCCATGTGTGAAGCCTCTTCCTCGGCAGGAAGATGCCCTCCCCGGTCTTCAGCTCCTCGACACTCCTGTCCTCCAGCTCGGGGAACAGGCGGAAGTACTCGGCGGTTATCTCCTCAAGACTCGCGTAGTCAAACCCCGGAAGTCCCAAGGCTCTGCCGAGCATCGTCAGAATCTCCCAGTCGGGCTTTGAATCCCCCAGAGGCTCACAGACCTTGTGGCTCCACTGGATTCTCCTCTCGCTGTTCATGTAGGAGCCGTCCTTCTCGCAGAAGGCACTGGCCGGAAGGATGTAGTGGGCATAGCGGGCAGTTCTCGTCATGAAGATGTCCTGGACGACGAGCAGGTCGAGCTTTCTCAGCGCTTCTCTAACGCGGGCAAAGTTAGCCTCGCTGACGGCGGGGTTCTCACCGACGATGTAGAGCGCCCTGACGTCGCCGTTCTCGATGGCCTCCCAGAGCTCGGTGAGGTAGAGACCGCGCTCCGTTGGGAGGTCTTCCACGCCCCATATCTTCGCCACGCGCTTCCTGAAGCGCTCGTCCCTCAGCGGAACGTAGCCGGGCAGGAACTCACTGAGGGCACCCATGTATGCAGCGCCTTGGACGTTGTTCTGCCCGCGCATGGGATAGAGGCCGCCGCGTTCACCTATGTGCCCTATGAGCAAAGCGAGGTCTATGACGGCCAGAACGTTCTCCACTCCAGAAACGTGCTGGGTGAGGCCCATCCCCCACATTATCGCACCGCTCCCCGCGAGGGCAAACTCCCGTGCAACTTTTCGAATCGTCTCCCCCGGAATTCCCGTGACCTTCTCGGCGTACTCGGGTGTGTACTTCCTCACGGCCATCCTTATCTCGGAGAAGCCCGTTGTCCGCGTCCTTATGAACTCGTCATCGTAGAGCTCCTCCCTGATTATCACGTGCATCATTGCGTTGGCAAGGGCTATGTCGGTTCCGGGCTTGATCACCAGCCCGTAGTCGGCGAAAGCCATGCTCGTGGTTTCTCTCACGTCCACCACGATTATCTTCGCTCCGTTCTTCTTCGCACGGCTGATGTAGTCCATGACAACGGGGTGGGTCTCGGCCGGGTTGTAGCCCCAGATTAGTATAACCCCGAATCTCTCCAGGTCTTCGTAGGGGTTGGTCTGCGCCCCGGTACCCACCGCCATCTTGAGCGCGTGAACGCTCGCCTCATGACACAGCCTCGCGCAGTTGTCGATGTTGTTGGTGCCAAAGAGCCTCGCTATCTTCTGGAGGAGGTAGTTCTCCTCGTTGCTGACCTTGGAGGAGGCTATGAACGCAACGGCATCTGGGCCGTAGAGCTCCCTGATTTCCAGAAGGCGGTTGGCTATCTCATCAATCGCCTGCCCCCAGCTTATCGGCCTTATCCTGGCCCCTTCACGCCTCAGGGGGCGCTTGAGTCTGTCCCCCGAGAGAACAAATTCGGTTGCATGGAGTCCCTTGGGGCACAGCTTTCCCCGGTTCGGCTCACCTTTATACGGCTTTACCCTCATCGTCCTGGGGTCGACGAGAAGCCTGCAGCCAAAGCCGCAGTAGGGACACACGACCGTCTTGAGCTCGCTCACACTACCACCTATGAACAGATACACGGCAAAAATAAAAAGCTTTCCCGATAAAATTGATGAAAAAATGTTCAAACTAAAGGGCCTTACGCAGGAAATGCTCGTGCAGCCTCACGTCTTCGGTTAACTCAGGATGAAACGCTAAGCCCATGATGTTCCCCTGCTCTACGCCAACGACCTCATCGCCGTGCCAGGCTATGGGCTTGACCTTATCGCCCAGAAGCTCGACTATCTTTGGAGCGCGGATGAAGACACCCGGGAACGGTTCATCGCTGAAGGACAGCTTTAAGGGGGCTTCGAAACTGTCCACCTGCCTGCCGTAGGCGTTTCTGTTAACCCTGACGTCGAGGAGCCCCAGAAAGCGCTGTCCCTCAACGGCTCCCTCGACCTCCTTTGCGAGGAGGATTAAACCGGCACAGGTGCCCATTATTGGAAGCCCTTCCCCACCGAGCTTCCTAACCGGCTCAAAGAGACCGTTCCTCTGCATCAGCCTAGATATGGTCGTGCTCTCCCCGCCAGGCAGGATTATCGCGTCAATGGCATTCAATTGCTCGGGCCTCCTCAGCCAGAATGCCTGCCCCTCGACGCCGAGCCTCTCGAAGGCCCTCTTCACCGCCTCGATGTGCTCGCTAACCGCCCCCTGAACACCGATAACTCCGACTTTGAGCACCTTCTCCCCCCCAGAAATAGAGAAAGAAAAGCTCAGACGCCCCTCTCCTCGAGGAGGACCTCGAGCTCCTCAATCTCCAGGCCCTTCATGGGTTCGCCGATCTCTTTGCTTATCTCGGCTATAACGTCCGGCTCGTCCCAGTGGTTAACGGCCTCGACTATTGCCCTGGCCATCTTTTCCGGATTGGAGCTCTTGAAGATGCCTGAACCAACGAAGACGCCGTCCATACCCATCCCCATCATCAGGGCAGCATCGGCTGGAGTGGCGACTCCTCCGGCGGCGAAGTTAACCACAGGCAGCCTTCCGAGCTTCTTTATTTCCAGGAGAATCTTGTAGAGGCCGTCAACTATCTCGCGGTAGGTGTAGTGGCCGTAAACGGGCTCGTTCTCAAGGACCTGCTCCGGCAGGCCGCTTATCTCCCTTATCTGCCTGGCCAGCCTGAGGTACGGCTCGGCGAACTTTTCAGCCACGGCATAAACCTGCTCGTCCGTCATGCGCTGGATGAGCCTTATGTTGTCGGCGACGAGCCTAACGTGTCTGACTGCCTCGACGATGTTGCCGGTTCCGGCCTCCCCCTTGGTTCTTATCATGGCGGAGCCTTCCCATATCCTTCTGACGGCCTCCCCGAGATTCCTTGCTCCACAGACGAAGGGGACGTTGAACTCGCGCTTGTCTATGTGGAAGAACGGGTCCGCTGGAGTTAATACTTCGCTCTCGTCTATCATGTCCACACCGAGCGCCTCAAGGACTCTAGCCTCGGCGACGTGGCCTATCCTGACCTTAGCCATGACAGGAATCGTCACCGCGTCCATTATCTCCTGGATCTTCTCTATCGGAGCCATCCTGGCAACGCCGCCAGCCTTCCTGATATCGGCCGGAACTTTGTGAAGAGCCATGACAGAAACTGCACCGGCCTCTTCCGCAATCCTCGCCTGCTCGGCGTTGGTGACGTCCATTATGACGCCGCCCTTAACCATCCTGGCAAAACCGCGCTTCAGCCTCTCCGTGCCCTTAGCCTCAATAACGTGGAGCCTTTCCATACCCACCACCATTTCAAGTTTTGACTTGCAATACTATTCAAGAAAAAACTTGAATATAAGCCTTGCCGCGGAGAAGCATCAAAGATATCGAAAAGAAATCGATGGAGAAAGAAAAAGATGAAAAGCCTTCGTTCAGGCCTTTCCAATTATCTCAAGGCTGACGTCGAAGTTCTTAACGGAGTGCGTGAGGTAGCCGAGGCTTATCACGTCGATGTCGAGCCCCGCGTATTCGGCTATGTTCTCGGGCGTTATTCCACCGCTGACTTCAATTTTAACTCTCTCCCTGAGCCCTTCCCGCTTGAGGGCCTCCAAAACCTCGGCTATTTCCTCGGGCTTCATGTTGTCGAGCATCACAACGTCCGCCCCGGCCTTTGCCGCTTTGAGAGCATCCTCGAGGGTTTCGACCTCAACCTCGACGACTTTGTAGGCAGAGAAGGCCTTGGCGCGCCTTATAGCTTCTTCCAGGGGGACAAGAGCCAGGTGGTTGTCCTTTATGAGTACTGCATCGCTGAGGGAGAAGCGGTGGGGCTCACCGCCGCCGATGAGTATCGCCTTCTTGTCTATCGGCTTGAGGAGGGTTTTTCTCGTCCCGGCAACCCGAACCTTCGGGTTTACAGCTTTAACCCTATCGACCAGCTTCTTGACTTCGGTCGCTATGCCGCTCATCCTGCCCATGACGTTCAGAGCGGTTCTCTCGACGAGAAGTATTGCCCTCGCGTTGCCCTCAAGCTCGAGGATGGTATCACCCTTCCTAACTTCCTCTCCGTCGCGTTTCTTAACATCCACTTTAACCCCGAAGTGCTCGAAGAGGGCCTTGGCTTCCTCGACTCCCGCTATTATTCCTTCCCCCTTCGCGATGATTACGGCCTTTGCATTCAGCTCCTCCGGAATAACTGCCTCGCTCGTGACGTCGCCAAAGGGAGCGTCCTCCTCTATGAAGTGCAGGAGATAGTTGAGGGGTACCATGAAGTTTCCCTCCCTACTTAACAAAAATGGTGGAATCTTTCCCTCCAGACTTAACTCATCTCCAGCATCCTCTCTATGGCCCTTCTGGCCTTCTCGGCTATATCCTCCGGAACTTCAACCTCGTATTTCATGTCCCTGAGCGACTCGTAGACCTGGCTGAGCGTTATCGCCTTCATGCCGACGCAGATTGCATCTTCCCTCGCCGGGTGAAACTTAATATCCGGATAGAGCTTCTGAAGGCGGTAAACCATCTCGTGCTCGGTGAATACCACCCACTCGTTCCATTCCGGTGCGCGCTTTATCATTCCGCCCGTGGAGACTATGATGTCGGCCCTCTCCTGCACCTCCGGCTCGCACTCCGGGTGAACCATCAGCTTGGCGTTCGGATAGAACTTCCTCGCACGCTCCACATCTGCCAGCGTGAACTTCCTGTGCACATAGCAGTGGCCGTACTCGGGGACGGGGATGACCTTCTTTCCGGTGACCTTGGCGACGTAGTGGGCCAAGTTTTTGTCGGGACCGAAGATGATGACATCGGAATCGAGCTTCTCCACTATTTTGACGGCGTTGGCGGAGGTAACCGTAACGTCGGCGTAGGCCTTGGTCTCGGCGGTGGTGTTTACGTAGAGAACCACGGGCGCGTCCGGGTACTGCTCCTTGGCCCTGAGGATGTGCTCGACCTTCAGCATGTTGGCCATCGCGCAGGTTGCCCTCCTCGCCGGCAGGAGGACGGTCTTCTCCGGATTGAGGATTTTGGCGGTTTCGGCCATGAAGTCCACTCCCGCGAAGACTATGACGTCGGCATCAACGTTCACAGCCTTCCTCGCGAGCTCCAGGCTGTCGCCGAGGAAGTCCGCTATGTCCTGAATCTCGGGGAGCTGGTAGTTGTGGGCCATGATTATAGCGTTCCTCTCTTCCTTGAGACGTTCAATCTCGGCTATGAGCGTCTCCTTCTCCATACTCTCACCTCACTTGGATTGTGGTAGAATAAGGGGGATTAAAAGGTTGTTGGCCACCTTTGGTTAGAGCCTGCACCCCCCATCGAAGAAGCTCGGCCTCTCGAAGGATTTGCTCATAGCTGGAAAGTCCTCGCGGTAGTGGCTCCCCCTGCTCTCTTCTCTTGCCAAAGCACACTCAAGAACACCCCTCGCGAGCAGCTTAAGCCTCGGGTCAGCCTCGATCTCGCCAAGCTTTTCCAGGCCGGCCCTCAAGTTGCTGGCAGTCCTCACAATGCCAGCGTGCTCCCAGAGCACGTCGCGGAGGGCATCAACGTCCCCAAGGGAGTCGAAGGTGTAGGGAACCTCTGGAACCCCGCCAAGCCTCGGCCTATCCCTCGCTATGGTTCTGGCAACCTCAAGTCCGCTCACGATGCACTCAAGGAGCGAGTTGCTGGCAAGTCTGTTCGCCCCGTGGAAGCCGTTGCTCATAGCCTCGCCTATCGCATAGAGGTTTTCGATGCCCGTACGATACCAGGGGTCAACCGCCACTCCGCCGATGGTGTAGTGAGCTATTGGAAAGACTGGAATGAGGTCTTTGGAGGGATCTATGCCCTCCTTGATGAGGAAGGCGTATATCTGGGGGAACTTACGTTTGAAGTCCTCTATGCCAGTTGCATCGAGATAGACCCTCTTTCCAGCTTGCATCTGCCGGTATATGGCCCTCGCCACGATGTCCCTCGTGGAGAGCTCGTTCACGAAGCGCTCGCCGTCATCCGTCACGAGCTTAGCTCCAGCCCCCCTGACGGCCTCGCTCACAAGCTTGACGCCCCCCTTCCCCATGAAGCCCGTCGGATGGAACTGGATAAACTCCAGGTCCCTTGCGGGAGCACCCTTCAGGATCGCGTCACCTATGAGCAGGCCAACGTTGAGAGGGGAACCGGCTGTGTACTTGAAGAGCGAAGCGAAGCCGCCCGTAGCTATAACGGTGGCATCGAACTTGAGAAGCTCACCGTCGAGGAAGACCCCGTAGGCCTTTCTATCCCTTACGGCCAGCTCTTCAGCGAAGCCCTCGACGAAGTGAACGCCCGCTTCCCTCGCCGCCAGGTGGAGGAGCTTCATTAGGTGCTTCCCGGTCTCGTTCTTTATCGTGAAAACCCTGTGGAAGGAATGCCCGCCCTCGGTCTCATTGGCCTCGAACTCAAGCCCGAGGGAAGTCAGGAAATCATGAGCCTCCGTGGACTTGCTCAGGACGTTCCAGACCGTTTCTTCATCGTTGAGGTACTTCCCTGCCCGGAGGGTATCCAGAAAGTGTGCCCTCAGGGAATCTCCATCGAGAATCGGAAAGGCTATCCCCGCCTGGGCAAGGTAGGAGTTCGTGTTTTTGAACCCCTTACCTATGACCGTGACGTCAAAACCTCTCTTCGCAAGGGCTATGGCGGCGGTCAGAGCAGCCGCGCCCCCACCGATTATCCCGACTCCTCCCATTCTCTCCCCCGAGCAGAAATCGGAGAAACGCCTTATAACGGTTTTCAAAAGGAATTGGGGAGGGAAAGGTTCACTTCCCCACAGGGTAGTTCGGCGCCTCGTTGGTTATGAAGATGTCGTGCGGGTGGCTTTCCTCAACGCCGGCCTGGGTGATGACCACGAACTCGCCGCGCTCCTTAAGCTCCGCTATGCTGGCAGCCCCAACGTAGCCCATTCCAGAGCGCAGGCCGCCGACGAGCTGGTAGAGGACGTCGCCGACAGGTCCCTTGTAGGGTACGACACCCTCAACTCCCTCCGGGACAAACTTGCGCGTCTTCATGTGGCCCTTCTGGTAGTAGCGCTCCGCTCCACCTTTCATCATGGCACCGAGGGAACCCATGCCGCGGTACTGCTTGTATCTCCTGCCGTTGATTACAACCTCCTTGCCGGGGGCCTCCTTGGTTCCTGCCAAAAGGGAGCCGAGCATTACGGCGTCCGCTCCAGCGGCTATTGCCTTGACGATGTCTCCAGAGTAGCGTATGCCTCCGTCGGCGATGACGTGAATACCGTACTCCTGAGCTCTATCTGCCACGAGGGCTATAGCAGTTACCTGGGGAACTCCAACGCCAGCGACAACGCGCGTGGTGCATATGCTCCCCGGGCCGATTCCGACCTTAACGGCATCGGCGAAGGTTAGGTCGTCAACTGCCCTTGGATTGGCGATGTTCCCGACGATTAGATCCGCATCTACTGCCTTCCTTATCTCTTTCATGGCCTTTATCGCCTTGAGGTTGTGGGCGTGGGCGGTATCGACCACTATGACGTCGGCACCGGCTTTATCCAGGGCCTTCGCCCTTTCGAGGTCGAACGGACCAACAGCGGCGGCAACCAGCAGGTCTCCGTTTTCGTCCCTCACCGCGTTCCTGTACTTCTTCCTCATCATGAGGTCGCTCATCGTGATTATTCCGATTAGCCTGCCGTCTCTATCCACCACCGGGAGGCGGGCTATTCTATTGGCCACCATCGTCTCCAGAGCCTCTTCAACCGAAACATCTTCCCCGACCGTTATGACTTCGCCGGTCATGACATCCCTGACGAGCCGGCCCTCCTTTGCCGCTATGTCCTTCTTGGTAACGATGCCGACTATTTTTCCGTCCTCACCAACGACCGGGAGGCCGTCGATGTCGTTTCTCTCCATGAGGAAAAGGGCGTAGTCGAGGGTTTCATCAGGGCCTATGGTGATAACGTCCTCGACTATGAAGCGCTCTGCCCTCTTGACCTTTCTGACCATCTCGGCCTGTTCGCTTATGCTCATGTTCCTGTGGATGACTCCCAGGCCGCCCTCTCTGGCCATCGCGACGGCCATCTCCCACTCGGTGACGGTGTCCATAGCCGCGCTGAGAATCGGGACCTTGAGCCTAATCCTCGGCGTTATCTGGGTTGAAACATCAACGTCCTTCGGCTCGACCTCGGTCGGCTGTGGGAGAAGAAGAACGTCGTCGAAGGTGTATCCCTTAATCGCATTGACAAGTTTGTGTTCAAATTTTCCCATTTTTCCCGCGCCTCCACATCCTTTTTAACATGAACCTGGCAGGGGTTTTTAAGGGTTTCCCATTTTCCGGCCGAACCTTTCTCGGTTTTTTGAGATAGGGTTCGAACTTCCAACCCCTTTTAGTTGAATTTTACAAACGTAAAGCTTTTAAACCAGAAACACTCCCCATCCCCGGTGGTTCCAATGAACCTAGCCAGGGCTCTAGCCTATGTGGCCCCGATTGCCATAGTGGTGCTCCTGCTGGCCATAGCATGACGATAATCCCTCACGGGCTTTCATTGTTTGACGATCATCCAAAATAAATCCCCTTTCCTTTTCAATTCTGACACACTGACAAAAAAAGATTCGAAAGGCTAAAATACTGAGAGGCTCTTCTATCTTCGGTGATTCGCCATGAGGAGGGAGTACCAAACCCATCGCTAAGGAGAAGGTCTCTAAGGTAAGTGGCTTTGGTTTTGAGGAACTGTTGGATGAAATCCTGAAGGAAGGTCTCTTCTGGGCGGCTCTCGGCCGGCCGTCGGAGGTCATGCCGTTTCTGAGGGGCAAGCTCTTGAGCAACGGCGTCGGTGTGGAGAGGGGACGCAGGGAGTACCTGGAGTACCTGCTCGACGACCTGGAAAGGTTCTACAGGCGGGTATCGTGGAGCGACGAGATAGACGAACGCCACTGGAAGGCACTGAGATCCTTCCACAGGGACATAGTCTCGGTGATTTCCTCGGAGAGGGCTTAGCTTTTTAACCCCCTTTCTCTACTCTTCTTGGGATGATGAGGGAAGTTTCGTCCGAGCGGTGAGGAAACTCGCATGGGCTGACCACCCTCAACCTTTTAAACGGCTCTTCTCTTCGCCCATCGGGAGGAAAGATGAGAGAAAACGAAACCCTAACCGAGTTCATCTCTCACCTCAAGGTCCTCATCGAAATGGAGAGGAAGGCCGAGATAGAGGCGATGAGGGCTGAAATGAGGCGGCTTAGCGGGCGCGAGAGGGAGAAGGTCGGGAGAGCGATCCTCGGCCTCAACGGCAAGGTTGTTGGCGAGGAGCTTGGCTACTTCCTCGTCAAATACGGCCGCGAGAGGGAGATAAAGACCGAGATAAGCGTCGGCGACCTGGTGGTTGTAAGTAAAAGAGACCCCCTCAAGAGCGACCTGATCGGGACGGTCGTGGAGAAGGGGAAGCGCTTCATAACCGTGGCTTTGGAAACGGTCCCGGAGTGGGCGCTGAAGGGTGTCCGTCTCGACCTCTACGCCAACGACATAACCTTTAAGAGATGGCTTGAGAACCTGGACAGCCTGAGGGATAGCGGGAGGAAGGCGCTGGAGCTCTACCTCGGTTTGAGAGAGTCTGAGAAGAGTGGGGAGGTCGATTTTACCCCCTTTGACAGAAACCTGAACGCGAGCCAGAGGAAAGCTGTGGCGAGGGCTTTGGGCAGCAATGACTTCTTCCTGATTCACGGGCCGTTCGGAACGGGAAAAACGAGGACGCTCGTCGAGCTTATCAGGCAGGAGGTGGGGAGGGGCAACAAGGTTCTGGCAACGGCCGAAAGCAACGTTGCCGTGGACAACCTGGTGGAGAGGCTGGTCCATTCAGGCATTAAGGTTGTGCGCATCGGCCATCCGAGCAGGGTCTCTAAGAATCTCCACGAGACGACCCTGGCTTACCTCATAACCCGGCACGAGCTGTACGGCGAGCTGAGGGAGCTTCGCGTCATCGGGCAGAACCTCGCTGAAAAGCGCGACACATTCACGAAGCCATCTCCAAAGTACAGGCGGGGGCTGAGCGACAGGGAAATCCTCAGGCTGGCCTCTAAAGGAATCGGGACGAGGGGTGTTCCAGCCCGCTTGATCCGCGAGATGGCGGAGTGGATAAGGCTCAACGAGCGGGTTCAGAAGACCTTTGACGAGGCCAGAAAGCTGGAGGAGAGAATCGCGAGAGAAATCATAAGGGAAGCGGATGTCGTTCTGACGACGAACGCCTCTGCTGGCCTTGAGGTTGTTGACTACGGCTCCTACGATGTCGCGGTAATAGACGAGGCGACGCAGGCGACGATACCGAGCGTGCTCATCCCGATAAACCGCGCGAGGCGCTTCGTCTTGGCTGGAGACCACAAACAGCTGCCGCCGACGATACTCAGCGAGAGGGCTAAGGAGCTGAGCAGGACCCTCTTCGAGGGCCTGATCGAGCGATATCCTGAGAAAAGCGAGATGCTCACAGTCCAGTACAGGATGAACGAGCGCCTCATGGAGTTCCCCAGCAGGGAGTTCTACGACGGCAGAATAGAAGCCGACGAGAGCGTTAGGGAAATAACGCTGGCGGATCTGGGCGTGGAGTCGCCTGATGGGGGCGATATCTGGGGAGACGTTCTCAAGCCAGAGAACGTGCTGGTTTTCATAGACACGTCAAAGAGAGAAGACCGCTTCGAGAGGCAGAGGTATGGCAGCGAGAGCAGGGAGAACCCGCTTGAGGCCCGGCTCGTTGGGGAGACAATTGAAAGGCTGTTGAAGCTCGGCGTTAGGTCCGAGTGGATCGGGGTCATAACCCCCTACGACGACCAGCGGGACTTAATAAGCTCGCTCCTGCCAGAGGAAGTCGAAGTTAAAACGGTGGACGGCTACCAGGGCAGGGAGAAGGAAGTTATCGTCCTTTCCTTCGTTCGCTCGAACAGAAAGGGTGAACTCGGTTTCCTGAAGGACTTGAGGCGCTTGAACGTCTCGCTGACGAGGGCTAAGAGGAAGCTGATTTTGATAGGCGATTCCTCGACTCTAAGCGCACACCCAACCTACAAGAGGCTGGTGGAGTTTGTAGAGGAGAGGGAGACGGTGGTTGATGCCAATGAGCTGGAGGTGTGAAGAATGTTCCTCTACACGAAGAACTTCAACGAGCAGAAGGCTAAAGCGATGGAGGGCCTGAGGAAGGCTTTGGCCGAGAACAAGGTTGATGAGGACATAATACCTCTTCTGGAGAAGCTCAACGCCCTTGAGAACTACTTCACGACGAGCTCATGCTCAGGCAGGATTTCGGTCATGGAGATGCCCGACTTTGGAGACAAGGTTAATTCCGTCTGGCTCGGCAAGTGGCACCGCGAGGTTAACGTTGAGGAGGTTCTCGATGCCATAGAAAGGCATGAGAAGGGCCAGCTCTGGTTCCTCGTGAGGAGTCCAATCCTCCACGTCGGCGCGAGAACGCTCGAAGATGCGGTAAGGCTCCTTAACCTGGCTATAGGCCTCGGCTTCAAGTACTCCAACATAAAGAGCGTCAGCCACAGAAAGCTCCTCGTTGAGATTCGCTCGACGGAGAGGATGGACGTTCCGCTCGGAGCGGAGGGGGAGCTCTGGGTTGATGAGGCGTACATCGAGAGAATCGTCGCCATTGCCAACTCCCAGGTGAGGAGATTCAAGGGGAAGCTGAAGAAGCTGGAAGAAGAGATTGAAAGGTTAAAAGGTTAGGGACTTCAGTCGAGGTCGCTGCCGAAGTCCTCGCTTCCGCCCTTACCTTCCTTGTCCTTCTCAAGCTTGCTGGCGGCGATGACGTCGTCGATCCTGAGGATCATTATCGCAGCCTCGCTGGCGCTCTTGATGGCCTGCTTGGTGACCCTGACCGGGGCGATGACTCCGCGCTCCATCATGTCGGCCGGCTCGCCCTCGAAGACGTCGACGCCGATGGTCGGTCCCTTCTCCTTGTGCGCTGCTATGACCTTCACGAGGGTCTCGATTGGGTCGAGGCCGGCGTTCTCGGCGAGGGTTCTCGGTATGACCTTGAGGGCCTCGGCGAAGGCCTCGATGGCGAGCTGCTCCTTTCCGCCAACCTCCTTGGCGAACTCGTCGAGCCTTATGCTAAGCTCGATCTCCGGGGCACCGCCGGCGGCGAGTATCTTGCCGTCCTCGACGATGTCCTTGACGACCTTAACGGCGTCCTCCAGGGCGCGCTCGACCTCATCGACGACGTGCTCGGTTCCACCGCGGATGAGTATGGTCACAGCCTTCGGGTTCTTGCAGCCCTCAACGAAGATCATGTTCTCGCCGGCGACCTTCCTCTGCTCGACGAGCTCGGCCTCACCGAGGTCCTCTGGAGTCAGGTCGCGGACGTTGGTGACGATCTTGGCGCCGGTGGCCTTCGCGAGCTTCTCCATGTCGCTCTTCTTGACCCTGCGAACGGCCATTATGCCGTACTTGGCGAGGTAGTGCTGGGCGAGGTCATCAATACCCTTCTGGACGAAGACGACGTTCGCTCCGACCTCCTTGATCTTCTCGACCATCTCGCGGAGCATCTTCTCCTCCTGCTCGAGGAAGGCCTGGAGCTGCTCCGGGCTGGTGATCCTGATCTCGGCATCTGTTTCAGTCTCCTTGACCTCGAGGGCCTCGTTGATGAGGGCTATCTTCGCGCCCTCAACCCTCTTGGGCATTCCGGGGTGGACAACCTCCTTGTCGATGACGACGCCCTTTATGAGCCTGGTGTCCTTGACGCTGCCACCCTCCTTCTTCTCGAACTTGATGTTGTCGAGGTCGACCTTGTAGGTTCCGTCGACCTTCTCGGCCACCTGCTTGACGGCCTCGACGGCGATGTTGGCGAGGTACTCGCGCTCCTCCTCGGCGGCCTTACCGGTTATCGCGGTGACGGCTGCCTTCTTGAGCATCTCGACGTCCTCAACGTCGACGTCCCTGGCGATCTCGTCGAGAATCTCCTGGGCCTTCTCGGCGGCTAGAGCATAACCCTTGATGACTATGCTTGGGTGGATGTTCTGGTCGAGGAGTTCTTCAGCCTTCCTGAGGAGCTCGCCGGCGATGACGACGGCCGTGGTGGTACCGTCTCCAGCCTCCTTGTCCTGGGTCTTCGCAACCTCAACCATCATCTTCGCGGCCGGGTGCTGGATGTCCATCTCGTCGAGGATGGTGGCACCGTCGTTGGTGATGACGATGTCGCCGAGGCTGTCGACGAGCATCTTGTCCATTCCCTTCGGACCGAGGGTGGTCCTAACAGTCTCGGCTATAATCCTCGCGGCGAGAATGTTGAGCCTCTGAGCATCCCTACCAACGTACCTCTGGGTTCCCTCGGGCAGAATAACAACCGGCTGTCCGGCGAGCTGGGCCATCTCCCCCTCACCCCCGTCCGTTTTTGTTTTTATCGACGGAGGACTTTTAGTTACAATTAGTGTTTCCGGTTCTATGGTTCCGTTAGGTTATTTATAAAATTTTCGGTCGGGTCGATGTGCACTATGAATTACCCAGAAAGGTTATAAGCAGGATCATAATACTAAGTGATATGAAACGAGCAGTGCGATGGGTCAAAACAATTTTCATGATTCTGCTCATACTGGGAACGATCACCCTCGGACACGGCATCGCCCGCTGGGAAGTGGGGGCACCTCCTTCCACACCCAGGCCGGAGGATGTTCTCGACGCCATCTACAACACCTCCAGCACGGTGGTTGAATGGGAAATCAACTGGACTACTGAAGACGGGACGACATCTACCCGAGGGATTGTGCTAATCGAGAGTAACGCCATTACAGGGGTTTACAGGGTTGTCGGAGCTAACGGGAGTTTCAGAGGAGTAAAAACGGTTCGTTGGAACGGTAGGGCGGCGAAGATTGGGGGGCTCACAATCCTTGGAAATCTCAGCCTGCCAAGATACGAAAACAGGACTATGAACTTCAGCGAGGTTATACCCCTGGTTCTCCCCATTGCATCTGTATCCGCAGCCTTTGACCTGGGCTTTGGAAACTATACGGACAAAGTGAACGTCACATGCGCCGGAAACACCTGCACCGTGACCATCGTCAGAACCTCGAAGGAGGGAGGGATAAAGGGTACCGCGGTTTTTGTAGGTTCACGGCTCAGAGAGATTAAAACGATCATAACATACAGGGACAGCATGGAGGAGACCATCGTGTGGTTTTCGTACCCTGGGGAAGCGGGATATGAGGAAAGGAAGGAACAGCTCGCCGAAGAGATACGTAAAGCGAAGGAACTTTTATCTCTAACCTCTATGGAACGGCCCATATAAATCAAAACTCCCGATATACCCATCTCTCCCCGTTCCGGGGCTGTCAGTACACCGTTTCCAGCAACCATAGCTTTTTAACCCGTTCGGCCAAGCGAAGTGCGGTGGTGAAAATGACCGATATCAAGGTCGAATGGGAGAAAGCCCTAAGCGAGAAAAACTGTGAGAGGCTTTTGGAGCTGTTTGACGATTACATCGACTCCATTGAGAGCGAGGAGGAACTCAGGAATGAACTTAAAAGGCTCGGGGAAGTCGCGGTCGAGTGCGAGGAGCCCTACGACCTGCTCCACGAGATCGCCCACGTTTACGCCCATCTAGACGATGTCGAGGGCGGGATAGGTCTCTACAAAAAAGTTGCAGAGGCAAGGAAAGGGGATCCCGAGGAGTACGCTACCGCGCTCTACTACCTGGCCGATGCCTACGAGCACTTCGGCATGCCGGAGAAGGCGATAGAGACCTATAAGGAGCTGCTCAGGCTAGAGGAAGAAGTCCTCAAGAACGAGAGGGAGATAGCGCTAACCCTGGCGAACATGGCGGTGAACCACGACGAGCTCGGTGAAACCGAGAAGGCCATCGAGCTCATGGAGCGCGCCAGGGAGATTTTTGAGAGGCTCGGCGATGAAAAGAACCACCTCATAAGCCTTCTCGACTTGGCGCACTTCAGGTACGAAGCTGGGGACTACGATGCGGCCGAGGCCCTGATAAACGAGGTTCTCAGGAACCCGAGGGAGAACGAGATAGAGATAAACGCCAAGCTTGTGGAGGCGGAGATACACGCGGGCAGGGAGGACTACGATAAGGCCTTCAGGGCGATAAGGGACGCGCTCGTCAAGGCCATCAACGTCAGCGACGACGTCTTTGGCCTCGTCTTCGACACACTGGTTGAGTTCATTGAGGGACTGTTTAATGAGGAGGCTTATGAAACGGTCGCGAAGAACATGGAGGCCTTTGCCGAGCTCTTCGAGGACGACACCGATTACTTCTTCAGGGCGATTGCTGAATTGGCGCGCTGGAAGGCCGGAGAGGAAGGAGCCAAGAAGCGCTTTGAGGAACTATACTCCAAGGTGGAGAACGAGGAGCTTCGCTCGATTCTCGACGAGTGGAAGAGGCCGAAGCTGAGTTTGAGCCTGGGACTTTAAGCTTCCATTTTCTTATTCAACGCCTTCGTATAGCGCTCTATTTCCAAGAGACTTTTTCTGATAACATTCTCCCCAGCGTTCCATATTTCAATCCCTACGACGTTTCCTTCCTCATCGTACTCGAACCACACGTCTTCGTCAACTTCGTCGGTGTCTGCCACCGGGCCCTCTCTGATCAGAATATAGAGGATATCAGCCTTTGGGTCATACCTAACCTTCATACCCCAACCCACCTCCGGGATGATAATCTCCTTTCAATGATTTTATCAAGGCTTTTACTGGTGTCTATAACGGTTATCACTTCAGCAGTGCCCTCTCTTTTATCGTAGGCTATTATCAGCCAGTGCTCAGGGAGCCTTCTTCTGCCAACTGCAATAAAATGACCCGAGCGCAGATCATAGAACTTCCTCTTGGGTGAATCAATGACCGCCCCCACTTCTTTGATGTCAATTTCTCGTTCTTTAAGCCTTTCTTTCGCATGTTCAGTTAAGACAATCTCCATCAAAACTTAATCATTGTCAGAAAACTAAAAACATTGTGGTTTTACTTTTTTTCTCTCCTGAAAGTCCGCCCTTCATGGTGGGAAGAAGATAAGGATGACGGTATAGAGAAAAGGAACGAGGATTCATATCCTCGAAACGGTCTCAACTTCGGCGCTCTCGACGTTCTCGACCTGCCTGAAGATCTCGGTGACCTCGTCGTAGGAGTAGCCCTCGGCGTCCTTTCCGAGGACGTAGAACTTGAGGGCGACGAGACCAAAGGCAATCGGCTCGCGCTCGACCTTCGCGAGACCGAACTTCTCCGGGATAACAGCTTTCAGCTTCTCCTCGAGCTCGTCGAGGTTGACCTCCGGGTCGGTCGGCATGACCTTAATAACGCCAACAAGGTTGAAGTCAGCCATCTTTTTTCACCTCCTAAACTTCACGGCCCCTCCCAGCCGCACTTGGGGCACTTGTAGGGGACTGAGAGGACCCTGCAGCTTTCGCAGCGCCAGATTATCTCCTCGCCACAGTTCGGGCAGACGAAGTGAGTGGCGTGCTCCCTTGGGGTTATCTCCTTTCCGCATGATGTGCATACGGGTATCTCGAACTTGGCTTCCACTGCGAACACCTCCGAGAAAGGTGGTTTTTAATCACTGGTGGGCATTGCGGGGGTTGGCTTATAAACCTTTCTCTAGATGAGAAAGATAATCATAATAAAGTATCCAGAAACCCTAGCTGTCTGTATAACAATATGGGCACCGGGAACTAAATAACCCATAACATTCCCAGCACAATAAGCTTCCAAATTAAATCACAAACTCTTGAATACTTGTAAAAAACCCGCTCCAAGTACTTTCTCAGCTTTTATGAAAGCAAAAAACTGGAAAAATTCCTAAGTTCTGAGATGTACATTACACAATAAAAAATAAATAAAAACTAAAAACTATTAAGCACCTATCACAAACATCACCCAACTCTTTTCATATATCCACATCTAGGGCACTTAGCCACGTACCAAACTATAAATCCTTTCCCTCCCGGCCTAGGTTGTCTCATTGGAAAAACCCTCATCCGAGTACCACACCTCGGACAATAATATAAGGCCAATCCACACACCCCCAATAGATTAATTCAAAGATTCATAAGAATAATACATAACTAATTCTAAATAAGTTTTTTGTCCCCGTTCCAGTAAAGAAAAGATTCTGCGGGGGAGATAACTAGGGATTTAGATTTTGGATACATCCCCAAGAATCTCCAGAGAAAAAATTCTGGTATAGTGGGCCCGCGGGGCTTCGAACCCCGGACCTCCCGCTTATCAGGCGGGCGCTCTGACCAGGCTGAGCCACGGGCCCGCGAGAAAGGTTTTGGTGCCCCGGCCGGGATTTGAACCCGGGTCGCGGGATCGAGAGTCCCGCATGATTGACCGGGCTACACCACCGGGGCGCGTCCGAGATTAAGGGCGCTGGAGGATTTAAAAAGTTTTCGGTAATCTGGGGGACAACTTCGGAGTGTAAAACACGCTAAGGAGTTAAACCGATGATTTGGTCACGTTACAGCCATCTTCTCCCACAGACCGGCGGTACTTTTGTGAAATTATTTCGAAAAGTTGCCAAAAAATTTTGCTTTAAATAAAAGCAAAGGTTTATATAGTTAAAGACCATAGAAGTATATGAGGGGTACCTCATGGGAAGGACTGAAGCGAAAGCTTCACCCCAAACAAACCGAACCCGAGTGGTTTCATGAACCATAGCGGAACATGAGGCTACAATTGAGGGGAAAGGTTTGGACGGAGTGGAACTTCACTCCGGCCCTTTCCGTGGGGTGTCCCTCACTATTCTCCTAATATTAAAGACTAGAAAGGAGTTCCCTCACCGTTTTTCTCACAGCCTCATAGCTGTTGAGCTTCGGCTTCCAGCCGGTTTTCTTCGCCTTCTCTATGCTCAGGCGCATGAACTTGACGTCGCCCTTCCAGCCGCGGCCACCGTCGACGCCGCCCGTGAACCTGAAGGCCGGATTTAACCCAATCTCCTCGCTGACGATCTCGGCTATCTCCCTCACGGTTATCCAGTCATCGCTGCCCAGGTTGTAGAAGTCAACGGTCTTGTTTTCTCCCTTAAAGTGCTCGAAGATGTGGAGCATTCCCTCAACGGTGTCGCTCACATGGAGGTAGCTCTTCCTCTGCGTTCCGTCGCCCAGTATCTCAAGCTCTCCTGGATTTCTTCTGAGCTTGTTGATGAAGTCGTAGATGACGCCGTGGTTGGAGCGCTCGCCTATTATGTTGGCCAGGCGGAAGATTAACGCCCTGAAGCCAAAGGTGTGGGCGTAGCCGCTTATCAGGGCTTCGGCAGCGAGCTTCGCCCCGCCGTAGACGCTTATCGGCTCCAGCGGGGCATAGTCCTCCGGTGTCGGTATGAGGTCGGCGTCGCCGTATACCGTCGATGAGGAGGTGAAAACGAGATATTTGACCCCTGATTTTCTCATAGCTTCGAGGAGATTGTAGGTTATCAGCACGTTGGTCTCGTAAAGCAGTTCGGGGCTCTGGGAGCCGATTCTGACCTCCGGATTGGCCGCGAGGTGGAAGACGACATCTACATCTTCAACGGCTTTTTCCACGATTTCCCGGTTTCTCATGTCGCCCTCCATGAACTCAAACCGCTCATGTCCGAGCCAGTAATGGATGTTGTCAAGACTGCCTGCACTCAGGTCGTCGAGAACCCTCACCTCGTATCCAAGCTTCATTAGTCTGTCCACGAGATGGGACCCTATGAAACCAGCGCCGCCCGTGACGAGAACCTTCATTTATACCACCAAATCCAGTGGGATTGTTACACTCTTAAGTCTTAGGGTAAAGTTTTTAGTATTCCATGGTGGAGGTTAAATCATGAAAGTTTACTCCCTGGAAAAAGGCGAGCGGGAGAGGATAAAGCACCTGATAGCGGAGTTCCTGATGAACAGGGATGATGTTATTTTTGCCTATCTTCATGGCTCCTTTCTGAGCGGCGCTCCCTTCAGGGATATCGATGTAGCTGTGTACACAGGGAAAAAACATGACGTCTTCTACGAGCTTGGACTGGAGGAAGAGCTTGAGAGGCTCACGGGATTTCCAGTCGATGTCAGGGTGCTGAATGACGCCCCCATAAGCTTCAGGTTCAGCGTGCTGAAGGGTGAGCTGCTGTTCAGCAAAGACGAAGAAAAACGCTGTGAGTTTGAGGAGAGAACACTCCGTGAGTACCACGATTTCAGCTACCATCTCAACATGTACCGGAGGGAGGCACTTGGAATGTCATGAAAAAAGGATACGGGGTTAGAATAAGTCTGGTTTTATTCTAGGACAATATTTGAAATCCTATGAAGAAAAAGATTTAAGAGATAAGCTCAAGAATTACCTCAAGACACTATAAATTCCCCGAGGGTTCATCATGAACCGCAAAGATATTAAATCGTTACTAAATGAGAAAAAAGAAATACTTTTAGTAATTGTTCCGCTATTGCTTGGGCTATATCTAAGAGCCCAAACATTGAAATGGCACAGGATATTTGCCTATGACCCATACTTCTATTATAGACAAGCAGTTTATTTTGCCAATGGTGGGCACATCCACGATATTGACCCGATGATAGTTACAACGATCAGGAGATTTAGTGATAATGAGTACTTCCTACCACTCCTCTGGGCGTATCTAGGCAAAATATTTCATGTGGATTTATGGACGCTGGGAATTTATTTGCCATTGATAATATTTGTGGCCCAGATTATTGTTGTTTACAAAATAGGTAAAGACGCCTTTAACTGGAAAGTAGGCTTTTTTGCAGCGTTATTTTTATCGGTAATGGGAGCTCATGTGTATCGGACACACGCTGGGGGAATATGGAAGGATACCCTGGGTTCATTATTTATGTTGATGTTCCTTCACGCAACAATACTGATACTAAAGGAGGAACTCTTAGATAGAAAAAAGGCCTTTATGTATGGGATCTACCTAGTGCTGTCACTATACCTGTCTATCATAACCTTTGACGGATTTGGAGAATTTTCCCTAGTCGTCTCACTGTATCTTATACTATCGCCCCTGATTGCTAAGCCGAGAAAGAATGAATTCTTAATTGCAATTTTAATGATACCTGCACTATTATTAGGTGGAACGTCAGTCGGGACTTACTGGCCTTGGAGTGATTATCCGCTTAAGGAGATATACCTTTTTGTTCCTTTTTTAATTGCAGCAGGGGTAGGAATAACTACATTAACTGTTGGGTACGTGTTATGGAAGTATACTAAACGAGAAAAAATAATTTATGGAAGTGCCCTCACTGCAGGGATTTTAGGGACTCTAGTTCTGTTTTGGAAATTCAACCAGAACCCCGATAGAACCTCCTTCTGGTATCCATTGTACAAGTTCGTACATTACTTGTTAAATCCTGACGTGACTTTGCTTTCTGCTCAGAGTATGTCAGTTTCATCTGAAGTGTTATGGCTATTCTTTTCAACGTTATTTGCTTTTGCACTCATTGGAAGTATAGTTAAAGGGTATTACATAATAAAGGCCTCACCAAAATCTCAGAGACAGGTTAATTTGCTATTTTTAGTATTGTTTGCAATTGGAACTTTTCTTGGGGTTGCCACCATTAGACTTACTTATCTCATGTCCTTTGGAGTAGCGTTCCTATCGGCAACGTTCTTTGATAGATTACTTAACGTATTACAAACCAAATTACCAGACAGAAACAAGACTGCTGCCACTCTAACTGCGATTTTATTGATTGCTACTCTCCCGCCTTTTGTAGAGGCCAAACACTACGTCTCCATGTCCCCCCTTCCCAACAGTTACTGGTTAGATGCCACAGAGTGGATGAGAAACAATATACCCAGCGAGACAGTTTTTAACTGGTGGGATTGGGGGCATTGGATACAGGCATTTGGTGTAAAGACTACAAGCGATAACATCTACCAGCGGGGCACAGAATATGCATGGTTCGTAAGAGTAAATGAGAACGAATCTCCAAAGCTTATTAAACGAACTCAGGAACTCGCAAAGAAGAATATGGGAAAAAATATAACTATAAACCATGTCGTAATAAGTCAGGATTTACTATTAAAGTTCAGTGCATTAAACAGATACTATCCCAAAGACAAACTAATTCAAGTATACCCATTTGAACTTGTTGGAGTTATTGGAAACACCAGGATATATTCCACACCAAACGGGGCAGAACTAGTAGTTCAATTTAGAGAAAATACTACAAAAGCCATGCTTGTGTATAACGGAGTCACGAGAGAGCTAAGGGACATTGTAATTGAAGTCCCCTTCAAGCAAAACCCCCATTACGGGTCTGGCCAAGATGGATATATTGCTTACATAACCCCGTACATTTGCTTTTTAATACCCTCGAGTCTAGAAGATACTATATTAGTTAAACTTTTAATTTTTGAACGATCTGAGAAGTATAAACTAATCTATGATAACGGATATGTCAAAGTTTATAAAATAAGCAACATATAAGGCTAGAAAGTAAGCAAATAAGCGAGGAGGTGTCCAGATGAGCTGGAAGGACAAAAATGTTTTGATAACAGGAATTAGTGGGTTTGCCGGCTCGTATTTGGCTAAGTATTTGATTGACCAAGGGGCAAACGTCTATGGGTTAATTAGAAGAAGAGCAGATGGCAGAATTCCAAAGAACCTCATGGATAGAAGAATTCACAATGAAGTAAAGCTTATTGAAGCTGATTTAACAGATTTGGCCAGCTTAGCCCATGCTTTAGATGTAGCACAGCCAGATGTTATATTTCACCTGGCCGCACAATCTTTTGTTCCAAGAAGCTTTACGCACCCATTAGAAACCTTCCAAATAAACACTATTGGTACTGCTAATCTTCTTGAAGCCGTCAGAATTAAAGATTACGATCCAGCAATTGTCTTTGCTGGTTCTAGCGAAGAGTATGGGCTGGTTATAAGTTCCGCGGAGCAATATAAGAGAGTTAAGGAGAAGTATGGTCATATTTCACCAGAGCCAGAGGAAATTCCGGAAGTTCCGATAAATGAGAACAACCCACTGAGACCCATGTCCCCCTATGCTGTTAGCAAGATTCATGGAGAGTACATGTTCAGGAATTATTACTATACCTATGGTATGAAAACTATTGTCTCTAGAGGATTCAACCATGAAGGAGCTGGAAGGGGGATAATGTTTGTTACTTCTGTAGTTACAAATCAAGTTATGAAGTACAAGTTTGGGGAGACTGACAAAATTGTCATTGGAAATGTTAATGCTTTCAGAGACTGGAGCCATGTGATGGATATTGTCCGTGGCTACTGTCTGTTGGCTGAAAAAGGACGGCCGGGGGATGTTTACAACCAAGGATCAATGAGGACCAACTCCGTCATGAGTTATATCCTACTGAGTCTGGAGCAGGCGGGCTGGGAAGTTAGGAAGATAGAAACGATAAAGAACAACAAAGTCGTTGAGGATCCAACTGAAACTGATGATTCTGAAATGTTTGGAGTTAAATTCGAGAAAACCAAGCTGGATAAAATGTTACTAGAGCATGAGATTGAGTTTACAATAGAAGATGAGGGTGTTTGGGTGTATACGAATAACGGCAAAATACCAGTGGTTTTTGATCCAAAGAGATTCAGGCCCTCAGAAGTTCCAATCTTGATGGCGGACACGAGAAAGATACAGAAACTTGGATTCAAGGTTGAGCATAAGTTAACGGACATAATAAGGGATCAACTAAACTACTTCCTTAAGCCTGAGAATAGAATGTGAACTTTCTTTTAAGTTTTCTATTTTGGAGGAATTACTATGTCTACAGTCAAGACAGTAACCAAAAATACTCTGGCGCTTATGATCACATCTGTTGTTTCTAAAGCTTTTGCGTTTATTACATTAATCTTACTTGCAAGATATTTAGGAAGCGAGAATTATGGGAAATTAGCATTTGCCATGGCTTTGACATCATTTTTTACCGTAATAGCAGATTTTGGCTTGAGTTCTTTGATAGTTAGAGAGGTCGCAAGAGAGAAAGAAAAAGCTGGGTTGTATTTAGGGACTTTCTCGGTATTCAAAGTGTTGCTAGCTGTGGTAGTGTTCTTGGCTCTGGTTTTAATATCTCATTTTGGTGGTTATGAGTATAACACAAAATTCCTGATTCTTATATTCGGGATTTACACTATTTTGCTTTCATATTCAACGTTCTTTATCTCCTTTTTTAGGGCATTTGAGAGAATGGAATACGAAACACTAATTAGAAGTGTTGAGAAAATACTTCTTCTGGTTTTGACTGTAGTGCTTATTTACCTTAATAAACAGTTCATGTACTTTGCAGTTCCATATTTAATTTCAAGTGCAATTGCAGTTATCTTGGCTCTCTTTTTTGTCGTAAACAAGGTGAGCAAACCAAGGTTTTTATCTGACAAGGAGTTTTTAGTTGAAACAATGAGGGAATCTTTGCCATTTGCCCTTACTTCAATATTTGTTATTGTGTATTTCAAAACAGATACTGTAATGCTATCTTTTATGGTGGGGGATACTGCAGTAGGAATTTACAACGCCGCGCATAATCTTATTGATGGATTGATATTTTTGATACCATATCCATTATCAATGGCACTATACCCGATAATGTCGAAGTATGCAATTAATTCCATAGAAAAGCTCAGAAAAGTTTACATTTATGGGTTTTTGGCATCTCTCCTTCTTGGTTTAGCTGGTGTGTTGTTTGTTTTGAGTTTTAGAGAGAAGATAATATTACTTGTATATGGGGACGAATATATAGAGGCGGGAAAAGTTTTAACGGTTTTGGTCTGGACGTTCTTAGTTATTTGTGTGAGCACAATTTCCAGCACGTTGTTAAATGCTGTAAATAAGCAGAGGATAGTGACCATTGGGACAGCGATAGGAGCATCTTTAAATGTTGTATTTAATTATCTCTTGATTCCTAAATACAGCTATGTTGGGGCGGCTTATGCAACATTGATAACGGAGAGTGTCGGGTTTGGAATATATCTGGGGTTCATTATTAAGTTTTTAAAGAACCCTTCATAAAAGGTTATGGAGTAAAAGGTGAGGTGTGATGAGGCAGGTAATACGAAAATTATTGTTACTGTGGATTACTTCAATATCAGCTTTAGTCCCGTTATATATCAACCTCTATGTATTGCATTATCAAACAGATCCCTTCATATCGACAACAATTAACATGGGAAAACTAATATCCTCATTTGGTGATCTTAATAATGCTCGTCATTTTGTGCTAGACAATTGGGTTCCTTTTGGATGGCAAGGGCATACTAGAGATTTTATTCAATATGAACCCCTTTCTGGAGTACTTGTCCATGAAATAGGCTCCATAACAAATTTATCTATACGATCCGCTAGCTATCTCCCAGTTCCCTATTTTGTATACTTAATTTTGTTGTATCTTATCATGAAGTGGGCGTATTCTTTAGTATCAATAGAAAAACAGAAAATGACAAAATTGAATGTTCTGGTGTTATTTATTCTATTTGCTAGTGGATATGCTTACATATGTTTGTTTGTCATTGGTACTTTTTATGTTTTTGAGTATCACGGGATATATTACGTATACGCTTTGACTATGTATTACTTGTTGCTTAACTTAATATTTAATAGACAAGGTGTAAGGCTTGCAAAAAGAATAATAGTCCTCATCACACTTGTATTTCTAGCGAATTTGTTTACTCATTACGAAATACCTTTAACTGTTACTGGAGGTCTGCTTCTTTACCTTTTTGCTGTCTACTGGTTGTCTAAAATTACCGATACTAAGGAATCAGCTTTTTTGAAGGATTTGAAGGTTTTAATAGCAGTATTTATGGTGCTAATATTCTCTCAAGGTTTTTACTACTCCGCTCTTTCTAGTTCAGCTGGAATTATTCAAATGATACCTGTTTTCTTTACATCTATCTTAGATAGGGTAATCTCAGGAAGTGCAGGACAAATTGTTGGCAATATATACCCCTATGGTAATTATCTCGTATTTACCAAAAAATTATGGCATTTGGGATTTGCTGCTATGTTATTGCTTCAGTTATCTTTGGCTGTGTATTTAGTAAAGAAACACTCATTTATTCTCCCAGTGATTTTCTCGTATTTGTTCATCTTGGGTAGAGATATTTCGTGGATGATATCGTACTTTGCTATGTATCTAGGTAGTTTCTCCTTTGAATTAAAAACTGCATGGCTTCTTAATTTATTAGTGCCTGTACCAATATTGGGATTTTCTCATTTAACAAAAGCTAAACGGAAAAGAGCATCTCTAATAATCTTAGCTATTATTATATCTATAGCCCTCATTGGATGGTCGACTTTATATGCACATATGTTTATAGAAGGATATTCAGCGTATCCTGGGCAGGTTAAGGAACAAGCTTGGACGGTTGCTCCATTCATTAAACATAATTTACATCAAGATAACATTTCCATAGTAATAACCGGCTCACTTCAAGCAACCTCTGGAATATATGAAAATATGCCCTTGTATGTGCTAGATGAAGTATATTTAGTGCCAGCAATATTTTATATAAAAGAAAAACTTGACACAAAACAACATATCCCTGTTCAGGAAATCCCAAACTCGCTGAGACAAAGTGATGTGGACTTCCTTGTGGTGACCGAATATGAAAATAAAAAAGGCTTTTATGGGGGGCTGGCAATTGCTCCACTGAATAAAGATGAAGTCAAACTACTTACTCATCTTATTACAGTTCAAGATACTGTTATTTATTCTTCGGATATTGTCAAAATTTATATGATAAGAGAAGGATAAAGTCAAGAAGAATCGTATACTTCCTCATAAACTTTTAGGGTTTCTTCTGCTGTTTTTTTCCAGCTAAACATTTTAGCTCTCTCCAACCCTCTTTTTCTCAATTCTTCTCTTAATCTATCATTAGTTAAAACCTCATATATGGCTTTGGCTAAACCATTTACATCATAAGGATCAACCATTATTCCCGCATTACCAACAACTTCAGGCAGGGAAGAAGTATTTGATGTAATTACTGGTGTTCCGCAAGCCATAGCTTCCAAAGGTGGGAGACCAAATCCCTCATAGAGGGAAGGATAAACGAATAAATCTGCTGCATTATATAATGCGGGTAAGTCTTCTCTTGGAACATAACCAGTGAAAATAACATCTCTCTGCAGATTGAGCTTGCTAATAAGTTCAAAAATATTTTTGTATTTCCAACCTTTTTTGCCTGTGATAACTAGTTTATGAGGCAACCCTTGTTTTTTAAGCTTGTAAAGAGCTTTTAGAAGTGTTGGAATGTTTTTTCTTGGCTCCAGAGTTCCAACATAAAGTATGAATGGATAATTGAGGTTGTATTTTTGCTTAATTTTTTTGATTTCATTTTCTGGTAAGAGTTTGTAGTCCTCATCAACTCCTAGGTGAATGACTCTTATCTTTTCTTCTGAGATTTTGAAATATTTTACAGCGTCCTTTTTGGTACTGTAAGATATGGATATTATCTTATCTGCATATCTTAAGCTACGCATTAGTGCATATTTATGGGCTAGAATAGTATCCCCCCGATGGGTCTGAGGAAATTTTATGGGTACTAAATCATAGATTGTTATTATTTTTTTGGTTTTTTGAGGATAGAAAAAAAAGAGTCCCAAATACACATCATGGACAAGGTCTAAGCGTAATTTTTTGCTGTGCGTAGGTATAATAAATAACTTTCGTACAAACTTTGAAAGTCTTTTTTGTGGATCAAATGGTAATTTTGGAATTTTTACAACATACTGAAATGATTTTCCATTATATTTCATGGAGTCCATTATCTCCTGTAATATTTTGTCTTCTGGATGAATAACAATGATTTCAATGTCTTGGGTTGCCATTAAAGGGAATAAGTTCTTAATTAAATTATAGGAATAATTATCTATCCCTGTAACTCTGTTATCAATATTCCCCGCCACTATCCCTACTCTCATACAAAAAACCTCCATTTGTTTTTTTGGTCAGCAAAGCGAAGGTACTGTAATACTTTTGCGAAATCTTGTTCCAATTATACTTATCTAAAACCATTTGCCTTATCTTTTTCTTTATTTTCCTGTTTTCTCTAACAGATTCTAGCATTTTTAATATTTCTTTTGCAAACATATCAGGATCTAGTGGCTCTACTAAAACTCCAGTTTTTTCATTTACAACAGCATCTTTAATTCCTTCCAGATTTGAGGCTATAACTGGAATACCATGCGAAGAAGCCTCTAATATTACAATGCCAAATCCCTCCATGTCTCCATCTACTGGAATGTTTGGCATTATAAATATATCTGCGATGTTATAGAGCAATTCTAAGTCCTCATCGCTAACCTTTCCAAGTAACTTGACGTATCTTTCTAATCCTTTATTAGAAATTATATTCTCTATAATTTTTCGATAGGGCCCGTCTCCTGCAATTATATAGACAAAATTCTTATCTTTTTCAACTAATTTAGGAATGACGTTTTCAACAAACCAATTGATTCCTTTCCTTTTTACTAACCGGCCTACAGATAGAAGAACATGTTTATTTGCAATGTTCAATTGTTTGCCATCTGCTTTTTTTGAATGAGTGTATGTTTTTTGATGTTCTTTGTCTATCCCTATAAGGATGACCTTGCATTTATCTGGAGAAATTCCTCTTTTTATGCATTCCTCCCTTGTTGCTCTACTTATACAAACTACATTATCGGCCATATTAACGAACTTCGGAATAAAGAATTGGTAAATTTTGTTTGGAACAGTAATATCTAGACCGTGCACTTTAATGACAACTGGCTTTTTTACTATTTTTTTAATAACAGGTATAATTGGAGAGAGATATGCATCGCTTAAGAACACAATATCCACTTTATCTCTGTTTAGCATAATTTTAAAGATGGAATAAACATGGAACAAAGGAGAATACTTTCCAAACCTGTTGGGTATAACCTTCACATCTACAAACTTCCCTAAATTTTGAGCCAAATTGTAATTGAGTCTCTCTGCTCCGCCCACATGTGGTGGATAATTCCTAGCAATAAAGAGAACTTTCATTATTCTACCACCGTTTACTCTTTCTTCTCATACTCCAACTTCTTCAACCGGTACAACACATCATCTAACAGCATTCTCTGAGATTTAAGCATATCGGCCAGCAATCCCAAAACTATCGTTTGGACACCCACTATAAGCAATAGTGTTGCCAGTATCGCAGAAGGCAGTCTGCTACCTACTTGCCCAGTATCCAGATAATACGACACGACACGCCATCCATAGTACAGGCCCACCGCAACAAAAATCCCCCCAATAATCCCAAACACCTGCAGGGGATTATAATCTCTATAAGATCTCAAAATTATCATGCCTGCTCTTTTGGCGTATCCAAAGATATTAGATATCAACCTAGATTTCCCATCTCCCTGCCTCTTCCTGAACTCAACTGGGACTTCAACAATCTTTAAGCCGTAGTGGTTTGCCTGTATGATTGTCTCCTGGACGTAGGTATAATCTGCCAAAACATGCAGCCTCATTGCGGCGTCCCTTGAAAAAGCCCTAAATCCTGTTTGAGCATCAGAAGTTGGAAATCCAGAAGCAATCCTCGTGACCCAAGTTGCAATTTTGTTTCCTATTTTCTTTTGTAGCGGCATGTACTCGATCCAGCCCTTAAACCTTGAGCCTAAAACTATATCCGCCTTGCCATCAAGTATTGGCTTCACCAGTTTTGGAATCTCCTTAGCGTTATATTGACCGTCGGCATCGATGTTAACAATTATATCCGCCCCTAAATTCAAAGCGGTTTCCATACCTTGCCTAAATGCCCTTGCAAGCCCTCTGTTTCTCCTAAAGCTAACTACAACATCAGCTCCAGCTTCCTTGGCAACTCTAGCGGTCTCATCCGTTGAGCCATCATTAATAACAATAATTTTGATATCATTGATTTTCCCCTCAAAATCTTCAGGCTTAAGATGCCGGATTTCTCGGATAACACCCTGAATAGTGCTTTCCTCATTATATGCTGGGATTGTGACAGCTAGTTTCATTTTGTCGCCTCCGCTTGTTTCATGACTCAGATTTGAATCCAAATACATAGTAATGGTTTGTGGTAATTGAAACAGCTCACTACCAATTGAACATCTCCCTCTTTTTAAGATTTTTCCAAGTGAGGCTCGAAACGGCCAGAAAAATTCCAAATGCCGCCATAGCCATAACCTGCGTTGAAGCCGCACCGGGGAAGTCAAGCTGACCCCGAAAGATCAAGAAAGCTGCCGTTACGGCACCGAGGAAGGCAAAAATTCTGGCGTCCATCCTGAACCTGAGCAGGAAGTAAAACACCGCACCGGCCAGAAAAGCCTCCGGAACCGCAAGTCCGAGGGCCATAAAAGCCGCCGCCAGCAGCTCGGCCTTTCCAAATGCGGGCCGCCTCTTAAGAACATCATCGAGGAGCAGGATTGATGCCAGGGACAGGGAGAGGGCATTCACGAGTCCGGAATATGAATACAGCGTCGGAACCGTGACGGAGTTCCCGAGGTAGAGAACATAGACTAGGTATGCCACGAGCCCCAGATCCCTGTTCCTCAGGCCCAGGAGGTAGACGATGGGAGCCAGCAGCGTTACGTAGGTTCCTGCGACAAAGCCAGCCAGTACCGAAGCCACTACCCCGATCATTCACACCACCCTCGCGAGTTCCTTTATGTAGTCGCTCGGCCCCAGGTCTATGGTGGGAGCCAAGGCGTTAAACTTCTTGAGGAGCCTCTCGCGCTCTTCGTAGGCATCGTAAAGCCTCCTGAGAGTCCTCTCGTCCAGCTCACCGCCGTAGAACAGCACCGGATTGGGGGAGAGTATGAGAACCCTGTGGCTCTTCAAGGCCATGGCCACGGCCCTGTAGGTCTCGGTGGGGTTGCTCAGGTCGGTGATGAGAATGATGAAGGACGGATTTTTGAGCAGGGAGATGGCCTCAAATATTCCCTTAGAGCCGCGTCTCCCCTTCCGGAGGGGAAGAACCTTCCGAAGGAACTCCCTCGTCCTCTCACCGAAGGAAGGCTCGAACCCAAAGCGGAGGCTCATTTTACCCCCTTCGCCCCGGAGGTCGAGCCTTCTCCGTATGGTCTCGAGCTGGGTCGGGCCTTTGCCGGCACTCACGATGTCGGCGCTCACCTCGTCGTAAACGACCAAGCCTACCCTGTAGCGCTTCACCAGGTTGGCCGCCACCTGAAGCGCCAGAACTGCAGCGTAGTCTATCTTGGCCATCCTGAGACCCTTGCGCATCTCCCTCGTGTTGTCAAGGAAAATGTAGACGTCAGCGTTCTCCTCCTTTATGAACTCCCTCACTATAAGCTCTCCGAGCCTCACGCTGGCCTTCCAGTCTATCCTCTTGAAGTCGTCGCCGTGCTGGTACTCCCTGAGGTCCTTGATGTCCAGCCCCTCTGCCCCAAAGAGCTGGCCCCTCTTGTAGACCTCCGCCAGGCGGAGGTTGTACTCGACCCTGGCGGCCTCTTTTATGCTCTCCACGGATGGATAGACGCTTACATCCACCGTTGGGCCTATGAGGAACTCCTCGACGTAGAGCCCGCGCGAATCCTCGGCGATGATTCTAACTGGCTCAAGCACGAACCTCCCCTTCCTGAGGGGCCTAAAGCGGTACTCGAAAGTCTTCTCTCCTCCTGAGGGAAGGAAGAAAGGTTCAAGCCCCTCAACATCGAAGTCCTCCCCTCTCACCTCTGGTTTCACAGAGACGTCCCCACCAAGGTTCCTCAAGTGAAGCTTCGCGGTGTGCCACTTCCCCTCTTCAAGTCTCTCAGCGGGGGGAACCCTCTCACCCTCGATAGAAAAGCTGACGGCGTTCCTAACGCCGTAGAGATACAGAATCACCAGCATCCCGAGGAGGGCCGGGAAGACGGTCTCGGCAAGGTAGCCCTCCACCATGAGGAGAAAGGCAAGGACGAAGAGAAAGTCCTCCCGCGTCATGGGCTACACCGGAACCTCTGTCTCCCTCAGGATGTCCTCAACAACGTCCCTGACCCTCACTCCCTCAAGTTCGTACTCCACCTTGAGGACGAGCCTGTGGGTGAGCACCGATAGGGCGACCTTCTTAACATCGTCGGGAATAACGTATTTCCTGCCGTCAAGGAAAGCAGAGGCCTTTGCCGCATAGAGGAGATGTTCTCCAGCCCTGGGCGAGGCCCCAAAGAGAAGCCTTTCATCGCTCCTTGTTGCGGAGATTATGGTGTATATGTACTCGATTATCTCATCGCTGACTTCAACGGTGGTAACGTCAGATATCAGGCGCATGAGCTCTTCGTGGGTAATTATGGGCTCAACATCCGAGAAGTCGCCGATGCTCTTTCTCTTGAGGAGCATTATCTCCTCATCCCTCTCCGGAAAGCCTATTTCAATTTTGAGCATGAACCTGTCGAGCTGGGCCTCCGGGAGAATGTAGACCCCCTCATGCTCCAGAGGATTCATCGTGGCTATGACGAGGAAGGGCCTTGGAAGGGGGAACGTCCTGCCCTCAATGGTCACCTGTCTCTCCTGCATGGCCTCCAGCAGGGCGCTCTGAGTCTTGGGCTGGGCACGGTTTATCTCGTCCGCCAGTACAACGTTGGCGAATATTGGCCCCTTCTTCGTCGTCCACTCGCCGGTCTTCTGGTCGTAGTAGAAGACCCCGATTATGTCCGCGGGAAGGAGGTCTGGTGTGAGCTGTATCCTCGAAAAGCTCAGTCCTATGGCCCTCGAAAAGGCCTTGGCTATGGTGGTCTTCGCCACACCCGGAATGCCCTCGATAAGCACGTGCCCCTCGGAGAGAAGCGCTATCGTCAGGAGTTCGATTACATCCTCCTTGCCAACGACCGCTTTACCGACTTCCCTCTTCAGTAGCCCGATGAATTCCTTACCGTCCATGACCACCACCCAGCTTTGACCCGGTCTCGATTTCTCGGAGTATCTTTTTTAACTTATCCCCATCGAGGCCGCTTTCCTCGAGTCTCGATATAATCTCATCCAGGCCCTTCCTTTCCTCTCGGAAGAAACGGTCAAGGAAAGAGAACAGCCTGTTCAGCAGGAGTCCAAAGATACCGCTCTCGATGATAAAGGCCAGCGCTGCTATGAAGAGAACGTAGTAGAACACCAGCCTTTTGTTAATCGCCCTCCTGATGACGATGGTTCCCGCTGAGTAGGGGTTGAAGTCCCGGTGGTGGGCCTCGTCAATGTAGAACGCCCTCTCCGGGAGCGAGCCTATGAGGTTTCTGAGAAACGGCTCGTTCTGGGGGAATAGGGAGTTCGTGAAGATGTCGGGATCGGAGATTATGATTATCTCTCCTTTCCCATAGGAAACAACATCCATTATTGGAAAGGCCCCGTATTCTCCCCTCAGCATCGATGCGTTGCTCGTGTAGACAGTGGGGCTCTGAGCATTGAGGATCACCGCGGGTCTGCTCATCACGACGTAATCAACCCCCTGTGAAAGCGTAGTGTCCGTTATTTCCCTCGTCACCGGAAACTCGTAGTTTTTGGTGTAGGTCAGGCTTATCACGGGTTTCTTCGAGAAACGCTGGGGTAACCCCAGCCCCTCAAGGAGTTCGTTGCCGGTGCCAAAATCATCGGCCAGTATAACGGTTCCCCCACCCTCAAGAAACTCCCTAACCTGCTCTATCTCTCCCCTAGAAAAATCCATATCCGGGCCAATGACGATGAGGGTGCCGTTCATGTCCCCAAGACCGAGCGAATCGTAGGGAACAAGGACGGGGGTTATCTCCCCCGACTCGTACAGGAGCTTTCCGAAGCTCGACAGGCCGTTCCATTCGGTGTTCAGCACACTGTAGGCCGCATCGCTCTTAAACCTGGGAACCGACATCGGCATTACGAGGAGGGAAACGCCGACTATGAGCAGTATCGCGTAGGCCACCCTGTTCAAAGCTCATCCCTCACGATGGCCGTTATTATCACGCGAGAGGCCCTCTTAACCGCCCCGATGGCCTCGGAGAGGCCGAACCTGACCCGGCCGTAGAGGCTCCGCTCATGCATCCCAGTCAGCTCCGCTAGGTCGTCGTGGAAAGGCTCGCCCCTGAACCTCTCCAAGAGCTCCCTGGGGGTTATGGACGAGGGCAGGGAGTAGAACCTCCTCAGGAAGCGGTACACCACCCTGTAGGCCCTGAGGACATCCGGCTTGGCCGAACCGGCCTCAGACTCAACGCCGGCCTTTTCAGGGACAGTCTCAGGAGAAGTTTTCGCGGGCTTCTCCTTTGTGAGAAACTTATAGGCAACTCCCGCGGCGAGCAGGAAGAGCAGGAGGAGCAGGAACCGCAGAGTGTAGCTGATTGGAGTTGCAGTTATCTGAACAACGTTAGATCTGCTGGCCTGGAGCTCACCGCTACCGGGGAAGTAAGCGTATATCCTGTGCTCGCCTTCACTGAGCTGAACCTGGAAGGAGAACTCGCCCCGAGCGTTCAGCGTCGTGTAGGGGGAATCGTCAACGTAGATCACCAGAGGAACGGCAACGTCCGGGCTCACCTTTCCCGTTATCGTTACAGTGTCACCCGCCCTGACGCTTCCACCGTCGTAGAAGAGCCGTATGGTCGGCTTGAGCTTAGCAGGAAGGAGCAACAGGGTGGCGTTTGATGGGGCGTAGTAGGGACTCCCTCTAAAAATCAGCGTGGCGTTCACCTCCGAGGATACGTTAACGGTGGTGTTGAAGAATCCCTCCTGAGTGGTAACCAGAGTGTAAACACTACCCCCAACGACCAGTTTTATAGGAACTCTAGAAACCCCCCTCCCCCAGTAATCTAAGAGGTAACCAGAGATAGTGACGGTCTCCCCCAGGCTCTCCTCCGCCACAATCCTGGTCGGGATTCTGCTCACGTTAACCGTTAGAACGTTTGATCTGAAGGAACCGCTGGCGTTTACGCCCACCGCGTATATCTCATACTCCCCCGTTTGAGGGAACGTATAAACGAGGCGGAAGGTTCCACTAGCAACTTCCGGCGTGTACATGGTTCCGTTCACCATCACAAGAACCACACTCATGTTAGGAGCGTAGCCGAATATCGTGATGTTTTCCAGCACCATCGGGTCTGGCTTGGATATAAAGACCGAGAAGTTAGAGGGGGCCTCCACGCTTTCCAATCTCCTGCGGTAGTCGGAAAGAAGGCTCTCAAGACCCTCAAGCCTTGAAGAAAGCTCCCCAACATCGAGATGAAGGGTCTCATTGTTTTCTCCAACAAGCGCAACCGATGAAATAGAAAGGAGGGCCTCCCTGCAGGAGGAAATACCCACCTCCATCAGGATGAGAGAGTTCCTGGCGTTTACATAGTCCGCATCATCCATGGCCACTCGAAAGCCCGCCGCGCCCGAAGAGATGTAAAACGAGCACTCACCGAGCTCCCTGAAATCAGCAGCTAGGGAGACTATTTTGCCACTTGAACCAGAGGAATACATGATCACCGTCCCGTAGGTGGAATTCGTGACGGTGTAAAGTTCAGATGAGACGTTAACAGCGGAGTCATTTTCAGCCAAGACAATGTCGTAGAGGGACTGAAAGTCCCGGAGCAGAGACATGAAATAGAGGTAAGCCCCATAATCATTCGAATTAGCCAGGTGGTAATCGATTCCAGAGGCGGAAACCACGTGCAAACCCGCCGTCACGAGTAGCAAGGCCAAGAACAACGTAATTCCAGCTCTCATATCAATCAAGGCCTTCTCGGAGGAAATCTTTTATAAGGTTAGTGGTCGTTGTGAAGTCGGGGTAACAATGGAGACCAAGAACATAGTCAGCGGCGTGCTGGTGATAGGTGGCGGTGCACTGGCACTTCACGGATTCCTCAGCGCAAGCACCGGCCTGATAAATCTAGGGATAGCCGGTGCGTTCCTAGGGGCAGTAATCTTCACGTTCAAATCCTCAAAATACGTAAAAAAAGAATCCATTGAGAACCTGTTGGAACCCTACAAGAGGGTTTTCTCGTCGTTCTCGGAGAACCTAGCCCTGGGTGGAAACGCCATCTACATACCGCCCTACGAGAACCTTCCAAAGGGCGGACTCTTCATTCCCCTCCACGAGAACTTTGAGCTCGACCTTGCGAGATTGGATGAGAAAACCGTCTTCCTTACGGACGTTCCGAACGAGAGGGCCATGGGGCTCTTTCTGGGCCCCTTCGGAGCTTCCCTGGTCGAGAAGTACGAGGAGCACATGGAAGCCCCCCTTGACGGTGCAGGCTCTTCCGCCGTTGAGAGCGCAGCAGGCTCGGTTCTGAGGACGCTCGGACTCGCCAGAAGGGTTTACATAGAGGAGAACGAGGATGGCTTCAGAGCCGTGATCCAGCCGGAAATTGAATGTGAACCAGAAACCTGCGAGAGGGCCCCCTGTCCAATCTGCGCTTCAGTTCTCCTCGCCCTTGCAAAGGCCACCGGCGAGCTGCTGTTAACAGAGAAAGTGGAGGAGAAAGACTACGGCATCGAGATAACCGTTAAGAAACTCGGAGGAATCGGGGAATGGATGTAGAGGACTACATGCTCCTCTTCCTCTCGCTGTGGGTCCTCATCTCGGCTTTGGCCACGAAAAGCGTGGGTGTATTCCTGACGCTTACCCTGATAGGCCTCCTGATAACGATAGAAGTTGGAAGCCTTTTCCTCAGCAGGGAGCAGAAGGAGAGCGTGAAGCCACTCGTTGAGCTCCTAATAGTGATATTCGCGATAATCGTCATGGGAAAGGTGTACTCAATACTCACAGGTGGATGAAATGGACTGGAAAAAACACTGGGACCTGCTGACAATCATAGGCCTTTCCATACTCCTCGACCTTCTGATAGCTTTTTATCCAGAGAGCCTTCTGAGAAAAGCCCTCGGCTTGGCCTTCGTCCTCTTTTTCCCCGGCTACGTTTTCATAACAGCCCTCTTCCCCGAAAGAAAGGAGCTCGACAACCTCGAAAGGCTCGCCCTCAGCTTCGGCCTGAGCATAGCCATCGTCCCGCTCATAGGGCTCGGCCTGAACTACACTCCGTGGGGTATAAGGCTCATCCCGATACTCGTCAGCCTGACGGTTTTCAACATCACCTTTGGCATTGCTGCAATCTACCGGCGGGAGAACGCCATAGACCCCTGGATACCGTGGATAACCCTCGAACGGGTCAAGAGGGAACTCGAGTGGGAAAGCTCGAGCAAGCTCGACAAGGCCCTGACGATTATCCTGATAATTGCCATCATAACCTCCATCGGAACCCTCGCCTACGTGGTAACCCACCCGAAGCCCGGAGAGGCCTTCACCGAGTTCTACATCCTCGGACCGGATGGAATGGCTGACAACTACCCAACAGACCTTTTTGTGGGTGAAAACGGGACTGTAATAATAGGAATAGTCAACCACGAGCACCGCAATGTAACCTACTACGTCCAGATATGGCTCGTCAACCTCACGTGGGACAACAGCACAAACACCACGATAATCCACGAGATGTACCCCATGCCGGGCTGGTTCAACGTGACGCTGCCGAGCGTCCCCGTGGACATCGAGGGCAACTGGACGCCCCAGTTCGAGACCAACTACACCTTCAGCATAGATAGACCGGGCCAGTGGCAGGTGTGGTTCCTCCTCTTCAAGGACAACCAGCCGGAGCTTCCACCGGCACCGCCCGACGGGAACTACGCAGAGACGGACGCCAGAAACCTTATACTGGAAGCGATAAACGGGACGATACAGAGCCTCAAGCTCAACGTGAACGTGAGGCCGTAGCCGGCCAATTTTTACCATCCTACGGGAAAATTTTATAAGCCCCTTTTGCGTAATCATTCTGACCTACCATTCATGGTGGTGCAAATGAAACATGCTGAAGTTGTAGTAGTTGGCCTCCTGGCGGCCCTGATTGTACTGGCCGGCCCAGTCAGGTCGGTCTTTACGGACGTTGCCCTCTCAGAGAACAACGAGATAACCTCCGGAGAGTTTGACATAGCCATAAGCAAGGACGGAAGCAGGTTCTACAACGACCTCAAGCTCTTCGAGTTCTCGGGCCTGAAGCCGGGCGACGAGAGAACCTTCACGTTCTACGTCAAGAACCGCGGCGATATTGACGTCTCAAAGCTCACCATGATTCTCCACGTCAGAGACATTGAGGGTTCGATGAGTCCCGCGGAGAAGGAGGTTGACAACACGACAGAAACGGGCGAACTCAGCGGATACCTGATGGTGAAGGAGCTCAGGGTTTACCTCGGCAGCGATTCGTGGACGGTCGACTCCGTGAGGGGCAGAAGCCTGAAGGAACTGAACGGGGTTGGGATAGATCTAATCAGCAAGCCGCTCAGGGAAAATGAGGTTCTGAGAGTCACGATGACCGTGAAGTTCTTTGAGGAAGCAGGCAATGAGTGCCAGACCGACAGAGCGATGATTGACATAAAGCTCAACGCCGAGCAGTGAACTTTTAAACTCCCAATCCTTTCTTTTTTCGGTGCTCACGATGATCGGCCTCATCTTCGACATGGACGGCGTCCTTTACAGGGGAAAGGAACCGGTTGAAGGTTCCCGCGAGCTGATAAACTTTCTGAAGGAGAATGGGATCCCCTTCATCTTCCTGACCAACAACTCGACCAAGGACCCCTCCATGTACCGCGAGAAGCTCCTTTCCATGGGCATTGACGTTCCTGAGGGAGTGATAGTCACCTCCGGCCTGGCGACGAGGCTCTACATGGAGAGGCACTTTGAGCCCGGAAAAATCTTTGTGATCGGCGGCGAAGGACTGCACAGGGAAATGGAGCGCCTCGGCTGGGGAACGGTTACCGTTGAAGAGACCAGAAAAGGTGCCTGGAAAGGAGTCGAATACGTTGTCGTCGGCCTCGACCCGGGTTTAACCTACGAGAAGCTCAAGTATGGAACGCTGGCGATACGGAACGGGGCAAAGTTCATCGGTACGAACCCGGACACGACCTACCCCGCTGAGGAGGGCCTCTATCCCGGGGCGGGCTCAATAATAGCCGCCCTGAAGGCATCAACAGACGTCGAGCCGCTGGTAGTAGGCAAACCCAACGGGCCGGCCTACGAGATCGCCAGGGAAAGGCTCGGCAACGTCGATGAGGTCTGGATGATAGGAGACAGGCTCGATACAGACATACTCTTCGCCAGACGTTTTGGAATGAAGGCGATAATGGTTCTCACCGGTGTCAGCGGGCTCAGCGACATCGAAAAGACCGGGATAAAACCCGACCTCGTTCTGCCGAGCGTGAGGGAGCTCCTCGACTACCTGAAGACCCTTAAGGAGGCACCCGAATGAAGCTCCAGGAGCTCCTTGAAAGACTAATCTGGCAGGAGAACGAGCTGTACAACCTCCACAAACTCGGGGAGACCTTCGCGACCTTCGAGAGGCCCGAGCTCGTTGAGACATTTCAGCTGATGGCGGAAGAGGAGCTGAGACACAGAAAGACCCTTGAGAGAATGCTCTCCGAGGGAACCCTGGAGGAAACGGCGGTTATAGACTACCTCGAATCGCTCTCCCTCGAGCCCATGCTGAGCGACGAGAGGGCGAAACCGTCTTCACTGGAGGAGCTGGTGCTGGAAGCCCTGGTGAGGGAGAAGCACGCCTATGAACTCTATACAAAGCTCGCCGGAATGCTCGACGGCTCCCTTGGGCACATCTTCAAAATGATGGCCGGGGAGGAGCTCAAACACGCCTACAGGCTCAGGCTGGTCTATGAAGCCCTTTGACATTTGGATAAATTATCCGACATTTCCCTTTTCTACCCATTTACCCTGAAGGCAAAGTTCGGGGCATAAATTCGTCACCCCGGCAACTTCCAACGGGGTAAGGTATATGTAGGAGTGGCCGGCATAGAGTCTTGCTGATGCTTCTACTAACGGGGGCAACGATAAACAGCTGTATGTCAGGGGTGTTTATATGCCGGTTGAAAAAGTGATGAAAAGGGACGGCAGAATTGTCCCGTTCGATAAAGACCGTATAAAATGGGCTATACAAAGGGCAATGCTTGAAGTTGGTGTCCGTGACGAGAAGCTCCTCAACAGGGTCGTCAGGCGTGTTGTCAGGAGGGTCAACGAACTCTACGACGGACAGGTCCCGCATATAGAGAACATTCAGGATATAGTCGAGCTTGAACTCATGCGCGCCGGCCTCTTTGACGTTGCCAAGGCCTACATCCTCTACCGCAAGAAGAAGGCTGAAATCCGCGAGGAGAAGAAAAAAATCCTCAACAAGGACAGGCTGGACGAGATAGACAAGCGCTTCTCCATCAACGCCCTCCGCGTTCTCGCTTCCCGCTACCTGATAAAGAACGAGAAGGGCGAGATAGTAGAGAGTCCCAGAGAGCTTTTCGAGCGTGTCGCCCTTCTCTCAGTCATCCCTGACCTGCTCTACGACGAGAGGGTTTTTGACAAAAACGGCGGACATGAGCAGGACCTGGGCAGAGTGGAGCACTACATGGAGAAACTTGAGGAGTATGACGGAAAGCTCTCCATCGGAAGGTTCAGGCTCAACAAGTACCACTTCGAGAGGCTTCTGAACCTCTACCGCGAGCTGGCGGAAAAGGGTCAGATGAAGGTCTCAATCGACGCCGTCATAAAGATGCTCGAAAACGGCGCCTTCGACCGCTATGAGGACGAGGTGGAGGAGTACTTCAGACTGATGACCAGCCAGATATTCATGCCGAACACCCCCGCGCTCATCAACTCGGGCAGACCGCTCGGCATGCTCTCGGCGTGCTTCGTTGTCCCAATAGAGGACGACATGGAGAGCATAATGAAGGCAGCGCATGATGTAGCCATGATACAAAAAATGGGTGGCGGAACGGGTTTGAACTTTTCAAAACTCCGCCCAGAGGGCGATCTGGTTGGAACGACAACGGGAGCAGCCTCGGGACCTGTCTCGTTCATGCACCTCATCGACGCCGTCAGCGACGTCATCAAGCAGGGGGGAGTGAGGCGCGGAGCCAACATGGGCATCCTTGAAGTCTGGCACCCGGACATAGAGAAGTTCATCCACGCCAAGGAGAAGAACGTCGGAACGAACGTGCTGAGCAACTTCAACATAAGCGTCGGAATCTGGGCCGACTTCTGGGAAGCCCTCAGAGAAGGAAAGCGCTACCCGCTCATCAACCCGAGAACAGGCGAAAGGGTCAAGGAAATCGACCCCAAGAGCCTCTTCGAGGAGCTCGCCTACATGGCCTGGGCCAAGGCCGATCCGGGCGTCGTGTTCTTCGACGTCATAAACAAGAGAAACGTTCTGGAGCCCGCAAAGGGTGAAAAAATCCGCGCTACTAACCCCTGTGTGGTCGGGGATACGAGGGTCCTGACGCCGGAGGGATACATAAAGGCGGAGGAACTCTTCAGCATTGCAAAGGAGCGTGGTAAGAAGGAAGCCGTTGCAGTTGAGGGAATTAGCGAGGGCGGGGAACCCTACGCATACTCGGTGGAGATGCTCCTGCCGGGAGAGGAGAGAGTCGAGTATCGGACAGCCCACGGCGGTGAACTCACAATAGCGGATCCCGTTGCCGTTCCGGCCTACGTCTGGAAGGTCGGAAGGAAGACCGTCGCAAGGGTTAGAACCAAAGAGGGCTACGAGATAACGGCAACGCTCGATCACAGGCTGATGACGCCGGAGGGCTGGAAGGAAATCGGTGACCTCAAACCGGGGGACAAGATACTCCTTCCAAGGTTTGAAATAGAGGAGGACTTTGGAAGCGAGAGCATAGGCGAGGATCTGGCCTTCGTCCTCGGCTGGTTCATTGGCGACGGCTACCTCAACACCAACGATAAGCGCGCCTGGTTCTACTTCAACGCCGAGAAGGAAGAGGAAGTGGCGTGGAAGATAAGGGGGGTATTGGCCCAGCACTTTGGGACGAAGGCTGAGCCGCACCGCTACGGCAACCAGATCAAGCTTGGCGTCCGCGGAAAGGCCTACGAATGGCTAAAAGACCTCGTCAAGACCAACGAGAAGCGGGTCCCGGAGATCGTGTTCAGACTGAAGCCGAATGAGATTGGAGCGTTCCTCCGCGGACTCTTCAGTGCGGACGGCTACGTGGACAACGACAAGGCCGTAAGGCTGACCTCCCGCGACAGGGAGCTTCTCAGGGACGTTCAGGACCTCCTGCTCCTCTTCGGAATCCTGTCCAGGATATACGAGAGGCCCTATCCAAGCGAGTTCAGGTACACCACCAAGGACGGCGAAGAGAGAACCTACGAGGCAGAGGGCTACCACGAGCTCGTCATAGCCAACTACAGCAGAAAGCTCTTCGCCGAGAAGATCGGCTTTGAAGGATACAAAATGGAAAAGCTCAGCCTCAAGAAGACCAAGAGGGACGAGCCGGTAGTTACGGTGGAGAGCGTTGAAATCCTCGGCGAGGAACTCGTCTACGACTTCACAGTTCCAGAAAAGCACAGCTACATAAGCAACGGCTTCATGAGCCACAACTGTGGCGAAGAGCCCCTCTACGACTACGAATCCTGCAATCTGGCGAGCATAAACCTTGCAAAGTTCGTGAAGTACGACGAGAACGGGGAACCCTACTTCGACTGGGACGAGTACGCCTATGTCATTCAGAAGGTCGCCAAGTACCTCGACAACGCCATTGACGTCAACAAGTTCCCTCTGCCCGAGATAGACAGGAACACCAAGCTCACGAGGCGCATAGGTGTCGGAATAATGGGCCTTGCCGATGCACTCTTCAAGCTGGGCATAGCGTACAACAGCAAGGAAGGCTACGACTTCATGAGGAAGGCCACAGAGTACCTCACCTTCTACGCATACAAATACTCGGTCGAAGCCGCCAAGAAGCGCGGACCCTTCCCGCTCTATGAAAAGAGCAGATACAGGGACGGTGAGCTGCCCGTTGAGGGCTTCTACCACCGCGAGATATGGAACCTTCCATGGGATGAGCTGGCCAAGGAGATCAAGAAGTATGGGGTTAGAAACGGAATGACGACCACCTGCCCGCCGACCGGTTCGGTCAGCATGATAGCCGACACATCCAGCGGAATCGAGCCTATCTTTGCCCTCGTCTACAAGAAGAGCGTCACCGTCGGTGAGTTCTACTACGTTGATCCGGTCTTTGAAGCAGAGCTGAAGAAGCGCGGCCTCTGGAGCGACGAGATACTCAGGAAGATAAGCGACAACTACGGCTCTATCCAGGGGCTTGAGGAGATACCCGAGGATATGCAGCGCGTTTTCGTCACGTCAATGGACATCCACTGGCTCGACCACATTCTCGCTCAGGCCAACATCCAGCTCTGGCTCACCGATTCGGCAAGCAAGACCATAAACATGCCCAACGACGCAACGGTTGAAGACGTTAAGGCCGCCTACCTGCTCGCCTACAAGCTCGGGTGCAAGGGTATAACAGTTTACCGCGACGGCTCGCTCAGCGTCCAGGTCTACAGCGTCGAGGGCGAGAAGAAGCAACGCGTCAAGGCCAAGCCGAGCGAATACGCGGTTGAAAAGCTGAAGGCGGTGGTTGAGGCGGAGCCCTGGCTCTCCAAGTTCATCAACGTTGAGGCCATACTCAACGGCACCAACGGGAAGGAAAAGACCGAGAGCGGTCTGAGCTTCTCGATAAGCAGGCCCGCTCCGGCAAAACCCATGCACGAGCACCCCCACCACGCGGAGAAGCCAGAAATCCCTGAGGAGAAGATAAGAGAGCTTTTAGGAGTGGCCTACTGCCCCGTCTGCTATGAGAGCGACGGAGAACTCGTCGAGCTGAAGATGGAGAGCGGCTGTGCCACCTGCCCGCGCTGCGGCTGGAGCAAGTGCGTGATTAGTTAGTCCCATTCCCCTTTCCAGATTTTTAACATTTTCCTGACAACGGAGGCTTTTTAAGCGAAGGACTTTAACTTCTACCCATCAGCCGAAAGCCTTAAGTTATGACCTTCAGAGCTCACGCTATTCGGAGGTGTTGAGATGGACAAAGTTTACCTCACCTGGTGGCAGGTGGACAGGGCAATATTCTCGCTTGCAGACGAACTTAGAAAGAACTTCGTACCCGATGTCATAGTCGGGGTAGCGAGGGGCGGCCTGATTCCGGCGGTGAGGCTGAGCCACATCCTCGGCGACTTGGAAGTCAAGGTCATAGACGTCAAGTTCTACAAGGACATCGAGGAAAGGATGGAGAAGCCGGTCATAACGATTCCACTCCACGGCTCGCTTGAGGGCAAGAAGGTCGTCATCGTTGATGACGTCAGCGACACCGGGAAAACCCTCGAAGTCGTCATCGAAGAGGTGAAGAAGGCCGGAGCGGAGGAGGTAAAAGTCGCCTGCCTCAGCATGAAGCCCTGGACGAAGGTAGTTCCCGACTTCTACGTTTTCAGGACAGACAAGTGGATAGTCTTCCCCTGGGAGGAGTTCCCCGTCGTTGTGAGGGAGTAACATCTTTAACCCCCTCCCCCAACTTTTCTCGGTGGTGGTATGAGGGCGTTCATAGCCATAGAGGTCAGCGACGAGGTTCGAGATAACCTGCTAAAGGCCCAGGAGAGGATAGGAAACAAGTCGGCAAAGATAAAGTTCGTCGAGAGGGAGAACTTCCACGTTACCCTCAAGTTCCTCGGAGAGATTGACGAAATAACAGCGGAGGAGGTCAAGAAGGCCCTGGAGGAGATAGCGAAGAAGCACAAGAAGCACCGCGTTCGCGTTAAGGGCATCGGCGTCTTCCCGAACCCGAACTACGTGAGGGTGATATGGGCCGGAATAGAGAACGACGAGGGCATAAAGGCCATAGCGAGCGACGTCGAAAGGGAGATGCGCAGGCTCGGCTTCAAGAAGGACAAGGACTTCGTGGCCCACATAACAATAGGCCGCGTCAAGTTCGTCAGGGACAAGCTCGAACTGGCGATGGCGTTAAAAGACCTCGCCAACGAGGACTTCGGCGAGTTCGAGGTTAATGCCATAGAGCTGAAGAAGAGCACGCTTACGCCGAAGGGCCCGATCTACGAGACAGTTGCAAGGTTCGAGCTGGCGGAGTGAAGCTGGAAGAGGAAGAGTGGAACCGGGATTATGGCAAGATTTTTTCCCTCAATAAACTCTAGCCTGTCCTTTGAGAGGAGTATCTTCTCCTTTATCCCGACCCTTGGGAAGTCCGAGGGGTTAACCCTATTCCTCCACTTCACCTCAACTCCAAAGCCGGGGGTTATGAAATCAACCTCCCTGGAACCGCTGAGGAAGTAAGTGGGATAGAGGCGCTTCAGGTGTTCACCCACAACCCCCTCAATTATCCTGTCGGTCTCAGGCCCCTTTCCAAAGAGTCTTTTGAAGGTATGGATTAAAAGGGGATCAGTAAAGTAGAATTTGCGCTCTTTTCTAAACATGGGGACAAAGTCGTGGAGTTTGACCTGGAAATAGTTTCGCCCTATGAAGAGCCCCTCGAAGAGTTCAAGGTAGTCCCTCACCGTGACGTGGGAGCCTATCTCAAGCTCTTTAGCGAGGGAGTTGAGGGTTATCCTGTCACCATAGCGGCGCAGGAGGCCCAGTACCACCGAGAGGGCTATTCTCTCGCTCCTTCCCAGTTTGGCAACGTCGAGGATCGTTGCGTTGTAGATCATTTCATAGGTCTCCGGGGTTATACCCCCCTCCAGCAGTTCGTAGATTGACCTCGGATAGCCCCCGGAGGAGAGATAAAAGTCGAGTGCCCCGCTTAGAACTTCAAGATGGGGGTAGAGCTCAAGGGCGTTTTCGTAGAACTCCCGGCCCGTCTTTGGAAGCTCGTGGGGGAGTTTGAGGTTCTTCAGTCTTGGTTCAAAGATCAGAGAAACGGTCTTGAAGTCCAGCGGAAGGAACTCCTCAACTTTTATGTCCCTCCCGGGAAAGCTCTCCCTTTTGAGGCCAGCAGAAGTTGAGCCCGTGACCTGGAGAACCATCCTCGATGCAAGGGGGGAATCGAGAAGGAACTTAACCGACCTCTCCCAGCCCTCGACGAAGGTGACCTCATCGAGGAAAACGTAAACCGGCCCCTTCGTGCTCCGGAGAAAGGACCTGACAACCGAGACCATCTCGCGGTAGTCCCTCAGGAGGTCGCACGAGAAGTAGAGGATGTTCCTCGAACTCACCCCCGATTCTATGAGGTTCGCTATGGAGAGCTTCATGTAGGTGGTCTTACCGACCTGCCTTGGGCCTATCAGAACTTTGTTGGCCGGCTCAAAACGGTAGCCTATCCTCGGTTTCCGGGAAAGGGCTTTTTTAACCCTCTCGTCTTCGTATATCGCATCGGGATCGGCCCACCAAGGGTTCTGTAGAACGACTAGGTCTTCCATTTCACATCATTGACAGCTTAATAACAAAAGATATATAAAGATTTTGATAGCTAAGTATCAACAGGTGCAGAGTATGAGCCTTGATGACACCATCGAAACCGTTCTCCAAAAAGTCCTCCAGAGGATACGCCCCACCGAGGAGGAGAGGGCCTTCGTTGAGGGGCTGATGAGAGAGCTAGAGGGGATTGCGCGGGATACCATTGAAAGCCTCGACCTCGATGTGAAGCCATACTTCGTCGGCTCCCTCGCGAAGGACACCTATTTAGCTGGAGACCACGACGTTGACCTCTTTCTTGCTTTTCCTCTCGATACCCCCCTGGAAGAGCTCAGGGAGAGGGGTCTGGAACTCGGCAGGGCCATAGCGGAGAGGTTAGATTCCCACGAGGTGGCCTACGCTGAACATCCGTACGTGAGAGCAACATACAGGGGAGTGAAAGTTGATCTGGTTCCCTGCTACGATGTGAAAAGCTGGAGGGACGTGAGAACCGCCGTTGACCGCTCGATACTGCACACGAAGTGGGTTCTCGATAACCTGAGAGGTAAAAACGACGAGGTCAGGCTCCTCAAGCGCTTTCTGAAGGGGATTAACGCCTACGGGAGCGAGATATACGTTCGCGGCTTCTCGGGCTACCTGGCGGAGATACTCGTCATCAGGTACGGCTCGTTCCTCAAAGTCCTTGAGAGTGCCGACTTCATGCTGAGGCAGAAGGTAATAGACCCCGGGAACTGGCTAAAGCGGGAGCACGAAACGGCCATGAAAACCGTCGGGCGTGAGGCTGAGGCCGACAGGCCGCTGATAGTCATAGACCCCGTCGACCCGAGGAGGAACGTGGCGGCGAACCTGAGCTGGGAGAAGTACGGAATTTTCTACTTCAAATCGACCCAGTTCCTGGAAAACCCCTCCGAGGAGTTCTTCTTCCCGATGAATAGGAAAATTGACAACTACCTCTCCGAACTTCGGAGAAAGGGAACCCACCTCGTGGCCCTGTTATTTGAAGCCCCGGAGCTGGTGGACGACGTTCTGCTCCCCCAGCTGGAGAGGAGCGCGCGGGGCTTCGAGCGGGCCCTCTCACGGGAGGGCTTCAACGTCCTCGGCTGGAACGTCGGGCGTAAAAGTGGCAAGGCGTTCATAATGCTGGAGGTAGACAGGAGGGAGCGTGAGAGGGTAACGATAAAGCCCGGCCCGGAGTTCTTTACCGAGAGGGGCAGGGACTTCTACCTGAAAAACGAAAGAGTATGGCTCGTCGGAAAGAGGCTCTTCGCGGAAAAGAACGTGAAGGATGACATAGTGGAGGTCATCGCTGAACTCCTGGAGAAGAACCAGGTTGCCACGGGGAAAAGCATCAGGGAAAACATCAGAAACGCCGAGATAACCCTAGACTACGTCCCGAAGGACCTGGAAGATGAGGCCTACCTCTTCCTGAGCAGAGAGAAGTGGAATCTGAAGGGCTAACAGGAGGGTCTTCTTCCCAACTCCCCTCTTTTCCGCGTCCTCCAGTATGCGCTTGATCCTGAGGTACTCCTTTCCCCCGAGCTTCATCAGCACGGGGCCCAGTATGGACAGCCCCTCCTCATGGCGTTTCTTCTCCTTCAACTCCATCCCCTCCGTCTCCGGTAGTTTCTGATAATGTAACAAGGTTTTAAATGTTAGGCTAACAAAATTAAATAACCAAACGTCCCTGCGAGGGGTATGCATCATTCCCTGTGTTCACACCATTCCGGGTTCTCCCAGTCCCCGTGAACCTCGCCCGGTATGTGACCGGTGTCCGCGACGGCCCAGTCGAGGTTGTAATGCCCTATCAGGTCCCTCAGCTCTCCCCTCAGGTCGCGCTTTCCGACGTAAAGGGCCGCTCTCGTCACGACGTTGTAGCCGCTGTTGGGAACCTCGGGCTTAAGCGCTTCCTCCCACGCCCTCCGGCTTGTCTCCCAGCCCTCCAGCGGGGGCATCGCGGAGAGGTTCCAGAGGTGGTACAGTTTATCGAAGCTGAGGAGCTTGAGGTAGGCCTCGATGAAGAGCCCCTGAAGCTCGCTCCCGTCGAAGTAGCGCATCAGCTCGATGAGGGCCTTCGCCATGACGGAGACGTTGCCAAAGGCCACGCGCGTGTCAAGGTTCTCCCAGAAGCGCGGGCAGGAGTGGTTGGCAAGGAGCATGAGATAATAAATCCTCCCGAGTCTGAGAGCCTTTTCATCGCCGTTCGCGGGCTCAAGTACGTAATCCATGGAAGTCTCCAGGCCGAAGTGGTCGTAGTAGTCCCTGAAGAAGACCCTCGCGTACCTCACCAGGAACTCCTCAGGGCGAGCGTTGAGCTCAGCAAGGCCCCTTAAAACGCCGAGGCGGACTGCCCTGTTCAGTTCCTCGAAGAGCCTCGTGAAGGCCACCTTCCAGAGCTGGGAAATTCTCTTCCCCCTCGCCTCCCTCGCGAATACCCTTCCATCTGCTCTCCTGTAACCGAGCCATCTCGAATCGCTCGTCTTGCCGTCGAGGCTTAAATCGAAGTAGTCGCTCCAGCTGGAATAGTCCTTGACGGGCATCTCGAAGGAACACTCCCCATCGAGGCGCCTGAATTCGCCGGAGAGCTTCTTGGCCACGAACTCCATCGCCGAAACCCTCTCAACGCCCCTTCCCTCAAGCCCATCCATCCAGGCCGTGAAGCGGTCGAGCTGTTTTGGATTCCCCAGGAGGCTCTCAAGGTCGCTGGCCGTGAATACTAGGTAGGGGATGCCGAGGTTCTCCTTGTGGTCGTCGCGGTAGGAGAGGGTTCTCTCGACCAGGCCGGGGACGTCGAGTGTGTTGAAGGCGAAGGCATCACTTAAAGACCACTCCCTTCCGAAGACGAAAGAGTTTGAATAGCGGTTGCAGGAGTGTTTCGCCTGCGGGAAGTCGTAGAGGAGCTGCCTCTCGTCGAGGAGGAAGACGAGCCTTCGGTCGGTCGAGGACTCAACGATTTCAGCCGTTTTTCTGGTTATCACAGCCTCGGGGAGCCAGTAGCCTATCACCGACTTTTTCCCGATGAGGGGGGCATAGAAGTCGAAGGAGACCCTCGCGAGAATCCTCTGCTCGAACTCGTCGAGGTGGGGAACTATGGGGTGGAAAGGTGTCGTTGGGACGGCGTCAAACCTCTGGAGGAGTTCAACCGTATCTTCAAAGGCCCGCCTGCGGTAGCGGAGGAGCATCAGGAAGGTGAAGGGCTCGATGTCTATGCTCACCCCCTCCATTCGCGACAGGGTGTCGGCTATGTGCTCGTAGGAGTAGAGCATTGCCCTCGTCCAGTTCTCGCCCTTGACTTCTTCCCCGCGGATTCTTATGGCAACGGGGCTTCTCCTCTCCTCGTACTCGAGGGGCCTGCTCCCATCGCCGTCTTTGACGTGGACGATGTCGCCGGGCTGGTAGGCGTGGAAGTGGTGGGCGTACTTCATCAGCATTGTCTCACCGGGAGTGATACATTACCGGCCCTTATTTGGGTTTCGGAGAAATTGGAGGGCATTTTTACCCAGATGTGCCCGATAGATTAATAAACCTGTGCATTGAGTGTCAATCGGTGGGAGAATGGAGCGCGAATTCAGGAGGATTCTGGGTGAAGACCTGGCCAATTACCTGGAGTTAATGAGGGCGAAGCTGGCCTTCGCCGAGGAGCTGTACGGGATAAAGATGAACTACGTGCCCCTTATCATGGAGGGGGAGATAGTAATCCTCGACAAGAACGACGGAAAAATTAAGTGGCTGAAGACCAAGAGACCACTCACAGTCGAGGAGTTCAAAGCCCTAGCGGATAAAATAAAGGAAAACCTTGAGTCCGGATACGTTGAGATGCTCCTGTCCATGAACATGGGCTGTATCAACGGGCCCGGCGAGTAACCTTTTAAACCTCCCCGACAACTCGGCTCGATGAACCGCTCCGAGCTGATACTCCTCGGCATCACTGCTATATGGGGCTTCACTTTCCCCGCCATGAAGGTTAGCCTTGCCTACCTGCCTCCGATACTCTTTCTGGCGTACCGCTTCGGCATAGCCTCGCTCCTGATGCTGCTGATTTTCCGCGAAAGGGTCCTTAAGAGGGAGACCTTCAGGGAGGGCTTCATCCTGGGGGCGACCCTCTTCTTCGGCCACGGCTTCCAGATAGTCGGGCTGAAGTACACCACCGCCTCGAACTCCGCCTTCATAACCTCGCTCTACGTCGTCTTCACGCCATTCATAGCCTACTTCCTGCTGAGGGAGGGGCTCAAGCTTAGAGATGCCACTTCACTCGCGATAGCCCTCACCGGCCTCTACCTCATCTCCGGAGCGAGCCTGAACTTCAACTACGGCGACATGCTCACCGTCCTGTGTGCCCTGAGCTTTGCCTTCCAGATAGTGCTCGTCCAGCGCTTTGGGGAGAAGGACTACCTCAGCCTGGCCTTCTGGCAGATAACGTGGAACTTCGTCTTTTCGCTGGCCTTTGCGCTCGTCGCCGAGCCCTTCACCCTCCCGACCGACCCGATGCCATGGGCCGGAATCCTGTACACCTCAGTCTTCGCAACGGTGATAGCCTTCACGCTCCAGGTGAAGCACCAGAGGAACACGAGGGCACACAAGGCGGCACTTATTTACTCGGCCGAGCCGATATTCGGCCACGTTGCAGCGTTTCTAACTATAGGGGAAATCCTAAGCGCCAGAGGATATCTTGGCGCGGCGCTGATAATGGCGGGGATATGGAACGAGATTAGAAACCAGGGGTAGGATCGGAGTCGAGGAAGGATACCCTTTCCCCGAACCTTAAGTTTAGGCCGAGGTCTCCGCCGTGCGCTTGACTACACTCCTCTGTGATATCTCAGTTCCAGAGACATATAAGCCTTGAAAAGGATTTAAAAACAAAAAGTTAATAAATTCTCCGAGATAAATAACTCCGGAGGTGGTGGCCATGGTGCACGCGTACATCAGGGAGAGAACCAAGGAGCTTTCGAAGGAGGAAAAGGAGAAGCGCTACAAGTACCTGGGGAAGGAGGTCATAGACGTCAACGCCCCCGGACTGGACAGCATCCCTGAGTTCTACGGCATAGCAAATGCAATATGGCACGACTGGAAGGAGGGAGAGATAGGAACCAAGACCGCACTCGGAAGGCTCGCCCTCCTCAAGCTATTGACCTACAAGACCAGGAACAGGAAAATCCAGGATATTCCCGAGGAGGATCTCGAAGAGGTCAGAAAGTTCATAGACTACGTCATGCAGGTCATAAAGAACGAGAGCAGGCGCAAAGGTGAGCCCGAGGAAGAGCGTCAGGTTTAAATCATCCTCACATTAAATCCAACCGGCCCTCCCCCTCACGCCCCTGGGAGAGGTGACCTGGGGTCGGTCGGGGAGGGCACACTTCCCCCATACCGAGGCCTGCAGAGTCTGAAAAGGGACCGTTTCATCCAAAAACCTTATAAGGGAAGTTCCCAATTCTGCCCCGATGCCCATGAGGGGGGAGTGTTTTATCCTTCGCTTCGCCCGTTTCGCGGCCTGAGTCCCCCTGTTCTAGGGTAGTCCATCCTAAAGATCATTTCTGGAGGGTTTTAACATGATAAAGGAACCGGAGTTTAGGGAGTACAACCCAGGAAAGCTTGAGGAGAAAATAGAGCGCTTTTGGAAGGAAAACGACACCTACGAGAAAGTGAAGAAGAGCCGAGCCGAAGGCCCGAAGTACTACTTCCTCGACGGGCCGCCCTACGTCAGCGGTGCAATACACCTCGGAACTGCCTGGAACAAGATAATCAAGGACATGGTGATAAGGTTCAGGACGATGCAGGGCTACAACGTCCGCAGGCAGCCGGGCTTCGACATGCACGGACTGCCGATAGAGGTCAAGGTCGAGCAGGCCCTCGGGCTCAGGACCAAGAAGGACATAGAGACCGAGATAGGAGTGGACAACTTCATCAAGAAGTGCAAGGAGTTCGCCCTCAACAACCTCAAGGTCATGACGGAGCAGTTCAAGATGCTCGGCGTCTGGATGGACTGGGACGAGCCGTACATGACCATAAAGAACGAGTACATCGAATCGGGCTGGTTCACGCTCAAGCGCGCCTGGGAGAAGGGCCTGCTTGAGAAGGACAAGCGCGTCCTCCACTGGTGCCCGAGATGTGAGACTGCCCTGGCTGAACACGAGGTTCGCGGCGAGTACAAGATAAGGGAAGACCCGAGCATATACGTCAAGTTCCCGGTTGAGGGCAGGGAGAACGAGTACCTCCTCATCTGGACGACGACACCGTGGACGCTCCCCGCCAACCTAGCGGTTACCGTTCACCCGGAGTACGACTACGCCAAGGTTAAGGTCGAGACCGAGAACGGAGAGGAGTACTGGATAATAGCGAAGGCCCTCGTGGAGAGGGTTCTGAGCGAGGTCGGCGTCAGGGGAGAGATAGTTGAGGAGTTCAAGGGAGAAGAGCTTGAGGGAGTGCGCTACGTCCACGTCCTCATGGACGAGTATCCAGCCCAAAAGGAGTTCCGCGAAAGGTACGAGTGGGCCCACCGCGTAATCCTCGGCGAGCACGTGACGCTGGGAGAGGGTACCGGCCTTGTCCACACCGCCCCGGGCCACGGTGAGGAGGACTTCGAGATAGGCAGACAATACGGCCTGCCGGCATACAGTCCGGTGGACGATGAGGGGCGCTACACCGAGGGCAGGTGGAAGGGAACATACGTCAAGGATGCCGACCCGGAGATAATAGAGCACCTTCGCGAAAAGGGCTACCTTGTCAAGGCCGGAACGATAGAGCACAAGTATCCGCACTGCTGGCGCTGCAAGACCCCGCTCATATTCAGGGCAACCGACCAGTGGTTCCTCAAGGTCAGCAAGGTGAAGGACAAGATAATCAAGGAGAACGACGAGAAGGTGACCTGGTATCCCGACTGGGTCAAAGTGAGATACGACAACGGCGTCATGAACTCGGGTGACTGGGTCATAAGCAGGCAGCGCTACTGGGGAATACCGCTCCCGATATGGCAGAGCGAGGATGGAGAGATACACGTCGTCGGCTCGTTCAGGGAGCTCGTTGAGCTGAGCGTCGCGATAGAGGTGAACGGCGAGAGGATAGAGCTCCCGGAGAGCTACGAGGAGAAGCTCAGGGTCATAGAGGAGAAGCTCGGGCCGGAGGACCTGCACAGGCCCTACGTGGATGCCTTCATCATAAAGGTCAACGGCAAGGAGATGAGGCGCGTTAAAGACGTCGTTGACGTCTGGTTCGACAGCGGAATAGCAAGCTGGGCTTCGCTGGACTACCCGCGCAACAGGGAGCTCTTCGAGAAGCTCTGGCCCGCTGATTTCATCGTCGAGGGTGAGGACCAGGTCACCAAGTGGTTCTACTCCCAGCAGGCGGCTTCGGTTATAGCCTTCGACACCGTCCCCTACAGGCACGTGGCGATGCACGGCTACGTCCTCGACGAGAAGGGCGACAAGATGAGCAAGAGCCTCGGCAACATCATAAGGCCCGAGGAAGTGGTTCAGAGAGAGGGCAGAGACCCCTTCAGGTTCTACATGCTCTGGGCGACGAACCCCTGGGAGAACCTGCGCTTCAGCTGGAAGGGCCTTGAGCAGGTCAAGAGGATGCTCAACATACTCTGGAACGTCTACGTTCTCAGCGCGACCTACATGGGCCTCGACAACTTTGATCCTACCAAACTCAAGCCCGAGGAGCTTCTCTTCCGCGAGGAAGATAGATGGATACTCAGCAGGGTTAACGGGCTCGTCAACGAGGTCACCGAGGGAATAGAAACCTTCAGGCTCACGAAGGCAACGAGGGCCATCTACAACTTCGTGGTCGAGGATTTGAGCAGGTGGTATGTGAGGCTCATAAGGAAGCGCATGTGGGTCGAGGGCGACGACCCCGACAAGTTAGCTGCCTACTACACCGTCTGGAAGGTCTTCGACGTCCTGCTGAGGCTCATGGCGCCCTTCACGCCCTACATAGCGGAGGAGATATACCAGAACATGCTGAGGCCGTTCCTTGGAGTCGAGAGCGTCCACATGCTCGACTGGCCTAAGGCCGACGAAAAGGTCAGGGACGAGGAGCTTGAGCGCGAAATGGAGTACGTCAGGAGAATCGTCGAGGCCGGCTCAAGCGCCAGGCAGAGGGCCAAGATAAAGCTCCGCTACCCCGTCAGGAGGATAGTCGTAGAGACCGAGGACGAGACCGTGGCAAAGGCCGTCGAGAGGCTCAACAGAATACTCAGCGACCAGCTCAACGCCAAGGAGGTCGTCGTTGGCAAGGTGGAGAGGGAGCTCGTCATCAAGCCCAACTTCGCTAAGGTCGGTCCGGAGTTCAAGGGCGATGCAAGGCTCGTGATAGCGTGGATAAACGAGCACGGGAGGGAGCTCTACGAGAGGGGCGAGATGGACGTTGAGATAGAGGGTAAAACCTTCCACCTCACCAGAGAGCACCTGAGCGTGGAGGAAAAACTGCCGGACTTCCTCGTCAGCGAAGAGTTCGAGGGCGGAAGGGTCTTCGTGGACAGAACCCTCACGAGGGAACTCCTCGCCGAGGGCCTCGCGAGGGAGTTCGTCAGGAGGATACAGGAGATGCGCAAGAGGCTTGACCTCGACGTGAACGACAGGATAGTGGTTACCATAGAGACCACCGATGAGAACCGCGAGCTCCTCAGCGAGAACCTCGACTACGTGATGAAGGAGACCAGAGCTGTGGAAGTTCGCTTCGGGGAAGCCAAGGGCTACGTCGTTGAGTGGCCTGAGGTTCAGGCGAAGATAGGGATTGAGAAGGTCGAGGGCTGAGGCCCTCTAATTTTTCTACCCCCATATTACCTCATGATGCCCAAAATCCCGCTTGGTGCATGAACTTATGCCCCCGTAAGTTACTTACGCCCCCATGACCAACAACTTAAAGTAGTAAAATGCAAAAGCGGGCTCATGGCAGCGGAACCCTCTCCACCTCAAGCCTGTCGAAGGTCGGGTACTCTTCCACGATGAAGAACCGCACGTCGCCCTCAATGGCCTCGGCCAGCTCCACCGCGACCTCCTCGGGCATCTCTATCCTTCCCCTCTCCCTGTTGACGTACAGCCACTCAGGCGGAACCTCGGCCTCCTCCACGAGGAGCATGTAGAGTTCGTCGAGGTCGTCGTATTCCGCTATGCCGAAGCGGAGCGTGCCCTCCTCGGTTATCTCCATGTAGGGTTTGGCGACGTTCCTCGCCATCCTCCTCAGCCTGTTCCTGAGCTGGACGGCATCTTTGAGCCTCGCGGTGCAGAGGTGGTAGCTCAGGGAGGTGTTCTCCTCGCCCCATTCGAGCAACTTAAGGCCCAGCTCAAGGGAGCCTTTGATGGCCGCGCTCTCGTCACTCACAGGCTTGTAACCCCTGTCGAGGATGGCCCTCAGGTTCGTCTCGCTGAACTCCAGCTCGTTCACGTTGAGGAACTTCGCGCCGAGGCCGTCGAGGAATTCAGCGTACCACTTCATCCTCTCGAACTGGCCGGGGACTGAAGGAATCTCGCCTCCGACGTCCCAGTCGAAGTCGAAGGCGTTCCTTATGTTCTCGATTTCAATCTTGAAGAGCCTTGAGTTCGGGTTGAAGAGATCGGGGTGAAATCGTATCTCGTCCAATCCGGCGTCATAGAGTTCCTCAAGGTTCTTCTTTGTGGCTAAAGCACCGGTGGTGTAGAGGTGAACGTGAAAACTCTCGCCAAAGGCCTCCTTGAGGACACGGATGTGCTCGGCCGTTCTCTCAAGCCTCGCGAGGGGGTCGCCGCCCGTAACTCCTGCTCCCTTAGCATCCATCAACAGGGCCTCTTCGATTATATCATCAAGGCTTCTCACCGGCCTCTCGTTGGCGTAGACGACGTCTCCCCTCCTGTGCTCGCTCAGGGGGCAGTAGAAGCAGTCACGCGGGCATTTTCCAGTGGTGAAGAGGACGAGCTTCTCACCCCTGACGCAGAGCTGGCAGCCCTTTGGCAGCTCGCGAACGGCGTACGAAAAGTAAGGCGTCTCCCAGACCATCGACTCACCTCGCTAACCCTAAACGAGGGGGAGGGCTTAAAAAGGTTGGCGGGCAAAGTTGTGCAGATGCCTATGAGGGAGAAGCCGAAGTACCTGCCGCCCACCCTGAGGGACAAGCACCGCTACATAGCCTTTCAGGTCATCGGGGAGAGGAGATTTAAGGGGGAGGAGATAAAGAGGGCCATATGGGAGGCCAGCCTCTCAACCCTAGGGACCCTCGGCTCGGGCAGGGCAAAACCATGGTTCATCAAGTTCGATGAGAAGAGCCAGACCGGAATCGTTAGGGTGGACAGAAAGCACGTCGAAGAGCTCCGCTTTGCCCTGACGCTTGTTACGGAGATAAACGGCTCGAAGGCAATATTCAGAACCCTCGGCGTGTCTGGAACCATAAAGAGGTTGAAAAGAAAGTTCCTGGCCGAGTACGGGTGGCGTTAGCGCAGGAAGGGAACGGCCTTATCAACCGCCCCCTCGTAGACTTTAATGTACCTCCTGCACGCGTTCTCCCAGGTGAAGTCCTTTCTAGCCCTCCTCTTACCATTCTCGCGAAGCCTTTTCAGCGTCTCCCCATCCAGGTCGTTGGCAAGCACCATCGCCCGGGCAAGGGCAAACGCATCCCTCGGCGGCACGAGGATTCCGGTGGCATTCTCGGGGTCGGAGTTGAGGTCAATTATCGTATCCTTCAGGCCTCCAACGGCGCTCGCTATCGGAACCGCGCCGAGGCACATCGCCTCAAGCTGAACAAGACCGAAGGGCTCGAAGTACGAGGGAATTATAACGAAATCCACCGAGCCATAGAGCTCGCGGACGGTCTCCCTGCTCAAGAGCTCGGTTACCACCATCACGTTTTCAGGGAAGCGATTCTGGACTGTCCTTGCCCACGCCTCCAGTTCAGAGTCACCCTTGCCTATTATGATGAACCTCATTCCCTTAAAGGCAGGATCGGCTGAGAGGACCTCTATCGCCCGCAGGAGCGTATCAACGCCCTTCTGGGCTCTGTCAAAGCGTCCTATGAACATGAATGCCTTTCCATCGCTCAGACCGAAGCGCTCCAGAACGAGCCTTCTCCTTTCCTCCCTTGGGAGGTCCTTCGTCTCCATGAGTTCCTCGTTCCAGAAGGAGCAGTCTATGCCGTTGAAGACGTGCGTAACCTTCCCCTCAAAGTGCCTGAAGAACTCCCACTCCTCCCACAGGTAGCTTCTGCTGACGGTCGTTACGACGTCCGCTATATAGGCGGCGGTGTGCTCCGGGTCTATGTCTGGGTAGGGGGCAAGTTCAGCAAGGTTTGCCTCGCCGAAGTAGTGGCCAGGTATCTTGGCCTTGTTGAGCCTGTGAACGGTGAAAACACTCCTTATTCCGAAGTACTTTCTCAGGAGACCAAGGGCAAAGACGGTGTGCCAGTCGTGGGCGTGGATTACGTCCGGTTTAAATGTTTCAATAAGCTCGTTCATCAGCCCAACGCTAGCCTTTCCAAAGAGGACGGTTTTTCTCAGAAGTGCCTCCCAGTTTGGACCGTAAACATCGGCCTCACTGAGAAGCCCCCCACCGAGGGAATAGACAACAACCCCGTTCTGCTCCCTCTTCCTGACGGTTATTGAAACATCACCGCCAAAGGCCGAGACCTCAAAGGAATCAACCGTCTCACCGAGGCCCTTTCCATGATCGGGCGTGAAGACAACGACCTCGTTGCCAAGTTTGGCTAAACCCTCGGCTATGCTCGTTATGGCCTCGGCTAAACCGCCGACCTTCACGGGCAGGTACTCAAAACCAAGGATAAGAATCCGCATCGGCATCACGACTCCAGGGAATCGATGAATTGAAAGGAAAATCCTCATTCAAGGAGGATGAACTTCTCCCCCTCGATGTCCTCGAAGTAGCTGCCGATGCCGCCCACCTTCCACTCCCTTCCATCGGCTCTGACCGTCACGTTGGCCATGAGGGGAGTGTACTCGTAGGCGGTTATCTCCCCCTCCAGCGTCACGGGCTCCTTGGTGTCCACGAGTCTCCCGACTATCTCAGCTCTCCTCGGAAGTTCCGTTAACTTTAGGAGGGTTATCAGGGTTCTTATGTTAACCAGGGAAAGCGGTTTTGGCAGGGACTCGTAGTTCAGCGGCTTCGCAATCTCGCTGTTGTCGAAGTAGATGGTGTAAAACCAGTGCATGTAGTTCTGAATTATCTTGGGGCTCTTGGCCCAGAAGGAGTAGAACTTCTCGCGCCTCTTGTCCCTCGGAAGGGCACCGAAGAAGAGGGCGTAGTTGATATCTCCGATTATCCAGCTGGCCATGAGCCAGGGAGCGCCGCCGGTTCTCGCGAGGATTATGTTGTCCTTCCTAAGCCAGTCGGGTATCTCCTCGAAGTTGCTTATGATCACGAACACTATGTCCTTTCTGGCTCGTATCTCACCCTTGAGAAGCTTTAGGAACTCGAATGGCGTGTTTATGAGAACCTCGTGCTTTGCCGTTCTGATTACGTACTCAGCGCGCTCAACAGTGTTGTCAAAGCCCTGGATAGTCCAGATCTCCGGCAGATCCTCCCCATGAACCTCGCGGTAGAGGTCGAGGAAGGCCACCTTGAGGTTCTCTATGTCCTCTATGAAGTCCTCCTTTATCTTCTCAAGGACGACTTCCGGATTAACCGGTTTGTAGAGCCTTGGAGAGCCGTGCATAACGTCAACGAATCCCTTCCTGTGGAGCGAACTGAGGACGTCGTAAACCCTCGTGTGGGGAATACCGCTCTCCTTTGTTATGTCGGTGGCCTTGCTCGGGCCAAGCTTAAGAAGGGTTATGTAGGCGAGGCTCTCATACTTGGTGAGACCGAGCTTCTGAAGTTTCTCAATGATTTCCTCTTCCTTCATACCGAGACCTCCAAACTTTTAAGTTTCACTCGCAGTAGTTTATTCATCAGTAGTGATACTTGGGTGGGGAAGGTGTATAAAATTTTCGGGTCCAAACCTGACTGGAGGTTCGGCAGGGTCGCGGAGGTGGAGTTCTCGATTCCGGCCAGGGGAAAATACGCCTACCTCCTGGGAAGCTTCAACGCCTTCAACGAGGGAAGCTTCAGAATGACGCGAAAAGGGGACAGGTGGAGCATAAAGATAGAGCTCCCGGAGGGAATCTGGCACTACGGCTTCTCGGTGGACGGGGAATTTCTCATGGATCCAGAAAACCCCGATGTGGAAACCTACAGGAGACTCTCCTACAAGCTGGAAAAGGAAGCGAGTGTGGCGAGAATAGTAGGGGAAGGTGAGTTCTTCCACAGACCGAGCGCCACCTACCTCTACTCCATCGCGGGCAGAACCCACGTGGTTTTTCGCGCGGCGAGAAGGAAGGCCTCGGGGGTGCTCCTGATAACGGGAGAGGCCAAAATCAGGATGAGACTTAAGGCGCGTGACGGGCTTTTTGAATACTTCGAGGCGGTCCTGCCCGGTAAAGGCCCCCTTGAGTACTCGTTCATCGTCGAATCCGAAGGAAAAACCATCGAACTCGGCCCTTTTGAGGCGAAGCCTTACAGATACAATGCCCCAGGGTGGATTTACGAGAGGGTCTTCTACCAGATAATGCCCGACAGGTTTGAGAGGGGCCTGCCCGGGACTCCGAGGGGAAGGGCATTTGCCGGGGAGGGATTCCACGGCGGAGACCTGGCCGGAATAATAAAGAGGTTAGACCACCTCGAAGACCTCGGTGTAAACGCGCTCTATCTCACCCCCATCTTTGGATCGATGACCTACCATCGCTACGATGTCACGGACTACTTCAACGTCGATACAAAGCTCGGCGGCTGGGGCGTTTTCAGGGAGCTTGTGAGGGAGCTGAAAAAGCGGGACATTAAGCTTATTCTCGACGGCGTCTTCCACCACACTAGCTTCTTCCATCCCTTCTTCCAAGACGTGGTTGCGAAGGGGGAGAACAGCAGGTACAGGGACTTTTATCGAATCACCGGCTTCCCGCTTGTCCCGGATGAATTCCTGGAGGTTCTAAAATCGGATGAACCATGGCCCGAGAGATACAGAAAGCTCAAGGGGCTGAAATGGAACTACGAGAGCTTCTACTCGGTATGGCTGATGCCCAAGTTGAACCACGAGAACCCAGAAGTAAGGAGGCTCGTAAAGGACGTCATGCTGCACTGGCTTGAAAAAGGTGCGGACGGCTGGCGCCTTGACGTTGCCCACGGCGTTCCGCCGGAACTCTGGCGGGAGGTGAGGGAAGCGATGCCGAGGGAAGCCTACCTCGTCGGGGAGGTCATGGACGACCCAAGGCTCTGGCTCTTTGATAAGTTCCACGGGACGATGAACTACCCCCTCTACGAGCTCATGCTGAGGTTCTTCGTCGAGCGGGAGATTGACGCGGGGGAGTTCCTCAACGGCCTGGAGCTGCTGAGCGCCCATCTTGGTCCCGCGGAGTACGCAATGTACAACTTCCTCGACAACCACGACACGGAGCGCTTCATCGACCTGGTGGGCGACGAAAGAAGGTACCTCTGTGCGCTGGCGTTTCTGATGACCTACAAGGGAATCCCCTCGATATTCTACGGCGACGAGATTGGACTCAGCGGGGGCGGCGAAGGCCTGAGCGCCGGAAGGACACCGATGAATTGGAACGAGGCAGAATGGAACACCGCCCTGCAGAATGTCACAAAGGAACTGATAAGACTCAGACAAAGAAGCCGGGCGCTTCAGCTGGGTGAATTCAAGCCACTGGTTTTCGAAAATGGGCTCATCCTTTACGAGAGGACTTGCCGTGACGAGAGGGTTCTCGTGGCAATAAACTACTCGGAGAAAAATGTGACAATCACCGTTCCTGAAGAGTACGACAGTGACGGCATAGAGCTGGCACCATGGTCGTTCATTGTGCTGACCCGATGAACCCACCTTTTCATCGAGGCCCTATCATGACCCTACCTCACAGGGTTGAACAGGAAAGCGCAAGGTATATATATCACTGCCGATGATACTATATCACCCAAAATTTAGGCGGGTGATAAGGATATGAAGAAGGGATTATTTGCCCTGCTTTTGGTTGGAGTTTTGGTTTTAAGTGTCGTGGCCAGCGGCTGTATTTCCCCGGGAGGGGAAAGCCCGACCGGCACGACTACCAGCAGTCCGAGTGAAACCACCACCTCAAGCCCAAGTGAGACCACGACCACCACAACCCAGCCTCCGACCACCACCACGACAACCCCACCGGAAACCGAGTGCGGCAGCGGAAAGGTCGTCATATGGCACGCCATGCAGCCGAACGAGCTTCAGGTCTTCCAGAGCCTGGCCGAGGAGTACATGGCCATGTGTCCAGACGTCGAAATAGTTTTCGAGCAGAAGCCCAACCTTGAGGATGCCCTTAAGGCAGCCATCCCTGCCGGTCAAGGACCGGACCTCTTCATCTGGGCCCACGACTGGATTGGAAAGTTCGCAGAGGCCGGGCTCCTCGAGCCAATTGACGATTACGTTACCGATGACATCCTTAATGAGTTCGCCCCGATGGCCCAGGAGGCCATGCAGTACAAGGGGCACTACTACGCCATGCCCTTCGCGGCCGAGACCGTGGCGATCATCTACAACAAGGACATGGTGAGCGAGCCCCCCAAGACCTTCGACGAGATGAAGAGCATAATGGAGAAGTACAACGACCCCGATAACGAGAAGTATGGAATAGCCTACCCAATAAACTCCTACTTCATTTCGGCCTTCGCTCAGGCATTTGGAGGCTACTACTTCGACGACAAGACCGAAATGCCTGGTCTTGACAAGCCCGAGACCATAGAGGGCTTCGAGTTCTTCTTCCAGAACATCTGGCCGTACATGGCCCCAACGGCTGACTACAACACCCAGCAGAGCATATTCCTTGAGGGCCGCGCCCCAATGATGGTCAACGGTCCGTGGAGCATAGGAAGCGTTAAGGACGCTGGAATCAACTTCGGCGTCGTTCCCCTTCCGCCCATAACCAAGGACGGAAAGGAGTACTGGCCGAGGCCCTACGGTGGCGTCAAGGACATCTACTTCGCCTCAGGCATAAAGAACAAGGAAGCCGCTTGGCTCTTTGTCAAGTGGTTCACGACCAGTCCGGAGGTCATCAAGGAGCTCTCACTCCAGCTCGGCTACATTCCAGTTCTCACGCCGGTGCTCAGCGACCCGGACATTAAGAACGATCCGGTCATCTACGGCTTCGGACAGGCCGTCCAGCACGCCTACCTTATGCCCAAGAGCCCGAAGATGGGCGCCGTCTGGGGCGGCGTTGACGGGGCCATCAATGAGATACTCCAGGACCCAGAGAACGCTGATATCCCGGCCATCCTTCAGAAGTATCAGCAGGAGATTCTGAACAACATCGGAGGCTGACGCCTTTTCCCTTTTCCTACCTTTTTGGAGGGATGAGGATGAAAAAGACCACAATGATTGCCCTGTTTCTTATCCTTCCAGGGATAGCAGCGTTCCTGTTCTTCAACCTGTGGCCGATAATATACTCTATCTACCTCGCCTTCACCAACGCCCAGCTTGGGAACTTCCCGATTCAGGCACCTCAGGCGCCGAAGCTAACCTTTGTAGGGCTGGACAACTTCAGGTGGATACTCAGCGACGAAAAGTTCAGGAGTGCCTTCCTGTGGACGTGGCTGTTCGTGCTGACGAGCGTTACTCTAAAGGTTCTTGCCGGAATCTTCCTCAGCCTGCTCTACAACAGCAGTTACGTGAAGGGTAAAATGATATACCGCTCGCTTTTAATAATCCCCTGGGCGCTACCCCTGCTTTTCTCCGTCACCGTGTGGAAATTCATGTTTGATCCAATTTTTGGACCGATAAACCAGATGCTCAAATCCCTGGGGGTTCAAACCCTTCCCAACTGGATTAACGATCCGCTCTGGGCGTTTCTGGCCCTAAACATCATCGAGGTATGGCTGGCGTATCCCTTCATGATAACCGTCATAACGGCAGCGCTCCAGTCGGTTCCCGACACCTTGGTCGAGGCGGCGATAATAGACGGCGCCAGCTACTGGCAGAGGATAAGGCACGTGGTTCTTCCGATAGTCGGCAAACCGATAGCCTTCGCGACGATACTCACCAGCGCGGCGAGCTTCCAGTACTTCATGGTGCCGTATATCTACAACGCCGGCCTCTTCGAGGACAAGTTCATACTGCTCTACGGTTTCAGGAAGGCCTTCGGTGCAACACCACACTACGGAAGGGCAGCGGCGGTCATGATAATAGCGACCCTCGTTCTGGCCGTGTACATGTACGTCAACGTTAGGATAACCAAGCTCCAGGAGGGTGCTAAAGGATGAAAGGCATGAGAAAGGGTGAGGCCCTGAGGAGCCTCGTGCTCACCGCACTGGCAGTGTTCGTGATGTTCATGATACTCTTCCCCGTCTACTACATCTTCGTGGTTTCAATAACCCCGGGCTCAACCCTCGCAACCACCGAGTTCCACCTCATTCCCAGGAACGTCAGCCTCGACTCCTACAGGGATGTGCTCTTCGGCTTCAAGGGAACCAGGATAAGCGAGAACTTTACCGGAACCATCGAGGGCACAGCCCACATAGAGGACGGAAAGCTCTACGTTATCAATGGCAAGCTCGTGGGGAAGGTAAAGTACGGACCCTTTACGGGGTTGACCTTTGAGATACCACTACCCAGTGCGGTCTTTGAAGTTACCACGGACAAAAACGTGCAGGGACAGCTGATGGGGAACGTTAAAGGCCTTTTCGTGCTCACGAAGGTCAACGACGACGGGAGCATCGGATTTGGGCTGGTCAGGAACCTTGAGCTTACGAGCGGCGAGGTTGCGGGAACATCATTCTCGGGGATTCTCCAAAAGGGCCCAACGGGAAGGGATTACATCGTAGTCAGGAACTCAGGAAGGGTAACATTCACCCACATAGGGATGTTCGTCAACTCACTGTTCTTCGGCTACCTCAAGAACAGCCTCATAATCGCCGGTCTGGCGGTGCTGCTGACCCTCATCTTCGTCGTCCCTGCGGCATATGCGTTCTCACGCATGAAGTTCTTCGGCAGAGACCATGTGCTGTACTTCTACCTGATGTTCACCCAGGTCGCAGGAGGCCTCGGCATAGCCGGTTTGATAGCGCTCTACGGTATGGTCGTCAAGCTCGGCCTCTACGACAAGCTACCGGTGCTGTCCTTCATCTACGCGGCAGGAAGCGTTCCCTTCAACACGTGGCTCCTCAAGGGTTACATAGACTCCATAAGCCCAGACTTTGACGAGGCGGCCCTGGTCGACGGCGCAGGCTACCTGCAGATAATCCGTCACGTGCTCCTGCCCATGGCGCTTCCAGGAATAGCCACAGTTTCAATCTTCGCCTTCATAGGCGGCTGGACGGAGTTCATCCTGGCAAGCCTCCTGCTGACTGAGAAGAACCAGCCGCTTTCAGTGTGGATATACCTGCTCATGGGGGGCATAGGCAGGGGAATAGACTGGAGCTACTTCGCAGCCGCGGCGTTGCTCTTTGCCCTGCCGGTGTTCGTGATGTTCATGCTGGCTCAAAACTACATAAGGAGCGGCCTCACTGTCGGAGGCCTGAAGGAATGAGGTGATAGTATGAGACAGGTGGTTGCCCTGTTTATTGCAATTTTGATGCTCGGAAGCATCGTTGGAGCGAACGTAAAGACCGTTGGAGCGGCGGAGCCGAAGCCGCTCAACGTTATAATAGTGTGGCACCAGCACCAGCCCTACTACTACGATCCGATTCAGGGGATATACACAAGGCCCTGGGTCAGGCTCCACGCTGCCAACAACTACTGGAAGATGGCCTACTACCTGAGCCAGTATCCGGAGGTTCACGCAACCATTGATTTATCGGGCTCCCTTATAGCCCAGCTGGCGGACTACATGAACGGCGCCAAGGACAACTACCAGATAGTCACCGAGAAAATAGCCAACGGAGAGCCCCTGACTGTTGACGAGAAGTGGTTCATGCTCCAGGCACCGGGCGGGTTCTTTGACCACACCATCCCCTGGAACGGCGAGCCGATAACCGATCCCAATGGCAACCCGATAAGGGACTTCTGGAACCGCTACACGGAGCTGAAGAACAAGATGCTCCAGGCAAAGGCCAAGTACGCCAACCTTCCGCTCGAGGAACAGAAGGTTGCGGTCACCAACGAGTTCACCGAGCAGGACTACATTGACCTAGCAGTCCTTTTCAACCTCGCCTGGATAGACTACAACTACATCATGACCCACCCCGAGCTAAAGGCCCTCTACGACAAGGTGGACGAGGGAGGCTACACGAGGGACGACGTTAAGACCGTCCTCGACGCTCAGATGTGGCTCCTCAACCACACCTTCGAAGAGCACGAGAAGATAAACCTCCTACTAGGAAACGGCAACGTCGAGGTCACCACAGTCCCCTACGCCCACCCGATAGGCCCGATACTCAACGACTTCGGCTGGGAGAGCGACTTCAACGACCAGGTGAAGAAGGCCGACGAACTCTACAAGGAGTACCTCGGCGGCGGCACCGCGGTTCCGAGGGGAGGATGGGCGGCGGAGTCGGCTCTGAACGATAAGACCCTCGAAATCCTCGCCGACAACGGCTGGGAATGGGTAATGACCGACCAGCTGGTCCTCGGAAAGCTCGGTATTGAGGGCAGTGTGGAGAACTACTACAAGCCCTGGGTGGCCGAGTTCAACGGAAAGAAGATATACCTCTTCCCGCGCGACCACGCGCTGAGCGACCGCGTTGGCTTCACCTACGCAGGGATGAACCAGTACCAGGCCGTCGAAGACTTCGTGAACGAGCTCCTCAAGATACAGAAGGAGAACTACGACGGTTCGCTGGTCTACGTGGTCACCCTGGACGGGGAGAACCCGTGGGAGCACTACCCCTACGACGGCAAGCTCTTCCTGACGGAACTCTACAAGAAGCTGACCGAGCTCCAGGAGCAGGGGCTTATAAGAACTGTGACGCCGAGCGAGTACATCCAGCTCTACGGCGACAAGGCCAACAAGCTCACGCCGCAGATGATGGAGAGACTGAACCTCACGGGAGACAACGTTAACGCCCTCCTAAAGGCCCAGAGCCTCGGCGAGCTCTACGACATGGCAGGCGTTAAGGAGGAGATGCAGTGGCCCGAGAGCAGCTGGATAGACGGGACGCTCTCCACCTGGATAGGCGAACCCCAGGAGAACTACGGCTGGTACTGGCTCTACCTGGCGAGGAAGACCCTAATGGAACACAAGAGCGAGATGAGCCAGGAGGACTGGGAGAAAGCCCACGAGTACCTGCTCAGGGCAGAGGCGAGCGACTGGTTCTGGTGGTACGGAAGTGACCAGGACAGCGGGCAGGACTACACCTTCGACCGCTACCTCAAGACCTACCTCTACGAGATGTACAGGCTCGCTGGAGTCGAGCCGCCTAGCTACCTCTTTGGAAACTACTTCCCCGACGGGGAGCCCTACACGACGAGGGGACTGGTCGGACTCAAAGAAGGCGAGATGAAGAACTTCTCCAGCATGTCATCACTGGCCAAGAGCGTTGGCGTCTACTTCGACGGCGAGGGGCTTCACTTCCTCGTGAGGGGCAATCTCAGCGAGTTCGAGGTCAGCATCTGGGAGAAGGGAGAGCGCGTGGGAAACACCTTCACACTCCTCCAGGAGAGGCCAAGCGAGTTTAGGTACTCGATGTTCCCGTTCTCCGCCGACAGCGTCGGACTGATGATAACCAAGCACGTCGTGTACCGTGATGGAAGGGCCGAGGTGTACAAGGCCACCGACTACGAGAACAGCGAGAAGCTCGGAGAGGCGACGGTCAGGGAGACGAGTGAAGGAATAGAGGTTGTTGTGCCCTTCGACTACATAGAGACCCCTGCCGATTTCTACTTCGCGGTCTCAACTGTGAAGGACGGAAGACTGGAGGTCATAAGCACCCCGATCGAGCTGAAGCTTCCGACCGAGGTCAAGGGAGTCGTCATAGCAGACATAGAAGACCCCCAGGGCGATGACCACGGGCCGGGAACCTACACCTATCCGACCGACAAGGTCTTCAAGCCGGGCGTGTTTGACCTCCTCCGCTTCAGGATGCTTGAACAGACGGACAGCTACGTGATGGAGTTCTACTTCAAGGATCTTGGAGGAAACCCCTGGAACGGACCGAACGGCTTCAGCCTCCAGATAATAGAGGTCTACCTCGACTTCAAGGACGGCGGCAACAGCTCGGCGATAAAGATGTTCCCTGACGGACCGGGAAGCAACGTACGGCTCGACCCAACCCATCCGTGGGACCTCGCGCTGAGAATAGCCGGATGGGACTACGGTAACCTCATCGTCCTGCCCAACGGAACCGTTTACCAGGGCGAGATGCAAATCTCGGCAGACCCGGTAAAGAACGCGGTGATAGTGAAAGTCCCGAAGAAGTACATAGCGATAAACGAGGACTACGGCCTCTGGGGGGCTGTCCTTACCGGGAGCCAGGACGGCTATGGACCGGACAAGTGGAGGCCAGTTGCTGTAGAAGCCGAGCAGTGGAAGCTGGGAGGAGCAGACCCACAGGCTGTAATCAACAACGTTGCCCCGCGCGTTATGGACCTCCTCGCTCCAGCAAACTTCAAGCCAACTCAGGAGGAACAGCTGAGCAGTTACGATGCTAACGAGATGAAGCTTGCAACCGTCAAAGCCCTCCCGCTGCTCAAGCAGGGAATAGTCGTGAACGACCCCGAGGGAGACGACCACGGGCCGGGAACCTACACCTACCCAATGGACAAAGTTTTCGTTCCGGGACACCTTGACCTGCTCAAGTTCAAGATGGTCGAGGGGAGCGACGAGTGGACGCTGGAGTTCTACTTCAAGGACCTCGGTGGCAACCCGTGGAACGGGCCCAACGGCTTTAGCCTCCAGATAATCGAGGCATACTTCGATTTCAGGGAGGGCGGAAACACAAGTGCAATCAAAATGTTCCCTGACGGACCGGGAAGCAACGTACGGCTCGACCCAACCCATCCGTGGGACCTCGCGCTGAGAATAGCCGGATGGGACTACGGTAACCTCATCGTCCTGCCCAACGGAACCGTTTACCAGGGCGAGATGCAAATCTCGGCAGACCCGGTAAAGAACGCGGTGATAGTGAAAGTCCCGAAGAAGTACCTCAATATCTCGGACTACGGGCTGTACACGGCAATCCTTGTGGGCTCACAGGACGGCTATGGACCGGACAAGTGGAGGCCAGTTGCTGTAGAAGCCGAGCAGTGGAAGCTGGGAGGAGCAGACCCACAGGCGGTCATAGACAACCTGGCGCCGAGGGTCGTTGACGAGCTCGTGCCGGAGGGCTTTAAGCCAACCCAGGAGGAACAGCTGAGCAGTTACGACCTTGAGAAGAAGACACTGGCAACGGTGCTCATGATACCGCTCGTCAAGGGCACCGGCGGCGAGCAGCCGACCCCGACCGAGACACCGACCGAAACATCCACTACCACGAGCGAGACCTCAACGACCTCACCGAGCCAGACCACCACGACCACTACCAGCACCACGGGTACGACCACAACTACCACCAGCACCTCCCCTGGCGAAGGTGGCGGGATCTGTGGGCCCGCGATGCTCGTGGCCCTCGCCACGATACCGCTCCTCCTCAGGAGGAGGCGCTGACCTCCATTTTCCTTTTAGGGGTGAGAAAATGGCGGAGGTAAGGCTCACCGGCGTTTGGAAGATGTTTGGTGATTTTGCGGCCGTTAAGGATATGAATCTTCATGTGAAAGACGGAGAATTCATGATCCTCCTCGGGCCAAGCGGCTGCGGAAAAACAACCACCTTGAGAATGATTTCAGGCT
>NZ_SNUP01000049.1:0-475 GCF_012027515.1 Thermococcus sp. ES12
TGACCTGACTTAAAGAATTCTTCTTCCTTCTTGAGCAGATATAGGAGTACTTTTCTCTTTTCTTCTTCAAAATTCTCATAATTGATTTGAAACTTAATTAAAAGAGCTCTCTTGAAGTGCTTAATCCACTCTTTAGCTTCTTTCCAAGAAGGAGCATAAGGGGGACATGAGGGACTTTTACCGTAAACTGGGCAAGTTCTGCACTTCCAGATAGGTCTAGGAGAAACAACAATGTCCTCTACATTTATTTCCTTCTCATAAACAACCCGCATGGCTATCAGAGATAAGAAGAAAGCCAAAAATAAAAGCTTTTCTCAGTCCATCAATCTTCCACCATTCACATCTATCAGCTCTCCGGTTATGTGGTCATTCTCCAAGAGGAAAATCACTGCATGGGCGACATCCTCTGGCTTTGCTATCTCTCCAGTGAGGGAAAGCTTTCTCAGCTTCTCCTTGATTTCTGGGGTTATAAGCT
>NZ_SNUP01000050.1:0-473 GCF_012027515.1 Thermococcus sp. ES12
GTAGTTGACAGGGAAGAGGGAGCCAAAGAAAACATTGAAAAAGAAGGCTACACACTGATTCCGCTTGTGAGAGTCAGCGAGCTGTTTGAGTACAAAGAAAAATCTAAAACCTAAAAGTTCAACAGTCTCTCAGTTATTATCTCATCAACAATTTTCTCCACTTTTGCTTTACCAAACATCCACTCCTCCAGAATTTCCCCACATTCCTTTAATCGCTTTGATACAGAAGCTCTTGGTTTGTATTTCAGTATCGGCACGCCTATATTCACTGAGTGAGGAACACGATTATCAAATGGTATTACTCCTATAACTGGCACACCCATATCACCTTCAAGGAATTCAATTATTCCACTAATATCCCTCGAAGATTCCCTTACCTTATTCAGCACGACAGCAACGTTTAATCCAAATAAATCACCCAATGTTTTAAGCTTGATAACCTCATTCTTCACCATAGTCTCAAAAGAGTAAAT
>NZ_SNUP01000051.1:0-468 GCF_012027515.1 Thermococcus sp. ES12
TCGACACTAACTTTGATTCCTTTGCCCTCAAATAATTTTTCAACTTCTTTTTTGGCTAAATCTTCAATTCCCTGTGAAGTGGTCAATAAGAGCCTCATCTTAATCACTCCAAAATTGCTATAACTCCCTTCCACTTCTTTCCAAAGCATTCACTCGCTATGACTTTCTTTCCAGTTAGCTTTTCCACAAGCTTAATCCCACCATCGCACTTCTTAAACCCTGTTGCTATACCCACAGTAAAGCCTTCAATTTCCTTAATCCCAACTCTTTTCACATTGCTTGGTTCAATCTTCTCTCTAAACTTCCAGAGTATTCTCCTTGGGTCTAGCAAAAGTTCTCGTTCAATATCGTCAAGGATATCACTGTATGCCCACTGGAATTCTTCTTCTCTCTTTTCTTCCTTCCCAAAAAGAGTAAACTTTCCAGTCTGCCATTCTCTGAGGAAATACCTTGCTACTTCCTCAATGT
>NZ_SNUP01000052.1:0-468 GCF_012027515.1 Thermococcus sp. ES12
TTTGTGGGTGCTGGAATGGACCCAGATAAGGCCTTTGAACTTACAAAAGAATACATGGAGAGCATGAATGTTATTAAGACCCTAGTAGGGGCATTTATGAAAGAAAAGATGCACAAACTTGAAGGATTCAAAGAGCTCCAAAAGCTTGGAAAGAAAAAGAGAAGAGAGATAGAAGTCGAGGAGGAGTTTGAGGAGGAGCTCTGATGGTTCTTTCGCTCTTTTTATCCTCTTTAAGGTTAATGTTTGTTCTACCTAAAATATTGTGGCAGTTTGCAGGAATGAAAAGAGCAATTAATAAAGGCAAAAGAAAATTCAGAAAGAGCTTAATTAAAAATGGGATTCCTAAAGAGCTTGCAGAGGAACTTGTAAAAGACTACGCAGTTGTGGATGAGTTATTAAACATCAAAGGGCTTCTAAGAATTGCAAAGACCACTACTTCCTGGCATACTGAGCATAATATGCCAAAGC
>NZ_SNUP01000053.1:0-467 GCF_012027515.1 Thermococcus sp. ES12
GTACTTCTCACGTCAAACCACTTCTCACTTGGAGCCCATGCTTTGACATATATGTTAACGCTGCTTTCTGCTAGCTCATTAACATACACTGCTGGCTCTGGTTCAGCCAGAACAAGGGGCATCTCCTCTAGAGTTTTCTTTATAACTTCAATAGCTCTGCTTATATCCTCTTTGTACGCTATTCCTATGAGCACGTCAACCCTTCTCGCTGGATATTTCTGTAGATTCCTTATCTCACTGTTAAATATTTTCTCATTTGGAATTCTGACTAAAGTTCCGTCCCAAGTCCTTATCCTCGTAGAGAGAATCCTTATGTCATTGACAACTCCAGAATAGCCAGCAACTTCAACAGGATCACCTATCTTCAATGGTTTATCAAAGTACATAAATATGCCGGAGATGAAGTTTGCTATTACAGTTTGAGCAGAAAAACCCAAGACTATACCAGTTATTCCTCCAGCAACCAT
>NZ_SNUP01000054.1:0-466 GCF_012027515.1 Thermococcus sp. ES12
ATAGGTGATCGCTATGGTTGAGAGGGTAAAAGAGGTTAAGGAAGTCAAAATTCTTGAAAAACCTTGGGTTGAGAAGTACAGGCCTGAGAGACTTGATGACATTGTCGGTCAGGATCATATAGTGAGGAGATTGAAGCATTATGTTAAGACTGGTTCGATGCCCCACCTTCTCCTAGCTGGGCCACCAGGCACAGGAAAAACGACTTCTTCACTGTGTTTAGCAAGGGAGCTTTTTGGAGAGGCATGGAGGCATAATTTCCTAGAATTGAATGCTTCAGTTTCAAAAAATACTCCGATTCTTGTCCGTCTTAATGGGAAAATTATGAGAACTACCTTTGGGGAGCTTGATAAGCTATTTTTTAACAATGAGGATGGTCAAGTTGCATACAAGGATGCTTCAAACCTTGAAGTTTTGACAGTTGATGAAAATTACAAAGTAAGATGGGCAAGAGTAAGCAAGATAATT
>NZ_SNUP01000055.1:0-465 GCF_012027515.1 Thermococcus sp. ES12
TGGCTCAAATGAAAGATGAAGTCAAAGTGGTGTTTGGCGAAACTTGGAGTGGTTTTGAGTTTGCTAAAGTCAAAAAATACAAAAGAAAGACAGGATACAGAGTAGATTTGGTTAGAAGGACATGGAGAGGCCGTTATATAACTTTGGACTCAAAGCAATTTGAAACGCTTGAAAAAGTCGTAGATTTTCTTGGAAAAATAATCTCAAGGAATGAAGTAATACGACAACTTGAAGAGCAAGGCTGGATTGAAGTCAAAGAGCTTTCAGAGGAAGAAGAAAACGCTATTCTTGAAGAGGTGAGTGAACAATGAGTTTGTTAATAATACAAAAGCACAAGGACGTATTACACATCGTCAATTCAGAGAAAATAGACCATGTCACAGTAAGGAAAGAAGAAAAACGTTACTTTGCTGAGATTTATACTGAAGATTCAGTATTTCATGCAATATTGAAGAATGTTGCGCA
>NZ_SNUP01000056.1:0-462 GCF_012027515.1 Thermococcus sp. ES12
GAAGGGCAGAACGGGTATGCGTATGTTGCCTGTGGCCCCGTTCAGGGGCCTGTTCTTCTAATTCATGAGGGGGTGATAAAAACGGTCTCGGGAGTTATTTCTGACGAAATTGAACGCTATGAGAAAAAATTGCAGAAAATTAGGCGAAGAATAACTGAGCTTAGAAAAGAGGAGGCAAGATTGCTTCGCATTATCAAGCAGTATGCCGATCAGCATACCGCACTTGGGGTGAGGGTGGCATGAAGGCAAGCAACTTGCTACAAGTCATAATATTCATAATAATACTAGTTATGTATTACGCAGTTGACTTCTTTGAACTCCTCAGCGGGCTCGAATTGTTTATTGCTGTCATTGGCGGGGTTTTAATGCACTATTGGATAACGAACAAGGGCAACAAGGCAATTGTGAACATTAAGCCCTTCTCTGGCGGTTTTAGAGTGCTTATTTACGACATTCTATTCG
>NZ_SNUP01000057.1:0-461 GCF_012027515.1 Thermococcus sp. ES12
CTTTAAGGCTTTTTCGGAGAAAAAGATTTATATGGTTATGTTAAATTATTAGCAGGTCAAAAATCTTCGAGTTCGAAAAATGTCCTTTTCTGTTTCAAGTTTTAGGTTTAGGTGAATAACTAAGGCGGAACCTTGCAAAGCTTTATCACACTCCTCCAGTCAAGAACTTCGGCGTTTTCTGGAGCTCTCGGCAAGATCTCTTTGTCCGGAACTATAAGGAGCTTTCTCTTGGCATTAAGGGCTTCAAATTTCTCCTCAACCTTCTTAATGTCCCTCTCTTTAATCTTCTCCTTCCACTTAACCTCAGCAACCAAGTGCAACTTTTTATTTCTCAATAATGCAATATCTACTTCCAGATCCGGCATCTCAATCCTGACGGGTTGGAGTGAATAGTGTTTTGTCAGCAATCTTTCAAAGAATCTCTCAACGTAGTGCGGCATTTTCTCCTTAAAAACCCTTTC
>NZ_SNUP01000058.1:0-461 GCF_012027515.1 Thermococcus sp. ES12
TGGGTCACTTGTTCCAAAGATTTTCTCCATCTCATGCTCACTCGCTTTATCTCCCTTGTGTGCATCTTTAAAAACATAGGGAGTGGCAAGAATTTCCTCTATTGGAACATCTTTGCCCTCCTTGAAGTCTCTGGCAAGATAAGGGTCAACCAAAATCTCAAATGTCTCCCCATGTGTCTTTAACCTTGCAATCACTGCTTTGTCAACATCTATTGGCACTGCCACCACCTCAGTAGTTGCTGTCTAATTCAGTATAATCTTCCTCCTTCTCAGCAACTTCCTCTTCTTCAGCCTCTTTCAAAGCTTCCTCAAGGCACTTTGCAACTTTCTCTTTACTTATCTTCTTGAACTTCTTTTCCTCAACTGTGATCACTGCCACTTCTATGTTCTCTGGTGAAGGCTCTTCCATCGTCTTTGCCAAAGCTAAGACAGCTAGCTTTATTGCATCCTCGAGTGTCATG
>NZ_SNUP01000005.1:0-42796 GCF_012027515.1 Thermococcus sp. ES12
AGCCTGAAATCATTCTCAAGGTGGTTGTTTTTCCGCAGCCGCTTGGCCCGAGGAGGATCATGAATTCTCCGTCTTTCACATGAAGATTCATATCCTTAACGGCCGCAAAATCACCAAACATCTTCCAGACTCCGATGAGCTTCACTTCCGCCATACAATCACCTCAAACTATGGTCAGCCGGATCATAGTCGTTTCATAATCTTCCAAAACCGCGAACATTCCCCCAACCTTCACTATTCCCCTCTCTGTTTCCAGGTCAAAGTTGTCTATTCCCTCGTCAAGGGCAACGGTGTAGCCCACAACGCGGCCCTCGAGTTCCTCCACCTCACCCGTGACGAGGTTTCTCCCAAGTACCTTGGCATAGATGACGCCGTCGTTGAGGTGCCGCCTTATGATGTCCACGGCGTGGAAGTTCGCAAAGAACCTCAAGTCATCCCTGTTTTTTATCCCCTCAAGTATGAGGCTCGACTCCTTGAATGCCTCCCGGATGAAGCTGTACTGGGAGAATATTATCTCCGGATAGGTGGCCTTGAAGCTGGGTGGGTTCCTCGGCCGGAAGCCGATGTTCTGGATGTCTATGACCTCCCTGCCGTCGAACATCCCGATGAAATGGTTCAGCTTGTGGAACTTCCTCACGTAGAGGTTGCCAAGCTTGGCAAAATCGGAGAGGTCTATTTTTTCCTCGGTGTAGAGGGAGATAGTAGTTCCCCTCTTGAGGGCGGCCTTTATGTTGTCCTCTATGTTCTCCAGAAACTTCTCCGGGGCGACGAGTATAGCCTCATAGGAGCTGGAGTCTATAGACTCCCTAACCATTTCCACGGCTATGTCCAAGTCTTTGGTGCGCCATATCCCCGGCCTCTCCTCCGTTTTCACCTTAACCCGCTTGAGTTCCTTCTCCAGCTCATCCTTTATCCCGTCGATGTCCCTCTTGAACTTCAGAAACGCTATCTTTGGAGAGTATGCGACGTAAACCTTGGGAGAGCCTTCGACCTCGTTGACGAAGCCCCTTGCCTTCAGAGATGCTATGGTGTCATAAACCCTGTTGTAGGGCACCCCGCTCCTCTCGGATATTTCCTTCGCGGTGCTCGGCCCGTAAACCAGAAGCGTCCAGTATATCATGACCTCGTACTTCGTGAAGCCGATTCTGGTCAGCATGGTTATGGCCTTCTCGCTGATCTCCATACCTATCCCTCCCCAGAAAATGAGAGGAGGAGGTCTAAATACCTTTCCAGGTGCCTGGTGATGAGGAAGTTCTCCCTCACGCGTTCTCTGGCGTTGAAGCCGAGTCTTTTGGCCTCTTCAGGATGTCTGAGCAAGTAGCAGGTCTTCTCAACGGCTTCGTCCACGTTGCTCACGAGAAAGCCCGTTTTCCCGTCAACCACCTGGAACTTGATTCCCCCAACTGCCCTGCCAACCACCGGCTTTCCCTTCCACATGGCCTCTGTGACCGTGAGCCCAAAGCCCTCCCTAATGGACATCTGCAAAACCACATCACTAGCCCGCTGGAAGGCATTGACTTCTCGCGCGTGAACGCCGGTCAGATTCGTTAGAACCTTGACGTCGTAGTCCTCCCCAATCTTACGCAATGTCTTCTCGAAGTAAACCCAGCCCTCCGGATCGTCTGCGGCCATGACTCCAACGAGGAGCAGTTGAACGCCCGGAATCTTTTCCTTCACTTTCCTGTAGACGTCAATGACATCGAACACACCCTTCCACGGGTCGAAACGGGCAACCTGAGTGATTATCGGTCTTTCAGGGTCAACATCGAACCGTTCGAGTGTCTTGATAATTTCTGACTCTTTTAGCTCCATGTTCTTCTCGCTCAGGGGATCGATTGAAGGCGGCATGACGACGGTTTTCTCAGGATTCAAGTCGGGCTGAACGTATTCTGGAAGATGGAAAATACATCTGTCGTATTTTTGCACGTATTGCCTTAAAAATTCCCAGAATTCTCTGTTCGGGTCGCTCAGGTCTATGTGACAGCGCCAGATCCAGGGCTGTTTTTTCTCGTAAAAGTCTATCAACGCTGCTGGCTGCGGATCGTGAATGAGGACATAATCAAATTCGCTTAACTCTGCACTCTTCGCGTTCTCCTCGTTGGTCTTGAGGTAGAGGTTCGTCATTTCTTGGGTGAGTTTGAGGTCTTTGTTGCCCTGGAGGGCGTTGTGGAAGGTTTTCGTGACGTTGAAGAACTCATCATTCCCTTCTATAACCCACCACTCGGTCATTATTCCGATGTCGTTCATGAGGGGTACGAGGTTGCTCAGTATCTCGGCAACCCCACCGCCATAGGGAGTCGAGTTAACGTGGACAAATCTTGCCCCTGAGAGCTTTTCTGCTTTTTCCACAATCCTTAGAATGGCCCCTTTTCCGGCAACGGTAGAATAGTCCTCAATTCTCCTTTGGGGTAGCTTTGTAACAGGGAACATGTGAACGCTCCTCCTTTGTATACTTTTAGTATATGAATATCCGGGGAATGTTTAGTCGTCCACATATAAAAAGTTTTTTGAAATATATCCTGAATTTTAACGAACGTTTTGTAAATAAATTTGACATTCTACGTTTTTTGTCAGGGTATTCTCCAAAATTTTTGGGGAATCATGAACATAAATTAACAGGGGTTTTCCGAAAAATATAAATATACTAAAAGTATACAGCCCTAGTGAACAGCCTTGGTGAGGTGTCTATCTATGAGGTTTCATGCCAAAAGGTTTGCATTGCTTTTGAGCGTGCTGTTGTTAGCCGCCTTTGTCTCCGGATGCATTTCAGGAGGGGGAACCTCCCCGACGCAGACAACAACTTCCAGCCCCACACAGACGACCACAACCTCCCAGAAGCCGGTTGAGGTGGTCGTTTACGGCCAGTGGGGTGGAGTTGAGGGTGAGAACTTCCAGAACGCTCTGAAGGTTTACGAGCAGGAGCACCCGAACGTTAAGATAAAGTATGTGATTCAGTCCAAGCTCAGGGATGCCGTTCTCACAGAGCTCGCAACGGGCTCTCCCGGTTTTGACATTGCGATTCTTCCGTGGCCTGCACTCATCACTGAGCTCGGCCAGAAGAACCAGCTTGAGCCAATGAACTCCGTCGTCGACTCCTATAAGGGCGACATTATGGAGAACCTTCTTCAGCCGGTTAAGGTTGGAGACACCTATTATGCAGTTCCCATAAAGGCCTGGGCCAAGCCAGGTATCTGGTACAATGTCCACGACTTTGAGAAGTACAACGTGAAGCCGCCCGAGACCCTTGACGACCTCAAGGCCGCATGTAAAGTCTTTGAGCAGAACGGAATCCAGCCCATGGCCAGCGGTGCCGCAGACAAGTGGCCTCTGAGCGACATCTTTGAGGCGGTTCTCATCAGGGTTGGCGGTCCGCAGCTCCACAACGACCTGATGACCCACAAGGTCAAGTGGACCGACCCCCAGGTTCTTGAGGCCTTCAAGGTGCTCAGCGACCTCCTTAAGGAGGGCTGCTACGGTGACCCCAAGGTTGCCATCGGTGAGAAGTGGGAAGTTCAGGTCACGAGGCTCGGCCAGGGAGAGGTGGCCATGTACTTTATGGGCAACTGGATAAACCTCATGCTCCAGAACCAGGGTTACAAGCCCGGCACTGACTACGACCTGATTCCGTTCCCCGTCATCAACCCCAACGCCGACTTCGCCATAGTTGCTGGTGGGGACTGGGTCATTATACCCAAAGGAGCCCCGCACAAGGAGGCCGCCTTTGAGCTTGCCAAGTGGCTCGCCGGTCCGGAATACCAGAAGATAATGGTGGAGCAGAAGGGATACCTCGCACCCAACCTTGAGGTTCCCAAGAGTGCCTACGACCCCGTTGACGCGAAGATTATCGACATGATGGCCAAGTACACCGTGGTTCCAGACCTCGATGACAACGCCCCCTCAGGATTTCAGCCGATAATCTGGGACAAGCTCTTCGAGCTCTGGGCCAACCCGGACAATTACCAGCAGATAGCCCAGGAGCTTGAACAGTACGCAGAACAGTACTACGGCTCATGAGGTGCCTGAAATGGGCGGAAGGAGGGACTGGCTCAGCAAGGATTTCCTGATCCTGATGATGCCCGCCTTCATCCTCCTTTTAGTTTTTATACTGTACCCGATTTTCAACACGTTCTACCTGGGGTTCACCAAGTGGGACGGCTTTACCCAGCCCCAGTTCGTTGGACTTGAAAACTACCGCACCATGATGGGAGATCCTCTCTTCTGGACGTCCGTTAAGAACAATCTATTCATCTTCATAGTCTTCCTCCCCTTAGTAACGATGCTCGGCCTTGGTTTTGCTCTCCTCCTTCACAACAGTGCGGTTGTGGGGCGCAACCTGCTCAGGGGCTTCGTTATGCTTGGAATGGTGATGCCCCTAACCGTTGTCGGTATCGTCTGGATGCTCCTTCTCGATCCCAACGCCGGTATCGTTAATCATGTTCTTAGCTTCTTTGGAATCGAACCCCGGGCGTGGATTCAGGACCCCAGTACGGCGATATACTTCGTTATAATAGGCTCCCTATGGGCGTGGCAGGGCTTTTCAACCACGGTGTTCCTGGCCGGGCTGGAAGGTCTTGACATCGAGGTTCTTGAGGCGTCCATCATTGACGGTGCAAACCCCTGGCAGCGGTTTAGGTACGTGATACTGCCCCTGCTGAAGCCCGCTCTGATAGTCGTCGTTACAATGAGTTCCATCTACATACTCAAGGTCTTCGACCTCGTTTACGTCCTCTCCGGTGGTGAGTCTGTGCCAATGTACCTCTCGGTGCTCGCTTACATGGTGTATTACGAGATATTCCGCATGTTCAAGTGGGGATATGCCGCCGCGATAGCGACTTTGCTGACCGTTGCAGTGTTCCTGTTCTCCATAGGGATGCTGAAGAAGATGATAAGTGAAAGGGGAGTGGGCTCATGAAGGTAAGCACGAGATACAAGGTCACCATAAACCTCGTGGCGTGGTCCATAGGGCTAATGCTCCTGATACCCCTCCTGGGACTGATAATGACCTCCGTTAGGCCCTTCGACGAGATAGTTAACGGCTGGTGGAACCTCAGGAACGCCCACTTCATCATCGACAACTACGTCAGTGTATGGGACGCCGGCTTCTGGAAGAACATCCTCAACTCGATTCTGATAGCCACTGTGGCCACGGTAATTCCGATACTTATCGCCGGAATGGCAGCCTACGGCTTCACTTCCTTCAGCTTCCCGATAAAGACGATGCTCTTCCTGACCCTCGTTGCCATCCAGGTAGTCCCACAGCAGGCAGTCATAGTCCCCCTCCTGAGGCTCTTCCGCGACCTTCATCTGTACGACCAGTACTACGGTATAATCCTCGTTCACACGGCCTTCGCGCTCCCGTGGACGATATTCTTCCTCCGCAACTTCTTCATGTCGATTCCCAAGGACTATGAAGAGGCTGCGAGGATAGACGGCCTCAGCGATGTTGGGATATACTTCAAGGTGATACTCCCCATAGCGATGCCCGCGGTTATCAGCGTCGCCGTGGTCCAGTTCATCTTCGTGTGGCAAGACCTGTTCTTTGCGATAACCCTCCTGAGACCGGAGAAGTGGCCAGTTTCAGCGGGTGTCACCCAGTTTATAAGCCGCTACAACCCCAACTGGGGACAGCTGACCGCCGCTGGAGTGCTGGCAATACTCGTACCCATCACCGTCTACATCGTGCTCCAGAAGTACTATATGAGGGGAGTGTCCGGCGGAATCAAGGGCTGAGCCCTTTCAAAACTTTTTTGGAGGGAGGAAAATGGAGTTCATCCTCGGTGTCAACTACTGGCCGAGAAGGAAGGCTATGTTCTGGTGGAAGGAGTTCGAGGAGTGGGAGGTTCGTGAGGAATTTCAGGTAATAAAGGACCTCAACCTTGACGCCGTGAGAATTTTCCTGCTCTGGGAGGACTTTCAGCCGGAACCTGAAAGAATCGATGAGAACTCCCTTCGAAATCTGGAGAAGGTCATGGCCATAGCTCATGACCTCGGACTGAAGGTCATGCCGACCTTCTTCATCGGCCACATGAGCGGAATAAACTGGCTCCCCGAGTGGACCCTCTCCGACAAACCCCACGAGAGATTCCTGACGTATTCGAACGGAAGAGTTGTCGACCTCGGTGCGAGGGACATCTATGAGGAGCCCGACCTTCTGGAGGCGGAGAGACTGCTCCTTGAGGTCGTCGCCTCCGAGTTCGACGACCATCCCGCACTCTACGCATGGGACATCTCCAATGAGATAGACAACGTCAGGATTCCCCGCACTCCCGAGGCGGGGAGAAGATGGGTCCGGTTTGTGTATGAGACCCTGAAAGCCAGTTCCAGTAAGCCGGTTACCTTCGGCATTCATCAGGAGGACATTCAGGGAGACAAACACTTCCGCGTGGGTGACGTGGCGGAGGGAAACGATTTCCTCTGCATGCACGCGTACTCCGTCTACACGGACTTCACGGACCCCCTGGATCCGTACTTCGTTCCCTTCGCGTGCCTGCTGACCCGGGCACTGGGGAAAAAGGATGTCCTCATGGAGGAGTTTGGAATGCCAACAACGCGGGGAGAAACCAGAAAGATACGCTCCGTGACTGGCAAGCACGAGGCCGAACACTACTTGGTGGGGGAGGAGGACGCTGCGAGGTGGCTCGAAGAGACCCTTAAGGCCCTCTACGAGTTCGGTGTCCTCGGTGCGTTCTACTGGAACTTCTCCGACTATCACGAGAGCATATGGGACAGGCCTCCCCTCGACAGGGCGGTTCACGAGAGGTTCTTTGGTCTTCTGAGAAGCGATGGAAGCCTAAAGCCGACCGCACTTGTGATGAGGGAGTTCAGGAAGAGGATGGGCGAACTTAAAAGGAGAAACGTGGAAATAGAAGTGCCTGAGGACTACTACTCAGACCCCAAAGGCAACATTGTAAGGCTGTACGCGGAGTTCAGGCAAAAGCTCGGCCTTTAGTGAGGTGGTTACCGTGATTGTATCCATCGGAGAGACCCTCATAGACTTCATAGCCCTCCAGGAGGGGCCGTTGAAGGGGGTTAAGAGCTTCGAAAAGCACCCAGGCGGTGCTCCGGCAAACGTTGCCGTTGGCCTTGCGAGGCTCGGCGTTGAAAGCGGGCTTGTGAGCAAGGTCGGTGACGACCCCTTCGGGGATTTCCTGCTCGAAAGACTCCGCGATGAGGGGGTAAGGACTTACATACCGAGGGACCCGGAGAGGCACACCGGCGTTGTTTTCGTTCAGCTCATCGGTGCAAAGCCCGAGTTCATTCTCTACGACGGCGTTGCATACTTCAACCTGAAGCCGGGGGACGTGGAGACGTCCCTTCTTGAGAATGCTGAGGCCGTTCATTTCGGCACCGTGCTCTTCGCCCGGGAGCCATCACGCTCTACCATCTTTGGACTTCTTGAGGAACTGAGCGGGAAGGTTCCGCTCAGCTACGACGTCAACATAAGGCCCGACCTCTGGCGCGAACGGGAGGAGGAGATGCTCCGCGACATTGAGAAGGCCCTCGGGCTGGCGGATATAGTTAAGCTCGGCGACGGGGAGCTGGCGTATCTAAAAGGCAATGGAGTGGAAGTGGAAGACTTCGACTTCAAACTGCTCGCGGTGACTTTGGGTGAGAAGGGCAGCGAGCTGATGAGCGGGGGTATTAGGGTCCACATTCCTCCTTACCGGGTCGAACCCGTTGACACAACCGGGGCTGGAGATGCCTTCACCGCCGCTCTCTTGGCGGGTCTTCACTATTTGAACCTGCTTGGCGCCGGTAATATCGATGAGGAGCACCTCAGGAAAATCGGCCGCTTCGCAAACCTGGTTGCGGCGCTCTCAACGACACTGAGGGGCGCGTGGAGCGTTCCAAAAATGGAAGAAGTAACCCTGATGAAGGAGGTCAGGGACCTCTACCAGCGCTCCAGGAGGTAGTCCTTCTCCTCAAGGAATACCTTTGCCCTCTCCTCTATCAGTTTTTCGGCCTCAAGAGTGCTCATGTCCAGCGTTCTCTTGATGAAATCCGCCGTTTTTGCAAAGTATAGGGGTACCAGGGGCTCGGCCTCGGTCAGAATTCCGTTCTTGTACGCCACAGCCCCATCGTAGAGGACGTGGCTCCAGAGCCTGTCGTCGAACTCGAAGGTCTTGAGTGCCTCAGTCACCCCCCTGAGCGTCTCCTCATCGAGGGCCCTCCTCAGCACCGGTTCGTGCTGGGCAAAGAGCTCCTTCGCCCTTATCTCAAGGAGCTCAAGGGTGACCTTTACGGGCTCCGGCTCGCCCTTCTCAAGCTCCCCGAAGACCGGAACGGGTTCTATCGAGCGGGTCTTCCTCCAGACGTTTTCATACCTCCCCATCAGCATGAACAGCGTTCCTACAACCTGGTTGAACATCGGGCCGAGCGATGCGGCCGGATCCTTGGGGTCGTGTATCTTCATTCCAAGGGCGGTCTGGATGACCTTAAAGCCCCTGGCTATGGCCGTTGTCGTGAGGAATATATCGACGCCGAAGCGAGCCACGTGGGTCTTCCAGACCTCCTCGTCTTCAAGGTAAACCTCCATGAGCTTCCTGCTTATCCCGAAGTCCCCCCCTATCGGCTGTCTGACGTTCTTTCCGTAGAGTGAAGCGGTCATTGGGTATGCGATGTTGTTGGTTATGGTTCCATCCCACTTGTGCCTTATGTAGAGCGGGGCCACGAAGTCGTAGCCCTCCTCGATGGGTTTGGCGAAGCGGTATATCCACTCGGGGGTTATGCTCCTCAGGTCGCTGTCAACGAACACTATGGCGTCCGCATCTCTTTCGAGGGCGAACTCCATGAGCTCCTTCATAGCACTGCCCTTCCCAGGGATGGGCCAGCGGTAGACGAAGCTGTGAACCTCCACACCATCCGGAACCTTCGTCGCCAGAACGGTCTCCCTAGTTCCATCCGTGCTCCCCCCGTCGGCGTTGACGACAATTCCCCCACCAAAGTACCTCTTTAGCCCCTGTGCGGCCTGCTTGACGACGAATGAGATTGTTTCCACGTTGTTGTAGCTGGGAATTCCAACGATGACCCTCATATCTTTCCCCCCGTAAATTTACAACCATTTAAAGTGGTTTATTTTGAAAAGGATTATATACTTTTTGCCCCTACTTCCCTGGGGGATTCCCATGGAGCTGAAGGTCGGGGTGATAGGCTGTGGGAACATATTCAACCTTGCCCACAAGAGGGCCCTCAGGGGAATCGAGGGCATCAGGGTCGTCGCCTGCATGGACATAGACCCGAAACGGGCACACAAAGGTGCGAGGGAGTTTCGGGCCAGGGAGTTCACGAGTCTCGACGAGTTTCTCGATGCCGAGACCGACGTTGTTGAGATTCTGACCCCAACATACACCCACGCAGAACTCGCCATTGAGGCTCTCAAGGCCGGAAAGCACGTTATAGTTGAGAAACCGATAGCTCTCACCGTTGAAGAGGGAGAGAGGATGATAAAAACCGCCGAAAGGGAAGACCTTCACCTCTTCGTTGGCCACGTGAGGCGGTTTGACAAGAGATGGATGCAGATGAAGGAGGTCATAAAGAAGCGCAACATCCTGCCGATGCACATCAGAAAGGCCGAGGTTCAGAACCTGCCCTTCCCCAGGGATTACTGGTACTGGGACGAGAACAGGAGCGGCGGCGTCGCCGTTGACCTTGGAGTCCACGTCACGGACTTTCTTAGATGGTTCTTTGAGAGCGAACCCGTCTCTGTATACGCCGTTGGGAAATCCATCAAGGAGGAGGCAAGGGCCAATGGAACGTTTGACCATTTTATGATGATGATAAAGTTCGAGGGTGGAAAGACTGGCATAGCGGAGGTGAGCTGGGCGTATCCGTATCCCTCACGGTATGGCGTCTTCTACCATCACGTCGACATCATTGGAAAGAACGGCAGAATACGCTACACCCCGCTGGATACCCCCGTGGTCGGTGTCGCCAAGGCAAACTTCGAGATGCCGCGTTTCTCACCGCTCCTTTCAACCTTCCCAGACGCCTTCGAGAGGGAACTGAGGCACTTCTTCAATTGCATCAAGGGTAAAGAGGAGCCGGCGGTCACCGCCGAGGATGCCCTGATCGCCCTGAAGATTGCAGAGAGGGCAAAGGAGAGTGCCCGCAAGGGGGAGGTGGTCGAGGTATGAAGAAGCTCAACTTCGGGATAATAAGCTACGCCCATCCCCACGCCCTTCGCTTTGCCTCCACCATTGCGGGAGGCAGGCAGACGAAGCTCGTGGCGATATCCGGCGACGGCTCCAACTCGGACGTTGCACGTGCCGAGGCGAAGAAGTACGGAGCGAAGTTCTACAGGAACTACGAGGCACTCCTCAGGGATGAGAACGTCGAGGCGGTTTACATTGCAATAGAGACATACAGGCACAGGGAGATAGCAGTCAGGGCCGCTGAAGAGGGCAAGCACATACTACTTGAGAAGCCCATAGCCCTGAACCTCAGGGACGCGGATGAGGTCATAAGGGCCGCCAAAAGGGCCGGGGTAAAGCTCATGCTCCCATTCAATCCCAGGTTCACTGAGCCCCTCGTGAAGGCGAAGGAGATGATTGATAGCGGTGAGATAGGCCCCATTGAGTACATCCAGACCATCTCCGAGAACGTGAAACCGCCGATATTCCTCCAGGGGCTTGACATGGGTTGGTTCTTAGACGCAAGAAAGTCCGGAGGCGGGGGTTTCATGGACACCGCCCCCCATGGGGTTGACTCCCTCCTCTGGCTCACTGGGGACCTCCCCAGAAAGGTCTACGCGGACATAGGTGCCAAGATATACGGCTTCCCGGTGGACGATATAGGCACCGCCGTTCTTGAGTTCAGAAAAGGCGTTCTGGCGGTTCTGACTGCCGGCTGGGGCAATCCAAAGGGCTACTCCTACGGCATCGAGATAAAATACTACCTCGTCGGAAGGGAGGGATTCCTCGACGTGAGGACGGCATACCCTGACTTTACCGTCTATCAGGACAGGGCAGAGAAGATATACTGGGACAGACCCGATGTGAGGGGAATAGTGAGTTCCTTCACCAGGGCGGTTTTGAAGGATGAAAAGGTTCCCATAACGGGCGAGGATGCGAAGAAAAACCTGGCGATAATCCTGGCGGCCTATGAATCGTCCAGAAAGGGAAAAACCGTGAGGCCTAGACTTTAATTCCAAACTTTTACTTTTTTGTAATACAACCACTTTTAGTGGTTCTAAACACAAATCTTATATATGTTGTCCACTTAAGTTCGTTGAAGTACCTTACTTGAGGGATAGGGTGATGCCCCATGATTAGGAGATTGTTTGGTGTTCTGTTGGCGGCTGTTGTGTTGTTCGCCGTAGTGTCCAGTGGCTGTATCTCCCCAGGAGGGGAAGAGAAAGTAACAGTGACGTTTCTGTCAACCCAGCTGAACCCGCCCGAGGAGAGGGCCTTCGTCCAGGAGGACCTTCTGAAGGGCTTTACATCGGAGACAAACATCGAGGTTAACTTTGTCCCAATTTCCTATACGGACATGGTTACGAGGCTTGAGGGCGAGATGCAGACGGGAAAGGTCACCATCGACGTTATAGGCGACCTCCACGGTGGTATGGACTACATGGCCTCAAAGGGCTGGCTGGAGGATCTCAGCACGATGCCCAAGCTTGAAGGAAGAACCTTCATCAGCACCTTTGAGCAGTACTCCTACATCCGCGGCCAGAAGGCATACGTTCCTTGGATGAGCGCCACCTACGTTATGGTCGTTAACAAGGAGGCCTTCCAGTACCTTCCGAAAGGGCTTACCGAGGAGGACGTTATGAAGGGCACCGAAAAGTGGACCTACGACGCCCTTCTCCAGTGGGCCAAGAACCTCAAAGAGGCCAAGGGACAGCCCGAGCTCGGCTTCCCGGCCGGGCCGAAGGGACTCTTCGTCAGGTTCCTCCACGGATACATCTATCCGAGCTACACCGGCTATCAGGCGAAGGAGTTCGACAGTCCAGAGGCAGTTGAGATGTGGAACTACCTCAAGGAACTCTGGCCCTACGTGCACCCGTCCAGCACAACCTGGGATGCCATGGCTGACCCGCTCCTGAAGGGTGAAGTTCTCATAGCCTGGGACCACACCGCAAGGATTAAGAACGCCATCGAAACCAAGCCAGACCAGTTCGTCGTTGTTCCGGTTCCGAGGGGACCGAAGGGCAGGGGATTCATCGTCGTTCTCGCCGGCCTTGCCATACCGAAGGGAGCACCGCACAAGGACGAGGCATGGAAGCTTATAGACTACCTGACCAAGCCAGACACCCAGGTCAAGGTTCTGGAGAAGGTCGGCTTCTTCCCGACCGTTGAAGAGGCCAGCGGAAAGCTGCCTGAGGGGCCGCTGAAGATACTCGCTGAGGGTGTCCAGGCCCAGGCCAGCACCAAGGATGCCCTCGTTGTCATGATACCGAACCTCGGAGACAAGGGAGGCCAGTTCAAGGAGTACTACAAGCAGGCCTTCGAGAGGATAGTTCTCAACGACGAGGATCCAGCGACGGTCACCAAGGAGATCAAGCCCGACCTTGTAAAGCTCTTCGAGGACGTTGGAGTGCCGGTGCCGTGAAGGAGGAGGTCCCATGGAACGGCGCTCTCTCGTTCCTTATCTTTTAATTTTGCCGGCTTTCTTGTACCTGCTGTTTTTCGTTGGATACCCCCTCGTTCAGGCTCTCTACCTGGCCTTCACCCAGAACGGGGCGCTCTCTTTGGAGGTCTGGCGTAGAACCTTTAGCGATTACTACTTCTGGAGCGCGTTTAAATACACGATCCTTCTTGCTGGCATTATCGTCCCCACTCAGGTTGCCCTTGCCGTTGTTCTCGCCCTCCTCATGAACCGTGTTTTCAAGGGCAAGGACGCCGCCCTCTATGCCCTTATAATCCCCCTCACCATAAGTGACGTGGCGGCGGGTTTGATCTGGTACTCCATGCTCTCCCCCTATGGTTTCATAAACAAGCTCCTCATGAACCTGGGGGTGATAAGCCAGCCGATATACGTATTCGGCTACGAATACCGCATGAGGGAGTTCTTCGCGATAGTCATAGCCGAACTGTGGCGCTCCACGGCGATAGTCTTTGTGATAATCCTCGCCGGTCTGCAGATGATAAGCAAGGAGTACATTGAGGCTGCAGAGGTCTTTGGGGCGAGCTACTGGACAAGGCTCAGGCGCATCGTTCTTCCGCTCTTAAAGCCCAGCATACAGAGCGCCCTCATAATAAGGACGCTCTTCGCGATGCAGATCTTCGGTATCGTCTGGATACTGGCTGGCAGAGACATCCCGGTTCTCGCCGGTGAGGGCTACTACCAGCTCACGGAGATAAAGGATGCTGGTGTGGCATCGGTATACGCCCTCGTGATAGCCGGTCTCTCCATCCTGCTCGGTGCGCTGTACATCAAGTTCCTCCGCGCTGAGTACCTGGAGGTGGGAGAATGAACGACGAAACCAAATACGCTCTCAAAAAGGTAGGGTTCTACACGGCAGTTTTCACGGCCGCGGTCTGGATAGTGATTCCGATAATCATCTCCTTCCTCTACGCCTTCACAAGCAAGGCGGACTACTACGACCCGACCAAGATAATCCCGACGAGCTTTACGAGCGAGTACGTCCACACGATACTCTTTACCCTGGGCGCTTGGGACGGAATAAAGAACAGCGTCATCGTGGCCGTGTTAACCATCATCATAAGCTTCATCCTCGGCGTTCCGGCAGGATACTCTATAGCCAAGTACGTGTTCCCGGGCAAGGACCACATAAAGCTCTCCATAGTTGCCCTCAGGATGTTTCCGATTCCGGTCATGGCAATACCGCTCCTGGTCCTCTACATAGACCTCCATCTCGCCGATACCCTCATCGGAGTGGCGCTGGCCCACACGGCGATGGCGCTCCCCTTCGTCGTTCTCATAACGTCGAGTATCTTCGCCGGGGTGTCCAAGGAGTACGAAGAGGCCGCGATGGTTTTTGGCCTGACCCGCTTCGGCTCCTTCCGTAAGATAACCCTTCCCCTGGCCCTTCCGGGGCTGGCCGCCGCGGCTATGTTTACCTTCGTTATGAGCTGGAACGAGGTATTCGTTGCCTCGATTCTAACCCTAAACAACAGAACCCTGCCCGCGCAGATACTCTCGATAATGGCCGGCTCCAGCGGCGGTGCCGCGCCGGATTACTACAAGTTCGCGGCGGCATTCATAATGACTCTCCCGGCGATGCTCTTCATCCTCTTCGCCAGGAGGTATCTGGTCACGATGTGGGGTATAACGCTCAAGTGAGGTGTTACCATGGTTGAGGTCAAGCTTGAGGGGATAACCAAGAGGTTTGGAGACTTTGAGGCGGTTAAGAACCTGAACCTCACGATAAAGGATGGAGAGTTCCTCGTCCTTCTCGGGCCGAGTGGCTGTGGAAAGACTACGACGCTGAGGATGATTTCCGGTCTTGAGACCCCCAGCGAGGGAAGGATATACTTCGGTGACAGGGACGTCACGTATCTGCCCCCCAAGGACAGGAACATCTCGATGGTCTTCCAGAGCTACGCCGTCTGGCCGCATATGAAGGTCTTTGACAACATAGCCTTCCCACTCAGGGTGAAGAAGTATCCAGAGGACGAGATAAAGAGGCGCGTCAAGTGGGCGGCAGAGCTGCTCCAGATAGAGAACCTCCTCGACCGTTACCCAGGACAGTTGAGCGGCGGCCAGAGACAGCGCGTGGCGGTAGCCAGGGCGATAGTCGTTGAACCTGACGTCCTGCTCATGGACGAGCCGCTGAGCAACCTCGATGCGAAGCTCAGGGTTGCGATGAGGGCTGAGATAAAGAAGCTCCAGACCAAGCTCAAGGTCACGACAATATACGTCACCCACGACCAGGTCGAGGCAATGACAATGGGCGACAGGATAGCCGTAATGAACAGGGGCCGACTCCTCCAGGTGGGTCCGCCCACCGAGGTTTATCTGAAGCCCAACTCCCTCTTCGTTGCAACCTTCATAGGTGCCCCTGAGATGAACATCCTAAGCGCCACAGTCACCGAGAAGGAGGGGCTGGCTCTTGAGGGTGACGGGTTTACCATCCACCTACCGGAGGACTTCAGGGAGCTTCTTCTCGACCACATTGGGAAGGACGTCCTGCTCGGCATAAGGCCGGAGCACATGACCGTTAAGGGGGTCTCAACTCTTGAGCACGTAACCAGAACGGCGGAGATAGAGGGAACGGTCGATTTCATCGAAGCCCTTGGAACCGATACGATAGTTCACGTCAAGGTCGGGGAGAACATCATTAAGGTAAAGCTGCCCGGGCACATACCCCTCCCCGTTGGAGAAAAGATTAAAATAGAGATAGACCTTGACAACATCCATATCTTCGACAGAGACACGGAGAAAGCGATAATCTGAGGCCTGCCTATGGATGAGAAGGAAATAAAGTCCCTCCTCCGCGAGTTTGGACTCAACGAGTATGAGGTTAGGGCGTACCTTGCACTTATCAGGAGCGGACCTCTGACGGCTGGTGAACTCGCGACGCTCTCAAAGGTTCCCCAGCCCAGGATATACGACGTGATAAGAACGCTCATGGCCAAGGGATTCGTCACTACCAGTCAGGGCAGACCCAAGCGAGTCATTCCCCTCAATCCCGAGAGCGTCATGAATGCCATCAAGCAGCGGTACAATGAGAGGATAGAGGCCCTCAAATCTGCCTTGGAGGAAATTTACACGCCTCATAGCGAGATAGGCAGTGTAATAGTCGTTAAAAGCCGCATAACCCTGGAAGATTACGTCAGGAAGGCAATAAAGAACACCAGATTCCACATGAGCATCGCAGTCCCCAGGGAGTTTCTGAAGAAGCTGGAGATGGATTTGGGGAAGAAGAAGGAGAACAACGTCCGCATAAACCTTTTTGTTTACGGCGAAAACGACGTTCCTCCCGTGGCCAACGAGATACGTATCAGAGACGTGCCCGATCCAATAATCATAATTCAGGACAGGGATATGGGGGTATACCTCCCATACGAGGCCCTGACTGGCGGTAGTTCCCTTCACGGTTACGGCCTTATAATCCAGGACAACAACCTTCTCTTCATGCTTGACCGCTACTTCTACCATGCCCTGTGGCCCACAGGCAGGGTTGTTTACAGGGAAGAAAGGGCACTGAAGCTCCCGAGGGAGTACATACACATAAGAGAGCTTGTTTCCGACCTGCGACGCTTTAACATTCGGAATGCGAAGGTTGAAGTCTTCGGCCGCTTCGTCCGCTCCGGAGAGCCAGTTCACATAGTGGGCAGGGTCGTGGAGTTCTACGAGGACGAGGGCAAGGTCATATCGAACATAACGGTCGAAACTCAGGATGGTGAGAGGCACGTCGTGGGTGGCTGGAACGCCTCTCTGGAGGACATAGAGGCCGAGAGAATTATCCTCTTTGAGTGAGCTTTTGACGGGGGAGGGTGATGGACGCCAGAACCGCTGCACTGGAGATTATGAACGCGGCCATCGAGAGTGCCGACCCCTACGCTGCAGTGAGGAGGAGCCTCAGGGTTGCCGGAGATCGTCTGATGGTTTCTGGGAAGGAGCTCCCTCTCTCGGGAAGGGTTTATCTCCTCGCCTTCGGCAAGGCCGCCTGTGCCATGGCAAGGGCCGCCGCTGGAATCCTCGGGGAGAGGATAGAGGAGGGAGTAATCGTTACCAAGTACGGCTACGCGGAGGAGTGCCCGAAAACAGAAAGGCTGAGGGTCATTGAAGCGGGACACCCCGTTCCAGACGAAAACTCCCTCCTGGGCGGAAAGCTCGGCCTTGAGCTCGCGGAGAAAGTCCGGGAGAACGACGTCCTCCTGGTTCTCATATCCGGCGGGGGCAGTGCCCTCTTCCTCCTCCCGGAGAGCGGGATAAGCCTCGACGATAAAATCCGAACCAACGAACTCCTCCTGAGGAGTGGTGCAAAGATTTACGAGATAAACACCGTGAGGAAGCACATCTCCGCTGTCAAGGGAGGTAAGCTGGCCAAGCGCGTTAGAGGGACGGTTGTGAGCCTAATCCTCTCGGACGTGGTTGGTGACCCCCTTGAAGCCATCGCCTCCGGCCCGACCGTTAAAGACCCCACGACCTTTAAAGACGCCCACAGAATCCTGAGGCTCTACGGTGTCTGGGATAAGCTTCCGGAGAGCGTCAGGAGGCACATCGAGCTTGGCCTTGAAGGGAAAGCCGAAGAGACCCTTAAGGAAGACCTCCCAAACGTCCACAACTTCATAGTCGGAAGCAATACATTGGCCTGCGAATCCGCCCTGGCAAAGGCGGAGGAACTCGGATACAACGCCCTGCTTCTCACAACCACATTGGAGGGTGAAGCGAGGGAGATAGCCCTGGCTATAGGCTCGATAGTCCAGGAGATTGCCAGATATGACCGACCGGTTCCAAGGCCTGCCGTCCTGATAGCCGGCGGAGAGTGGACGGTGACGATAGAGGGTGAAGCCGGTCTCGGCGGGCCGAACCAGGAATTCGCGCTTAGCATAGCGAGAAAAATAGCGGGCCTGGATGCAGTTGTCCTTGCCGTTGACACCGACGGGACCGACGGGCCAACGGATGCCGCTGGGGGAATAGTGGACGGGAGAACGCTTGGGCTTCTTGAAAAGAGGGGGGTGGACGTGGAGGAAGCCCTCAGAAGGCACGACGCATATCATGCCCTCGAAAAGGCCGGTGCACTCCTAAAGACTGGGCCGACGGGGACGAACGTGAACTCTCTAATCATAGCGGTGGTTCCAAAGGGACTTTAAACCAAACGCCTAAAAACTTCCGGTGGAATCATGAACCGCATTCCGAGAAGGGAGCTTGTAAGGAAGGGCTGGCACGTCCTTCCCGGAATCCTCGGTGCGCCTATAATCGTCTACACTCCCAGATGGGTTACTCTCCTCGTTGTCTGGTTCTTCGCGATTCTCTACACGCTCCAGCACCTGAAACTCAGGCGCGGCTGGAAGTTCACAGTTCCGATAGCGGATTTGAGCTACCGCACGATGGCCAGGGATGACGAGGCGGACAACTTCCTGGGAAGCTTTCTGCTGTGGGTTACAATGGCGATTATATGCACCGTCTTCCCCAAAATCGCCGCCTTATCGGCCCTCTGGGTCTCGACCTTTGGTGACTGCTTCAACGCCCTGATCGGTCAGCTGGTTGGAGGCCCGCGGATACCTTGGAACAGAAGGAAAACGCTCATCGGCAGTGCGACGATGTTCGCTGTTTCCCTGTTTGCGCTCATAGCTTCCCACAGAGTCCTCGGACTGGACTACTCCCTCCAATTCCTCGGGGGGATAGCCCTCGCTGCGGCAATCCTGGAGAGTCTTCCAATCCGCTCGGCCTACGATGAGTTCACGGTGCCCTTCTCAACTGCCCTCTTAATATGGCTTGCCTACGGGGGCCCGCTGCTGGCCGTAACCTGGTGATCAGAGCTCCACGAACTCCCATCCCTCCCTGTGGGTCTCTATCCCCTCGGCCTTTACTTTGAGGCTCCCTATCTCCTTTTTCAGCCCCCACATAAACTCCTCGAAGGCGTCCCCGTCCACCAGGGCCTCGTAGCTCTCGGGGTACTCCTCCCTCAAGAGCTCCTCGAAATCGCTCCCAGAGGCCCTCAGGTTAAGGACCTCAAAGAAGTAGTAGTCCGTGAAGTCCCGCGTGTCCTCAACGATGGCGGAAACGTCGGTTATTTCGGGGATTATGGGGCTGACGAAAACGTAGGTTTTCAGGCCCGCCTCGTGGAGCTCTTTCAGCGCATTAACCCTGGCATCGTGAACCGGCGTCAGCGGTTCAAAAAGCCTCTTTTCTCTCCCTGTGAGGCCGTTTATCGTGAGGCCGACCTCTATCGTGCGGAACTCTTTGAAAAGGTCGATGTCGCGAGTTACCAGCGGCGACTTCGTCAGAACCGAGAGTTCGTTTCTCTTGTCCATATAGCGGAGAACCCTCCTCGTAAGCTTCAGCTCGGCCTCTATCGGCTGGTAGGGGTCGCTCACGGTGGACATTACCACGCTCCCGGTGACGTGCTTTCGGGCGAGCTCTGGTGCGTTGCTCTTGACCTCAACCCAGCTTCCCCATCTTCCGTAGTCCTTCCACCTCGTCAGGAACTTGGCGTAGCAATACTCACAGGCGAAGGCACAGCCGACGTATTGGTTAATCGCCCACTCAACACCCGGAATCTTTGAGCGGGTGTAAAGGCTCTTGGCACGCCTCTCGATAACCCGAACCTTCATAAGGACTTTTTATCCATTCTCCTTAAAAGGTGAGCGGCATGAGATTGAGGGTTCGCCGTCGGCCGGTTAAGTACGCGAGGCTTGAGGTGAGGACCGACGGAACGGTCCTTGTCACCGCCCCGGATGGCTTCGACGTTGATACCCTAATAGAGAAGCACAGAGGATGGCTTGAGGGGAAGCTGGCTGAGATTGGAGAGCTTAGGGAGATCGCAGAGTCCGGATTTCCCATCAACGGCGAGTTCTACCAGGTGATTCATGGAAGGAAGCCCAAGGTTCACGGGAGATTCAAAACCATTGTCCTGTCCCCCAACCCCACCGACGTTGTGGAGTGCCTGAAGAAAATCCTCCGAAGGGAGCTGTTGCCTCTCGTGGACTCATACGCTCGAAAAATGGGGGTTGAGCCGGGGAAGGTCTATATCAGGCACCAGAAGAGCCGATGGGGAAGCTGCTCTCCCAGGGGGAACCTGAACTTCAACGTCCGCCTCATAGCTCTCCCCCCGGAACTGAGGGAATACGTCGTTGTCCACGAGCTTGCACACCTGAGGTACATGAACCACTCGAAGGCCTTCTGGGAGCTCGTCGGGGAGTTCTACCCGGACTATCAGGCCGCGAGGAAGGAGCTCAAGAAGTGGTGGACGATAGTTGAGCTGAACCCCTACTGGAAGTGGCTGGCACGGGGCGAGGTTTAGCCGGGGGCATCATATGAAACTCCGGAACATCCTAAAGCTCCTCGCACTGATGGCCGATGAGATAATCGTTGGAATACTGCTCTTCGCCGTACTCCCGCGTATGGGGGTAGGTATCCCCCTGTGGGCAGGTCTGTTGGTGATAGCCGTTCTCCTGGCCAAAGACTTCTTAATAGCGCCATTCGTTCTTGGGGGAGGTGTTGACAGAAGGCCCGAAACAGGCCCAGAAGGGCTGGTGGGCAGAATGGCGCTCGTTGTGGAGGACCTCTCCCCGGAGGGAGTGGTTAAGCTCGACGGAGAACTGTGGAAGGCGGAATGCTTAAACGGAAGTGCCAGGAGAGGTGAACTTGTCAGGATAACGTCCGTGAAGGGGACTAAGGTTCTCGTGGAATGCCGAGAGTAGATAAAACCTCCGCAACCTTCTCAGGGTGGTTGGTCGTGAACGACACAGTCCAGCCCTTTCTCTGGTGCACCGCCACGCAGCCCTTTGCCGGTAGGTTGAAGTGCATCACCCCGTAACAGGAGGTCCACCCCTCACCGACCCGGAAGCTCGCAATGTTCTCGATGGGAACGGTCTTCCTCAGTACGAGCCCCAGGAGACCCCTTATCCTCAGCTCGCGCTCGTCTATCTCTATCCTGATGGCCATGGCGTCGAGGATAACAAGTGAAACTCCAATCGTGAGGGCGAGCATCACATCAAAGCCTTTTTCGCTTTGATACGTACCGTAGAGTCCGGCTAACATGATCCCTACTGGAACAAGGAGCAGAATCTGGAACGCCCGACTTGTGACCCTCTCCTCGTAAAGTGGCATCTTTCCACCGAGGGAACTTCTCCGCTATCCCTTTAAACCTTGACCCCCAAGAGGGGAGGGTGGTAAGATGGTAAGGACCATGCCCGTTGACAGGTTGAGCGACGAGGAAATAGTGGAGATTCTGACCAAGTACAGGAGGATAGCCCTCGTTGGGGCCTCGCCGAAGCCCGAACGCGATTCCAACGACGTTATGCGTTATCTCCTTGAACACGGCTATGAGGTCTACCCCGTGAACCCGCGTTATTCAGAAGTTCTCGGAAGGAAGTGCTATCCGAGCGTTCTGGATATCCCTGACGAGGTGGAGATTGTTGACCTCTTCGTTCGCCCGGAGTTTACGATGGAGTACGTCGAGCAGGCGATAGAGAAGGGGGCAAAGGTGGTGTGGTTCCAGTTCGGGACGTACGACCGGAAAGCCTTCAGAAAGGCGAGGGAAGCCGGCTTAATAGCGGTTGCCCATCGCTGCATAAAGCAGGAGCATGCGAGGCTGATCGGCTAATCAACCCCAAGCAGTCTTAACAGTCCCTCGTGTTCACAACCTCGATTTCCTTTATCTTCTTAAGCCTCTTGTCGTTGCTCCACAGGGGAGCGTTCGCCTTCAGGGAGAGGGCAACGAAGTCGGCGTCGTCCTTGTCGGGTGTTATCTCCAGAGCGATGGGAATGAATTCCGCCCGAAGAACGAGAACAGCACGTTGGTATTAACCACGAGGAGAGTATTTTCTCTCAAGGTACTCGCCCCGTCCTGCCTTTGCCTTTCTTCCGAGTTCCACCGCTTCATCCTCGGTCAGCTCGGAGTTTTTAAGGAGCTGGTTTATCCGCTCCAGACTCTCCAGACGGTGCGCTATGGTCTCGGCTATGAGCTTTGCAATCTTTTCATCCACAGTGGGGGGCACTTTCAGGACGATGTTCCCCATTCAACCACCTGACACAACTACAACTTTTTCCTTATAACGATTTTTAACCCCTGTACCTCAGCACGTGGATGTCCCTGATTAAGCGGTGCCTCTCCTCGTGGTCGGTGTATTTTCCAAGAACCTCAAAGCCGAGCTTTCCGAGCCACTTCCTTTCTTTCCTGTATATCCCCCCTCCGGAAAGCCTGTAGGCGGGGAAGACAAAGACTACCCTGCCGTTCCTTTTGAGGACATCGCCAAAGCTCTCAAAGACCGGGTAGTAGAGCCTGTCCAGCTCGTTGGCGAGCCTTATCGCCTCTCCCCTGCTCGGGTTCCTCCTGAGGGGCTTTCCGAGGTAGGGCTCGGTAACTATCGCGTCGAACCTCTGGCGGAAACAGCGCTTCAGCTTTCTCGCGTCGCAGACTTCGAGGTGGGCAGAGTTCTTGAGCCTGAACTCCCGCCTGAGCCATGCGAGGTTTCTCTTTGTCTCCCTAACCCTCTCCGGGTCGCGGTCGCTTCCGTAAGCGCTGAGCCCCTGAAGGACAAACTCCTGAACCACCGTCCCTATGCCGCAGAAGGGGTCAAGGAAGTTGCCCTTCCTCACCTCGGTCAGGTTCACCATTATCCTCGCGAGCCTCGGCGGGATAGCTAGTACGGGCCTCTGGACGGGTCTTTCCACGTCGAGCTTCTTCAGCTCGAAGGGGTCGGTGACCCTAATCGTTTCCCCCACGAGGAAGCTCCCGTTTTCTCTAAAGATGAAGACGAAGTCCTTCGTTTCGGGGAAGCCCTTGAGGATGAGCTCGGCGGGCATGGCATAGGTTTTTGCCGGCTTGAAGAACTTTGAAGGCCCCTCCGATTTGAAGTGTCTCTTCACCTCACTCCCCAGCCTCCGCCAGAGTTTCCAGTCGTCCCTCCCGTAGAGGCTGACCGTGAAAAGCCTCGCGTATTCGAGTTCCCTAATAGCTTCCTCGCCCTCGCCCACTATTCTCACGAGCTTCAAAGAGCCGCCGAGCCAGTGGAAGTACCTCCCAACCTTGGAGCTTGAATTAAATACCATCCAGTCACGAGTGGAGTCGATGATTTCGACCTTTAGGTTGAACCTTCTTACAAACGCATGAAATTCCGCTTCACTCAGGCGGGGATTTTTTCCAAATATCACGGCGTACATAGTCGTTCACTCCCCTTACGGTCTTAAAAACGTTCCGAGGGTTAGGTTAATAAGAAGAAGCGCGTAATATATTACACAGGGACCCAGGTAAAATCTACAATATAATGGGGGATATGTCGTATGATTGCCAAAGAGGTGCTGGCTTCCGTTGAGGTGATTCCAGACCCCTATATAAAATCTGCAACTTACGCTAAAATTGGTGAGAGATTAGCCAAAGCAAGGGACAACCTCTACAAGACCGCTTTTCTGCGCGCAATTGAGACTGCCAAGGAGATAGAGGATCCTGTGACTATGTTCCGGGCGCTGCTTTCCGTTGGATACTCAATGGGCCGCGCGGGGCTTAAATCCGCCAAGAGGATATACCAGGGAGTTCTCGAAGACTCCCGGATGCTTCCAAAGGCTCAGAGGGATCTGATAATGCAGAGTGCCGCCGGCTACATGCTGGCGCTCGGGGAGGTTAGTGAGGCGATAACTTACGCTCTGGAGATAGAGAATCCCAGGGTTCGGAACGAGGTTCTCCTCGAAATACTGCGCGCCAACACCAGGATGATAGGAAAGGAGCACCTGAGGGTGGCTTACAGGCTCAGGAAGAGCAAGCTGATCGTGGATTATATAGACTCCGAACCCCACCGCTCAAAGGCCATGCTGGAACTGATAAAGGCCTATCTGTTCCTGGAGAGCTACGAGAACGCCATTTCCCTTCTCAGGGAGATTCAGGTCAAAGACTGGGCCAGGCAGGCCTTCAAGGAGGTTGCCTTCTATCTGAAGGAGAAGGACGTGCTCGGTCACTACATAGACACCCTGGAGACGGTTGCCAACGACCTCATCGGGAAGTTTGGAAGGGACTTCACGGTGGAGCTGGCATTCGTGTTCGCCCTGAGCGGTGAGGGCGTGCCGGCACTTGACCTCATAAGGCGCCTCGATAACAGTGAGTCCATAATAGTTGAGATGGCCTTGGAGCTCCTTGAAAGGGACCACGACGTTCTGCCCAGTTTCATCTCCGCTATGAGGGAGGAAGAGGTGGCCCTCGTCGGAAAGGTCGTCATGAACAGAATCCTTGAGAACCCGAAGAAGGGTAGCTGGGCAATAGTTAAGGCCATCGGGAACGGCACCTCCAGCGAGGAGGTATGGGCCAAGATAGCACGCTACCACGTCCTTAAGGGCGAACTGGAGGGGGCAATGAGGATAGGAAGCCTCATACAGGACGAGAGGCTGCGTTCGATAATAATGGCCGACGTTGCCCATCACCTGGTCAAGAGGGGGGAGGTTGAGAGGGCCATCGACGCCGCGCTTGAGGTCCGGAACCCGAGATTCTCCTCGATACTCGTCTCCGAGATACTCATCAAGGCCCTAGAGCAGGAACTTCCGGGGAGGGTTAAGTCATGGAACGGCTCAAGGCACTGATAGGAAAAAAGGAGGACAGGATTGACTTTGTCAGCTACCTCATAACAATCCTCCTGACCAACAAGGAGCTTTACTCCGACGAGATACTGTTCAGGGACGCCGTCGAGGAGATATACAGGACCCTCCGCTCGGAGGTCGTGGACAACGGCAGGAAAGACCTGGTTGAGGCCTATGAGAAGGCGGTCCTCCTGAGGGCGGTTGTCTCCGGTTCCATCGAGTCCCCCGATAAGCTTTTACTCGAAATAAAGAAAGGACTAACCCGGTGGGAGTGATGCTGTTCGAGGTCAAGGTTCCAACCGAGGAGAAGTTCCAGGTTGTGGACATAACCGATGAGATTCAGCACCTCGTGTGGAAGAGCGATGTGACCAGCGGTATTGCCGTCGTCTTTACGGCTCACACCACCACGGGCCTTGCCATAAACGAGAACGAGGAGGGGCTTATCCAGGACATCAAGTCAAAGATGAAGGAGCTGATACCCAGGGGCAAAGGTTACCTCCACGACCGTATAGACAGCAACGCCCACTCGCACCTGAGGGCGACCCTCTTTCTTAACCCGGAAGTGGTGGTTCCGATAGAGAATGGTGAACTGCTCCTTGGAACCTGGCAGAGAATCCTATTCATCGAGCTGGACGGTCCGAGGCACAGGAGGGTACTGGTGAAGATATGCAAGTGCTGATCACACGTACTGGGCGTAGTACGCTAAAGCCTTTATCAGGTCGTTGAAGCCCTCGTAGGTGACCAGGGACAGCGGTATCGCCTCCTGCTCAAGGCGCTTTTTTATCGTTTCCCTGACTTCCTCGACCCGCTCCCTCGGCACGAGGTCTATCTTGTTGATGACGACAATTATCGGCTTCTCGTAGCGGAACTTGAGCAGGTGGTGGAGCTTCTCCATGCCCCGGTGCAGGCCGACGGTGGCGTCGACCATGTGGATGACGATGTCAGAGGATACTATCTCGTCGATTATCTCCCGGAACTTCTCCTCGCTCAGAACCTTTCCCCTCAGCTCCCTCTGGGGGTCGAAGAGTCCAGCAGTGTCTATGAGGACGAACTCGTCGGCGCCGCCGAGCGGGTTCTTCATGCTCTTCGGTATTTTCAGCTTGCCGAAGCGCCGCCTGATGGTTCCCTTGGTCGTTCCAGGGAGGTTCTCCACCTCTGAAATTTTACCCCCGATCAGGGCGTTCATGAGCGTTGACTTGCCGACGTTCTCGGCACCGATAATCGCAACCTTTATCATACCCTCACCCCACATATATTTACAAGGCTGGCCTATAAAGGTGATGAGCATGCCCAAGCGGGTTAAACTTGGTCATCATTATTATTACATCGTTACGGTTGATGAGCTGAATTCCGGCGGTTTTCGCGGTAAGAACGTTGTCATCGAGGGCACCATCGAGGACAAGCCCCTGGTCGAGTTCCTCCCCATGGAGCTACCTGGTTACAGGACGACCTTTAAAGTTTCCGGCCTCAGGGTGGAGTTCTCGGGAAGCCCGTGCCTCGGGAAGGGCGAATGGGTGAAGGTCTACGGCAGGTTTCTCGGCGACTGCATAATGGCGAGCGCCATCGAAACGGAAAGGGCCGTTTTCACGACGGAGGAATGAGCATGCTCCTTGACCTTCTCATCGAGGCCGGAAACCTGAAGAAACTGCCGAGAACCGGCTGGCTCCTCAGGGGAGTTCCAAACCCCGAAAGCATAGCCGACCACAGCTACCGCGTTGCCCTCATCACTCTCTTCCTGGCGGACGAGCTCAAGGCGAGTGGCGTGGAGATAGACGTCGAGCGGGCCCTGAAAATAGCGCTCATCCACGACCTGGCCGAGGCGAGGGTAACGGACATCCCGCTGAGCGCCCAGTACTACCTCGACAAAGGTAAGGCCGAGAAAAAGGCAGCCATGGAGCTTTTCATCAAGACGCCAAATCCACGGGAGTACTTCAGGCTCTGGCGCGAGTACGAGGAGGGGCTGAGCAGAGAGGGAAGGCTCGTCAAGTTCGCCGACAGGCTGGAGATGCTGATCCAGGCCTATGAGTATGAAAGGGCCGGCTTCGCCGACCTCGATGAGTTCTGGGGTGCCCTTGATTACCTCCGCGAGAGCGAGTTCTACGGGCACTTCAAGGAGCTGGTGGAGGGGCTGGCGGAGAGGAGAACGGGCAGATAGCCGGGGTTTGATGACTGTTTAAGCCCCGTCAAGTTCTTCTTCGAAATCTTCAAGGTCCCAGGCGAGGTAACCGTTCTCTTTCAGTTCCCCCTTGTTCCCAACCGCCTTTGCCACCAGGCCATAGGCCTTCTTCCACCCTTCAAGTCCTACCAGCTCGCTCTTCCTCTCCAAATCTCTGAGTATTCCGCGCGCCTCTTTCTCCCTCAGCCCCTTCCACTTAACCTCTACAAACAAAGCTTTTTTCTCCCGCTCGTTCAGGGCGAGCAAATCAATCTCCTCTCCCCTGTGCCACCAGCGGCCAATCTTGGTGAAGCGGAAGGGGAGCCCGTTGGCTTTGTTGAGCTTTACCAAGAACTGCTTCGCGATCTCCTCGAAGACTCCGCCCAGGTAAGCGGGGAGATCGTTCATCACGAGCTCCACCAGGGCATCGCCCTGGCCGCTCTCCACCAGGTCGGCGTTCGGGTAGACGTAGCGGAACCAGAAGGTGAAGTAGGGGTCCGTTATGTAGTAGCGCCCCTTCCTGCTCTTCCAGCTGGCCGTTACAGGGACTTCCCTCCTCACGAGGTCGAGGTCGATGAGAACGCCCAGGTACTTCCCCACGGTTCCCCTCTCGAGCCCGGTCTCGCTGGTTATCTCGCCGAGAGTTGTCTTCCCCCTCGCTATGGCCTCCATTATCGCGAAGTAGTTCCTCGGTTCATCGAGTTCCTCCCTCAGTATGAAGAGGGCATCGCCGTAGAGGAAGGAATCGGGCCGGAAGTAGTCGAGCAGGTTCTCCTCAAGGCTCCTCCCGTCGCTGAATTCGAGCAGGTAGGCCGGCGTCCCCCCGAGGATGCCGTAGACCTTCACGAAGTCCTCCAGCGTGTACCCCGGAAGGAAGGCCCTCGCCTCGAAGAAGTTCAGGGGCCTGAGCCTCAGCTGGGCCGTCCTCCTCCCGTAGAGCGGACTCCTGTAGCCGAGGAGTCTCTCCATCATACCCACCGAGGAGCCGCAGATGACCAGGAAAATCTTCCCGCGGGAGAGCTTCAGGTCCCAGTACTCCTGGAGGATGGAAGGCAGGGCCCTGTTTCCCTTCACGAGGTAGGGGAACTCATCGATGGCAACTATGAGCCTCTCCTCCATTGCTTTACCGTGCAGGTACTCGAAGAAGGCGTCCCAGCTCTGGAGGGGGTTTTTCCTTAAGAACTCGTCGTTGAAGTGGGCCGCGAGTCTCTCCGAGAAGCGCCTGAGGTTCTCGGCCTCGCTCGTCTCCCTTGCGAGGAGGTAGAGGCCGCCATGCCTCCGTATGAACTCAAGGAGCAGGGCGGTCTTTCCAATCCTCCTCCTGCCGTAGAGAACGACGAATTCGGCTCTCCCCCTCTCCAGGCGATCCTCAAGCAGTCCCAGCTCAGCCTTCCGGTCGATGAACATTAGTTTACTCACCAGTAAATTACTTGTGAGTAAACTATTTAAGGGTTTCGCGCCTCACCCCTCGAAGCCCCGGAAAACACATCCATTTACGTTAATCCTTTTGTTTGCTCAAAACGTTTAAATACACGGTTCCGTCCATTGTATCGGTGGTTACGATGAAGAAAGCGGGGTTCCCTTTGATCGCGGTTCTTATCCTCTCGGTCGTCGCGGCCGGCTGCATGGGTGGCTCTGGTGACTCCGGCATGAAGGAAGAAACCCTCGTAATCTTCCACGCCGGCTCGCTGAGCGTCCCCTTCCAGCAGCTGGAGGAGGAGTTCGCGAAGTACGCCGAGGAGAACCTTGGCGTTAAGGTGACCTTCCAGGACGAGGCGAGCGGGAGCGTCGCGGCGGTGAGAAAGGTCACCGACCTTGGCAAGAAGGCCGATATAGTCGCTGTGGCAGACTACACGCTCATTCCCCAGCTCATGGTTCCCAACTACACCGACTTCTACGTCATCTTCGCCACCAACGAGATAGTTATAGCCTTCACGGAGCACAGCAAGTACGCCGACGAGATGAAGGCCCACCCGGAGAGGTGGTACGAGATACTCGCCAGACCGGGCGTTACCTTCGGATTCAGCGATCCCAACCAGGACCCCTGCGGCTACCGCTCGGTGATGGTCATGAAGCTCGCGGATTACTACTACAACGAGCCGGTCTTCGAGACCCTGGTCGAGAAGAACACCAACATATACTTCAACGGCACCCACGTGGTTGCCCCCAAGGAGATTCAGATAAAGAACGACAAGGTCGTCATCAGGCCAAAGGAGACCGACCTTACGGCCCTCGTCGAGAGCGGAAGCCTCGACTACTTCTTCATCTACAAGAGCGTGGCCGAGCAGCACAACCTCAGCTACATAACACTCCCGGACGAGATAAACCTCAGGGACTTCAAGATGGCGGACTACTACAGTAAGGTGAGCATCCACATCGGCTCCACCGAGAAGACCATCACGGCCAAGCCCATAGTCTACGGCGTGACCGTCCCGAAGGACGCGCCCAACAGGGAGCTCGCCCTTGAGTTCCTCAAATACCTCCTGGGCGAGAACGGGAAGCGCGTCTTCCAGGAGAACCACCAGGACTTCATCTGGCCGCCCGTTGCCTTCGGCAGCGTCCCGGACGAGATAAAGTCCCTCGTCAAGGTGGAGGGGTGAGCTTTTTATCCTCTCCCTTCAAATTTTAGGGGATGGCCATGAAACGGGACTACACCCTCTACTTCTTCGCCGCGTTGGGGAGCTTCCTCGTCGTCTACATAGCCCTCCCGCTGGTCGTCATACTGGCAAAGCAGGCCTCGGACTGGGGAATGCTGGTGAAGACGCTCCAGGATGAACTCGTCATCAAGGCCCTCAGAAACTCCCTCATAACGGCGACCGCCACCGCGCTGATAGCCCTCCTTTTTGGCGTTCCCTTGGGTTATGTGCTGGCCAGAAAGGAGTTCCCTGGAAAAAGCCTCGTGCAGGCCATCGTGGACGTGCCCATAGTCATTCCCCATTCCGTTGTGGGAATAATGCTCCTCGTTACCTTCTCAAGCGCCATCCTCGACAGCTACACGGGCATAATAGCGGCCATGCTCTTCGTCTCGGCACCCTTTGCCATAAACGCCGCAAGGGATGGCTTTCTGGCCGTTGATGAGGAGCTGGAGCACGTGGCCAGGACCCTTGGGGCATCGCGCCTGCGGGCCTTCTTCTCCATAGCCCTTCCAATGGCTTTCCCGGCCATAGCGAGCGGTGCGATAATGACGTGGGCGAGGGCGATAAGCGAGGTCGGTGCCATACTCATCGTCGCTTACTACCCCAAAACGGCCCAGGTGCTCGTCATGGAGTACTTCAACAACTATGGTTTAAGGGCATCGAGGCCGATTTCGGTCATACTCATACTGATGAGCCTTACAATCTTCATAATCCTGCGCTGGCTGGTGGGGAGGAAGAATGCTTGAGGTGAAATCCGTCTCCAAGGACTGGAAGGAGTTCAAGCTGCGCGATGTGACGTTTGACGTCAGGACTAAAGAGCACTTCATAATCCTCGGTCCCAGCGGAGCCGGAAAGACCGTGCTCCTGGAGATAATAGCCGGTGTCATCGAGCCGGACGGGGGAAGGATCCTCCTCAACGGGGAGGACATAACCGACTGGCCGCCGGAGAGGAGGGGATTGGCCTACATCCCCCAGAGCTACGCCCTTTTTCCCCACATGAGCGTCTTTGACAACATAGCCTTTGGCCTGAGGCTGAGGAAGACGCCAAGGGCCGAGATTGAGAAAAGGGTAAGGGAAATTACTGAGGTTCTTGGCATTGAGCATCTCCTCCACAGAAAACCCAAGACGCTGAGTGGTGGAGAGAGCCAGCGCGTGGCGATAGCCAGGGCGCTGGTGATAGAACCTGAGCTTCTCCTCATGGACGAGCCCTTTGCAAACCTCGACGTCCAGACGAGGGCGAAGCTTATAGGTGAGATGAAGCGCTGGAGGAAGGAGCTTGGCTTCACGGCTCTTCACGTCACCCACTCCTTCGAGGAGGCCATAAGCCTGGGCGACCGCGTTGGCGTGATGCTCGGCGGAAGACTCGTCCAGACGGGCTCTGTCCGGGAGGTCTTCTCAAGGCCGGCGAGCGAAGAAGTTGCACGCTTCCTCGGCTTCGAGAACATAATCGAGGGAACCGCGGAGGGGAGGATTCTCAAAACAAACGGCGTTGAGATAGAGCTTCCAGTTGGGGCGGAGGGTACGATACGCGTTGGCTTGAGGCCCGAGGACATAATCCTGTCCCTCGGGCCCATAAAAACCTCCGCGAGAAACGAATTCCGCGCGGTGGTTGATTCCGTCGAGGAGCTCGGCCCGCTCGTCCGGGTGCATCTCAGGGTCGGGGAGCTCTACCTGCGGGCGTTCATAACCCGCTCATCGATGCTTGAGATGGGGATATCAAAGGGAAAGGAAGTCTACGTCAGCTTCAAGGCGAGCGCCCTCCATGTATTCTAGGGGTGAAGTTATGGGGCCAAATCCACCGGAGGACTGCGACTGCTACAGCTGCATAGTGCTCAACTGCTGTGAGAGTAGGGAGTGCCTGATCTGGTGCATCGAGTTCTGGGACGATGACCTCTGATCAGTCCGTTCTTTGCTTTAATGTGGCCAGCCTGTCCCTTATCTCCACAGGCAGGTTCTCGTAGATTTCGTTAAGGGCTTCGATGAGCTCTGAGAGTTCCTTTGCCCTCAGTACTGCCGTCTTCGGCCCGAGCTCAAGAACCAGTGCCTCATACTCTTCCGGCGAGACCTCTTCCAGCCCGTCGAGGTGCTCGCTCTTCCTTGGTATCCGGTTGACCTCCCCGATCTGCCTGGAAGACGGTATATCCAGCTCTTCCTCCGGAACCGGTGCCTCCCTTGGACAGTCGAGCCTTTCCACGAGGATTTTAATGTCCACCACAGGCGTTCCGTCGTGGGCGTCTATCCAGTCGATGTAGAGCCTGTTCCCTTCGATGCGGTGGATTTTTACGGCGTATATTGCCAGAGGGTTGGGCCTGACCGGTGAGCGCGTTGCAAAGACTCCCCTGAGGGGGTTCTTAGGGTTGTTGTACGGGTGAACCTTGAGGACGCTTCTCCGCTCTGGATTATCGCTGCCATGGAACCAGAGGATGAGTTTTATCCAGTCTCCTTCCTGAAGGCCATCGACTGCATCGGTGAACTTTGGGAGGATTTCTATGAAAGTCTCGCCGTTCTTCCTCACGTATCCGACGGGGACGAGCTTGAAGGGTTCGAAGTTCATTGGCACCACAGAATGAGTACTCTTCCCTCGTTTAAACCTTCGCCCATAAAACTTTTAAGGGCATGATGTTTCTTTTGAGTTGCTGTGGTAACAAAAGAACATTGGCGGGATGTACTATGCTCACAGTGGACGAGTTCAAAGGATTCGTTGATGAGGTTGTATCACTCATCTCAAGCATTTACATTGGTAATGAAGTTGTTGTCAGGAAGACTTTGGCTGCTGCTCTCGTTAACGGGAATGTCCTCTTCGAGGATTACCCCGGACTGGGAAAAACGCTGCTGGCAAAAGCCTTCGGAAAAGTTCTAGGCTTGAAGTACACTCGCGTTCAATTCACTCCAGACTTACTGCCCGCGGACATTCTCGGCACGAAAGTCTGGCGTCAAAACCTGGGAACCTTCGAGCTCATTAAAGGCCCAATCTTCACGCACGTGCTTTTGGCTGATGAAATCAACCGCGCTCCACCGAAGACTCAGAGTGCCCTCCTGGAGGCGATGGAGGAGAAGCAGGTAACGATCGAGGGTGAAACATTCACGCTGGAGAGGCCTTTCTTCGTCATCGCCACACAGAATCCAATCGAGTTTGAGGGGACTTACCCCCTGCCGGAGGCTCAATTGGACAGGTTTTTGCTCCGGCTGAGGGTTGGCTACCCCAAGAGCCTCGAGGACGAGATTGCCATTCTTGAGGCGCGCTTGAACTGGGGGAAGGACGACCCGACGGTCGACATGAAGGCTTTGATTGACCGCGAGACCTTCGTGAAAATGCAGGAGCTTGTTGAAAAGGGCATTTTCATCAGCAGGGACTTGCTGAAGTACATTGCCGAGCTCATCAGAAACGCTAGGAGTGATGAGCGGGTTGAGGCGGGGCCCAGTCCGCGTGGCGGGATTGCGTTGATGAAGGTTGCGAAGGCTAACGCTTTGCTTGAGGGGAGGGATTTTGTTTTGCCGGATGATGTGAAGGCTTACGCGGTTGATGCTTTGGCTCACAGGATTGTAATTAAGCCCGAGTACGCTTTTGAAGGCATAAGCGGGGAGGAAGTGATCAAAGAAGCCCTAGAAAAAACACCCGTACCGAAAGGCGAAGAAAAATGAGGCGAGAACACTCCGCAATGCTACTCCTCACGATGATATTCCTCGCTTCATTGACGCTGGGTTATTCTGTCATCCCCTACTCTGGAGGAAGTTCAACAAAGAGCCTTCTAAAGGAAATGTCATCAGCCGGTGTGAAGCACAGCGATGATAAGTGCTCCCCCTCAGAAGTCCGTTTCGACAATCTCCTCCCTAAACCGAGCTTTCCCCGTTCTAACTTCACCTTTTCCCCGTCAGATATTCAAACCCAATGTCCTGTAGCTGTTCTGCCCGAGGATCCGATGCTGGTCTGTGTAAAGGCCCCTGCAAAGAGCCTGCCGGCAATTGCAGGCCACGAACCGGACACTATCGTGGTGTGGTATCCCGGTGTGTACTACATCCCATACGTGGATAATTCCAAGCGCGTGAAGATGCTCAGAGGAGTGAACGGGCCAATGCCGTACCTAATGGACACGGAGACACCCCTCGTCATTACAACGTACAACCGCGCTGTTACTGTGGAGTTCAGGGAGAATTCCTCCGATGGAGTTGTCAGTGTGTTCTCGGCACTTCCAATCAGAACCAGCTGGGTTGAGGAAACCGCCGGATACAGGCTCCACAAGTATCTGATACCTCCTCTGGAGCGGTCGGTGAGGCCGGGCTACTACCCCTTTTTTGTTGCGGTGAACTCCTCCAATGAAACCGTGGTTCTCCTTATGTGGGTGGCACTTCTCGAAAAGCCGATCGTTAAGATAACCGACTATCCTACGGCGGTATGGGGTAATGGTGTCCTTACGATGAAGGTTCGAGGAGTTGTATACTATCCGGATGGAAGGCCCGTTAGGAGTGGCGTTGTCACGGTAACCCTGAACGAGAGCAAGGGCATCAAGGGAGTCTTCATAGGTTCTTCCCAAATTCACAATGGAACCTTTGAAGTTAATGCCTTCATTGGCTCCACTTTACCGCCTGGGGACTATCAGCTGATAGCGTATTACCGCGGGTATGAGGCTTACCCTTCGGACAGCGACCCAACTGTCGTAATACTGCGTGAGCCGGAGGTTTCGGTGACCCAGATGAATGGAACCATTCGCCTGTTCCTTCATTGGGATGGCCATCCACTTTCCAACAGAACCCTTAAGATAGCGACGGACTTGGGAGTTATTGAGGCAAAAACCGATGAGAGAGGTTATGTCTTCCTCAACCTTACAGGGGTTGAGAGCATCAGGATTGTCTACGACGGAGACAGGTATTACCTGCCTCTGAACCGTACCGTGAGCCTAGCCGTTCCAGAGAAAAGGCGTGATGATGAGAATAAGAACTCACTTCTTGAGAGGATTAAGGTGTATCTCGACCGCGTTTCTGGGATACTCTGGAGGATGTATCCGCTCCTTATGGTCGGTGCCGCTGTGGGAGTTGGCTACAGCATCTATTCAAAGAGAAAAAACAGAAAGAGTAAAATCGCTGTCGTTCCAAAAGTTAGTGTCTCCAGAGGGGATATAAAATTCGTTGAACCCCTGCGAAGGGTGTTTCTCCCGGGCGAGATGGTGAGGGTTGTTCTGTCGGAGGAAGGAGAGCTGTTCCTTGATGGTCTCCCAGTCGGGAGAGGCAGGCAGTTCGAATTCGTGCTGGGGGCAGGCAGGCATAAGCTTTCCACGGGAGATTCCGAGATAGAAGTCCACGTCCTTCCACCGAAAGACGCTGTCATTAAGGCGTATGAGCTCCATTTCCTCCCCTTTGCCGTCTTCAATGGCGTTCCGGAGAGGCCCATGACTCCTTATGAAATAGAGAGGCTTTTGAGGAGGAAAGGTCTCGACGGGCGATATTTACGCGCTCTCACCGAGATATTCGTCAAGGCCAGGTACTCGGAGCACATGGTTGGAGAAAAACACTTCCACGAGTTCGTTGAGGGTCTCGTGAAGCTGGGGGTGCTGAAGAGTGGGGGTGAATGATGAGCTTAAGAGTTTCGCGAGCAACTTTGCAGTCTGGAGTGTCTTGGCTTTCATATTCATGGAGTTGCCGTTGGCACTTTTGTTTGGAAGCGGAGCGGCTGTCGCTTCAGCTACCCGCTACGTTGAGAGGCGCAAGGATCTCCTGGTCAGAGGGCTCGGGTTTTTGATAATGTCCATCTCCGTGATCCTGCTCCGCTCTGACTCTTGGTGGAGGGTCTTCATAAGTGCCTCCCTTGGATGGATTTCCATGATTTATGCGGCGGCTTACGCTCTCTGGGTCATATATGGGAGTGATTTTCTTGAGAGGAACTTCCTTGGGGTTGCCATTGTTGGGATAATATCAGCGTTCATATTCGCGTATCCCTCCAGTACCTCCGCGGTTCGCACACTGTTCTACCTCCTCACGGTCATGTCGATACTGTACCTCACGTACCTTGTCTCGACCTACGTCTCCTCCCTCAGGAGGGAGAGCGCGGACATTGAGCCGTTGCCCCTGCCGGAACTTACCCCGAGGGGTGATGCATATTCGAAGGACATCGAGAGGATCGTCAAGGCGTTCGTTGAAAAAGGCGACAAGGTGCCCCTCCTTGTCTTCCTGATCAGGAACTCCCCAAGGGGCCTTTACGACCTCCACCTTGAGGAGATAATCAGGCCTTTAGTGGACTATTCCGAGGTCCCCGTTTCACCCTTGGCTCCCCCCTGGCTCGTTGAGAAGAAGGCGGAGGAAGAGAAGATAAGGAGGGCTCTGCTCATCAGGGAACTCACCAAAAGGCTCAGTACCCATGTGGGGGTTAGAGGATGGACAGACTGACGTGGCTGGTCTTCATGACCATGGCATCCTTTGCACTGGCGGTGTTTACAGGGATAATAGGATTTGCCTATGTGAGCTTCATCCCCGCATCTGTTCTCGCTTACAGCATGCTTTCCAACCCTCCTTCGGGGGTTTTTGTTGAAAGGCAAGTTGAGACAAGAAGGCTGGGAGTGGGGCAGGAGGCGACGGTTAGGGTCAAGCTTAGGGTGGAGAAGGGAGTGGGCTTTGTAATTGTGGGCGACGTTGTCCCCCCGGGTCTGGAGGTTCTTGGAAAGAACAGGCACGTCTTCTTCAAAAAGCCAGGGCATCCCCTTGAGGTGGAGTACGAATACCGGGTGAAAGCCAGGAAAAAAGGTTCCCACTCAATTTCCCCCATCGAAGTTGTGGGCAAGGATTTCCTCGGAATAAAACCTTCCACGTATTCCGTTTGGGACAAGGAGGTCGTGATAGAGGCGTATCCCCGGGTGCATGGAACAAAACGGGCTGTTCTTCCAAAACTTCGCACCAAGGAGAAGATGACCTCAAGCCATACCGCTCCCCTCGGTTCGGTTTCCACGGATTTCAAAGAAATACGAGAATATCGGCCCGGTGACCCCCTGAAAACAATAAACTGGAAGGCAACCGCACGGCTGAACAAGGTTCTAGTGAACGAGTACGAGCCTGAGGGGAGAGCCACCGTAATGGTGTACCTCGACACGAGTGAGAACATGGCCGTGGGTGGAGTTTTCCAAGGCTCCCTTGAAAGCTCAATCGGCTTGGCGATTTCTCTGATAAACCTCCTACTCAGGAACGACTTCAGGGTCGGTTTGTACCTCGTTGGTTCGAGGAAAATGCTCACGCCCAGAAGTGGAGTTCAGGCCCTTTCGACGTTTTCCAAACTACTCCTCTCGGTTGGTCCCTCGATTCATCGGGACGATTCCCTCCCTCTAGCAGTTGAACACTCCAGATTTTCCGTTGGTGGGAACGTCACGGTGAGTCTGTTCATAACCAACCTCACTCCATACACGCTTGATGACATAAAAGCGGCGGTTAACCTTGCGAGGAAGAGCTTCGGGAGTAAGGTTGTGGTGGTTGATGTAAACCCCTATGGGCACTTCGGGGATCATCAGCTCGTTCTTTCGGCGCTCCAGAAAGAAAAGCTCTCCGAGAACTTAAGGGCTGAGGTGGTGCACTGGAATCCCCTCGAAGAGAGTCTCACCGTGGCACTCAAAAAGATCATCGGAGGTGCTCTAAATGGTCGTTGATTCACGCCTGAAAAATCTCAGTTATCTGCTTGTTATCCTCTCCTCAATTCCGGTGGCGTGGCTTTTTTCACAAAGGACAGCCGGGAGAGCCCTTTCAGAATACGTTTACTGGCTCACACAGCTTTGGGTGCCCCCCATCCTTCTGACGTTGCTCCTCGCCTTGGTGCTTTCCTTTGGATATTACCTGCTCTCGAAAAGCCTTTTGAAAACGCTGGGACTTCAGTTTTTGGTTTACTTGCTCCCTTCCCTTGGCGGTATCCCCATACGTTTAGTGGGTGGCTACACACTCGGAGCCCTTGTTTTTTCAATCACCTTCCTCTCGGGCAGATACATCGAGTGGCTGATGGAAGACTGGGAGATGTTGCTGAGTTTCGGTGCAGATACGGAAGAACTCCGGGTCTCGGCGATGGCATCTTTGATGGAGCTCCTTCTTCCAATTCCGCTTGGTCTGGGATACTTCGTTCTCCTCTTTTACTGGAGTTCCGGTGGGAAACTCTTTGGTAATCCCCTTCCTTTCTACCTCCTTCTTCCCTTCCTCCTGGGTGCCGCGGTTGCGGTGGCAGTATCATTTGCCGATCCCAAACCGTCCAAGGAAAAAGAGACCTTCTCGGAAACCTTTCTCATCCTCAGAACCCAGATGGTGGTGGGGGATTCTTTCACAAGAGAGCTCTTGAACGAAGATGACAGGAGTATCACACTGGGTCTGATTGGGGGTACCCCAGTTAGGAGGCCCGTTCTCATGAAGTTGAAATGGACAAATAGAATTCCCAACATTGTCGTCTTGAGGTCGCCATGGGAGTCGAGTATACTCGTGAAGAAGAAAGAATGGGTGGAAAAAGGGAGAAGATACGTTCTCTTCATAAATTCCGAGGTCAAGTCCCGTGCTCCCAGCTCTCAAGATACTTCCTCTGCTCCTCTGTCAGCTCCTCGATCTTTATTCCCATTGAAGCAAGTTTAATCCTCGCCACCATTTCGTCTATCTCCCTTGGCAGGATGTAGACCTTTGGCTCCAGCCTCTCGTGGTTGCTGAGGATGTACTCGGCCGCCTTCGCCTGCAGGGCGAAGCTCATGTCCATTATCTCCGCCGGGTGGCCGTCGGCAGCAGCCAGATTCACCAGCCTGCCCTCCGCGAGGAGGTAGAGCCGCCTTCCATCGGCCAGCCTGTACTCGGTGATGTTCGGCCTCGGCTCGCTTACCTCGACCGCCAGCTCCTCCAAATCGGGCTTCCATATCTCCACGTCGAAGTGGCCCGCGTTAGCCATTATAACGCCATCCTTCATGACCTCGAAGTGCTCCCTGCGGATGCACTTGATGTTGCCCGTTGATGTGACGAAGATGTCGCCTATCTTAGCGGCCTCACTCATGTCCATGACCAGGAACCCGTCCATTCTCGCCTCCAGCGCCCTGATGGGGTCGACCTCAACCACTATAACCGTCGCACCGAGACCCATCGCCCGCATCGCTATTCCCCTTCCGCACCAGCCATAGCCAACAACTACAACGTTTTTTCCAGCGACGAGGAGGTTGGTCGTCCTTATTATTCCGTCCCAGGTGGATTGCCCCGTCCCGTAGCGGTTGTCGAAGAGGTATTTCGTGTAGCTGTCGTTCACCGCTATTATCGGGAACTTCAGCACGCCGTCCCTCTCCATTGCGCGGAGCCTTATGACGCCCGTCGTTGTCTCCTCGCTCGCGCCCCAGATTTCGTCGATAAGCTCTTCCCTCTCGCGGTGGACAACGCTTATCATGTCCGCCCCGTCGTCGATGATGATGTTCGGCCTTATGTCCAGAGCGCGGTGCATGTTCTCGTAGTACTCCTCCCGGCTCTCTCCCCTGATCGCATAGACCTTCACTCCCGCCTTTGCCAGAGCCGCGACGACGTCGTCCTGCGTTGACAGCGGATTGCTCGCCGCCGCTGAAACCTCGGCTCCGCCCGCCTTCAGGGTGAGGAGCAGGAAGGCCGTCTTCATCTCAAGGTGTAGCGTGGTCGCTATCCTGACGCCTCTGAAGGGCTTCCTCTTTTCGAAGTCTTTTCTTATCTCCTGGAGAACCGGCATGAATCTTGAGACCCAATCTATCTTCTTCTCGCCGCTTGGGGCAAGACCAATGTCCTTGATGCAGTAATCCTTCGTGCAGTTCATCGTTATCACCGCAGGGTTTTTAATCAAAGACGTTAAAAAAGGATTGGTGTTCCCATGATAGTCGATCTGTCGGTGCCCCTCTCCGAGGATACACCGGTTTATCCGGACGATCCTCCAGTGAGCGTAAGGCTCTGGGCAGTTATCGAGAGGGACGGTTACTACATGAACGTCCTGAAGATGGGAGAGCATTCCGGGACGCACGTTGATGCCCCGGCGCACTTCATCCCGGGCGGGAAAACCATCGACGAGATGCCGCTTGAGAAGTTCATGGGAAGGGGCCTCGTGGTTGATGTCAGAGGTGGAGACGGCCCGATACGGCTGGACGAGATTCCTGACGAGGGTTACTTTGACAGGGTAGTGCTGTTCCTGACAGGTGGACGGGAACTCTCCCCGGAGGTGGCGCTGTTCCTCGTGGCCGAAGGGGTAAGGGCCGTTGGCACCGATTCCATGAGCATCGGGGACGACGCCGTCCACAGAATACTCCTCAGTGAGGAGGTGCCCGTGTTCGAGAACCTGGCCAGCCTGGAGGTACTCGTGGGAAAGGACTTCACGTTCGTGGCTTTTCCCCTCAGGATTGAGGGAGGTTCCGGAAGCCCCGTGAGGGCTGTGGCATTTGTGGAGTAAATTCTGTGCTTGTTTTGTTTGGTACGAGTTAGTTAACCGTTTATTCATGCATTTGCTCCAGTTCAATCCCAATTAAACATAATTAAACGTTGTGAAACCTTCGTTAACGGTTAAAAGATAAAACTGGGTTCTCGTAACTTTTTTCTAAACAAAAGCCAACGTACGTGGACGATTTCGTGAAAAAAGCTTAAATAGACCTTCTTTCATAAAGATAACCGAGGTGAAGAGCCATGATTGGAAAGAAATTGATGGCAATCCTGTTTGGGTTGCTGATGTTGGGAATGCCGCTGACGGTCGGAAACGTCAGTGCCGCGGAAGGGAGTGTTACCGTGATTTTAGTCAGTGACAACGCGGCCGACAAAGCAATCGCCGAGTATCTGGCAAACGAAACAGGAGCAGTGATTGTCACGACAACGTGGGGTGTGTATGATCCGAACGTTACGGCGGAGATTATGAGTTACGCCCCTGACGAAGTGATAATAATCGGCGGCCCTGATGCGGTGGTTGACGAGTACGTCACTGACTTGGAAGAGCTCAACATTACGGTTGAACGCTGGGGAGGCCAGAACAGGTACGAGACCAACCTCATGGTCATGGAACAGGCCCAGGTAAAGCTTGGCCTTAGGTTCAACAACAGCGTTATCGTTGCTGGAAACGACACGCTGGCCATCCAGAACGCTCTCCAGTTGGCCGTTCAGAAGGGGGCAATGATAATCTACGTTAATGAGAGCAGCAACGTCACTGGACTCATGGAACGGCTGGGCATAAAGGAAATGACAATGGTCAAGACCCAGGCATCAGAGAAAGTCATGGAACACGTTAGGGAGCAGCTCCGTGAGTGCAACTGCACCGCGAAGGAAGTCCAGGTCAACGTTACCAAGGAGACCGTGCTCCAGCTGATGATTCAGGTCATGGAGAGGCTCAAAGCCCTGGAAATGGTGGCAAACGAAACCAACTCAACAGCACTTATGGAGCAAGTTAGGACGATGGAAATGACGATGGAGAAGGTCAACGAAGCACTTCAGGCCGGAAACTACACTGAAGCATACAGGATGGTGCTTGAACTTCAGGTTAAGACGGAATTCAGCCTTAAGGCGGCGAACGGAGAGATGAGGATGGTTATAAAGAACGACGAAAAAGTTGCCCTCATGCACGAGATGGGGAAGCTTGAGGCACAGATAAGTGTCATGGAGAATGCGGGGATAGATGTTAGCGCTATCAACGCGCTGATGGAGCAACTCAAAACTGCAATTCAGAACGGTCAGTACGAAGAGGCCAAGGAGCTCATGAACCAGATAAAAGCGATGATAAAGGAGGCTTACCAGAACGGAAGGCAGGGAATCAGGGACAGCACTCAAAAAGCCCACGGAATGGGTTCCTCAAGGCCGTGAATGCGTTAACACACGTTGGGCACCACCAACCCCCGGTATGGGCGCTAAAATCAGGGGCTTGAATCAGCTTTTTGCCCTTTTCTTCGTCTTTCCTTCTGCTCCCTGATGTACGGGTACCTCATCATGTGACCGCAATTGAGGCACTTGACGACGACGTGGCCGTTCCTGAGCCTCACCCTGGCGTTGACGCCCGGAACCAGGAAGGAGTGACAGCGTTTGCAGTAGCGGCGCTTCCACTTTCTGGGCATCCTTATTCTTGCCTTCTGCTGAACGGCAAGGGCTATCTCAACGTAGCGATTGGCCAGTTCTGGCTCGTAGGGGAAGACCCTCTCGGCGAGGGTAAAGAGGATGTTCACCCTTTCGCGGGCAATTCTGCGCTTTTCCCTCTGCTCCCTCTGTCGGATGAACTTTTTGGACATGCCATCACCCTATCGGTCTAAGTTTGCCGGGGAACGGTTCGTATACATATCCCGCCGCTATAAACCTTTCAAGAAGCTCAGCGGCATCCTCCTCTGAGAACCCGTCCCTTACCAGTTCCCGGATGAAGTCTCCCCTTGCTATCTCGCCTGAGGGGCTCACCGAGGCCAGGTCGTGCAGTATCTCCAGGGCCCGCCTGGCCTTGAGCGTTCCGGGGATATACATCCGGTACTCCCTCAGGAGCTTTATCATCTCCGAGGGATGGTCCTTTAGAACCACCATCCAGTCGTTCACTATGGCTTCGTTTATAAGCTTGACCTCTCTGACGGCCCTTTTGGTGACCCTCCCGTTGAACCTGACTATAGAGCCGAAGACCCGTTTGCCCAGCTCCGCCCTAAGCCTGACGTTCATTGGTCCGCTGGGAGCTGTCAGAGCCCTGAACGGGTCCCCGTAGTCCTCCCTCGATTCCCTGAGCCACCTTAAAAACTCCTCTTCAACCGCCCGGGTCTTTTTCAGGTCGAGTGAGCCCAGCCTTTCCCTCTGGCTGAATATCGTGACGAGGAGATTCGGTATGAGCTGGAGAAACTCCCTGTTCTCCTCGAAGTAGGGCTTCTCTTCCGAGGGTACCAGCACGAAGGGGGTTTCGGACATCCTGGCCATCCTGTCGAGGGGGTTTGCCTCGATGTTTTTGGGCAGCAGGCCAATTGCCCGCTTGCTCAGTATCCTCTCTGTGACCCACTTGGGCAAGCTAACGGTGCCCCTCTTGGTCGGCGGCGTGTAGTACCTCATGTCGCTCCCGTTCGGGTTTCCGAGCCTGAAATCCAGCCCGGTGAATGGGTCGTCCACTTCGAGAACACTTTTCCTAGTGAGACGGACCTCCCAGGGAAGGCTTGAGTAAAAGTACTTGAGGGCCTTCCAGAGAGCTAGAAGCCCGGAATCCTCCCCGTACTTGAAAACCGTGAACTCGAATCCCTCGCCCCACTCCATCCCCGGTATGTACGGAACGCCGTATATCGAGTAGATGAGGGCCTTCCTCATGTCGTCGCGGAGGTAGACCGTCCGCTCAAAAAGGTCAAGAACCTCCCGCCTGCTCAGCGCAAACTCGCGATAATTCCTCCAGTACTCCGAGTAGTCCCTCCCCTCAATCCTTGTGGCGTTGAGCATGCGGAGGTTTCCCCATGGGTAGGCGTCCATGATTCCCCTTACGAGTACGTAGCTTCCTGGATTTGCCCTCCCCGAGAACTCGGTTCTTTCAGTCACCCGGATAACTAGGTACGTCCGGAAGTCCCCCCGCCGCAGGGACGACAGCTCCGAGGGGGAGAGCGGGGAAAGAAGGTAATACAGGGCGTCCTTCGGCGCATGGGGCGGCTTTCTGCCCAGCAGAAAACCCGCTACCGTTATCTCATCCCCATTTTTGAGCCGCTGGATTTTCATCTGAAACTCCCTGAGTCGTTTTCCCGGACTCAGCGGCTCCCTCATCCTCTCCATCCTCAGCAGTTCCAGTATCTCGCCCTCCATCATCCATCCTCATCGACCGCAAGATTTATAAATGCACCGCGGGAGCTATAGAACGGTACGGCGGTCATAGCGGCGGGGTCACACCCGGTCTCGTTTCGACCCCGGAAGTTAAGCCCGCCAGCGATCCCGGGTGTACTGCCCTCCGGGAGGG
>NZ_SNUP01000059.1:0-459 GCF_012027515.1 Thermococcus sp. ES12
TTGAAAGCTGGATTTTTGGCTTTAAGGTATCCCCAGTTAGCGGATTTTTTCACTAATGTGATGAATTTCGGCATGGCATTAGTTGGGAACTTTAAGTATGATAAAGCGAAACTTGAAGAGCTTAAGCAATACGTAGAAGATCGCTTTAAGCAACTTGAAGAAGTTGATGAAGAGAACGAAGATGAAGAATTCAGAAAAGCAGTTATGGATGTCATGTTAAAGGCTTCAAAACTTCTTGGAAAAGTGCTGAAAGCTTCAAAGTATGACGAGGAAAAAGGCATGTTAAAGCTTGTTCTTGAAGATGAAGAAAAGAAAAAGTTTGTAATAGCGATAATGGTTAAGGTGGTTGAAAATGGATGAAGTCACTGAGAAGTATAAGAGCGTTGCTATTTTGATTCAGTTTGACGCTTCAAGCATGATTAACATAGTAGTTGAAGATAGTGATTCTAACGCTAAAGA
>NZ_SNUP01000060.1:0-454 GCF_012027515.1 Thermococcus sp. ES12
CCGGGAATCATCATTAGCGGCTTTTCTCTAATCAGGGGAAAGCCGGTTCATGAGCTTATGAATGGGGAGGGTTATAGTCTCTTTAACATAAGTGTGCAGAGGCTGAACAGGACCCAGAGGAAGAAGTTCAACTACGCCCTTAAAGGGAGAAGTGGTAAAGAGGGCGTTCTCAAAGAGCTTGGAGGAATATTCTTGGCTCCTTGGGTGGTTTTAGTTCCCATAGAAAATACCTATAGGTTCAGGGAGTTCCTAGACTATTGGGAGGTAGAGTATGAGGTTTATCTAATGTATGGAATAAAGAGTATGGTCAAAAGGTTATAAATTAGCTTTAGGTGGTAGAAATGAGCCAGAAAAATAACAAAGGTGTTCCAACTCATTTGCGAAAAAAAAGTCTTGGAGATGTACAATTATTCTTGTGCGAAGTGCGGGTATGCGTATCTTGAGATACACCATA
>NZ_SNUP01000061.1:0-452 GCF_012027515.1 Thermococcus sp. ES12
TCAAATATAACTCGTTTGGCAAGAAAACTACGAGGAGTAAGGATAGAAGCAAATAGAAGATAAAAGCTAACTGAAGCTTTAGAACTAATAATTCATGAACTGTAACTTTTCTTTTTACAACTTTCCTCAGAAGTTTAAAGGCCGGAGGCTTCTCTTGAGGTCTTGGATTTATGAATTCTCTTATCTTTTCCCATGCTGATTCTACAAACTCACCCACTTTATAAAATACCTCTTCAATATTCATTTGATTTCACCTCTGGAGTAAATCCTGAGCTCCTTGTGCTCCAAATATAGCTACAGCTGTCTGATTATCTAGGAAGAAATAAACACTACTCCTGTCTGGGCTGTCTGAGATCCCATAAACTCTATAGCCCGAAACCTTGGAACCCCCTCCAAAGTAATATTGAAGGAAATAATAGTCAAAGCTCGTTTGACCTTCTTCTGGAGTTATT
>NZ_SNUP01000062.1:0-450 GCF_012027515.1 Thermococcus sp. ES12
GCCGGCAAAGGGCGATAGAATTGCAATAGTTACCAATGGTGGCGGTGCTGGAGTTATGATGAGTGACGGAATAATTGAAGCTGGAATGAAAGTTGCAGAGCTTAGTGAAGAAACAAAGCAAAAGTTTGAGAGGGCTATTAGGGAGAAAAAGCTTCCAGAACATATGAGCTATAAAAATCCAATTGACATTATAGGTGATGCACCCTCCACAAGGTATGAGATTGCCATGAGGTATGCTTTAGAAGATCCAAATGTTGATGCTCTTGTGGTTATTGCATTGTTCCAAAGCCCAGCTCTTGACGAAGGAATAGTTGAGAAGGTTGCAGTATTGCAAAAGTATGGTAAGCCGATAGTTTTCGTAGCTCCTGGTGGAGGGTATCCAGAGAGAATGGCACGAAGAATCGAAAAATGTGGAGTTCCAGTATTTGAAACCGTCGAAGACGGCGTCGA
>NZ_SNUP01000063.1:0-450 GCF_012027515.1 Thermococcus sp. ES12
TGATGAATTATCAAACTCACTTTGACCACCATTCTTATTTAATGTCTCCTCTATCTGATTGAACTCGCCCAAGAGATAAAACGCTTTAACACCGTACTTTCTTGCACTGTCAACTTGGAACTTGTCATTTGATACCAGAATACTGTTTGTGGAATGGGAAACCGCAATATAAAATGAATCTATAGCCCGACATCCAGTTTGAAAAGCAATTTCAAAAGACACTTCCCCAAGCTTACCCGTCTCGGCAATCTCTACATTCCCAATAATGAGCTCATATAATGTTATGGCCTCTTCCTTTGGCATCCTTCGAACTAACTGACCTATGAGCTCTATTTTAAAAATATCCGGCTCTACAATGGGGAGATTTTTCTCCTGAATTTCCCTAAAAAACTTTTTAGCTAACTTAGTTCTATCTTCTTTGTACTCAAAGAGCGCGTCAATAAACACAGA
>NZ_SNUP01000064.1:0-450 GCF_012027515.1 Thermococcus sp. ES12
TACTCCCTGTGGAAAGCTATTTCCCTTGCCTCATCCCACAGAGCACTTATTTTAGGCACCCTTTCTGGGTCTCCAGGCAATAAAACATATCTTGCTACATCCCCCGGCTTACATGCTATGTGGTATTGATATCCTTCCTCAGTTTGGGGTCTATCTGCTGATACAAACTTCATTTCCATCACCCTACCATAAGCTTTGCAAAAAGCAAATAAAAGTCTTCGCATAAATTTCAGTGGTGAGTACATGCTAAAATGCCAAAAATGCGGAAAAACCTATGAAAAGTTTCGTATGCTTTGTGAATGTGGTGGACTTCTCGATGTTGTAGTAGAGTTTAGGGAGAGCTTTGAAAGTCTTTTGAAGGAGAGATATTTAGATGTGAGACGTTACTTGAACTTCTTACTCATCAATGAGGACTTTCTTCCAAAGTTAATCCTTCCAATAACCCCAACT
>NZ_SNUP01000065.1:0-449 GCF_012027515.1 Thermococcus sp. ES12
TTCCTTTCTTGGTTACGTTCAAAACTTGCCCCCTTGGTATAAATCCTAAATACTTTACGGGGAAATTCTTTGAATACATCACAATTACATCAGAAATTCCTTTAACTTCTGGTCCTGCAAATATTCCCTCGATTTTATGTCTAATTTTAAATATAGCCTCAACAAGCTCCAGAATACAACGGTTTTTGTTAAACCCGCCAATATACACTACCCTCAGAATGGAACTATCTGGACGTTCCCATTTGCTTTCTCTTCTCTGCTTCATATTTCTTACTAATCGAATCTTTGGATAAAATCTAAGGAAATACTCTGCAGCACCTTTAGAGACGGTTATAATAACATCAACATATCTACTTATGAAATGTTGTTCTCTCCACAGTGGCTCTCTGAGAAATTTTGGGATACGACCTCTTAGAAACATATAGCTCCAGATTTCATGTGAGTCATAT
>NZ_SNUP01000066.1:0-449 GCF_012027515.1 Thermococcus sp. ES12
TCAGACTCTTAAAAGTTTAGAATCTGATGGCTTGGTTGAGGTTTTCTATGGTCAAGAAAAAGCTACAATCATGGTTAGAGCTAAAACCCTTGATGATTACATTGAAACTTAATCTGGTCTCATTTCTGCTTTTTAAAATTATTTTTGGATTTGTGTTCATTCTTTCAACAAACAGCACTTTTATATATAATGACGACGTGGTAATATTAAAACAAGTAAGTTGTTGTGTGGAAGTGAAAATTAAAATGGTTGTGATTGTTGTTACTGGAAGAGGAGGGGCAGGAAAAACGACTTTGACCTCAAATCTCAGTGTTTATTTTGCCAAAAATAAGTACAGAACTTTAGCTGTCGATGGGGACTTGTACCTTCCAAAGCTAGGTCTTCATTTTGGGATTGATTTCCCTAGGTATAACATTCATAGTCTTCTTAGAGACCCTGCACTTAAAGTT
>NZ_SNUP01000067.1:0-448 GCF_012027515.1 Thermococcus sp. ES12
TGCTATAGAGCTTGCTAAGTTAGGCCATGAAGTTACAGTCTTTACTAGCAGGTATCCTGATGAAGAATATGAATATCCGGATATAATTACTGTTAAGAGATTTAAACCACTGTTTAGAATTGGAAATGCCCCCTTTATTCCTCAACTACTGAGAGAAATAAAAGATTTTGATATAGTTCACTTGCATTATCCCTTCTTTTTCGGGGGAGAATTTATCCATTTCATTAAAAAGTTAAGAAACATCCATTATGTTATAACATATCATAATGATGTGATATTACCAGGGATGTTGAATTTTCCTTTAAAGTTTTACAAGACTATGCTAATGAAACAAATATTGAAAAATGCTGAAAAAATAATTGTGACGTCTTTAGATTATGCCAGAAATTCCGAGTTATGGAAGATATCAGAGATTCAAGAGAAAATTGTAGGAATCCCAAATGGAGTA
>NZ_SNUP01000068.1:0-448 GCF_012027515.1 Thermococcus sp. ES12
TCCCTGAAAACCGCCTCCCGGTGTAAGGTGACCGTGGAGGATTATGTAGCTTCCAAAGATGAGTATCAAGGGTGCTAATATCTTGGTTGTAGTCTTTATGATAGTCGTTGTCATCCTTTCACCTCCCTTCTACGCAGCACCATTAAAACTCCAGAAACTGCTGTAAACAGAACAGTTGCCTCACCAAGAGTATCGAAACCTCTGTAATCAAAGACTATGCTCGTAACGACGTTGTTAGCTGAGGCTTCAATTTGAGCATGGGTTATGAACCAATCATCCATCTCTCTGTGAGGAGGCTCTCCAAAGGGCCTGAGGCTAATCATTGCTGCAAGTAGGAAGAGCGTGAAGCCGAGGAAAGCCAGTAATCCAAGAGAAGTCCTCATTCTATCACCTCCTCATCAGTGGTGTTCTTTATTGCCAGCAGATACATTGCCGTTGTTAGACACGC
>NZ_SNUP01000069.1:0-448 GCF_012027515.1 Thermococcus sp. ES12
TGTGGAATTTGAGACTATTAGTGTTGATGATGAAAAAGCTAAGGAGCTTGCTCAAATATTGATGAATGAGAAATCTCTGGCCATTCTGAGACTTCTTCAGGAGAAAACGCTCTCACTTTCTGAAATTGCTCGAGAGCTAGATCTTCCCCTTTCAACGGTCTCATATCATATTGATAAAATGATCAAAGTAGGATTAGTCGAGGTTGTAGGTAAAAAGTATGGAAAAAGACTGCAGGAAGTTAAACTTTATCGTGCATCCCCAAGGCCGATACTTCTTCTCCCAAGAAAAATATCTGTGAAGGATAGAATATTGAGAACTTTTGAGAAAATTCAAGTTATTAGTTTGAGTATTGCAGGTTTAATTGCTTATGGGGTTTACAAGTTCTCGAAAGTCCTCTTGACTCCAATGAAAGCTGGTTCAAAGTTTGCACAAGAGTATGCTGTTCAG
>NZ_SNUP01000070.1:0-445 GCF_012027515.1 Thermococcus sp. ES12
AGGGGTAGCTACATAAATCCTATTCTGAAAAATAGTTGCTCCTATGAGTGAATGAGGTTTTATATCACAAATCTTTCCTAATGATCCGGTGTTGAACTCAATGTAGTAAAGACAAGGATGTGCACACTCATTCGTACGTGGATGTCTGTTTATAATAAAAAAGAAAGCATAGTCCCTATCAGCATATGACGCGAGAAGATCAAGAACTGTATAATCTAGATACTTCTCGTAAATTTTTTTCCAATACTTTATTTTGAGATGATATGAGAAAGTTGTTACTTCTATTCTATCTGTATCTCCACTGTAAACGATGAACCCATCCTTAAAGTAAAAATATCCTATCCACATCACTCCATCTGATGTGTAATTACCAATAACGTTACCCTTAGACTCTTTGAATTCAAAGAAACCACAATAAGAGTTTTCTTCACAGATTACTGGGTTT
>NZ_SNUP01000071.1:0-443 GCF_012027515.1 Thermococcus sp. ES12
AGAAACTGCCCTCAAAATGCCATTGAAGGAGCACCTAGAGTAGTTCACAAAATCGATCCAAATAAGTGTGTTGGATGTGGTGTGTGTGCTACAGTGTGTAAGTTTGGTGCCATAGAAGAATACGAAGAGTGACCTTTTTCTATTATTATAATTCTTTTGGAGTATTCTTTTAGAGTTTGTACATTTTTGAGGATCAAAATTATTATTTTTTGCATTATTGAACAATTTAGTCTATTCCTGCAGCTTAATGTTCTATTTTATGTAAAGCTTTATTACTTTTATGTTTGTCAAATTTCATGTTTTTAACCTTTCGTTAAAGAAACGTATTTAATGGAATTTAGCTAAGCGAGTAATGGAATTAGGTTGAAATATGCTCTCAAAAGGTTTAGAACCTAAAGATGAGGTGAGAAAATGTCCTTTGCAACATCTTTCCTTTGGTCGTT
>NZ_SNUP01000072.1:0-442 GCF_012027515.1 Thermococcus sp. ES12
TACAAGGGTGGTTGAAGATAAGGAAGAAAGAAAGATCATAAGAACCTACGGGGGTAACAGAAAGGTCAGATTGGTTAAGGCACTCTATGCAAACGTCTTTGAAAATGGAAAAGGCAAGAAAGTAAAGATAATCAGCGTTGTTGAGAACCCAGCAAACAGGCAATACGTAAGAAGAAACATTATCACAAAAGGTGCAATAATCCAAACAGAAATTGGAAAAGCCTTAGTGACATCAAGACCTGGCCAAGAGGGTATTGTAAACGCAATACTTATAAAAGAGGAAAGTGCCTGATTTCTCTCTTTTTCTGCGAATTCTTTATATCCCTTAAACACATATTTTTACTTAGGTGTAGACAAGTGGAATACTCCCGTGTGGAAAAGATATTAGCTAGTTTGTTTGTGCTCTTCCTTCTTATTGCAAGCATAAACTTTCTTAGAGAGC
>NZ_SNUP01000073.1:0-441 GCF_012027515.1 Thermococcus sp. ES12
CGATGAGGTACCTCTTGAATGGTGTATTGGAAATGGAGTAGTCCTAGACATGACACATAAAGGGCCTGGAGAACTTATAACCGAAGAAGACGTGAAAGAAGCTTTGAAAAAAATTAATTACAAACTTCAACCATGGGACATCGTCTTAATTCATACTGGATGGGATAAGAAATGGGGAACAAGAGAGTATTTTGAAGCCCACCCAGGAATGAGCCGAGAAGCAACCCTTTACATAATTGACCAAGGCGTGAAAGTTATGGGGATTGATGCATTTGGATTTGATAGAGCATTTAAAGTAATGGGAGAAGAATACAAGAGAACTGGAGATAAAAGTGTTCTCTGGCCAGCCCACAATGTTGGAAGGGAAAGGGAATATATACATCTGGAAAGACTTGCAAACCTAGACAAAATACCAAAACCAACAGGTTTCGTAGTAGTTCA
>NZ_SNUP01000074.1:0-441 GCF_012027515.1 Thermococcus sp. ES12
ACTAGAAAACCCTCTAGACTTGGTAGACTTAGAGAGAGGGAAAGACGTAGGAGGATTATTATTGGTGCTTCTATTCTGGCGATAATTATCATAGCTGTTGTTGTTGGGGTGTACATAACTTATCAAAATAGGGCAGCGAAACAGCTTGAAGAGGCTAAACTTGCAAAAATCGCGGAGGTCAATAAATACTTCACCGGAGAACTTCAAAATGATACTTTGAAAACACAGCTGATAAATCAAATTAGCAGGGCTCAAAGCGTAGAAGAACTTGAGAAAATTGATGTAAAAACTTTGGCAGAGCAAAGAAAAGCACAGTTAGAAGAAGAAAAGCGTCAAAAGGAACTTCAAGAGGCAAAGATGGTTAAGTTATCAGAGATAGAACAATCATTTGAACTCCTTATTTCGCAACCTCTTCCGGCAGATATAAAAAGTGAAGCGATT
>NZ_SNUP01000075.1:0-441 GCF_012027515.1 Thermococcus sp. ES12
TTCAGCTAATGCTTTTGTAACAATGTATTGTGACTCCATAAAAGTAAAATGACCATTCATGTAATTCACCTGCTCTTTAGTCTTCAATTCAAAAAGAGCTTTCAGCCTCCTTTCCGCATAATCATAAATCACTGAATCAACATCAAATAAGCCAATACGATAATAATCCACTTCCCTTTGAGCTTTTTTCATGATCGTTGAAAACTCAATTCTTGTTTTTGAATCAAGCAAAATATTTTCAAAAAAATCAAAGGCTTTAATCATTCTGAAATTGAGCATATCTTTACGATTTCCACGCTCCTTTTTCCTAATTGGGAGCTGAGGTTTTTTCATCATATTTAACCCCCCTTTCATTGTCTTCATTCTAATCACCCTGGAAATCGAAAGAATCTTCGCTATGGTCCAGAGCTAAAATTTCTTCGAGTCCAGGTCCTACACTCG
>NZ_SNUP01000076.1:0-440 GCF_012027515.1 Thermococcus sp. ES12
GTCAGACGGGCAATTTCCTTAGAAGAGAGCGGTCTCTCACTTAAGCTCTCAAAAACTCGTATTGCTGAGGTAGGTAAAGCAAACTACATCCCCCCTCATCGTCACCACCACTGAAAAGTAGAAAAGAGAAGTTATAAAGTTTCCGATTAAGGCAAAATTCATCATTCCCTCGGCTTAAGTGAAACTCTTGGAAGTGGAATATGGTAAGGTAGCTTCATGTCCTTGGCAGCAACCATCAAGAGCGGAGTAATTTCGTTTGTTATGAAATTAACAATCTCCGCAAACATTTCTGGCCTAACTTTCTTTTCCTTTTCCCAAAGATCGAGAACTTCATCAATCTGCTCTTTTTGAGGTGGCAGATAGAACACCATCCCCTTAACTACTGCACTTGCAATCTCGGGGCGATAGTTTATTCTATACTCAAAAAGCACTTCAATTCC
>NZ_SNUP01000077.1:0-439 GCF_012027515.1 Thermococcus sp. ES12
TTTAGCCCACAAAAATGCTCTTAAGAACATCGAAACAATAAAAGTTGTATCCGTTATGGACATTAAGGGAAAGAAAGCAAAAGAAGCTGCAAAAGAGTTTAATGCTAAGTATTTTACAAATTTGGACGAATTTCTTGACTTAGATTTGGATGTTGTTGAAATTCTAACCCCAACTTATACTCATGCTGAGATTGCAATTAAAGCACTGAAAGCTGGCAAGCATGTTATTGTTGAAAAGCCAATCGCCTTAAGAAGTGAAGAAGCTGAAAAGATGATTAAAGTTGCAGAAAAAGAAGGATTGTGGCTTTTGGTTGGACACACGAGGAGATTTGATAAGAGATGGATGCAGATAAAGGAAATTATCAAAAAGAGGAACATCTTGCCAATGCAAATTAGAAAAGCAGAGGTTCAAAGACTTCCTTTCCCGAAAACTGCATGG
>NZ_SNUP01000078.1:0-438 GCF_012027515.1 Thermococcus sp. ES12
TCTTTTTCTTGATTTCAAGCCTGGACTTTCCAATATAGTTCCTGAATGTGAACTTAAAGAGCTTATCAGAAATCTTTTCGGCTTTTTCATTGCCAAAGAAAATTTCAAAGTCCCCATCTAAGACTTCAATATAATAGTCAACCCACTCAAAAAGGTAGTGTACTTTTCTATCAACTAAGACAATTGAGTCTTCAGTAGAAAACAGTTTTATATTATCAGCAAGAGTGCATTTTCTTACCAATTGCATTGATTAAAAATTGGATATGGAAAAATAAAAAGCTTTCGTTAGAGTCCAAGTAATTCCTTGGCAGCCTTGACACCAAGCTCGAAGGCCTTCATGTTAACATCAACTGCCTTCTTTGGAACGCTGAGCCTAATTACTTCCTTGACATGCTCCTCTGAAAGTGGAAAGCCTGGTGTCTGTGTGAGTGCTCCAAT
>NZ_SNUP01000006.1:0-983 GCF_012027515.1 Thermococcus sp. ES12
TGGAAGATGTTTGGTGATTTTGCGGCCGTTAAGGATATGAATCTTCATGTGAAAGACGGAGAATTCATGATCCTCCTCGGGCCAAGCGGCTGCGGAAAAACAACCACCTTGAGAATGATTTCAGGCTTAGAAGAACCCACCAAAGGCCAAATCTACATCGGAGACAAATTAGTAGCAGACCCAGAAAAAGGCGTCTTCATCCCCCCCAAAGACAGGGACATCGCAATGGTCTTCCAAAGCTACGCGCTATACCCCCACATGACAGTCTACGACAACATAGCCTTCCCCCTCAAACTCAGAAAAGTCCCAAAACAAGAAATCGACCAACGCGTCAGGGAAGTCGCAGAACTCCTCGGCCTGACGGAATTACTCAAGAGGAAGCCGAGGGAGCTGAGCGGTGGTCAGAGGCAGAGGGTTGCCCTGGGCAGGGCGATAGTGAGGAAGCCCCAGGTCTTCCTCATGGACGAGCCCCTGAGCAACCTGGACGCTAAACTCAGAGTGAAAATGCGCGCCGAACTCAAGAGACTCCAAAGACAACTCGGAGTCACCACAATCTACGTGACTCACGATCAAGTGGAAGCAATGACCATGGGCGACAGGATTGCAGTCATAAACGCTGGAGTACTCCAACAAGTCGGCACGCCGGATGAAGTTTACGACAAGCCAGCGAACACTTTCGTCGCCGGCTTCATCGGATCACCCCCAATGAACTTCATGAACGCGACGATAACCGAGGACGGTTTCGCCGACTTCGGGGAATTCAAGCTGAAACTCTTGCCAGACCAAGTTGAAGTTCTCCGTGAGGAGAACTTAATCGGGAAGGAGGTAATCTTCGGAATTCGCCCTGAGGACATTTACGACGCAATGTTCGCTCAAGTGAAGGTTCCCGGCGAGAACATGGTTCGAGCAATGGTGGAGATTATTGAAAACCTGGGGAGCGAGAAGATAGTCCACCTGCGCGTTGGAGGAGTAACCTTCCTCGG
>NZ_SNUP01000079.1:0-437 GCF_012027515.1 Thermococcus sp. ES12
TTCTCCAATATTTGCAGATTCCGATTGGAAAATTTTTAATACCATTTATGACACCTTGAATAATCATTATTGCGTATAATCGTCTCAGATTTGAGCAAAAAGATATATAACCTTTTTCCTATTAAAATTGATGAAAGACGTCAATGGGGGTGGATGTTATGAGGAGGAAGGCTCAGGGTGCAATTGAGTATTTGTTTATGATCGCTGCAGCATTGATTATAATCGCGATTGTGCTGAAGTACTTAAGAGGTGCTGGGGAGTCAACTGGTGAAGTCGTTAACCAAAGTGCTTCAAAGTTAACAGAACTTGTAAATCAGTCTATACAAAATGCTACAAAGTGATAATTAAATTTTTGTTTTTTATCTACCTTTTAGCTATCGATTATTAGTTGAACTTAATAGTAACCCATTTAGCAACTGTATCGTTTTTATTTCATA
>NZ_SNUP01000080.1:0-437 GCF_012027515.1 Thermococcus sp. ES12
GTGTAAAACAGCATAATCTCTCAATACACTTAAAAACCTCAGAACTGTTTCAAACTCATTTTCCATAATCAAGTACTCAAGGTTATCAATCACAATTATCGGATGTCTTCCTTCTTCTTTTGCGTTTTTCATGTATTTTACAATTATATCTAACATCTTTGGTAGATTAGTAGGATATATAGCATTTGGAGCATTGAGCTTAGTTATCCAAAACCACCCTTCTCTTCTGGAGTTATTTCGTGAGAAAACCAATCCACTCTCGATGAATATTTCTGGAATTTTTTCTGATATGAAGACTCCAGGTTTAATATCAAAAGATTCATTTGAAATGTTAGTGGCTAGAGAGACTTTCTCCACAAGAGTAATGTCCAAAATTGTTTTGATGCTTAGGTAAGCCAGCGCCAATGCAGTAATGAATTGGAGATAAAATATGATAC
>NZ_SNUP01000081.1:0-436 GCF_012027515.1 Thermococcus sp. ES12
TTGCCAAGGGCAATGGTAACGCCCTCTTTTAGGAGCTTTTCAATGGGCATGACACCGCTAGCAAGTTTCATGTTGCTTGCAGGATTATGAACTATCGTTACCCCCCTCTTGGCTAAAATTTCAATCTCTTTATCACTCAACCAAACACCATGGGCCGCTATGATATCATCCCCGAGAAATCCAAGTTCATCTAAGAATTCAACTGGAGTCATTCCATATTTTTCTTTTATATCCCGCACTTCGCTTTTTGTCTCATTCAGATGAATGGTTATCATTTTCCCTGTTTCATTAGCTTTCTCTCTAACCCATTTTAAAAGCTCTGGAGAACAGGTGTACGGGGCATGAGGGCCAAATAAAAATTCTATTCTTGGTGAGTCTAATTTTTTAATGAACTCTAAAAGCCTGAGAGTTTCCTTAATCTCAACATTTCTCTTTT
>NZ_SNUP01000082.1:0-436 GCF_012027515.1 Thermococcus sp. ES12
TATCCAGCCTCCACAGCAACGCTCTTTGCGTTGAGGAATGCTTTTTGGATAATTGCCTCGATTGTCTGGGCTGTTGGATATGCTATGTTAACTGACAAGTTGAATGCATGCATGTAAGCCTGTTGGAGCATGTTTATGTATTCTTCCTCATCAATTGCAAGGACTTCTGGTGTGTATATAATTCCATCCTCATAAGCTGCCAACAAGTTAAGACCGACTTCAAGAGGTTCAATGCCAAGCTTGTTAAGGATGTTTGCCAATTGTGGGGTAATAATCTCCCCAGCCTTTAAAACAACTGTGTCCTTTTGGATTGTAACCTTACCTCTCTCAATCCTGGCTGGAATTCCTAAAGCCTGCATCTCACCGACAACTGGACCTGGTGACAGTGGAGTTGGACCAGCTGGAACAACAACATCTCTCGGAACTGGAACGCCGG
>NZ_SNUP01000083.1:0-436 GCF_012027515.1 Thermococcus sp. ES12
TAAAAATTAAATTCAGAAAAGGCCAAACTTCTTTTTCTTCCTTCCCTTATTACTCCACTTGCCCTTAATTTTCCCATCAGGACCGAGCTGATAGTACTTGTGGGTCTTCGGATTGTGAATCCTCTTACCCTTCTTTTTCTTACCGAAGACCATGAGCCCTCACCACAAAGAGAAACCCTTCTTTTTCCTTCTCTTGGCCCTTTCGGCTCTTCTCTCCATCATGCCTAATATGTCTATAGTAGAAGGATCAATCATTCTTCCACCAAATGGAATCTTTACAGAATGACTTTTGGCAATGTGTTGCTGAAGTCCCCTCTTGGTTCTAAACCACCTACCACAATAGGGACACTCAGGCATGGCATCACCACTCAAAATACGAATTTATTATATAAATAAATTTCGTATAAAATTATTTATGGATTATTATGACCCACAC
>NZ_SNUP01000084.1:0-434 GCF_012027515.1 Thermococcus sp. ES12
TCTCATAGTCTAACTTTTGATGGGCAAAACTTGTTTGAGGTTAAAAACAAGAAAAGGCCTTTGCTCTCCGAGGCCGCTGGTTATGGTTATGAGAAAAAGGCTTTAATTGTAGGAAGGTATAAGCTCATATACTCTCCAGATGATGGTGTTCAGTGGCTCTTTGACCTTAAGAAAGATCCGTTTGAACAGCATCCTATCAAAGATAAGGAAGTTACATCAATATTTGTGGACAAATTGAATAAAATGCTCAGAGAAGATGAAAGGAAGAAATTGAGAACAATACTTGACAGGAAGTTCTAAATTTTGCCTTTGAGTTTTAGGTTTTTGATTGCTTTTTTGAGTTTTTCATCTTCTTGTTTTTTCTCGTAGTAGCTCGGGTCAACATATTTTGGTTTTCTCTTTGCAAATTCTGAGTCTTCTTCAAAAATTTCCAT
>NZ_SNUP01000085.1:0-433 GCF_012027515.1 Thermococcus sp. ES12
AGCAGAGCTTAGTAATAAATAAGGATCTTTTGGCAAACAATGACCTCCAACACCTATTCCCGGAGTGTGAATTTTGACCCGTGGATGTGTATTAGCCAATTCTATTGCTTTAAAAATATCAATACCATATTGGTGAGCTAAGAGAGCAAATTCATTTGCCAGTGCTATATTCACATCTCTAAAAGTGTTTTCCATCAGTTTTACCATTTCGCTGGTTGTGGAGTTCGTTTTAAATATTTGCCCTTTTACAAAAGAGCGGTATAATATCTCGGCTAGTTCTGCACTCTTTTCATCTATACCTCCGAGTATCCTCGAGTTATAAACAAGTTCCTTAAATATTCTTCCAGGCATTACCCTCTCAGGAGCATGTGCCATGTAGAAATCCCTTCCAGCTTTTAGACCATTTACCCTTTCTATGAGCTTTGCCATTCTT
>NZ_SNUP01000086.1:0-432 GCF_012027515.1 Thermococcus sp. ES12
CTTTCCTTTGTATATATGGGCCACTCTGTGGGCTAATCGTTTTGCTTGGAATAGATTATGAGTTGAAAAGAGTATTGTAGTTTCCTTTTCTTTAACTATTTCTTTAACTATTTCCTCGATTATAGCAGAATTTGTTGGATCTAAATTTGCGGTCGGTTCGTCCATAAGTAAAAGCTTTGGTTCGAGGACAATTGCTCTTGCTATGGCAACTCGTTGCTTTTCTCCTCCTGAAAGATATTTTGCCCTCCTATTTTCATAACCTTGGAGTCTAACCAGCTCTAAAACTTCCTCAACTTTTTTCTTTATCTCCTCTTTTGAGTATCCCCTGATTTTTAACCCATATGCTATGTTCTTAAAAACGGTAGTGTTAAACATCACGGGAATTTGGAAGACCATTGTAATGTTTTTCCTTAAATTATCATTCCAGCTCAC
>NZ_SNUP01000087.1:0-431 GCF_012027515.1 Thermococcus sp. ES12
TAATCTCTAATTTTCAGAGACTTAAAATGGATAGAAATTGTTTTGAACTATTCTAATCGAAAAGCAGATGCTTGCCCCGAACTTGGATCAGATGTAGCAAAGGTTTTAGGGAAACCTTTTAATTGTTATTAGAAGATTACGATTTACAGTGCAAATGAGGGGGCAGTGAAATGTGTGGAATAATAGGATACATTGGAGAGAAAGAAGCTGCTGAAATTCTTGTTGATGGCCTCAAACGGCTTGAATATAGAGGATATGACTCAGTTGGTGTAGTAACGGAAGATGGAAAACTCTTTATAAAAAAAGGAGCGGGTAAAATAAATGAACTTAAAGAGCGACTAGGTCTTGCTCAACTTCCAGGGAAGAGAGGGATTGGACATACAAGATGGGCTACTCATGGTATTCCTAATGATGTTAATGCGCATTCTCAC
>NZ_SNUP01000088.1:0-430 GCF_012027515.1 Thermococcus sp. ES12
GGTCAGAGATTAATCAGAGTGCCGTTAGGTTTATAGTATCTATTCTGAACAAAACGAGGATTTCCTTTGCTGGCGATTACACACTCTACATTTCGACAGATTTATTCTGGAACTCAAAAGAAAACTATTCTCTGAGCGTCTTATTCAAAGGAGCCAACTTGAGCCAAATGACTGAAAACGGAACCTTTTACTATCTCTTGATCAGAAGCTTGAAGTTTAAAGCGCTTGAATAGAATTTTACAATAAGCGGAAGCCTGAACTTCACGGTTCCAGAAGAAGTTACTTGGGAACCAGAGGTGAATGTATTTCTTTTCAAGAGGCTCACAAACAGAAGCTATATGCGGGTTGACTGTGCTGAAATTCAAAAATGCAGCAAAGGGTGCTACAATTTTAAGCTTTACCCACATTACGACTGGTGGAGCGACTCCAA
>NZ_SNUP01000007.1:0-787 GCF_012027515.1 Thermococcus sp. ES12
GCTTTAAGCGGTCTTGATCTCGCAATAATGAATTATTACGATTCAGCTTCAAAGGGAATTGATCTCTCCCAGTCAATAAGCGTTGGAGCTTCAGGAACACAAAGTGTTACCTTTATGCTATTCCTAGATGCCGGTTATATACATGCGGTTGCCAAGGAGAACTTATCACTTAGCGTTAAATTTAATACTACTGTTGCCACTGATGTCACAATAAGCGATGCAACTGTCAAAGTTACACTTGATAAGTTACTATTTGCCGATCCAGAAGAGTGGTATGCCTACTTCAACGGTGAATTCATTGAGCCAAAAGTTTGGGTTAAAAAGACTACATTCAATTCTTCAACTGAGCTTGAAGAGATTTTGGACATTCCGGTGGGAGCAATTGCATGGAGAGGCTTCATAACTATCTATGATTCAAGCAATGCAAGAGCTGATATTATTGACAAGTATGCAATAATGCAGACTAAACCAAGAAAGATTGAGATCATGAAGGTGGACTGGACAACTGGACAAGAGCTGGATAAAATTGAATACGTGTTGGACAGCATCCTAACAGGTGTTAGCATTATAGACTTTGACAAGGAAGTCGTGGACGGTGGACTTAACCTCATAAGTGCGGACTTGGGAGTTTTCAAGCTTGCATTGAAGCCAACAGCTAACGGAACTGTGAGATACATAAGCCATGAGCTTGTAGTTCTTTGATTCCTTTTCTTTCCTTTCATTAAATCAGCCTTTGCTAAAATCAGATTTTGCTAAAATCAGTTAGGTGATGTGGAATGATTGATAT
>NZ_SNUP01000089.1:0-430 GCF_012027515.1 Thermococcus sp. ES12
TGAGAAGGGCTATAAATGTACTTCAAGCAGCTGCGGCTTTGGACGTAAAGATCACTGATGAAAACGTTTTCTTAGTGGCAAGTAGAGCTCGTCCAGAGGATGTGAGGGAGATGATGCTTTTCGCTTTGGAAGGAAATTTCCTTAAAGCTAGGGACAAGCTAAGAGAAATTCTTCTTAAACAAGGATTGAGCGGAGAGGATGTTCTTATACAGATGCACAAAGAAGTGTTTAACCTTCCAATAAGTGAACCAAAGAAAGTGGCCCTCGCAGATAAAATTGGTGAATACAACTTTAGACTTGTTGAAGGTTCCAATGAAATGATCCAACTTGAAGCGTTGCTTGCTCAATTTACATTGCTTGGCAAGGATTAGGTGAGTGTAAATGCTCCCGTGGACTGAGAAGTATAGACCAAAGAGGCTTGTGGATATTG
>NZ_SNUP01000090.1:0-428 GCF_012027515.1 Thermococcus sp. ES12
TGGAAATTTCTATGCAATAGCCTTCTTTCCTGGAAATTGCAACCTATGCGAAGAATGTGAATTTGAAAAAAGTAGAAAATGCAAAATGCCAGAGAAAGTGAGGCCCTCAATCGACGCAATCGGAATAGAACTCTCAACTATCGTGAATCTAGACTTTTCCGAAAGTGTTTTGTATGGTCTCATACTTATAGACTAAAGTGAGGAGAATGAAAGCATACATAACAATGCTCGGAAGATCCACATGGGCCATGGTGAACGCATACTATGCTACAGTTATGAATGGATACAAACCCGATGAAATTTACATTTTCCTAGAAAATGCCTACAAACAAAATCTCCCAAAGGCTGTAGAGGCTTTAAAAATAATCTCCGAAGCTTATGATTTCTCCCCAAAAATTAAGTGGGAAATCATTGAAGAGGACAACTTA
>NZ_SNUP01000091.1:0-428 GCF_012027515.1 Thermococcus sp. ES12
CAAGAATGAACACTATCCACGGATAATAGACAAAAGCCCCAAACTTTTGAACCAAGATATTCTCCAGCCAGTGTACTTCTCTATAACCATAATAGTGGATTGCAACAATTGTAGAGCCTATATCAAAGATGTGGGCAAACACTGGGAAAAGATATATCTTTTCAAAGGGTTTGAATCTATAATACCCCAAAATTGGCAGTAAAAAAACTAGTGTATAGAATACTGTTAGCTCATATGGCTTCCAATTCTTAGCATTGATTATGAGAAGATAGTTAACATAAAGGGCCAGCAAAGAACCCCATCCTATTGTTATTTTTGGATATGTCTTTAGTTTCGAATCAGCAAAGATCGCAGGCACAATTAAAATAAATGCTGTGAAAAATATTCCGGGAGTCAAAATAAGAGGATGTGGTAGATCGGAAGAACAC
>NZ_SNUP01000092.1:0-427 GCF_012027515.1 Thermococcus sp. ES12
GTGGCCTGTAGACGTCTATATCGTTGATTTCAAAAACAATGCCAATTGGACAGTTCATCAGGTTTGGAATTTTGACGATGGAACATCTCAAGGCTGGAGCGGTGGAACTATTTCAAGTGCATTCAGTATTCAAGCTGGTGGATATAGTTACAGAAATAATACCACCAACGGAACAGAAGTCTTTACACAAAGCGGTTATCAGTTACCAACGGCTTCAAAGATTTTCCTTGTTGGTTACTTTGCAATGGACATGGATAGTACAAGCGATTATATAAAAGACTTGAAAATCAAGTTTGGCGGTCAAGTAGTTACGCAATTCTTAGGAACTTTAGTTAAGAGAGATTCTGGAGAACCGCAGTATCAAGGCTGGTTCCAGTTTGGTGCTAATCTATCAGACTTTAGCGGTTCAGTCGGAGATTTACAAATT
>NZ_SNUP01000093.1:0-427 GCF_012027515.1 Thermococcus sp. ES12
ACATGGAGTACTAAGATAAGGTACATGGGAGTTGGCGCAATGGTCGTTGGTGGCCTATGGAGCCTTATAAAACTTAGAGGACCAATCTCAAGAGGTATAAAAGCCGGGCTTGAAGCAACCAAAAGAAAACAAAGTGGTGAAATAATCCTTAGAACTGAAGAAGACATGCCAATGACCACAGTACTCATGTTAATAGCAGCATTTGTAGTGCCATTGTTCCTTCTATATGCCAACTTGATAGATTCTGTCGGGATAGCAGCCGTCATGGCGGTCATAATGCTTATTGTCGGGTTCTTTGGAAGTTCTATTGCTGGATACCTTGCTGGTGTTGTGGGATCATCAAACAACCCAGTGTCAGGTATTACAATAATGAGTTTGCTTTTTACTGCACTAGTTCTTAAGGGTCTTGGGCTTAGCGGGCCAGAAG
>NZ_SNUP01000094.1:0-426 GCF_012027515.1 Thermococcus sp. ES12
GCAGAAGAAGTGGAACGAAGAGAAAATCTTTGAGCCAAAGATAGATAGAAATAAGCCAAAGTTCTACATCACAGTTGCTTTCCCATACCTATCAGGGCATCTGCACGTTGGACACGCAAGGACGTACACAATCCCAGATGTTATAGCGAGATTCAAGAGAATGCAGGGTTACAATGTTTTGTTCCCAATGGCATGGCACATCACAGGTTCACCAATAGTTGGAATTGCCGAAAGAATAAAGCACCGCGATCCTCAGACGATTTTTGTTTACAGAGATGTTTACAAAGTGCCGGAAGATATTCTGTGGACGTTTGAGGATCCAATAAACATCGTCAAATACTTCATGAAAGCAGCAAAGGAGACATTCATTAGAGCTGGATTCAGCGTTGACTGGAGCAGAGAGTTTCACACAACTTCACTGCATCA
>NZ_SNUP01000095.1:0-426 GCF_012027515.1 Thermococcus sp. ES12
GATAATATTTAGAGAAAAGGAATACATGGACGCGATTAATGTCTTAGCCCCTTATTTGGCAGGAGGTGAAATATTCCAAGCCACAATAACAGGTACAAGGCCTGGGGCAAATGCGATAGCGGTTTGGGCTCTTCTTAAACATCTTGGATTTGAAGGTTATAAAAGAATTGTCAAAGAAGCTATGGAGAATGCTGAATGGTTTGCGAACCGAATAAAAGCTTTGGGTGGTGTTTATTTAATAAGGAACCCCATGCTTAACATAGTATCTTTTGGTTCAAAGAAGCTCAAGAAAATCGAAGCAGAACTTAAAGCGAGAGGCTGGGGGATAAGTGCTCACAGAGGATATATAAGAATAGTCATGATGCCACATGTGAAGAGGGAACACTTATTGAATTTTTTGGAAGATTTAAAAGAAATCTAGATCGG
>NZ_SNUP01000096.1:0-424 GCF_012027515.1 Thermococcus sp. ES12
GTTTTCTTTCGTTTAGCTGGGGTTTTAAGATCTCATAAAGTTCTACAACTCCAATTCCGGCCATTAGTGCTATCGCCATTGATCCTATGAACAGGAACCTTGTCCATGTTTTGATCATGTAGAGACTTGGGAGGATAAGGCCCAAAACCAGGAAATCGCTTATGCTTGTTCTGTTGGGATAAAACCTCAAAAAGAAAAGCGGGATTAAGAATAGGGAAATTGAAAACGCTTTCCATAGATCGTTGAAACTTGAAGGCTGAGTTTCTTGGATTGGGGCTTCTTTGAAAATCCCAAATCCTGTGGAGAGGTCTTTTAAAGCCTCAAAGCGGTAGAAGAGTACAAATATTCCCAAAACTGCCAGCCCAATTAAAACTCCAATCCTAACTTTTTTATCTCTAACAAACTTGCTGAAAAGGAAGAGAGA
>NZ_SNUP01000097.1:0-424 GCF_012027515.1 Thermococcus sp. ES12
CATTAATTACTTCTCATAAAACACATAATACATGGAAACGTATTTCTCCTTTTCCAGTAAGAATTCGTCGTCTTCTGGATAATACTTCGCAAGTTCTGGATTTTCACCAGCGAACTTTTTAATAGACTCCATAGAATCCCAGATGGTTACAAGAAGGAAATGAGCCACTTTGTCCTCATCTTTTCGTGTGAAACATAATTTTAGCAAACCATCAACAGAACTATAATCCGGTACTGCTCTTTCAACCAAAAATCTCTCATACTCATCAGCTTTCTTAATAGGAACTCCCCCGTGCCATAACCTCATAATTGCCAAAATATCACCTCCTCCTTACTGTATAAACATTTATGATATATGAACATTGTGCATTCAAATAATAGGGATAAATTGGAGTTCTGATGATTTTACCATCCAATCATACTTT
>NZ_SNUP01000098.1:0-423 GCF_012027515.1 Thermococcus sp. ES12
AAGTTTTAGCCGATGAAATTTACGCTGACATAGCTTTTAAACCCTTCACACCAGCGAGAGAGATTTACGACAACGTTGTGACTATTAAGGGCTTCTCAAAGCTCTTCTCCATGACAGGATTTAGATTAGGCTATGCAATAGCGCAAAGAGAAGATATTAAAGCTATGCAGAAGTTTTTAGAGGTAACAACAACTTGTGTTCCAATCTTTATTCAAAGGGCTGGAGTTGAAGCATTGGAAATTAGAGAAGAGGTCAAAAAGGAGGTTGTTAAAATCTACGAAGAGAGGGTAAAACTTGCTTCAAGAATACTGAAGGGGACATTTGAATTTTACGAGCCCGATGGAGCGTTTTACCTCTTCGTTAAAACAGGGATTGATGGGCTTAGCTTTGCCGAGAAGCTTTTAGAAAAGGGTGTTTCCGTTT
>NZ_SNUP01000008.1:0-730 GCF_012027515.1 Thermococcus sp. ES12
ACAAAAATCCACAATTTTCTATAAACCTTCACAAAAACAAGAACAGTTAGCAACGGCTCTTTCTTCCTATAAAATGCAACTTCCCTAGGAAGAGAATTTTGAAAGCCTCGCCCTTCAGGGCGGGGAGGAGGTCAGATCATCAGCATGACCAACCAGCTTAACAAGTTCTCTATCTTCTTCAAATTGAACTCTTGGAGAAACTCGCTTAGTATGATTTAAGACCAAATGATAAACAGCCTTAGCCTTCTCAGGCTTTCCAATAAGCAAACCAATAATTGCAAGTGTTTCCTTCATTTCCTTAATAGTCTCCTTAGAACCATAATTAACCAGCTTATCCTCACTGAGAAGACTTAAAATCTTCCAAGAAGGACTACGTTTAACATCTCTCGATTTTAAGGCACTGATTAAAATAGAAGTATCCAAAACTACCTTGAGTTTAGGCATTCAAATCACTCCAAGCTTCTTAAGCTTTGCCTCAATCCTCTTAAACTTCTTCACTTCTTTTCTTGCAACTTCAAGAAGTTCAGTAGTGCTCATTTTAACTGATTTCTTATCCTTCATGATTATCTCCCAAGCCTTTTCATCACTCATTGGCTTATCAATCTCGCTCATTAAATCTTTAACTTGGAAGAACCAAATAATATCCTCAGGCTTTTCCTTTATGGCCTTGGCAAGGCCATCAACAATTGACTCAAACACTCTTCTGTCAGTGGTCTTAACAACCATTAAA